>NZ_VFSV01000099.1 GCF_007004065.1 Palleronia caenipelagi | reverse complement strand
ATCGGCCTCGACCCGGGGAGCGGTCACATCGTCACCTCAAACCTGACCACTGAGCATGTCGGCGATCCCGGCGCGCTGCCCGAGCTGCTGGCTCAGGTGGCGGAGGTTGTGTGCCGTTTCCTCGGCGATGGCGCCTATGACGGCGCGCCGCCGACGGCGATGATACAGGAAGCCTTCGGGCCGGATGTGGAGGTGATCATTCCGCCGCCGAGTAACGCCGTCCCCGGCGATTGCGACGTCCGCAATGCCCATATCCAGATGATCGCCGACCACGGACGCATCGCCTGGCAGAAGGCAACRGGTTACGGTCAGCGCTCCCGTGTCGAAGCCCAGATCGGCCGCTACAAGCAGGTGATCGGGCCCGCGCTACGAGGCCGAAATATGGAGAGCCAAACAACCGAGACCCTGATCGCCGTCAAARCCCTCAACCGCATGACCGACCTCGGTCGCGCGGCCCATGAGCGTGTCATCTGATCAGACTGGGAAAGCGGCAAATGCGCCCTCAGCTTGGTCCATGCAACACGCTCGGGGCGATCACACTACCGCACGGCCCAGAACGGCCGACCCATTCCCGATCCGTCCCCCGCCGCTTCCCGGCATGTTTGGGGAGCCGGGAAGCGGCTCCCTTATCGCAAAGGAGCCGAGGGCAGTCATAAGACAAGCCCTTCAGGCGCGCATCTCAGCTGGGACATTCATGGCGACCGGCTAAACAGCCTCGGGTGCGTCTGCAAGTTGGCAATCCCGTGCAACACGCTCCGTGAGATTGCCGCACGTAGCCAAAATTCATCCTACGACCCTAACAGAACTTGTCTCAATCTTTCAGAGTGTTGTGAGGTTTAGCAACCGGGATATCGCGCAATCTGCGCCAGAATCAGAACTGATATAACAGATCATCAACATCGATCAGATTGCTGATCACGATTTCATCGTTATCTCCGTAGCCGAGCACCCGGTCGCCGCCGGCTGTTGTGGTGATGCTACGGAAGTCATAGAGCCAAGCCCTGGATAGATCCACAACCTCGCCCTCGATGACCAGAGTATCGAGTTCTGGATCAAAATCAGTCACAGTCGCGACGCTCATCTTCCGCGTCGAAGCTGCCGTGAAAACGAAGGTATCGGCACCCTCACCACCCGTCAACGTATGCTTGGCGCCGTAGCACATATTCGCGATTAGCATGTCATCGCCGGTGCCACCGTCGACCACCATGGACCGCACCCCGGTGTGGATCGTATCGTTTCCCCCATCGCCCGAGGCAGTTCCAGTTGCGGAGTTTATGCGGATCACATCATTGCCCGCGCCGCCGGACACTTCGATGCCAATGCCTTTGGCGATACCGATATAATCGTCTCCCTCATAGCCAAGCACCTTGTGATCCACTTTGCTAAAGGTCAGGGTATCACCGTAAGCATCGACGAAATTGGTCGTGATAACGTCGCCTCCTGCGGTGCCATCGACGATGCCGTCAAGCCCCGGTAAGCTGAATGAGACAGTGGTCGTAAAAGTTCCGCCTCTCCCGTCATCGGCCATGAAACTGGTCGTCATGGTTTCTTCGGAGGCGCCGCTGACAACGCCCGTCGAACTGTCCAGAATGAGACCTGCCGGCAAATCAATCGCGCTGTAGGTCAGCGGGTCTCCAGTGGGGTCTGGGTCTGTGATGAACTCATCAAGATCAACGCTGATCGATCCACCGCGACTGTCGAGTGCGTCCTGCAGCAACGCTTGAGTCATGCCCAGCTGGAAGGTCGGATCCTGGTTAGCATTTATCGAATTGGCGAACAGGAACATCGCATCATAATCGACAGAGCCTCCGGGCCCCGTATACCAGTCATGATACGCTGTGTACCAATCATAGGAAGACAGGCCCTCGTAAAACCCCTGCGTACCATATCCAGGAAGCCTCGACAGCGTCGACATCACCTGTTCGACGTTCAGAGGATCATCGGAATCAAATATGAGGGTCGGTATCAGTCCCCAAACATTATCGTAAGCTAGGGGTACAGGGGTATTGGGATATTCCTCAGAGTCCCGCCAAATCGCCAGTTGATCATCGAATTCATAGAGTTCCACATAATTTGCAGATTGTTGACGATCCCAACTCTCGATTATATTACTATCACCATCATATAGGCTTCCCCAGGATCGACTTTGAAAATCTAGGACTGCGAATTTCTCCAGTGCGCCGTCTTCGTCGAGATCAACGGAACCAGAGATAACACGCTCAAAAGCCTGTATTATCTCTGACAGTTGATGAGGAGGGTCTCCGTAAAAATCATCAGTGTGATCTTGATAACGCCCGTTATCAAGAATATAGCCTGCAAACTCTATGCCGTTTTCAGTAAGATATTCATACCGACTTCCATATAAGGGATCTTCATAGTTGAAGCCAACGCTAAACTGAAGATCGACATAACCATCACTATTGAGATCGTCTGCAAGGGTGAGTGTTTGGGCGTAATCATGAGGTCGTTTGACATCATTATAAAGATCTTTATTGAAATCGGCCGACGCTAAATATTTTACGGCTTCGACGGTTACTGGATGTAATATTGCTACATCATCAGGATGTGAAAATCCGGGGTCTGACAGAGATCCCACTTCCCAAAATTCCACAGACCATATGTCTAAAAACTGTGTGCCCGTCCAAACGCTGTCACTTCGCCTAATCTGTATGATATCTTCGACACCATCAAGGTTGAAGTCGAAGTAAAGAAGGTCAGACTGTTCCTGAAGAGGTACGGTGAGTTCAGTGTCAGGTTCAGCCATGCGAGACCCCTTTTCAACTTCGGATCAAATGAAATATTTAGGTCAACTTTTATCGATACACTTGCGGACAAACGTTGACTTGTCCACTTCGGATTGCCAACTTGCAGACGCACCCGAGGGTGTTTAGCCGGTCGCCATGGATGTACCAGCTGAGATGCCGCGCCTGAAGGGCTACCGTTTTCCCCGTGAAGTCGTCGCCTACGCCGTTTGGGCCTGTCATCGGTTCGCGCTGAGCACGGCGGATATAGAGGATCTGCTCGCCGAGCGAGGCGTCATCGTCAGCCGGGAAGCCGTTCGGAAATGGGTGAACCGGTTTGGTCGGCATTTCGCGCATTGCATCAAGCGCGACCGGCCCGCAGCGTCAGATAAGTGGCACCTCGATGAGGTCCCCGTCCCGATCAACGGCATCAAGATGTGGTTATGGCGGGCCGTGGACGGGAACGGCGATGTGCTCGACATTCTGGTGCAGCCAAGGCGAAACGCCAAGGCAGCCAGGCGGTTTCTGAAACAGTTGATCGCCCGGTTTGGCCAGCCTCGCGTTATCGTCACGGACAAATTGCGGAGCTATATCAAACCGATCCGCCAGCTGGCTCCAGACGCAGATCACCGGGCTCATAAGGGCCTGAATAACCGTATTGAGGGCTCGCACCGACCAACGCGGAAACGAGAAAAGCTCATGGGACGGTTCAAGTCGGTCAGGCAAGCGCAGCGCTTCCTCTCCGCCCATGACCAGATCAATGTGATATTCAGACCCCGCCGCTACCGACTTTCAGCCATCTCTTACCGCCACGCCAGATCAGATGCCTTCGATCTGTGGCGCAGCTACGCCCTCGAAATGACCGCGTGATCGGATCCGCGGACCGTGTTGCATAAACCATTCGCTGGTCGCAGCTCCCCCTTTTCCAGCCTGACCAGATGACACGCTCATAGGCCGCGCGACCGAGGTCGGTCATTCGGTTCAAGACATTGACGGCGATCACGGTTTCGAGTTTTTGGCTCTCCATATTTCGGCCTCGTAGCGCGGGTCCGATCACCTGCTTGTAGCGGCCGTTCTGGGCTTCAACGCGGGAACCCTGACCGTAGCCTGTTGCCTTCTGCCAGGCGATCCGGCCGCGGACGGCGATCATCTGGATATGGGCATTACGGACGTCGCAATCGCCGGGGACGGCGTTACCCGGTGG
>NZ_VFSV01000098.1 GCF_007004065.1 Palleronia caenipelagi | reverse complement strand
GCCCTTGTGACCGGCGCGGGTCCCATCGGGATCATGGTCGCACTGGCTGCGCTGGCGGGCGGTTGTGCCAAAGTCTTCATCTCCGATCTGGTGGATGACAAGCTCGGCGTCGCGGCGGCCTATGACGGGATCGAACCGATCAATGTCACCCGCGACAATCCCGCCGAGGTGCTCGCCGCCGCAACGGATGGCTGGGGCGCGGATGTGGTGTTCGAATGCGCGGGCGCGCCGCGATCGGTGCAATCGGCGCTGGAGGCCGCGGCGCCTGCGGGCTGCGTCGTGTGGGTGGGCATGCCCCCCGATCCGATCCCGTTCGATCTGGTGCTGGCCCAGTCGAAGGAGCTGCGCATGGAAACCGTGTTCCGCTACGCCAACATGTATGACCGCGCCATCGCGCTGATGGCCTCGGGCAAGGTGGACCTAAAGCCGCTGATCTCCGAGACCTTCGCCTTTGCCGACAGCATCGCCGCCTTCGACCGCGCCGTCAAAGCCCGCCCCACGGATGTGAAAATCCAGATCAAAGTGGCAGAGGGATGACCCGAAGAGCGCCCCGGCTTCACGTCCGGGGCCATCTCGTAAGCCGCACAAAAATCAGAGGAGTACAGCCATGTCGATCCGTCCCGCCACGTCCCTCAGCATGGCGCAGCCCACGATGGAAGGCGCCGGGGTTCATCTGCATCGAGCGTTTGGCTTCCACGAGCCGCGCCGGTTCGATCCGTTCCTGCTCTTCGATGATTTTCGCAACGATGATCCGGCGGCTTATGCAAACGGGTTTCCGTGGCATCCCCACCGTGGCATCGAGACGATCACCTATGTGCTGTCAGGCGAGGTCAGCCACAGCGACAGCCTCGGCAATACGGGAACGCTCGGGGCCGGTGATGTGCAGTGGATGACGGCTGGGTCCGGGATCATGCATCAGGAGATGCCGAAGGGAAATGCGCAGGGCCAGATGCACGGCTTTCAGCTCTGGGCGAACCTGCCAGCCAGCCTAAAGATGACCGAACCGCGTTATCAGGACGTCTCCAGTGGGGATATCCCCACTGTCGTTGACGATGACGGCACCTCTGTCCGGGTCATCATCGGCGATTTTTGGGGCAAGACCGGGCCGGTGGACGGCATCGCCGCCGAACCGCTCTATCTCGACGTCTCTGTTCCCGCTGGCTTGCGGAAACGGCTTAAGGTCGACACCTACCGCAACACCTTCGCCTATGTCTTTGCCGGAGCGGGTCGGTTCACCGACGCCTCCGCGCCACGGGGGGTGCTACTGGAGAAGGAAGTTGCCGGCCAAGAACTCAACATCCGCGATCTTTCGGGGAACCAGACGCTCGTCCAGTTCGGTAGCGGGGATGAGATCGAGGTGCAGGCAGGCCCTGATGGCATACGGTTTCTGCTCGTCGCCGGAGCCCCCATCGAAGAGCCCGTGGCCTGGCACGGCCCCATCGTGATGAACACACCCGCCGAGCTGCAACAGGCGTTCGACGACTTGCGCAACAATCGCTTTGTCAAATCGGCCCATTGAGATCAAACGGAGGGCAACCCCCATGCAACTGCCCCGCAAGGACCTCTTTGAGATCCCCGATGGCGTGATCTATCTCGACGGCAATTCGCTGGGCGTGTTGCCCAAAGGCGCTGCCGCGCGGGCCGCCCAAGTCATCGAAGAGGAGTGGGGCGGACAGCTGATCCGGGCGTGGAACAGTGCGGGATGGATGGATTTGCCCCGCGTTGTGGGCGATCGGATCGCGTCACTGATCGGCGCGCCCAAAGGTTCTGTGGCCACGGGCGACACCCTGTCGGTCAAAGTCTATCAGGCGCTTGATGCCGCTTTGAAAATGCGGCCAGACCGAAAGGTGATCCTGTCGGACAGCGGCAACTTTCCGACCGATCTCTATATGGCACAAGGGCTGATTGAGACGATTGGCAAGGGTCACATCCTCCGTACGCCGGAACCCGAAGACGTGGTCGAGGCTATTTCAGATGAGGTCGCGGTGGTGATGCTGACCCATGTGGATTACCGGACGGGGCGGATGCACGATATGGACGCCATCACCCGCGCGGCGCACGCTGCGGGTGCCGTGATGATCTGGGATCTGGCCCATTCGGCGGGAGCGGTCGCTCTCGACATCGCCGGGTCGCAAGCCGAATTTGCGGTGGGCTGCACCTATAAATACCTGAATGGCGGTCCGGGTGCGCCCGCCTTCATCTATGTCCGACCTGATCTGATCGATGCCGTTGCCCCCGGACTTGCGGGCTGGATGGGCCACGCCGCCCCCTTCGCCATGGACCCAGGTTACCGTCCGGCCCTGACCACCGAACGGATGCGGATCGGCACGCCACCGATCCTGCAACTCTCTGTCCTGCAGGAAGCCCTGACCGTCTGGGATGGCGTGGACATGGCCGCGATCCGCTCGGCCTCTCTCCGTCTCAGCGACCTCTTCATCGCCGAGGTGGAGGCGCGCTGTCCGGAGCTCATCCTGGCGACACCCCGCGAACCGTCTGCGCGCGGCAGCCAGGTGTCCTTCGCACACCCGAACGGGTACGCGGTGATGCAAGCCTTGATCGATCGCGGCGTCATTGGTGATTTTCGCCCCCCCAATCTCATGCGCTTCGGCTTTACGCCGCTGTACATAGACGACGCTGACGTCATTGCTGCCACAGAGGTCCTGCAAAACATACTCGAGACGGATGCGTGGAAGGCGGCAAAATACCGGCGCGTATCGAAGGTGACGTAGGTTTTCTGGACAGACGTGCGGTCGGCATCGGGCCAAAGCCCAGAGGTTACCGTCGCGACGTTTGGTGAGATCTTTCGTCTTGTGGATGGCGTGGGTCACGTCCGTCAAGGTGTTGTAATTGGTCGGGTGGCCTGAGGTCATGATCAGGTGGCTTGTGTCGTGACGCTGAGAATGGGATCGGTCTGCTCGTGGTCGATCTGGGTGAAGGCTTCGACCTGCATGTAGCGGCTGGCGGTCTGCCATTCGTCGTTCTGCTCGAACAGCACAGCACCGATCAGGCGAATGATTGAGGCTTCGTTCGGGAGTGAGGGCCGGACTGCCATCGGTTCGAAGGAGGGCCCGAACCCGACGACATCGGCGCGGCGTCTGACCTCCTTGTTGAGGCGCTCGATCGGGTTGGTGCTGTGTAACCTGGTGCGGTGCTGGCGCGGGAAGGCCATGTAGGCCAGGACGTCGTGCTCACTGGCATCCATCAGCCCGGCCAGTTTGGGCCAGCGAGAGCGAAGCTGATCTGCCACCTTGCGCCATGTTTCTCCGGCTGATGCGCGGTCGGGCTGGTCGAAAGCCTGGCGGAACGAGCCATTGAGGCGCCATTGGTTCGAGCCCGATGGCGAGTGCGGCCACGACGGTGTGCTGGCCGCGTGACACATGGGCGAGCGCATTGCGCATCCAGTGGACGCGGCAGCGCTGCCCGTTCGCAGGCTCACCCTCAAACACGCGCTCGATGGCGGCACGCAGGCCACTGTGGGCGTCGCTGATCACCAGCTTGGTGCCATCGCGCCCACGCGCCTTCAGTCCCCGCAGGACGTCCATCCAGAAGGGTAAGCCGGGCCAGGAAACGATCCGGGGGATCGTTTCCCCGGTGAACGCTTCCGAAGGGCCTGATCCAAGGCCGATGATCTCACGTCGCCCGTCGGTGTTGGCCGCGACCGCTATTATCGCCGCCACGCTGACGATCCGGTCGCCCTGGCGGACCTTGAGATATGTCGCGTCCAGCCAGAGTGAGCCAATCGAACGCCAATGGTCCGAGAGACATTGGCGAACGGCCATTCGCCGGTGAGCGGGCGGTTCAGGAACTCGTTCACGCGCTCATCAATGTCTTTGCACAGCTTCGACACTGTGCTCTTGGAGATGCCAGACAAGCCCATAGCCTGCGCTAACTCATCAACCCGGCCCGTAGACACGCCGCCCATCCATGCTTCTTGGATCACAGCAACAAGCGCCTTCTCGGACGTCTTGCGGGGTTCCAGAAAGCCGGGGAAATAGCTGCCCTGCCGCAGCTTCG
>NZ_VFSV01000097.1 GCF_007004065.1 Palleronia caenipelagi | reverse complement strand
CCCACATAAGCGCCGCAATCGAGCACCCGGTCGCCGGGTGTGATCTCGACGAAGCCCGGAAGGGTATACTTGCGGTGAAGCCAGCGCAGGTAGCCGCTTGCGCAGAGCAGGTGCTTAACCAACGGCAGAGGCCTCGGAAAGACCAGCGTCTCACTGTCCTGCGTGACCGTGACCCGGGTGTGTCCGAGGCTGAAGTCGCAGGGCCGATAGTCTGGATGGGAGCGTGAAAGATTTGCATAGAGGACGCAGCGGTCCTCTTCGCTGAGACCCTCGGCAAGGCGGCGCACCGGATGCTCTAGACGACGCGCGGCGGGTGAGATCGGCGGAAAGTGGCTGGGCGGGCTGGGGTCGTACGGATCGAAAGACATGGTGGGTTCCTAGAATGGCTGTGTTTGTCCGGGTAAGGCGCTGTGACGACCGGGCTGCGGCGGCTGTTACGTACGCAGCCAGCGTAACGCCAAGGCATCAATTCGGCGATACGCTTGATCTCGTGATCGGCGATGCGATCAAGCACCCGGCTCAGCCAAAGTCGGAGCAAATTCCGGCCTGAGCGGCGGAGTAAAAATTGTCCATCTCGGCGCGCGCGTGGGAGCATGTGGCTGTGCTTTAGCAGGCACGTTCGAAGGCGCATTGGCCGTCAGGCCAGTTCTGTGAAGGTTACTTGTTTGGAGTGGCGAGGCGTTCACGGCTCTGGCTTGTCTGACGTCAGCACCCGTTTGGCAGAATTGAGGCTTAGCTAACGGAGGATTTCTGGTTCATCGTAACCCTCAAGGAGTGACGATGAACCAGAAATCCGGAACCAGCAAAGCTTCGGCCGACAAGCTGGTCAAAGCCATCCGTCGCAAGACGCGACAAAGCTATTCGTCTGAAGTGAAGAGCGTCTTCAATTTGCCGCCACAGCGGGTACAATCCTAGCCTAGACACAGCATTTCATCGTGCCAGTCCAGATGATCGGGCAACGGCTTGCGGCTGTGCTGGCGTGGTGACTTATCATCAGCGGAAGAGGGATTGCCAACTTGCAGACGCAGCCGAGGGTGTTTAGCCGGTCGCCATGAATGTACCAGCTGAGATGCCCCGCCTGAAGGGCTACCGCTTTCCCCGTGAAGTCGTCGCCTACGCCGTTTGGGCCTATCATCGGTTCGCGCTGAGCACGGCGGATATAGAGGATCTGCTCGCCGAGCGAGGCGTCATCGTCAGCCGGGAAGCCGTTCGGAAATGGGTGAACCGGTTTGGTCGGCATTTCGCGCATTGCATTAAGCGCGACCGGCCCGCAGCGTCAGATAAGTGGCACCTCGATGAAGTCGCCGTCCCGATCAACGGCATCAAGATGTGGTTATGGCGGGCCGTGGATGGTGAGGAGGACAAGAAATTGATCCGGGGGGTCAATTTCCCGACGAACGCGATGTGCTCGTCATTCTGGTGCAGCCATGGCGAAACGCCAAGGCAGCCAGGCGGTTTCTGAAACAGTTGATCGCCCGGTTTGGCCAGCCTCGCGTTATCGTCACGGACAAGTTGCGCAGCTATATCAAACCGATCCGCCAGCTGGCTCCGGACGCAGATCATCGCCCGCACAAGGGCCTGAATAATCATATTGAGGGCTCGCACCGGCCAACCCGGAAGCGAGAGAAGCTCATGGGTCAGTTCAAATCGCTCAGGCAAGCGCAGCGCTTCCTCTCCGCCCACGACCAGATCAATGTGATCTTCAGACCCCGCCGCCACCGACTTACCGACATCTCTTACCGTCACGCCAGATCAGATGCCTTCGATCTGTGGCGCAGCTACGCCCTCGAAATGACCGCATGATCGTATCCGCGTAGGACTTTTACAATCGGTGCAGAACAAGTTGGCAATCCCGCATCAAGGGCAACCGGTCGCGGACCTGGTACTCGATCTGGTCGTCGGACAGGTTATAGAGGGCGCCCAGCACAAGTGTCTTGAACATCAGCACCGCGTCCATCGGCTTGCGCCCGGCACGCGACTTGCGCATCGCCTCGGGCTTGCGCCAGACACGCTCCAGCGCAGGGCGAAACTCCTCCCACGGCACGATGGCGTCGATCTCGACCAACGGGTCCCGCTCGGCATCCAGGCTCGCATAGCGGTCTGAAAGATCGAAGAAACCCATCTGCGCCATCGTAAACCCCTGAAGCCGTGTGCCTTCTACTTCTATCCCAGAGGGGCGGTCACAGCAATTTTTCGAGGTGCCCTGAAGCAAAACCGCCGACGACATCATCGCCCGGGAACGCCGCGCCATGAACGCACTCGATGAAATCAGCCGCAACTGGTAAGATCCCTCAGACTCAAAACACCAGGAGCGGGAAATGTGCTGATTTGCGAGTCATTCGCAATAATGAAGCTGGGTTGTTTAATGCGTATATAGAAATGCGTGATATATTGATCTGGCAACCAGCGAACGGTACATCCATTGACCAAATTGGCGGCGGAAACGAATTGACCACCTCTTCGGTATGGGTGCTTGCCAGAACTGAATATTTTCGAACGCGGGCTCAGGATTAATGACGAATCGTTTCCAATTTCGCCTTTTTCAACAAAAATGGGCGCGTTTGAGCCCGTTGCAGCAAGAAGACGTTTGCCACACCACTCTACCGAAACCTTTCCATTGGTGGTGGTTTGCAGTACATCTCCAATCCTAACGTTCTCAACGGGTTTTCTTTGACCGCAGCCCATAAGGATTTTGGCACCCTCGAAGAAAGGTGCGCAAAATAACTCTTCGAATTGATCCTGCACGTCATTCAGCTCTCGGTCGATCAAAACATAGTTGATACGGTAGCCTATGTCATCAAGTGGCAGCAAAAGCGTCGAGTGCCGACCATTATCTGAATTGGTTGATACTGAGAGAACTAGAACTCTTAGAACCTGGCCTTCGGTTGACATAAAGGTTAGCCGAGCAGCTGATTTGATCTTTGCTTTAGGCGTACCAACCTGTGAACTGTCTGCGACAATCCATGCACCCAACCGATGTTCGATCACGAGAGCACGATAGCCAGCATTTAACTTTAATCTAATCTGATCTCCCCTTTCGATTTGAAGCATGGTGGAAGAATCCTTGCCATCATAGACGCCATCCAACATAATGAAATCGCAAGGCGAGAATACGAGGCATGAAGTCGTCGTAATTGGGTATTGACTTCTTATAAACGCCATTACTCACTTACCTTCGTCTGCTCTGCTCTGCTCTCGTATGCTAGGTAATGTGTAGAAATTCACATATGACACCTGTCCGATAAGCATTGCTATTGTTCGCCATTGAGGGTTTCCATATTTCTAGTTAAAATTTAAAAGGATAAATTTAGATTTGCAATCCTGACGTTCTGCACCACACAATCCGAGATAAAATTGATCTTACGCTACGCCAGCATCTATTATGCATTTGAAGCATTAGCATCCAATCTTCTGCTGCGCCAAGCTTTGGGCGGTGTGCTTTTGAATGCGAGATGTCAACAAGCTGAGTCACAATGCGGTCCGATTATCATTCGATAGGACGATCCAGTTTACATTGTCACTGAAACATAATTCTATGAACAATTTGAGTCGATCAATTCTCTGGATCATTGGGCGCATTGTAGAGATTTTCCTGTATTGCTCGGATTTAGCAATTGGAAAAGCTATTAAGAAGCCATTCCATCTTCGACTACATCCAGTAGAGCTGCCAGAATTTTTGCCGGCGATGACGTAATCGCGACATAACAACAAGGTCAACGCTTTGATGATGTTGCTAGACGGCGGGTGCCTTCATTGATGCAAATTTCGTGTGCTTCTTCATCGCTAATGGTATTGGGCATCAGGATCGCTTTGTCCCATACGACCTGATTGTGTCCGTAGAGTTGGCACGTCACTGGTCCTTTTTCTGTTGGCACAACGACCGGCTCAGATTCGAAGTTGGCTTGTGAACATCCAACGACTGTTGTGGCTATAGCAAGAGCTGCGAAGATCTTCATATCATTTCCCCAATTCCTAAAGTCAGCCCCACCTTTATTTGCCAATCATAAACTTTCAATGAAGGAAGCCGATTGTGATTATTTAAGATTCAAAGCATTTCCAGCGTTTGTTGAATCGAAGGGGATTCCCACGAGGCGTGTTGGGATTGCCAACTTGCAGACGCACCCGAGGGTGTTTAGCCGGTCGCCATGAATGTACCAACTGAGATGCTCCGCCTGAAGGGCTACCGTTTTCCCCGTGAAGTCGTCGCCTAAGCCGTTTGGGCCTATCATCGGTTCGCGCTGAGCACGGCGGATATAGAGGATCTGCTCGCCGAGCGAGGCGTCATCGTCAGCCGGGAAGCCGTTCGGAAATGGGTGAACCGGTTTGGTCGGCATTTCGCGCATTGCATCAAGCGCGACCGGCCCGCAGCGTCAGATAAGTGGCACCTCGATGAAGTCGCCGTCCCGATCAACGGCATCAAGATGTGGTTATGGCGGGACGTGGATGGTGAGGAGGACAAGAAATTGATCCGGGGGATCAATTTCCCGACGAACGCGATGTGCTCGACATTCTGGTGCAGCCAAGGCGAAACGCCAAGGCTGCCAGGCGGTTTCTGAAACAGTTG
>NZ_VFSV01000096.1 GCF_007004065.1 Palleronia caenipelagi | reverse complement strand
GCGGTTTCAATAAACCCTAAAGCAGTCATCGGATTGACGAACGCACTCGCCCCGTCCTCGGCCGAATAATCGCCCAGAGGCAGGCACATGGCCGCCTCGACGACACAATACTGGCTGTAAGCATTGCCCGACAAACAGGCGACGCGCTGGCCCATCAGCGCCTTGGCCATATCGCTCTCACCCGTCGCAACGACAGTCCCGGCGCCCTCATTCCCCGCAGGTAGCTTCAGTCCATGACGCGCTTTGGATCCCGCATTGAACGGTTCAGGCATGGTAGCGACGTATTTTCCACGCGAGTATTCGGCGTTCTCGAGATCAGCAGCACCGACAAGAATGGCGAGATCCGACGGATTGATCGGCGCCGCCTCCATTTTCACAAGGACCTGAGTGCCGGTCGGATCGGGAAAGGTGACATCCTCGATCGCGACGGTAAGCGTGCCATTGCTTTCCAGTGTTGTGAACAGCTGCTTGCCCGTGGTGCTCATGTCGATAACTCCAGGTTTCGGGTTCAGGATGCAGATACGGATCACAGATCCGGCCAGATGGACCGACGGACTTCTGACCTACGGCCCTTGATCGAACACCAAATGTGTCGAAACGGCCAGTCCTTAATGAACATACAACTCGTGCCGTGCTCGCATCCACACGTGGCAACGCGAAGTTCAGCAGCTCCCAGCTGAACTTGACGCCTCATTGACCGCCTTTCTAAGATCTTCATATTATTGGGTGGAGTTTCCCTTGGCATATCAAAATAGGGTCGATCCCTTTTCTCAACTTCACGCTGTATCAGCACGTGGTACATTGATGGGCAATCGCGGTATCCTGCATGATGCTGCACAGGAAGTCATCCATACTCACCGCCATCCGAATTGGGTTGCCTGTGCGCTCTCGTACAAAAATGCGCACAGAGAGATCATGCAGCCACATAATTACACAGAGCTGTTTTTTCTTGACGAGGCGACCGCATTTTCTGCCGGCCACCGCCCCTGTGCAGCTTGCCGCCGTGATCGATACAAAGAGTTCTGTAAATTATGGGAACAGGTTCATGGAGCCGCCGAATTCAGCACGCCTCTCCCCCAGACAATTGACAAGGCATTGCATCGGGCTCGCATCACACGGCAGAAAGAAAAAGTGACCTTTGACGCCCGAATTTCGGAGCTGCCTGATGGTGTATTTTTTGCGCAGGCGGGCGCGTCATTTCTGATCTGGCGGGGGAGAATTCTACATTGGTCCTTTGACGGTTACGTTCCACATGCGCTCTCAAGCTCTGAAACGGTTCAAGTTCTGACGCCCCAACCGATTGTGGATCTTTTCGGGGCAGGATACCTCCCAGAGGTCCATCAAAGCGCTCAGGCGATGTGATGCTTCTTACATAGCTGCAGTCAGCTCCGGATCAGCCAAACTCAGGAAGCGCAAAAATGCTGCGGACCGGGTCGAACGGCAGGCAACGGGTGCCGCATCGCGGCACCTAAGATGGCGATGAGCGGCGATTGCGGGCCGTTCTTGCTTCTACTGTTGAGGGACTTAAACTCTGCCCGATGCGCATCTTCGACAACATCATCAGCGACCGTGGGTCGAAGTATGCCGTTTCAGGCGCTCCGTGTTCCTCCGACTGCGAGGCCAAGGCACTGGTCAAGGAGCTTTGCCGCAAAAAGAAGTTCGCCAAAGCGACCCATAACACCTGGGCTGTGTTGACCGCCAACGGGCCTTGCAAAAATGATGATGGGGAAGCGGGCGCCGGGATGGTCATCCTGAGGATGCTGGAACGGGAAGAATTGTACGATCATCTGATCGTGGTGACCCGTTGGTTTGGTGGCAAGCATCTTGGCGGAGATCGGTTTCGGCATGTGCAAGACGCCGTGCGGATCTATCTGCATGATTTGCGCGCGTCTTGACACTTTCGCCGCGACCCGTCTCGTCGAGCGTCGTTGGGTAGAAACGTGACGCAGAATGTGGACAGAGGGCAAAATTGATGTGCGGTCGGTTTGTCGATCCCAATCTGAGAAGCGCCGGGCTCGATACCTCGTGGATCGATGCAGCGCCCTTCGGCAACTGGCGTCAACGCTTCAATGTCGCGCCGACAAGCAGCGTGATCCTTCTCGGAGGTCCGGAGCGCAAGCCGCTCCTCGCCCGGTGGTGGCTCATTCCCTCCTGGCATGACGGAACGATGGCGGACTGGAAGGCCACGACCTTCAACGCGCGCATCGAAGATGCGGCGCTGAAGCCGTCCTTTCGTCAGGTCTGGCGCACCGGGCGCTGTCTCATCCCCATGCGGGGCTATTACGAATGGACCGGGCCGAAGGGCGCAAAGCAGCCCCACTTCATCCAGAGCGCTGGCAATACAGAGACGCTCTTCGCCGCCGGTCTGGCGTCTCGCTGGCAGGATCTGCTGACCTGCACGATGATGACCCGCGCGGCCAATGACGATGTGGCGGCGATCCATCACCGGATGCCGGTCCTCCTAGATCTCGAGGAGCAGGAGGCCTGGCTGTCAGGATCCGAAGATCCTGATCTCGGGCAAAGCGCGCGCCTGTCGCATCATCCCGTCGCGCCCTTTGGATCCCGCGATGATGGCCCGGACTTGATCGAGCCGATCACGGCCAACGCAAAGCCCACCTGAGTGTCGTCGGCATCCCCGTGGATGGTCCGTTATCGACAGGGATCCGCGCAGCAGCGTTGCCGAAATCTCTATCGGCCCAACGCACGTCGCAGCCATGCAGCATGCTAAGAGCAAGATTTGAACGAGCTTACCCAGGTCAGCGAAACCCAATTCACCCAATCCCTTAGGTCGTTGTTTTATAACATCTTTTTAAAGAGCGTAATCAGACTCAGATTTATGCGTCCAAAGACACAAATGTGGTGCACAACACAGAACGGCGGACGTTAAAAATCAATGACTTACAGACACCACAAACTCTGAACTATGTGGCTTCTTACAATTCATGTGGAACGTCACACGAAGTTGTTCTTTGCGTCATAAACTGACCCAATCAGCTTCCAGTGTTGATCCCCCAGGCTCGCTTCATCGTTTGTTTGCTCGTGCGCTTTGGTAGCCTGCGGCAGGACTGAGCCCGGCATTTCTAATTTCCAAGTGACAAGCTTTCGCGATCACCCGATAACCTCGCTGCAAAGCTGCGAATACAACATTCCCACCCTCCTCCTGGACCTGCTTCAGTCATGGGCCTTGCTTCTCGAATGATAGCAAGGGGCTTACGTCGGCTGTGACGAGGGTCTGTTGTCAAAGCCCGTGGCAATACCTGAGATTGTGGCAAGATCACTTCGTCGGAAGACGTGGTTTGCTCTCGGACCGGTGACAATAGGGGTTAGGTTGGCCGCTTTAAGAAGCGGGTGCACGGACGTCGGATGCTTCCCGAGAGATCGGGCGATTTCGCCCAATGTCGCAAACTGCTCTCGAAACCTCTCAATATCGTCCTCTTCGATCAAGCTCGACGGATGCCGTGTGACGGAGTTTCGCCCGAGTTTAACGGGAAGATAACCGTCCCTGATCAACAGTTTGATCGTGGACTGGGTCACCCCGAGCATTCGGGCGGCATCTTGCCGTGTCACGCCGGTCGTCGGAGCCTCCGTCTCAAAATTTCGAATTTCACGGCAATCAACCACAAGCGCACCCAAACCCCGCCGTTCCGGCAGTCGACCAACAAAGTTCAGATCGCCCGCGAGGATCTTCTCGATGATCACGATCATCGGGCATTTCGCGTTCAGGGCCGCTCGCGAGATTGTTTTGTAATGCGATGGACACTCGTCCATTGGAACAGCGCATTTGGTCAATTTGTTGAGGAACTTATCGAGCGAGAGTTTGGAATATCGCTTTGCGGCTTTGCAGGTCTTGATATCGGGCCGAACGTGACCGCGGCGAAGAAGCTGCGCGAACGCCGTCTCACTCGATCCTATGTGACGGGCTGCCTGTTTTGCGTCGAGCATGTCTTTGAGATCTGTTGTGACGGCAGCCAGCACATCCGCATCGTAGTGATAGGGCAAAAGGTGTTTCCTGGTCGTGCCGTCAAACGCTGCGAAGCCCAGCTCTATCAGACGATCCGCGAGCTTGGATTTGGTCACACGATATTCACAGGCGGCAGATGCAAGCGTGTGCCGATACCGCCTCGGACAGCTTGCCCCCATGACGACCTCGTCCTTCGGAATGGGAAACGTCTGGAAAATGTAGTTCCGGACAACGTGGCGAACCGGCTCAAAATCCGGGCCGAGGTTCGACCGGTTCAACCAGTCGAAAAAGATCTTGTGGTCTTTTGAGTAACCCAAATAGGACCTGATCTTCGTCCCTGTTTCCGGACAGTGTGATTGTTGACCCTACGCGGCGATTTTCCAACTCATTTCTTTGAATGCCTGGGCTGGTGTCTGGTAGCCTATGGCTGAATGCCGTCGCTGGCGGTTGTAGAAGACCTCGATGTACTCGAAGATCGCGGCCTTGGCGTGTGCCTTTGTTGCGAAGCGCTGGCGGTGGACCAGCTCCTTTTTGAGCGAAGAAAAGAAGCTCTCCATCGGGGCGTTATCCAGACACTCCCCTTTGCGGCTCATGGATTGGATCAGCTTTGCGCGATGGAT
>NZ_VFSV01000095.1 GCF_007004065.1 Palleronia caenipelagi | reverse complement strand
GCGGTTTCAATAAACCCTAAAGCAGTCATCGGATTGACGAACGCACTCGCCCCGTCCTCGGCCGAATAATCGCCCAGAGGCAGGCACATGGCCGCCTCGACGACACAATACTGGCTGTAAGCATTGCCCGACAAACAGGCGACGCGCTGGCCCATCAGCGCCTTGGCCATATCGCTCTCACCCGTCGCAACGACAGTCCCGGCGCCCTCATTCCCCGCAGGTAGCTTCAGTCCATGACGCGCTTTGGATCCCGCATTGAACGGTTCAGGCATGGTAGCGACGTATTTTCCACGCGAGTAGTCGGCGTTCTCGAGATCAGCAGCACCGACAAGAATGGCGAGATCCGACGGATTGATCGGCGCCGCCTCCATTTTTACAAGGACCTGAGTGCCGGTCGGATCGGGAAAGGTGACATCCTCGATCGCGACGGTAAGCGTGCCATTGCTTTCCAGTGTTGTGAACAGCTGCTTGCCCGTGGTGCTCATGTCGATAACTCCAGGTTTCGGGTTCAGGATGCAGATACGGATCACAGATCCGGCCAGATGGACCGACGGACTTCTGACCTACGGCCCTTGATCGAACACCAAATGTGTCGAAACGGCCAGTCCATAATGAACAGGCGTTGTTGCAGAACTCTGACCATGAAGGATTCACATCACGAATCCATGCGGTTAGTCGGATGGCATGAGCAAGCCCCAGCCCGCCCGTTATCGCACGACGAACCGGTCCAGCTACAACGCATCGCTGCGCCAGCGGGGATCGCTGCTGATCTGCGTTGACTAGGACATGAGCTGGCGCGCACCGCGTGACGGTCGGTCCGGACGTCCGCCCGTCTTTTCCGACGCGGCGATCCAGTTCTGTCTGTCGCTCAAGGGTGAAGGGCGGCCGGACGTCCGTCCGGTGGACGGATGTCAGCCCTGAACGGGCGAAGCCCCGGGCTGTTCAAGCTGCCGCTTCGCCAGACCGCCGAAATCCATATCCGCATCGCCCTTATGAACCGCTTCAACGCCCTCGGCACCAACGAGATCGTCAGCGTCGCATGACATCAGCGGGGAAAGGGGAAATCACGCCTCAAGCAGGAGTTCTGCAACAATGCCCATCAAGGCCACTACGGTAAGATCGCGTCAACGCGCCGATGGCATCGACTTCAATCTTGAACTATCGAATAGCGAAGCGCACGAACCCTCAACCGTGATAAAGCGGATACTCAAGGCGTGGAACCACCCCGGCGCCGACGCGGTACATTTCGAGAAAGGCGATCAGGACATCGTCGTTGATGGCAAGCGCCGCCGCGACAACGGCGCTGGCGTTCGGGCGCTTCTACATGCCGCATTCAAGATCGGTGTACTCATATATTGCATCGAGAAGGGCCTGCCGCATCCTCGGTTTGTCATCCTGGAATCGCCGCTTTTTGCCTATCGTCCCGCAGAAGAGGAACGCTTCAAGGATCTCACCGAAGATGAATTGGAATTGCGCAGGGCCGATGTGGCAACGCATTTCTACCATCATCTGCAGGGCATGGCGGACTTGACCCAGTTGATCTTCGTCCCTGTCACCCGACAGCGGGGTACTTTACCCCTGTCCATGAGAGGAGCACGCCATGGGACAGCATCGACGGAAATACACGGATGAGTTCAAAGGTGAGATGCGCTGTGCGCCACTGGTTCAAGCACCGCATCGAACGCGGTTGACCGGCTTTATGAGCCAGGCGCGACGCAGGGCAGCGTGGCGAAAGAGCTGGGGATCACCGCCACCCAGCTGAAAACCTGGCGGCTGGAGATCGAGGCGTTCGGCTCGATGGAGGCCAAACGTCGTCAGAAGGCGGACGCCGCCGAGTTGGAGCGGCTGCGCAAGGAGAACAAGCGGCTCGCGGAGGAGAATGAGATTCTCCAGAGGGGTGAGCAGGCGAACGCCACAGGTCCGAGTGCACTTGCGAACGCCTTTCTCGCCTCTCGGGCGGTGAAACCACGATGAACAAGCGCGCCTTCATCACGGACCACAAAGCTCAATACGCGGTTTCGACGCTCTGCCGGTTAGTCCGCCTGTCGCGCAGCTGGTTTTATAGTCACGACGCGAGCTGGGCGGCCCGTCAAGGCCGGGAAGCGCGGTGTGCGGCACAAGACGTGGCGTTGCTGGAGCGGATCAGGCACTTTTCAAAGCCAGCAAGGGGCGCTACGGCTCCAAACGCATTCACCGGGATCTGCGCGCCGATGGCGAGAGCGTTTCAGAGCGGCGCGTGGTCATAATAATGCGGGAAAACAAGATCTCAACCCGCCTGAGAAAGCCGTGCAAGCCGCTGACCACGAACGGCAATCATAAGCTGACACCGTCACCGAACCTGCTCGGGCGGGCTTTTCATTGCACCACTCCAAACACAGTTTGGCTGGCGGATATCAGCTATGTTGATACCGGCGAGGGCTGGCTCTACCTGGCTGCTATTAAGGAATGTGCCATTGTCCGCCGTCGCCCATCGGGCTCTGACCAGTGGCGCCGCGATGGGCAACTCCAAGGACAATGGCGCATGCGACCCGCGAAATCGTCGGCTGGTCCATGGCCGGTCACCTGGGCGCAGAGCTGTGCTGCGACGCGCTCCGGATGGCCTTGGACCAGCGCGGCCCGGTCCCGGGCCTGATCCTGCATTCGGACCGCGGCATGCAATATGCCAGCGGAGACGACCGCAAGATCATCCACCGCGCCAAGCTGGTTCAATCCATGAGCCGCAAGGGTCAGTGCCTCAAGTTCAAGCTGGTCCGCGCCAACGGATCGAACGATCCGGGGGATCGTTTGAAGGCGCCGAACGCCCCCATGGAGAGCTTCTTTTCTTCGCTGAAGAAGGAGCTGGTCCATCGCCATCGGTTCGGACCCCGGGAAGAGGCCAGGGCCGCGATCTTCGAGTACATCGAGGTCTTCTACGGGCCGCCAACGCCGCCATTCAGCCATCGGCTACCAGACGCCGGTTCAGGCGTTCACAGAAATGAGTTGGAAAATGGCCGCGTAGGACCAACAATCAGACTGCCCGGAAACCGGGACGAAGATCACACGGCTATTTTCATAGAGACAAAGACAGTAATTACGAGATGGTTCTCGGAGGTAAGCCTGCCACTGCGTTTCTCTTCAAGCTGATCTCGCGCCTTCAGTTCAGTGGTACTGTTCCGATGATCGACGTCGACGCATATGGCAATTGGTTGACAACGTAAGTGCACACCATAGGGTCAGTCTACATTGAGCAGTTTTAGATATGCCTAGAAACATTGTTATCCTCTTCGACGGGACTTCCAACGAGATCTCTGCGGACAGAACGAACATTCTTCGGCTGTACGGGACGCTCAAGAAATCCGAAGATCAAATCGTCTGGTATGATCCTGGCGTGGGCACGATCGGTCTTGCCTGGCTTGGGATCTGGCGGAAATTCGTTGAGATCTTCGGCCTAGCGACGGGATATGGCATCGATAAGAACGTCAAGGAAGCCTATCGGTTTTTAGTCGAGAACTATCAGCGAGACGCTGATGGTAGCCGTGACAGGATCTTCATCTTTGGGTTTTCGAGAGGGGCCTATTCTGCCCGCGTTCTCGCAGGTTTCATCCACGCGTTTGGCCTCATGGAACAACGAAACCTCAACCTACTTGACTATGTCTATCGCGCTTACAAGCGGATTGGGGAGGGCGGCAAGGAAGACGCGTTTGCAGAAATGCGTCTCTTCGAGCGGACGCTCCGCGCTGACAGACCACCGATTAGAATGCTTGGTCTCTTCGATACAGTGGCGTCGGTCATTGAGACCGGCAGGTTCGGGCTTCGACTGAAGAGCAACGCCCATACCTCAACCAATTCCTCGGTTCAGGCGGTGCGCCATGCGGTTGCGATTGACGAACGCCGAACGATGTTCGAACCGATGCTGTGGCCTGAAACGCAGGACTTTAGTGCAAACCGTTTTGACACTTCGAAGTCCGAGCCACAGGATGCGAAGGAGGTTTGGTTCCGGGGCGTTCACGGTGATGTGGGAGGAGGCTACCCTGAAGCCTCTTCAGCCCTCGCGAAGGTCCCGCTCGCCTGGATGATCACTGAAGCGAAAGAGACTGAGCTCCAATTCGTGACGCGGACTGTCAACGATCTGGTGCTTGGGCGGGCAGAGAAGTACGTCGCTCCGAACGTTCATGCGAAACACCATGACTCGATGACCCTCGGCTGGAGTGTCGTAGAGTTGCTACCACGCAGACTTCGTTCCCATTCCAAGCGCCTGAGACTATTCGGCCTGAGCGTTCCTCTCAAAGAACGGCGATGGATTCCGCCAGGCGCAAAGATCCACCAATCAATCCGGCAAGCGGATCATTGCCCTCCCAATCTGCCGGACACGGTTGAGTACGTCGGTTAATACAGATCGGCCACTGGTCTTCGCCCCTGTCTCCGGACAGCGGAGTGGCGTGCCCCCATCGGGTGGTCCGGTTTGATCGTTAGGGCATCCCCTCGCCGCCGGATCAGTCTTTTCTGCATCCAGCGGTGTGAGCCACTCCAGCTCCACCGCGTCCGGCGCGGCGGTGCCTAGGTGTTTGATCCCACGGTTTGATGGTGTGATCCTTTCTCAGGAATGGAAGGAAGCATTATGGGACAAGTTCGTCACGGGAGCGCCTCGACCACGCACGCTGTCAGAGCTGCAATACAGCGATCGCAAGCTTCGCTCGCGCAGCTGAGCAAGGAGCTGGGCATCAATCCCAAGACCGTCGCGAAGTGGCGCAAGCGGGCGACGGTGGAGGACTTGAAGACTGGGCCGAGGGAGCCGCGTTCGACCGTTCTCACCGAAGCGGAGGAGGCCATGATTGTCGCATTCCGGCGTCATACGC
>NZ_VFSV01000094.1 GCF_007004065.1 Palleronia caenipelagi | reverse complement strand
GCCCGATTTTGGCGTGCAGCTTTCCGACCTCTGCCGCCGATATCGTCGGCTCCGCGGTCGCCTGGCCGGTGAAGGCCTGTGCCATGTTCTCAATCGCGGTCCGTTTCCAGCCGCTGATCATGGTAGGGTGGATGTCATACTTCTTGGCCAGCTCGGCCGTCGTCAGCTCCTCGCGGATGGCTTCCAAAGCCACCTTCGCCTTGAACTCTGCCGAATAGCGTTTCCGTTTCGTCATTTCTGTGCGTTCTTCCTCAGACACTACAGATTAGCACCCGGTCCGAAATCCCGCGACCACCTCTTGGCTCAGGTGGCGGACTTTGTCTGCTGTTTCATCGGCGATGGCGCCTATGACGGCGCGCCACCGGCGGCGATGATCCGAGATGTCTTTGGGCCGGATGTGGAGTTGGTTATTCCGCCACCGGGCAACGCCGTCCCGGGCGATTGCGCGATCCAAAAATGCCCATATCCAGATGATCGCCGACCACGGCCGGATCGCCTGGCAGAAGGCAACTGGCTACGGTCAGCGCTCCCGTAGCGAAACCCAGATCGGTCGCTACAAGCAGGTGATCGGACCCGCGCTACGAGGCCGAAATATGGAGAGCCAGACGACCGAGCCTCTAATCGCCGTCGAAGCCCTCAACCGCATGACCGACCTCGGTCGCGCGGCCTGTGAGCGTGTCATCTGTTCAGGCAGGGAAAGCGGCAAATGCGCCCTCAGCTTGATCTATGCAACAAGCTCCCGTCATCGGCCCCATGGTGCGCGCCATCCTTGCTGCCATCCGCCGTCTTCGGGCGCCTCCGTCATGCCCGTGACCGCGATCTTGATCCAAACAAATCGAAAAAGGCAGGACAGGTCTGTCCTCCATGCTGACGAACCCCGCCGCAGGGCCTTGGATGGCGATGGTGGACGGCTAACCTCGCCAATCTTCGGGCGGGTCCGCGATCACACGAACCACCCGGGGCACAAGACACTTGATGGGCTGACCCCGTCAGGCGACTATGCGTTCAGACGGACGGCTACTTGGGGAATGTCAGTTAATCAGGAGTTCTGAATCCGTGCGCCCATCTCTTGCGATCATCATGGTGTTACCCGCTCCGACCGCGGGCGCACATGCGACAATTGCTAGCCTCTTTGAGCTTAAGGTCGATGCGCTCGAACTGATCATTGTCTCGACGAACAAAACCGATTGGCCGCCGACCGCGAGAAGTAACGATCACATTTTAGTTTCGCTCTGTGCGACAATTGAAGATGCCATTCACACCGTCACTGCGCGAGCTGTCATTTTTTTGGCCCAAGGTCAAAAATTACAGATGCGTGACGCTATCGAGACGCACGGCGACCTGACGGTTTTCTCTGCGACGCAGTATAACGGGTTGGGTACCTCGTCCGCCTCGGGTCTGAAAATATGGGAAGATCCAACCGGGAGGTACGGGTTTGCAGCCCTGACTGGACAGTGCGCTTTTGAGACCACGTTTCTGAGAATGGTTTGGTCACGTTATCGGGACTGCTCGAAAGATCAGGGACATCGCTTTCCCGACTGCCTCCACTTTGCCGGTCAGTACCTCGCTCAGGATGTTCATCACTCGTCACAGGTGCACATCGTCGATAATCTCTGCCAGACGGCTTTCGATGACCTGCGCAACCTTGAGAGAGTCTTTTATCAGCGGCGCCATCATTCGAAAAGAGATGCCTGGATCGCGCGCGAAGTGTATGAAACGACGCATCGCTACTTTCCTGTCCGAAAAAAATTCGGAGTCGAGTTTCTGCGGCGCTGGTCAACGCTGGTGCCCCAAGGCGTACGTCTGGGCAAAGTCTTTCCCGATAGCCGGCTTTTCGCAGATGGCTTGCCGGATCTGTTCGCGCTGGCTGCAAAAAAGGGGGCCCTATCCGTTTTGCAAGCGGCTGGAGAGGCGCGGTTTCCCGATATCGCAGACATCTACGGGTTAGTTGATGAAGAGGTCCAGAACGATAGCGTTCTCGAGACGACACTGGCCTGGAGAGACTTCAGAACAGTCCCCTCATCACCATCAGGCCACGCGCCTCCTTTAGGGCGGCAGGTCAAGAGGATCATTTTGCATGTCGGACTGCCAAAATGCGGAAGCTCGGCGTTGCAGCATATGCTTGCCTTCAACCGGGTGAAATTGATCCGGCAGGGAATGCTGTTTCCAGCCAGCGGAATTCAACTGGCGACTGGCGTTCGTCGCCATCGGATTTCTGGTCATTATAAGCTCTTTCGCGATCTTCTCGAGCCGACGCGGCGCGGCGTGGCGCAAAGCGATATCGCCAAAGAACTGCGCGCAACAAACTGGGACATTGACACGTTGATCTTGTCATCGGAGGGCATAACCTGGCTGCAATTGTGGAAAGACGGCCAATCCTTCGCGCGGATTTGTCAGGTTTTGGCTGCGGATCGATTGGACGTCGTCTATGTCACCCGCGATCCCGGAAATTGGACCCGGTCGCTCTACAAGGAACTTTGCACCAGCTTTCAAGATGAGGTGCCTCGATATGACATCTTTCGCGACCATTTGGAAAAAACCGGACTTATCGAACATAACCGCGTGTTGGAACGTCTTAAAGACATTGCACCGAACGCGCATTTTCACACGTGCAACTTGGATATGGCCCACGGTGACGGTCTTCTTGACTGGTTTTTCGATGAATTTTCGATCGATAGAGACCGATTTGACACGCCCTCCCGATCACTGATGAATACGAGCTATTCGAACACGCAAGCCATTCTGTTTCGGGACTTCAAAACCGCGCGCCGCCGCTCCCGCGAGGAAAAGTCAGAAGCAACGCGATATTTCCTTGGCACGATATCGCAAACCCAGACAGAGCCGGCGGCATGGGTCAACCGCTCCCCTGATCAACGCAAGGCCGCGTTCCGGGACCACCTGTCGCGTTGGCGCGAACCGAGCCAGAACCAAGCGAGCATTCCGTCCGCGCTGTATGCGGGTGGTGGGTGCCATCGCTTGGCCCCGGGTGTGCATTGGCGAGTTCTGCCTTGCGGGGATCTTCTGTGGAGTTGGGAAGGCTCAGGCGACGCTCAACACAAGATGATCGCTCAGGACGAGACCACGCGACTTACAAGCACGGTGGTCAACTTTGGTGAAAAGCGTGTGTGTGTAATGACCCAAGATGACGTGCTGCGCTTTGTGAAGCCTGACCCAAAACGCGCGACGCTTCATCTGCAAATCGGGGACCCCACTCATCCCCTGGTCGACAATTGGGTGTCATTTCGATCGCTAGCCGAGTCCCGCTATCTTTTCCCTGATGTCGGGCTTGTGCCCGAACGCGGCATTCGCGGCGACGAAGTATCGGCGGTGCTGGCGGGCATGCACGAAGCGGAAATCGTCGATCTCACCCGGCCCTGGTTCGATCACAGGTTTTATCTGGCAAACAATCGCGGCGTTACCAAATCCGGTATTGACCCATCGGTTCATTTTCATCGCGAGGGCTGGAAGGACGGGCGGCGGCCCAATGGTTGGTTCGATACATCCGAATACATGGATCTCCGCCCGCGTCTGCGCACTGAGGGCCTCAATCCATTCGCGCATTTCATTCTCAGCGAGGCACTGAACGCCGCGCTCACCGCGGGACTTACTTCGGAGTTGTCAAGTTAACTGTCTTTTTGGAGGTTCGTTGATCGGTGAGAGCATCGGAGAGGAAGTAGGCCACGTCAGAGGCGGAATGCTCCTGCTGCGGGTGGCTTGGAGGTTGTCCACCTTTGCTGCTCTCTCAGCGGGAAAAAAGCGGGAGGATCTTCGCCAGGTTCTTATGATGTGACCGCTCGAGCGTGTTGCATGAATTCGGCTCACGGCGTAGCAGGCGGTCTGATCAGCCCCACTTGAGTGGTCCAATCTGATTGTGAGTGCATGACTGGCCTCCGGTTCATCCTGACGACGGTTTCCGGAGCCGGTGGGCGGTAGCCCAATGCGCTGTGTGGTCGTTTCGTGTTGTAGTGTTTCCTCCATTGTTCGATCAGAACTTGGGCTTCTCGCAGGCTGTAGAAGGTTTCGCCATTCAGGAACTCATCGCGGAAACGGGCAGTGAAGCTCTCCACATATCCGTTCTCCCAGGGCGATCCAGGTTCGATGTAAGCCGTTTTCGCGCCGACAGCTTTGATCCAGTCCTGTACGGCCTGAGCAACGAACTCCGGGCCATTGTCAGACCGAATGAACGAAGGCACACCGCGCAGGATGAACAGGTCGCTCAGCACATTGATGACGTTGCCTGAGTTCAGCTTCCTGTCGACACGGATCGCCAGACATTCCCGGCTGTACGCGTCAATGATATTCAATGTCCGGAACGCCATCCCATCGTCCGTGCGGCAATGCACGAAGTCATATGACCAAACATGATTTGGATGCTCAGGCCGCAACCGGACACACGAGCTGTCGTTCAGCCAGAGCCGTCCCTTCTTTGGTTGCTTCATTGGGACTTTCAGCCCCTCTCGTCGCCACAGCCTTTCGACGCGCTTGTCGTTCACATGCCAACCAGCATCTCTGAGCAGTGCTGCGATCCGACGATAGCCATACCGTCCATATTGCCGGGTTAGCTCGATCATATCCGCCACCAAGCGCTCTTCGTCTGGACGACCAATGGGTACCTTGCGCTGTGTCGATCGGTGTTGTCTCAGAACGCGACACGCGCGACGTTCCGAAACGTTCAGTTCTGCACGAACACGATCAATGCAGGTACGGCGACGAGCGGGGCTCAGAAGTTTCCCTTTGCGGCCTCCGCCAGGATCAGCTTGTCCAGGGTCAGATCCGAAACAGCCTTGCGCAGCCGCTCATTCTCTTTCTGAAGACGCTTTAGTTCCTTCAATTGGTCCGTGCCCATTCCACCGTACTTTTTCTTCCAGCGGTAG
>NZ_VFSV01000093.1 GCF_007004065.1 Palleronia caenipelagi | reverse complement strand
CTGTGAGGCAAATGAGATCGAACATCGGCTCACTAAGCCGAACCATCCGTGGACCAATGGCCAGGTCGAACGAATGAACCGCACCATCAAGGAGGCGACGGTCAAACGCTTCCACTACGAAAATCACGACCAGTTGCGAACACACCTTGCCGACTTCATGGCAGCCTACAACTTCGCCCGCAGGCTCAAGACCCTCAGCGGGCTGACGCCTTACGAATACATCTGCAAGATCTGGACTTCAGAGCCAGATCGATTCATCCTAAATCCGATCCACCAAATGCCGGGACTGAACACCTAGCTTCTCGAACTGCTTGTCACGATGTGTCAAAGTAGTCCATGTTAAACAGAGGCGAAGTCCGTAAGAATGGAAATGGATGAATAATTTGGCGGACATACAGGAACAGCACAAGAGCGTTGCTAAAGCAGTACTTGGCATCATTTCTCTATCGGTTATTTTTTTTCCATCAATATTTGCAGCAATCAGAAGGCCATATACCCTCGATTGGGCGATGTATACCTATTGGATATGTGCATTTTCTTCTTTCGTTATACTTCTGTTCGCATACTACAAATCAGCATTCTCTAACGTCGTTCCAATACGAGCGATTGGCATTGGAAATCTTTCTGCTGCGTTATCAATATTGTCATTGTTTCTGTTTGTTATTGGTAATATTCTGTCGGACCAACTATCGAAGCCACGGGTAATTGAGATTTCGCTATCTAATCATCTAATCGAATATGACACGTATTTAGAAGCAACTGGAACCGCGTACGATGATGACGGAGATGACCTGATTTGGAACTGGAGTATTCGACCAAGTACAGAAGCTCACGCCAATGGCGCATCCTTGATCCAATTGAAAAGCCAATCCAGAAGCATTGTCTGGTGGCTTGGCGCGAACATGGTGCCGGGTGTATATTTCATCGAAGTGACGGTCAGTGATGGCTCTCGCGAGTCCGATCTGCTTCAAAGGGAATTCAGAGTAAAGGATTAAAGCTTTATGGTGCAAAGAATGCGAATACCTAGGAAAGATCGTGATGAGTTCATGCATGCGATTGGAAAAATCAGGCAATACAAACCAGAGGGCTACCAGTACATTTTAGAAAATCAGCAACTTCTGAGAAGCCAGTTCGAGGAGCGCCAAATAGTCGGACCCGAGGTGCGGCGGCAACTTAGAGCCAATCAGTTGCGTTCGAGCGGCATCTATCAAAGCCTTAAGCAGGTTGGTCGAGCGTCGGCAGAGGCCGGTGCTTTTGCAAGACCATGCTGTTCGGAAAAGCCGTTCATCTGGCCATTTTGTAATGCAGAATGCTAGCAAATTCCGCTTGTTAAACAAACATTCCAAGATCGGCCTTCTGCGGCGATCCACCTAAATCGTTTGCGTTAAACTTCGTCCCGTTATTCCCCTCATTCGACTAACCCGGAGCATATTCAACGGGGAAGCGACCGGCGAGAGCGATAGAATGAACATTGGGTGTTCAATCGTTCTCACTACACTACGAACACACCCTCGGGTCTCGAGCGCAAATTACAACCTGTTCAACAATATTTCACAGCGGATATTTGCAGTACATTCAAATTTTATCTTTGATGGAAGGTATGTTGCAAATATTCCATATATCAAATATGGTTTCGATAGCTCTCACCGAACACCTAACTTTACAATTGTTATGTCTAATATTCGCCGACCCAAGTGTTTGATTTGGAACACTCCCGCAAATGAGGTTTCCTCAACCGGGGGAGACTCAATTTATGTTCAAAGTATTCGAGCTGGTGGAGCGTACATTATCTCGGGTTCTGCGCAGTCTATGGTCCTAAGTTTGACCAATGAGGAAAAGGCCAAGATCTCGTTCAGAATAGCGTTAGCCAATCTAAAAAGACAAGAAATCACAGTATACTCTGACGATGTTAGAAACTGGAAAAGTGCGGCGCTGCCCTCTGTGTCAACCCGTTTCAACAGTTTGCTCAAGTTTCTCGCGATTTCTTCACCTGTTGGAACTTGGAAAAATTCCTTCGATATGGCGTACCAACCCTTTATTGCGTCCGATATGAACCCAGCGCACCCCGGCTTCGGGCGCGGCGAAGCTTCTCCTATGAGCGAGGTTGATGGTTACTGGCAACATGCTGAAATGCTCGGTTACTTGGAGCGCAAGTCAGGCAGCAAGGGAAGAGAAGTCAGACTTACGATTTCTGGTCATTCTTACGTTGAGAGTCTTGGAGCGAACTTGGTCGAGGGCGAGCAGATTTTCGTTGCAATGTGGTTTTCAGAGGAAATCACCAAACCATTATACGAATGTGTTATTGAACCACCCATTAAAAAGGCTGGGTATATTCCGGTGCGAATAGACGACACACAGCACAACGAAATGATTGATAATAAAATTATCGCTGAAATACGTAAATCCAAAGCCGTTATTGTCGATTTGACGTGCGGGGTTGGCACTGACGCAATTTCTCAAAAAATAGGTATTCCTCGAGGTGGTGTGTACTTTGAGGCAGGCTTTGCAACAGGTTTGAATTTACCTGTAATTTGGATGGTCAAGGACGATATTGCAGATACACCTAACGTTGTGCATTTCGACGTACGGCAGTTTAATCAAATTCGCTGGAACACTTCCAATTTTGAAAAGTGCAGAGAAGAGCTTTCTGCAAGGATAGTTGCCACGTTGGGAGTTGGACCATTGGTCGAAAATTAAGGCGCTCGTAGCGAGAAGCTCCGGTGCGTCGCTGTAGTAATAATTTTACTAAGACCAGTCATTATAATATCTAAAACACTACGCTCAATGGATCAATTCGGTTTTAAATGAAATCAGATTTCGCGGGGCGACATCCGTATCTCGATACTACGTTAGTTCCGGCCACTACTGTTTGATGCGTACTGGAGGCCACCGTCCATTGTGGGCAATCTGGGTGTATTCGACATTCTTCAGGGCAATCGATCATAGAGCGCCTTGGTGTAAAATGTCTGACACAGTTTTAAATGTAGACCGATGTTCGGCGCCAAATCGAACGATCAATTTATGACTGACAGGGTCGCTCAAATTCGACGCTTCTATCTTGATTTCAACGACTGCGTTCTTTCCGTCCAACTCCTTAGCTCGTCCATCAACATGACACATACATTCAAAGACTTCAGGTTTGCCGGCGTGTCTGAATTGATCACACGTCAATGTAAAAGTTTTTACATAGGTGCTCGGGCGGTCTTGATAGTAGAAGTGGTAAGGGTTATCAATTCGCGGCACTGATGTCATCAGATCAGTATCTATATCGAGTATGTGAGTTGGGCCAAAATTATCTTTAAAGGCCCGGAGATCCAAAATGGTTCTCAGACGTCGATTCCATTTCCCTTGCGGAGCTTTCGGCGCTGATGGGAAAATTAAAGGCCCGGTTATTGGCTCGTCTTCGAAATCATCCTTATCATTTTGAAGAGGAGGCATCACAAGAAGAGCGCCTTTCGCTGCAATCGTGAGCAAGACATCAGCAGCTGGTCTTGTACCAGTATTGCTCAACAGAAAAGCCGCGGCGAATTCATGCCCAAAAGCTGTGAGATGGATATGTGCGTGTTGCAACTTCTCTCGGCAATCTGTCTCCCATTGAGGATACTCCAGCCACAGATATGCTTCCACATCGTTTGGCGGCGCTTCTTCGAACTCATACTGTGTAATTCCTAGGGATACACCTCCGAATTGTTCGGCGACAGGATTATCAGGTTGATGGATGGCAAAATTGGTTTCTTTCGGGTTTCTCTGTGTGAGTAGATCCATGAAATGGTCTATCTCGTCATCGCTAAGAGGCGCGTAGATTGGTAGGTTTAAATGTAATGGTTCAGCTGGATCCGACGTTAACTTGATGATAGGTTCTTGAGATCGACGACGCTTGTTTTCATACGCAAGACGTGACCTTTCTTTCTCTTCGTCCGTTTTCTCGTCCGAACGCCGCCATTCCTCAGGAATAGCCATCAAATTCAAACCTAAACCGACAGCTTTGCGCATCGGACGGGTATCATTTGAAAATAGATGAACACTTCCATCTTTAAAATTGTCAGAGAGTCTCTTGGCTATCGCGACAAGCTGATCATCAAAGTTGTTAAGGTCCAGAGTGCCATATGTCTCAGAACCAAAATTCACGTCACTTAGGCTGAGTACGACACGCGGTCCCGACGCGCGTATTTCTAATTCGCTTTCGTGAGCGAGCAACATGTCCCTAAATTGCTTGGTTATCTTGATCGCAGTGCGCTTCATACGGGCACGCGTGGACTTCTTGTGTTCATCTAACTCTGTCTGAACTACGTCCGTCACGATCAGCTCAATGTAGTCAAGCTCTCCCAATTCAGCCCATGGCAGTTCTTCCAGCGGCCGAAACTCATGAAATAGGTTGGTGTCGATGATCAGTCTCAGCATAGAATCTATCTTGAACACGTTGGTTTCGGTCGCCCCTTTTATCGCACATCTGCGCTGCTCATGGCACCTAGTAAAACGCGGTGTCTCGCCGCTTTTGGTCTTGGAGCAGTTCGGACAACCAGTATCAGTTCGACCACGCTGTGAAAGACCACCTTCAATGATGTGGGGAAAGGTGGATGCGTTTGTGGCCCAGTCTGCAATTGGCAGGTACATAGATAGCCCATATTTGTTATCCAGAGAGCTCCAAGAACACGTGCCGACTCGCCCCACACTTTAACTTTACCCCCGCCGGTCATGTCTGGCGGGTGCTGCGTTCAGGCTCGCCGTTCATCATGCTGTCGATGCGGTCTGCGATCTTGTCTGCGGCCCGGGCCAGATGGTGGCTGTCGAGATGGGCGTAGCGGTTGGTGCTGCCCGGATTGCGGTGGCCGAGAAGTTTGCCGGTGAGGTACAGGCTTTCCCCGGACAGCACCGCATGGCTGGCATAGGTGTGGCGCAGATCGTGGAGGCGCAGGGAGGGGGGCAGGCTTGCGGCGCGCTTAATGTGGTTCCATGCGGACGTGATGGACCGGCGCGGGCGGTCGGGG
>NZ_VFSV01000092.1 GCF_007004065.1 Palleronia caenipelagi | reverse complement strand
CCTATTCCTGGGCCGTCCACGTCTACCCGGCACCGATGCCGCATAGCGGCAAAGCCGCGACCCTGCGCGAGGCCCTCGAGGCCGTCAGGCAGACGGCCGGGGAACTGCCGAATATCCAGTGGCGTCAGAGATCCATCTACTGGAAGCAAGAGGTGTTCCATCCCGGATGATGGTCCACATTCCCGGGGGCTGTCCCGGACGATATTTGTCGCGGGAGGCGAAAAACGATCAGGGAATTATGCCTGATCCCCACTGAATACACGCGGGTCCTGAACCGGGTGCGCATGGTTAAAAATATGCTAACATTCGAATTTGAAACGAAAATTTTATATTATCCGTTTGACATATCGCCCTATCCATTCGTACGGTCCGGCAACTGAGGTTGATGCCTGCGAGGAGTTGTTGTGGTCGATACTCTCAATCCGGATCGGGTCAGACCCGGTCGCTTTGTCCAGGTCTTTGCCTCAATCCGGATGTCGGTCGATGGGACCGATCAAGCCGAAACATGGTCTGAACCGTCTCGCACCGCGCGCAGGACACGCGCGGCTCTAGCGTCATCCCCTGATCAAGAGCGGGCCATTTCCCACTTCTCAACGCCACCGGGCGCGCATCGTCCCGCCGATACCGACGGCTAGCGCTCGTCCCTCAAATGATCCGTCGGTTGGGACTGCCCCAGTGGCCGTGTCCCCACGCACATCAAGACTTCAGAAAGGCTGATTCATGGTTACGATTTGGACCCCCGGACCCGGACCCACTGCTGGCAACGACACCGCCACTGCCGATGGCGCCAATGACGTCATCAGCGGTCAGGGTGGCGATGACAGCCTTTTTGGGGGGGGTGGCAACGACACGATCTTTGGCGGTCCTGGCAACGATACGATCGACGGGGGGTTTCAGCCTGATCTGATTGACGGTGGTGACGGTGCGGACAGTATCAATGACAGCGGTCTTGGTGAGTCTAAGGATACAATCTTCGGGGGTCTGGGCAATGACACCATCGACGGCGGTTTTGGCGACGACACAATCGATGGGGGCAGTCAGTCCGATGTGATCAGCGGCGGCGGTGGCAATGATAGTATTTCGGATAGCGGTGGCGGGGCGTCATTCGACACGATTTATGGCGGTGACGGCAGCGATACGATCTCGGGCGGTGCGGGGGACGATTCGATTGACGGTGGCTCTTTGGGCGACTCGATCTTCGGTGGAGACGGCAACGATATTGTGACGGACAGTGGCGCGGGAGCGTCCCCCGACACCATTTTCGGTGGCGCTGGGAACGATACGATCGATGGCGGAATCGCGTCAGATACTCTTTTTGGCGGCTCGGGTGACGACAGCATCTTAGGCGCCTCGGGCGACGACTCGCTGGTGGGGGGGCTTGGCAACGACACGCTCGGCGGCGGGACCGGTGACGACGTGGTTGTCGGCGGGTCGGGCGATGACACCATCTCTGGCCGCGCCGGGAACGACACGCTGGACGGCGGTGTCGGCAACGACACGCTTGATGGTGGCTCCGGCGATGACAGCCTGCTCGGCGAGAGCGGCGACGACGTTCTGCGGGGCGGGACGGGCACTGACACGCTGGACGGTGGTCTGGGCGACGACACGATCTTTGGCGAGAGCGGCGACGATTCTCTAAGTGGTGGTTCGGGCGATGACAGCCTCCGCGGGAGTCTGGGGAATGATACGCTGCTGGGGGACGGCGGCAACGATCTCCTTACCGGTGAGAGCGGCGATGATACCGTTAGCGGCGGGGCCGGGGACGATACCGTTAACGGTGGCCAGGGCAATGACGTGGTCTTCGGCGATTCCGGCGATGATAGCGTTCAGGGCGGGACCGGACTCTTCGATGATACGCTCTATGGCGGTCTCGGGAACGACTCGCTCTTTGGCGATGCCGGATGGGATACCCTCTACGGTGGCGCTGGCAACGACACGCTTGATGGGTGGACCGGTACTGATCTGCTTTTCGGCGAGAGCGGTGATGACAGTATCGCGGATACGGGCGGCAGCCTCTCCGCGGATACGATTTATGGCGGTTTCGGGAATGACACCGTCGCTGGCGGTCGGGCCGATGACACCGTTCTGGGCGATGATGGCAATGACAGCGTTCTCGGCGAGAGCGGCGACGACTCGGTGCGCGGCGGGTCTGGCAACGATACCGTTTACGGAGGCGCGGGCAACGACGAGGTTTTCGGCGATTTCGGCGATGACACTCTCTATGGGGGCTCCGGTGACGACACTGTCACGGGAGACCCGGGCAATGACTCGGTGTTTGGCGAACTCGGCGATGACTCTCTGCGCGGCGGGGACGGGAGCGACACCCTGTATGGGGGGGCCGGGAGCGATACGCTCAAGGGCGATGACGGCGATGACACCGTCTCTGGCGGTTCTGGCGATGACGACGTCTCGGGCGGGGTTGGCGATGACTCAGTGTTTGGCGAACTCGGGGACGACAGTGTCACGGGCGGGGCCGGCCAGGATACGCTGGTCGGGGGAGCCGGCAACGACCTGTTCTTTGGGAACTCCGGCGATGACATCATCGACGGCGGCACGGGCAACGACCGGTTCTTTGGGAACTCCGGCGATGACACCATCGACGGCGGCACGGGCAACGACATCGCCTATGGCGGCGCCGGGAACGACACTCTGCTTGGCGCGAGTGGCGATGACAGGCTCGACGGCGGGGCCGGCAGTGACTCGCTGGTGGGGACACTGGGCAACGACCTGCTGATCGGTGGCGCGGGCGTTGATACGTTTGTCGCAGCCAGCGGCGATGACACGGTGGACGCGGGCAGCGGGGATGAAACGCTGCTGGGTGAGATCGGCAACGACGTTCTGCTGGGCGGGGCGGGAACTGATACGGCGTTCGGCGGGGCGGGCAACGACGTCATCGACGGGGCCGCAGACAATGACCTGATCAGCGGCGGAAGCGGTGACGACAGCATCCTCGGCGGCTCCGGTGATGATGAGATCTACGGTAATATTGCTGGCGGAGACGGCCTGCCAGACGGGAATGACACCATCGATGGTGGAGTTGGCAACGACTCCATCTTTGGCAATGCCGGGAACGACTCGCTCCTTGGTGGCACCGGAATTGATTCCATCGGTGGTGGCTCGGGTGACGACACGGTCGCTGGTGGTTCTGGCGATGACTTGTTGTTTGGTTCGTCAGGCAACGACCTCGTTCAGGGCGATGCTGGCAATGACCGCCTCTTTGGGTCCGTCGGCGATGATACGCTGGAGGGCGGCATCGGGAACGATACCCTGACGGCAGGCACGGGCAACGACATCGCCTATGGCGGCGCCGGGAACGACACCCTGCTTGGCGCGAGTGGCGATGACACGCTTGACGGCGGGGCCGGCAACGACACGCTGGACGGGAGTGTTGGCGACGACACGCTCAGGGGCGAGTCCGGTGACGACACGGTCGCTGGGTTTTCTGGCGATGACGCGGTCTTTGGCGGATCGGGAAATGACAGCGTCTACGGAAGTATCGGCGATGACAGCGTGTTTGGCGATGCGGGGGCGGACCAGTTGTTCGGCGGCCAAGGCAACGACATGCTGGAGGGCGGCTCTGGTGAAGACGCGATCAGTGCTGGTTCGGGAGATGACACCATCTCTGGCGGTGCGGGGAACGACACGCTCCATGGTGGTACGGGCAACGACACGCTCGATGGCGGCTCCGGCGACGACAGCCTTTACGGCTCCGATGACGTCGACAGCCTCTTGGGCGGGGCTGGCAGCGACACCATCATCGGCTGGTTTGGCAATGACACGATTGATGGGGGCTCTGGTGACGACTCAATTGATGCCGGCGGACAGCCTGATCTGGTCTATGGCGGGGCCGGGGACGACACGATCACGGATGAGGGTGGGGGGCTATCTCTCGACACGATCTATGGCGGGGCGGGCAATGACATCGTCGATGCAGGCCTCGCAGACGATAGCGTCCTTGGCGGCCTGGGGAATGATACGCTTCAGGGTGGTGCCACTGGCAACGACACGCTCGATGGCGGCTCCGGAGATGACAGCCTGCTCGGCGGGACCGGCACCGATACTCTGAGCGGTGGGATTGGCGCCGATACGCTGCTGGGCGGCAGCGGCGACGACGCTCTGGCAGGCGACAGCGGCGACGACACGCTGGTGGGGGGGCTTGGCAACGACACGCTCGACGGCGGGACCGGGGCTGACGTTCTCGACGGTCGGAGCGGCGATGACAGCCTGTTTGGCGCCAGTGGCGATGACACGGTGGACGGGGACAGCGGGGATGACTTCCTCCGCGGCGGGGCCGGCAATGATACCTTTTTCGGAGACCCGGGCAATGACACGCTCATCGGCGATTCCGGCGATGACCTCCTCCGCGGCGGGGCCGGCGATGACACCGTGTCTGGTGGAGCCGGGGCGGACGTGGTCAATGCCGATGCCGGCGTGGATACGGTCGAAGGGGGCGCCGGGAACGATACGCTCGATGGGGGGTCCGCGTCTGACCTGATCTACGGTGGCAGCGGGGACGACAGTATCGTTGAAAGCGGGAGCACTTTTTCCGCCGATACGATCTATGGCGGTCTCGGAAATGACAGCGTCGCTGCCGGTGCAGGCGATGATACCGTTCAGGGGGATGTCGGCGACGACAGCCTTCTCGGTGAGAGCGGCGATGACACCCTGAGCGGCGGCGCTGGCACCGATATCCTCGACGGTGGGTCTGGCAACGACGTGGTCCTCGGCGGGTCTGGCGATGACAGCGTCGGAGGCGGCCTTGGCGATGATATCTTTGTCGAGGCTGGCGGCGATGGTGCCGACATCATCACCGACTTCGGCACAGGCAACTCGGGCACCGTGGATAACGGTCTTCAGGACGACAATGACTTCGTCGATCTGTCGGCCTTCTACAACCTGACAACGCTGGCCGCCGTGAACGCGCTGCGCGCTCCGGGGACCAAGTTCACCAGTGCGGTCGAAATGATGCGTGCAGACCATGCGGATGGCACGCTGAACGGGATCATCGGTGGCATCGACTACACGGCACAGATCGGGGACATCAGCCTCGCCATCCAGAATGGCGGAGCCGCCGTCGCGGACACAGAACTCACCTTCGACACGACGAATGTGACCGGCGTGGTCTGTTTTACCCGCGG
>NZ_VFSV01000091.1 GCF_007004065.1 Palleronia caenipelagi | reverse complement strand
GAACGACAATCGCCTCGGCCCCCGGCTTTGCGGGCAGGTCGGGCGCGATGCCCACGCCCGCCAGTTCAGGAGGATGCGCAAGGCCCTGCGTCGGCTCAAGGGCTATACCGGCCGCGTGCTGCGCGACATCGAACGGCAGACAGACAAGGGGACTGAGGGACCGCTGAAAGCGCGGATCGCGGAGATGACGGCGCTGGTAAACCGGTTGCTGGCGCAGAAGCCAAAGGACCGAGAGACGCTTTACAGCCTGCACGAACCGGCGGTGGCTTGTATCTCGAAAGGCAAGGCGCACAAGCGCTGTGAGTTCGGCACGAAGGTCAGCGTCGCGACCATCACGGAAGGTGGCTTCGTCGCCGGCATGCGATCACTGCCGGGCAATCCTTTCGACCCTTTCGACGGGCACACTCTGCACGCGGCACTGGAACAGGTGGACATCCTGACTGACCGGCGCCCGGACATGGCCTTCGTCGACCGTGGCTGCCGTGGCCACGGCGTTGAAACAGTGAAGGTCTTCATCAGCGGTGCAAGGCGCGGCGTCACCAGGACCATCGCGAAACTGCTGCGACAACGAAGCACCATCGAACCGATGACGGGCCATATGAAAGCCGACGGACGTCTGACCCGATGCCCACTCAAAGGAACCGAAGGTGATGCCCTTTTCGCGGTCCTCTGCGGCTGCGGTCACAACATCCGCATGATCCTGCGAAACCTGAGGGTCTGTCTGTGCCATTTCATCTGGCTGATCACACTGCTCCGAGGCCTCACCCCCGGCGCCGACCGCCATCAGAGGCCGCAAATCGCTGGGTAATGGACAAGTCAAGCAGCATTTTGCTTTGGGTCGAAGGTTTCGCGCCTTTGCAGCATGGTCCACAGAACCGTAACGCGTCGTCTGGCGAGGGCGATGAGGGCCTGGGTGTGGTGTTTTCCCTCTTTTCGCTTTCTGTCGTAGAAGGCTTTGGAGAGCGGGTCTTTCTGGGTCACGGCACAGAACGCGCTTTGGCAGAAGACCCGCTTGAGCGCCTTGTCGCCGCCGTAGGCGCGCCGCCAGCCCGCCCGTTTACCGGATTGGCGCTGAACCGGAGCGAGGCCCGCCGCCGCCGCGAGTGCATCCGCCGAGGCAAAGCGCGCGATGTTGCCGATTGGGGCCTGGAACTCGGCAGTCAGCACCACCCCCATCCCCGGCAACGAACGGATGAGGGCCCAGTCAGGGTGGTGGCTGAGGATGTCTTCGAGGTCCTTCTCGATGCGGGCGATCTTTTGTCTGGCCTCCAGGGCTTCGGCTGCCAGCTCACGGATCAGATCGGCGGTGGCCGCTTCGCCAGGGACGGTGATGCGTTGCGCCTTGGCACAGTCAAATGCGCGCCTGGCGATGGTCTCGCAGCCGTGCAGGTGCGGGGTCTTCTTCAGGTGAGCCACGATCCGCGCCCGTCCTGCGCGTCGGATGTCGGACGGGGTCACATGCCGGGTAAGCAGCGCCAACGGCCCTTTGCAACAAAGGTCAAATGCCTGTTCAAGGCCGGGATGAATGCCGCACAAAAGCCCGCGAATACGGGCGATGCGGCGCACCTGGTCCTGCATCAGGTCTCGCCTGCGGCCCACCTTGAGGCGCAGCGCCACGCGCGTGTCGTCATCGGCCAGAACCGGGCGCAGATCGCGCGTGCGCACCAGCTCGGCGATGGCGAGATATTGTCCGCCATTGGTCCGAGGACAATGGCGAGCGGCGTCGCGGGGATCGGATTTGCGCTCGCCTCCAGCAAAACCCTGGCCCGCGCGGTTCACCGCGATCCCCGGGGTGTGCACCAGGACAAAGCCTTCCGCCAGCAGGCTGGCCTCGATGAAGCGCGCAAAGGAGCCGACCACGTCGATCCCGATCACGACATCGCCGTTCACGTTCCGCAGTTCGACAATAAAGTGGTAAATCGCCACCGGGTTGTTCTCGACCGCGCGGTCGAGAACAACCCCGCCCCCATCGTCAATCCCAACCGCCCAATGTACAACTTTGGCCGCGTCAATTCCGATCCATATCGCCATCTCCCTACCTCTCCGTTGAGTGTTCCGCGCACACCCCGTCGCGCCTGCATCGCCTTACAAAGCCATCAAGGGCATCGCGTAATCAGCGGTCATTCAGGGGCGGTGGCGAGGGTGGCACAGCGACCTGAGCCATCAAGGACAGCCAGCATGACAACCATGCCCTCGCCACCTGCGTACCAACAACTTGGCACTGTCGATAACGCCATGAAAAAGGGTAAGGCCGCATGAGCCTGTTGATCAGTATGGACTAATTGCGGCGGAATTGCTTCAGCTCCTGACCCTCGGGGCAGACGTACTGGTCGTTCTCCGGATCCCACTCGAAGTCGGTTCTGACCCATGTCCCGTCGGGGCGGGCGGCCTTGTCGCTCACCGGGATGTACGGGTCGATCTTGCGGTCAACCAACCAGCCAAGCATCGGGCCAGAGCCATAGGCGGTGTCGGCGATGACCCAGTCCGGAACGATGTCGAATTTACCCTTTACCCGGTCCAACATGGTCTTTGTGGAGCCGACCTCGGCTTGCCGGATGGATCTGGTCGCTTCAACGTCGACGATCACACCATGATCGGTATCGATCAGGTAATTGTTGGAATAGCCGAAGAAAGCCGGACCCTTGCGGGCCGCTGTCCATTGACTGGCAGGATCGGAGTGAGAGGTGAACTTGGGTTCAACCTCGCTTGCTGCGCCGAAAGCAGCGTTATCGAGCCTTTCGAGATATTCCCGCACAGCGCGTGGCGCGTCGGCTGGATCAAGGGTCGATGGGTCCCAGTCTTCCCTGGGTGTCGAGTTCTGTTTGTTCGCATCCGCTTCGATCAGGCTTGCATCAACCGCCAGTCGTTGGCCACTGACCAGACCCTCTGCGATACAGCGGGCGACGGTCGTCTCAAACAGGTGCCGCAGCATTTCGCTCTCCCGGAAGCGCCCGTGCCGGTTCTTTGAGAACGTAGAATGGTCGGGGATCTTGTCCGACAGATCGAGGCGGCAGAACCACCGGTAAGCCAGGTTCAGATGGACCTCCTCGCACAGCCGGCGCTCGGAGCGGATCCCGAAGCAGTACCCCACCAGGAGCATCCGGATCAGCAATTCCGGATCGACGGAAGGGCGGCCGGTGTGGCTGTAGAAATCTGCGAGGTAAGCCCGGATGCTGCTCAGGTCGACAAACCGATCAATGGATCTCAGCAGATGGTTCTGAGGGACATGATCTTCCAGTGAGACCTCGCAGAACAGCGCCGGCTGCGCTTCCTGCCTCGGCCCCATCATCGCTGATCCTCCCGCCCTACAACAGAAGTGAATCAGCGAACGACACCTCAATCACACGAGAGTCTTTCAACATGGCGTAATCACAATCTGGACCCGGAATACCCTTGCAGAACTGGGGCCTAACGTCACAATCAGGAGCTGGAAGTTGGATTACTTTGCTGGCCTCAATGTCTCGATGGAGGAGACGCATATTTGTTTTCTGGATCGTGAAGGCACCTTTATCAGAGGAGGAAAAACGCCGACCTCGCCGGGTGCCATAACCGAATTCTATGCAGTCGGCCCAGCCTGCGCGCGAGTTGCCTTTGAAACCGGAGGCATAGCACCCATGCCGTTCCACGGCCTCATTGAACGCGGTGTTTCCATGCAATGCATTGAGAGCAGGCAGGCGTATCAGGCACTGAAAACGCTGTCCGGACACAAGACCGATCGGACCGTTGCGCGTGGACTGGCGCACATGGCTCGGACCGGCTTCTACAAACCAACTCATGTCAAATCTTTGTCTGCGCACGTGGTTCGATCACTCATCGCGGCGAGAAAGAAACTGGTTGGGCAGCGCGTGACGATTGACAACCAGATCCGAGGATTGGTCGTCGTGTTCGGTGTGCGCTTGCCACGTGCCCTGTCGCCAGAATTCAGCGACGCCGCTCTTACGGCCAGCCAGCAACGGCGTTCCCGGTCTCTATGCGGCTCTGTGCGGGCTGTTTGCAGCTCGCGAGGCAATACTGACAGCGGTCTCGGCAATATACAGCGACATAAAGAAAATGACTCGAAAATCTGAAATCTGCCGGCGATTGATGACGGTGCCCGGCGTTGGCCCGATCACCGCTCTGGCATTTGCTGCTGCCATCGATGATCCGCACAGGTTCAGGAAATCTCGAGAGGTCAGCGCCAGCCTTGGTCTGTTGCCTCCGAGTTGTCAGTATGGAGAGATCGACTGCAGCGGCAGCATATCCAAACGCGTCTATGTGAGAGGTGGCACGCTATTCCGCGAAGCCGCCAACGTCCTGCTGACGAGATACGTTGTGCCGCTAAAGCTGAAATCCTGGGCGCTTGGCATCGCCGCCTGCTCGACTATGCGCAAAGCCCGAGTGACACTGGCACGACGGATCGCGATCATTCTGCATGAAATCCATGCGAGACCAAACCGACTTCAAAACTCCCTGACATCAGTCAGAGCCAGGATACCAACGATCAGTTCCCAGCGGGAACGAAGCCCGAGGGAGGGCGTAGGACACGGCGTGTATTCTGATGCAGCACACCAATCATGACTGCCGTTTTAACCTTGCCGACTGACCTGCTCTGCTTGGAGTCCGCGTTTATAGGTTAGCTCTGTTCGGGTTTTGGTTCTCTCTTGACCGCTGGTGATACCCCCGGGGGTGAGCCCGTCGAGGCTCGAGTGCGGGCGGTGGTGATTGTAGTCGGCGCGTCATGCCGCAATCAAATGGCGGGCATGGCGCAGGGTCGGGCAGAGGTGCTCGTTGAGGCATTCGTCCCGCAGGCGGCCATTGAAGCTTTCTACCGGGCTGTTCTGCATCGGCTTGCCCGGTGCGATGTAATACCATTCCACACGTCGATCCTCCTGCCATTTGAGCATGGCGTTCGATGTCAGCTTGGTGCCGTTGTCGCTGACCACCATGCATGGGAAGCCCCGCATCTCGGCGATCCGGTCCAGTTCGCGGGCGACGCGGTGTCCCGACAGCGAAGTGTCGACCACGGTCGCCAGGCCTCCCCGGCTGAAGTCGGCGATCACGCAGAGAAGGCGGAACCGGCGGCCATCGGCGAGCGCATCCGACACGAAGTCCAGCGACCAGCGCTGGGGTTCGGCCCTTGCGGGATCGCCATCGGCGCCCTGGTTCCGATCGCGCGCTTGCGTCCGCCCCGTTTACGGATGGTTAACCCTTCTTCGCGGTAGAGCCGGTAGAGCTTCTTCCAGTTCACGTCCCAGCCCTCCCGCTTCAGCAGGATGTGCAGCCGCCGGTAGCCGAACCGCCGTCGC
>NZ_VFSV01000090.1 GCF_007004065.1 Palleronia caenipelagi | reverse complement strand
GACCGCGTGCTGGCGATCCGAGAGACGGTACGTGTCCAGCTGGTCTTTCGAGATATCGATACCGATGATATCCTGCATCTGTCTTTTCCTTACCTCTGCTTGTCATGCAGGCCCAAAGCCCTGCTATCCGTTCAGGTCATGAGAAAAGACGGGGGCGATCACACTACCGCACGGCCCAGAACGGCCGACCCATTCCCGATCCGTCCCCCGCCGCTTCCCGGCATGTTTGGGGAGCCGGGAAGCGGCTCCCTTATCGCAAAGGAGCCGAGGGAAGTCATAAGACAAGCCCTTCAGGCGCGGCATCTCAGCTGGGACATTTATGGCGACCGGCTAAACACCCTCGGGGCACCGTAAAGTTAAGGCGGTGATCGGTGAGATATGCGATCTGGCAGCATGACCAGGACCGACCTCCATCGCCGCCATCGATTCCCGCCGGACGTGATCGCTTAGGCAGTTTGGCTGTACTTCAAGTTTCCGCTGAGTCTGCGAATGGTTGATGACCTGCTGGCAGCCCGCGGGATCATCGTGTCGCACCAGACTGCGCGGGCGTGAGCAGAGAAATTCGGTCGGCAGGGCGCAAGAAAGATTCGTGAACGGTCAACCGGAAAGATGGGCGACAAATGGCACCTTGATTAAGTTGTGGTTAAGATCCGGGGCAGGAAACACTGGCTCTGGCGCGCCGCAGATCAGGAAGGTTTTGTGCTGGACGTCCTCGTTCAGAGCCGGCGGGACAAGAAGGCCGCCAAGCGTCTTCCCGGTAAGCTTCTGAAGAAGCACGGCCTACCCCGCGTCATGATCACCGACAAGCTGCGGTGCTGTCCGGCGGCGAAGAAGGAGATCGCGCCGGGTGTCGAGCACCGATCCCATAAAGGCCTTAACAATCGTGGTGAAAATTCTCACCAACCGGTGAGGCGCCGAGAGCGGGCCACGAAGGGTTTCAAGTCGCCGAGACACCTGCAGCGCTTCCTCTCGATCCATGACTCAATTGCCAATTTGTTTCACCTGCCCCGCCATGAAATGACCTCCGCCGGATTCCGCGATCTCCGTAAAACTGCAATGGACCATTGGTGGTCCATCGCAAGCATCGAGACCGCTTGATCAAACGGCCAACCTTCAACTCAACAAAACCTGATTAACTTTACGGTGCCAGCTGGCCTTCTGACCTGCCCCCCAGAGACTCTCTCACTCATAACGAGTGTCTGCGGAGCTGTGCACAATTTACGATGTCTCCATGATCCGGGTTTGCATAAGCGCACCAAACTCAAGGCTGGTCGTCGGCTGGCTGGCCAACTGCATGATGTGCCAGAGAAGTGCCTGATTGCTGGTAAGAACCGGAATGCCCAACTCGGCCTCCATCCCGGCGATCAGCGACAGGGCACGCAGGTTGGTGCAAGACAGAAAGATCCCGTCGCAGGGACCTGACCCAGCCACCCGGCGGACGGCATCTTTGATGGAATTGCCATCAATGCGCGCGACCCTTTCGTCACTGGGCTCCAGCATGGAGCCGACCGCAGCAATGGTGATGCCAGCCTGCTCGAGCACGTCCAGCATCGCCTGCGAGACCTCCGGTGCGTAGGGTGTCACAAATCCGGGGCTGCGGATCTTCAGCGCCTCCATCGCTGCCAGAGCTGCGCTCAGCGGGTTGGTCGTGTGGCGGGTGCTTGTTCCCTTACGGATTGCAGCATCGACCCGATCCGGCCCGATCCGCGTCGCTCCGGAGGTACAGGCATAAGCGACCACATCGAACGCCCGCGCCGAGGGCAGGAGCGCGGCGGCACGGGGAATTTCGCCCTCCATCCGGGCGAGGCTGTCGAGGGAGATCTCTGTCTCACAGGGCACACGGCTCACATAATGGGCGATGCCGTCTCCGGTCAGAACCTGCCGTGCCTCGTGCTCGATGGTCTCATCGGCGCGCAGGACGATCAGGCCGAAACTGGCGCGGTACCCCAAAGGTGCGCCCAGCTGTGCGTCGAGCCTGATCATCGTGCCCACTCCAGAACCGGGATCTCTCGTGGTCCGCGGGGGCTCAGCCAATCCGCACCCTCCTCCGTGATGACGATATTTTCTTCATGCACCAACATCTTGCCGGACCCCATGGTGAGCGAGGGTTCGAGCGTCAGGACCATGCCGGGGACCAACTCTGTGGTGTCAGCGGCGATCAGGGAGGGTGGCTCGGTCAGGCGGATGCCCAGCCCATGGCCCAGCCTGCCGCTGATCGGGGCCGGGCTGTGGCGGGAGAGCTTTGTTTCCATGATGTGGTAGAGGTCGCACACTCTGAGCCCCGGACGCGCAGCGTCGAACGCGGTCTCGGTGGTCTCGAAAAGGATCTGATGCGCCTCCTGTACCTGCGGGGTCACGGTACCGATCGCCCAATTGCGGTCGTAGTCGCAGAAATACCCGTCCCGCACTGCGCCGGTGTCGAGCATCACCACGTCGCCTGCGACGATGGGCCGGTGATGGGCCGGAGAAATGACATCCGCGTAGCCGCTCTGCTCCGCCGCTCCGGCCAGATAGCGGACCCAATCCGCGCCTTCCTCCAACAAGAGTGTCTGAAAGCGGCGAAAGAGCTCCGCCAGGGTGACTTCGGGTCGCAAGATCTCCGGCACCCGGTCAAAGGCCCGGCCCGCGATCTGGCAAGTCCGACGGATCGCGGCGATCTCGGCAGACGACTTCTGCCCCTGTACCTCCCGCAGGACACCGGAGACATCGTGGCGGGTGCGCTTCGGGAGTAGATCACAAAGCCGCTCCCAGTCGGCCAGTGGCATTCTCAGGGAGGTTTCGCGACCCATGGGAACGCCGAGCCTGTCGCCCGGGCGTGTCAGTTCCCGCAATGTGTCGGCAAGGAGGGACACGCCGTCATCGTCGTAATCCGGTGCATCCCAGCTGCGGATATCCTCGATCCATGTGCGGCTCATGAGCGGTGTGCCAATGCCGGGAATGACCGCCACTGGCGCGCCGGTCGCGGGCAGGATCAGGAACCACGGACGGGTGGGGCTCTCCCAGAAGCGGGTGAAGAATCCTGCGAAATACTGGAAATCCGGCTCTGATGTCAGCAGCATCGCAGCCAGACCTTCCCCGGCCATGGCTTCCTGCGTCCGACGGCAGCGCGCCTCATACTCCCCGGCTCCGAAGACAGCTGTCTCGCCCATCCAGATCCCCCTGTTTAACCGGCTTGAGCTTAGCCGCAAATTCCCTGACGCCGTAAAAAAAATAACGGAACCGCGTGCATTTCGCGGCCAAAGCTGCACAACTCGGGTTAACGCCTCCCGAGACGCGAACCAGGGGACACCCATGCTGCTAGAGAATGACCGTCAGACCGCCCCCCCCGCCCGGCGCGGCTTTCGCGTCTCGCCAGACCGGCCCCTGACGCTTCTCGGCTCCTGTCCCGCTTACACGGCGACGCCACTGACCGAGAGGCCGGATCTGGCACATCAAACAGGCATTGAGCGCCTCTGGATCAAGGATGAGACGCAGCGGATGGGGCTGGGTAGCTTCAAGGCACTCGGCGGGGCCTATGCCGTAGCGCAGATGATCCTCGACCGTTCAGATGAGCCTGACCCGACCACAGCGACGGCCAAGGCCGTTGCCGGGCAGATGACCTTCGTTACCGCGAGCGCGGGCAATCACGGCCTGTCAGTCGCGGCGGGCGCGCGCGTGTTCGGGGCAGGGTCGCGGATCCTGTTGTCCACCACCGTTCCCGAAGCTTTTGCCGACCGTATCCGCGCGCTGGGTGCCGGGGTGATCCGGGTGGACGGCTCTTATGAGGACAGCGTAACCGAAGCCGCCCGGTTGGCAGACGCCGAGGGCTGGATCCATCTCGCCGATGGTTCATGGGAGGGTTATCTGACAGCGCCCGCGCTGGTTATGGAGGGGTACACCGTGCTGCCTCATGAATGTAGCTGCGGCTTTCAGGAGCTTGGCGCGTGGCCGGATCATGTGTTGCTGCAAGCTGGTGTTGGCGGGCTCGCCGCAGCCGTCGCCGCCCATATCCGCGCATATTGGCCGGTGCAGCCGGAGATCACTGTGGTGGAGCCCGATGCCGCCCCCTGTCTGATGGAGAGCGTCCGGGCAAGCTGTCTCACAGAGGTGTCGGGGCCTGTCTCTGATATGGGACGCCTCGATTGCAAAAACGCCTCGCTGCTTGCGTGGGAGAGCCTCAGGGCCGATGCGAACCGTTTTGTCACCATCTCAGAGGCGCAGGCTACAGAGGCGGTGGAGTGTCTTGCCCGCGCCGGTTTGGCCTCAACCCCCAGCGGTGTGGCAGGCTTTGCGGCGCTGACCGCGCTGGATCTGCCCGAAGCCGCAAATTGTATGGTGATCCTCTCCGAAGGCCCGGAAGTTGCCTGATCCACACTCGGACCTGCGTGAGTTCGGTCGTCATCCTCCCGGTCCGGAGTCATAACGCCTGTCAAAGCCTTTGCTTGCCAAGGGCGGTCGGGGATCGACTGTCGAATCTGTTCCACGCCCGTTGGAGTTGCCGAGTTGAGGCAAAGCCGCTCCCTTCGGCGATAGCTGTCGTTGCCGGTTTCCAGAATGTGGCAGCGGTGATTCAGCCGGTCCAAGAGCGCGGTTGTCATCTTTGCGTGGCGCTGTTGCACAAATCGGGGTCTGAGCGCGGTTTCCCTTTCCCCGGACGGACCTATCCTACGGCCACAGTCATGGGTACGCCGAGCGCGGTATAGCCGTTCAGCACGGCGATGCGAACTTGCAGCTCGGCGACCTGGCGGTCGAAGTCTCGGGCCATGAGGGATTGGCCGGGCAGCTTGATGCAGTTCATCTTGCTCTCGACCCGGCTCCGGCGGTGGTAGCCAGACCATCGTCGCCAGATGGCACGACCCAAATATTTGGACGCGCGCAGTGCCTCATTGCGGGCRATGGCTCCGGGGCTCGTTGGTTTCCAGGGATTGGCGTTCTTGCGGGGCGGGATGATCGCAGCGGCACAACGGGCAGCGATTGCCTCGTGGCACTTGCGTGTGTCGTAGGCGCCATCTGCCGTMACGGAACCGATCTCTTCGTCAGACGGGATTTGGTCSAGGAGATCTGRCAGGATGGGCGCATCGCCAATGTTGCTGCCGGTGACTTCGACGGCCCGGACTTCCAATGTTTCCTCGTCGATACCGATGTGCACCTTGCGCCAGATGCGCCGTTTGGCTCCGCCGTGCTTGCGGGCGTTCCACTCACCTTCGCCTTCGGCCTTGATGCCGGTGCTGTCGATCAGCAGGTTTAGCGGGCCCGTGCCGCCGCGATACGGGATCGCCACATTCAGCGTCTTTTGGCGGCGGCACAGGGTGCTGAAGTCCGGCACTCGCCAATCCAACCCAACCAGCCGCAGGAGGCTCTGAA
>NZ_VFSV01000009.1 GCF_007004065.1 Palleronia caenipelagi | reverse complement strand
ATCACCCATCTGGACGAGGTTGAGCTTTATGGCCCGGATGATCCGCTGTTCCCCTCCACCGCCCTCAGCGCCAAGCCCGGCACCGGGTTTTGCGCCGAAGGCTTCACCCGCCGCCCATGGCGCAGTTCCGAACCCGTCCGAAAGATCGTCAACGGTGCCTTCAAGACCGCTGGTCTGCAAGCCTTCGGCCCCCATGCCTTCCGGCACATGCACGCCCGGCACACCGCGAAAACCTGTACCACCCCGGCGGAACTGGTCGCCGTCTCTCAAAACCTCGGTCACACGGACGTTCTGACCACACTGCGCAGCTACGGTCAGATCACCCGCGAACGCCAGCACGCAATCGTGACCGGGGAACCGGAAGCAAGAAGCATCGATGACTGATCAGGCCAATTCGACCGTTTCAAGCGGGCACAATGTGTGGGAACGAATGTGGGAACACTCGCCGTTTTCTCAGGAATTTTGGCGGAGAGACAGGCATTCAGAACGATGTGATATGCACTTTGATTCATATAGTTGACTTGTAAAGTGTAGCAAATTGTGTAGCAAAATGTGTAGCATTCTTCGGGCTAGAAGTCAGAGCCCGCATTAGATTGCCTTATGCGCGGACACAGCCAACTTGCTGAGTGTAACCTGTTGCCCCGCTCCGATCCGAGGGCCTACTCAGGGTCGCCTCTGAAGGCTGGAAGCACGGGCATCTTTTGGGCCTCGCCACGTGGCGGCATGGCGGCATGGCAGCTTGGAACCTAAACCGCACAGCCATGTATCGAACTGAATCTCAAATGTAGGGGGGAATCGTTGTGGAAAATTCAACCCAAAGCCGCCCAATCCCTACAGGTTAAGATACCATAGCGCAGCCCGCGCTTGATTTCTTTTGACCCGGGCTACAGCATTTAGGTCGGTCGAGTGACGGCTACGCGGACAAAGTGGGCTTTCGCAGCGGCCGGGATGAATATAGTTTTTTCTTGGCTATCGTTAAACTGAACAACTCGGATGTATGGGCACAAACGTGTCCAATGCATAGTAGACAACTTCCGAAGGGGTAGAGAAGTAGGCCATGGGCGTTAAGTATCTGACAGGCAAACGACTAGCGAAGCGCATCCGCAAGGTCATGGCTGGAAACAAACCTTGGATGTGCGTCGCCTTCCTCGGTCCAACCTGGGCAGAGGAACTGTTCGGCGGCGGCGTCCCGCCCAAGGATCTGCGCGTTCTGTGCGACTTACGAATGGGCATGACCGTGCAAACGGCGCTTCGCGTCGGTGGAGCGCCGAACAACGAAAGCCTACGCCATCTCCCCGATAAGCAAATGCATGCGAAGATCTATGCGTCTGACAGGGGCGCGGTCGTCTGCTCGGCCAATGCCTCTCGCGCAGCGCTGTCTTCCAATAACAGGATCGAGGATGGGATATGGCTATCCCCCGGAGGCGAAGCGTTCCGTGAAGCCGAGGCGACCTTCGAGACGCGTTACAGCAAAGCCGTGAGTGTGGACGCCGATGCTTTTGCCAGAGCGCCGGAGCACTTAGGGGGTCTCAGCGCTGCTGCGATCGGACAAGATCAGGCAGTCGTTCTCAAAAAGCCTCCGACGCTTTTGCAACTTCTTCGCAGCGATCCTGAAGCATTTAAAGGCATCCGCTTCGTCTTTTCGAAGGAGGACGTCGCCAAGGCCGTCGAGGAGGGCGCCAAGGCGGTCATGGAAGAAGAACTGGACAGGGAGGGAGGCGCTGCGGAAGATGGGAGCGCTGGCCGATCGGGCTACGACTACTTCGCCTACTGGGACATGAAGGAGGCTGATTGGCCCGTGCTGTTCATCAACGTCCACCGCAATCCGAACGGCAACATCGTTCTTAGCATGCGTCGCCATATACGGTTCATCCCTGGTGTTTCCGATGGGGAGGGTGAGACGGAGGACGTGTTTGTTGCAGCCAAAGTAAAGTGGAACACCGGCGGAGCAGCGTTCGGCGACCTGCCAAAGCTGGCAAAGCGCGAGCAGTGCGAAAGTGAGATAAAGGACTTGTTTCGGACCGAACGCGCATTTGATGATGTCGCTGGGCAAATTCTTGACGCTATAGGTGCCCGCAAGGCTTTGACACTAAGTTAGCTTCCCTAGGGCGCGGCCCGAAAAATGGCTTCGATGGGGAGACGTTTCCCAATTGCGCGCCAGAGTTACGTGGTGGCTCGGCAGTGCGGGCTGGGCCATCAATCGACGCGCCGTCGATCCCGGCCCTAAAGAGGCGCTAAGCGTCACCTTAGTGCACAGCGAAGCCGCGAGCATTTCTAGCCAATCGGTCCAGTGTGCAGCAGTTTTTTTCAGCCGATTGTCTCGAGAGCGGAAGATAACCTTGAGCGCGGATCCTAGTTATGTAGCGCGTTCCGCAACTTATTAGATCTGCAAAGGGCAAAACTTGGGTGAGATTTACGTGTTCGACGATACATAAATTTATTTGTCGTTAATCAACAGTGTGAGAGAACCTAAGAATGTTTTGGGCATTTTACATCGCAGCTGACTTGGAGACGCCGAACCAGCAGAAGGGCTTGGTACGGGCGGGGAACACAACCGAGGCATTCGCTTTGATTGGCCATCCGGAGACCAACCTTTATCCATTACCTGATGATTTTGAGTGGACTTTCGACGGAAATATATGGTGGGAGCGGCGTTGACCGGCTAAACCTTTTGGCATGAAAGAGAAAAAGCGCAATCCCAATTGGACTCGAGACGAGCATCTCGTAGCTTTAGACTATTATCTCGACAATCGGGATGACTATTTTTCTCCAACTGGTTCAGGCGTTCTTGAACTGGCCTCCAAAATTAGCAGGGTCGCCAAGGCTCTGGGTCTGACCGGATCTGACACATTCAGGAATTCTTCCGGTGTCTCGATGAAGTTGCTGAACTTTCGGTCACACGATCCACAACACCACACGAAGGGCCTGCCCCAGGGCAATAAGCTGGAACAAGTCGTTTGGGATGAGTTCGCGGACGACCCAGATACTCTGAAGAAGGTGGTCGCGAACATCTTGAACGTGGCAAGCACGGGGATGGTAGACGACACACCTGGCCTGACCGATGATGATACGATGGAGGCACGCGAGGGGAAGTTACTTACGCGACTGCACCGCTATCGCGAGCGCAGCACAGCCATTATCAAACGGAAGAAAGCGTCCTTCTTGAAGATGCATGGGAATTTATGCTGTGAAGCATGTGGTTTTGACTTTGTGAAGACTTACGGCGAGCGCGGCGATGGGTTTATCGAGTGCCATCACACCAAACCAGTCTCCGAACTAAAGTCCGGTGAAACAACAAAAATGTGCGACTTGGTCCTGCTCTGTGCGAACTGCCACCGCATGATCCACGCGGCACGACCTTGGTGGACGATAGAGCAACTGTCTGCTTCCATCAATCAAGACGTATAGTGGGCAAGGCCACCGATCGGCCCACCGTCGGTCTCGGCCCATTACGGCCATTGCCGGAGTAGTCAAGCGCTGCGGTGCAGCTTCACCAGACCGGCCATTCGACGCTGGCGCGAAATCGAGGGTGCGGCGAACTGAGGGCGTGCCGGACAAAGTGTGAATTCGATGCAGACGCCCCAATGGCTGCAGTTGGCGCTTCGAGATGATAGCGAACTCGATGTTGCGCGCGGCCACCCTTGTTAGATACTGTCTTTAGCTCGGGAACTCTCGCGGAGCGGTGAATGGATTTTCATTTTATGGAGCCTCAGACTGACGTTGAGCAGCTATTTGGGGGCTTTTGTTGCATCAATGCGATCGGAAGAATTGAGGCAGGTGACGATGCTCGGTTCCGCGAGTTCCTGATTAGGACCATGCCTCCGCCCCGTTTGACGGTGTACATCGACTCGGCGGGCGGCGACGTTGAAGCGGCAATTGGCATCGGTCGCCTTATTCGCGACCACTGGTTTTCAACATCTGTGGGATCGTATGTCTTGGACCACGACCAAGGCGATTCTCATATCATACCTCGCAAGCACATCAATGGCATTTGTGCTAGCGCAGCTACGCTCGTGTACCTCGGTGGACGACTGCGCTACCGTCCGAATGGATCGACGTTTGGGGTACACCGATTCTCGTTCAGGAATCCCTCACCAGATGACGTGGCCAGATCACAAGTACTCTCGGCGAGAATAGCGAGCTACGTTCATGACATGGGCGTGTCGACCGGCTTCCTAGAGCTTTCATCTTCCACATCCAGTACAGAAATTGACACGGTGGATGAAGAAAAGCTTCGCGCACTCAAGGTCATCACCGATGGTGTCACCGAAGCCGAATGGACTGTCCACGCGCGCAATAACATCATGTATGTCAGGGGCGAGCGTGACTCGCTTTATGGACACCACAAAGTCATGCTCTGCTACGCAAAAGGAGCAGGCTTCATGTTCTGGGCCTTTATCGAGTCCCAGGGCAGAGAACATGAACTAACGAACCTCGGATTGGTCGAGATAGTTGTGAACGAAGAGGATATCCGAATTGACATTTCGGAGCGATGCGAGCGCCAAGTGAACGGTAATTATACAAATGTACTCGCGCGACTTACGGAGGATGAGGCTCGTACAATAGCTTTTTCAGAGAGTTTCGGCGTGCAGATCAGGTTCTGCGATGAGTCACCGACGTTCCTCGGGATTTCAGCTGTTTCGACTGACGGTGGCAAAGAGAAATTGCAGACGTTTTTCAACGTGTTTTGCAGCACGTGAACGGTATTTCGGGCTCACCGCCGAATTTCGCGGTGGCGCGGCGTGATCGCGCTGCGAGCGTCGGTCGCTCGCGTTGCACTCGGCCCTCAAGACATTCACATGCGCGCGGTCCGCTGCGTCGCAACATCCCATTACCCACCGTTGGACGATCGATCGAGATGCCTTAGCCGCCGTGCGGGGCGAACCCAGACCCAACGCTCACTTGAGTCCTGAAGCCAAAAGATCGAACGCTTCAATTTCTCGGACTAGGAACTCAATGTCTTGTAATTCATCAGAAAATGGATCGCGCACCTTTGGCAAAGATACTTGGGAATTTTGGTGAACATGGTCACCCCGCCGTTCCCCGAGGTTTTTCAGCTGGATCAATAGCGCTTCATCGAATTGATTGGGGGCCATTCCAATTGGCAGATATAAATCAGATATGTTCTTAGGCTTTATTCCATGATTGCCCTTTATGACTGACCGTTGAGCGGAGATAGCATTATACACAAGAGTTTCGAATTTGCTCTTGCTTGATTGCTCAGTGGGGTTTTCGGGTAGGGTTGGTTGTTTTTGAGACCGGTACGCCAGCATCGCAGCAACAGCATTGGTTACACGTCCGTGCTGACGCCAGTGTTTCTCCGCAGAGTTAACAATTTTGCTCGCTATTGATTCAAGGTAGATTTCCACTTCCGCATGGCAGAACGTAATGAATGCACGGCATTGGGTTAGCTCGTGGACCGAGTACCTTCCATCTAAACGCCTCTGAAAATTGAGGAATTGGCCCCTAAGACTACCAATATTCTTCTTGAGCGTACCGTATTCTCTTGAGGGCAAATCATACTCCAAAATCAATTGTCGGCACGTTTAATCCAGAAATCTGGGAAAGTACTTCGGCCCATTTATTGAATCGGTTGTTGTTCGCTTCGTTGGTTTTGGTAGTTCGTTCGATCGACGCCAAGAAATCTGGGTCTTGCTCGCATAGACGTTTGAACTCAGATACGATCTCACCACTCTTTCCGTCCAAGGCAGCACGCAATTTCGGGTCGCCGAAGAAATGTAACATAATGTCAAAAACCGCTCGGTTCTTCCGTGGCTCAAATTTCTCGCCATTCCATTTTCGAAGGTAGTTCGCGCCTCCAAAAACATCCTCAGTAAAGGAAAAAGCGTCCTCCATCGCTTGGACTTGTTCCTCGAGCATCTGTTGACTTTGCTCCCAAGATTCATTGAATCGCAGAGTTGTGTCGTCAAGGAACAGTTTCAAATTTCCAGCGTATTCCGAAGCAAAGTTTTTGTATGCTAAATATCGTAGAAGTACTTCTGCATCCCTCATTCGAAAATCTGGTTCTTTTAGCTTCAATGCTGTCCGCAAACCGATAGATTCGGCAGAAGCATCGTCTACGAAGTTCGAAAAGGGACCGGGATGCAAGGCCTGACGCAATTCTTGGGGGGAAAGTTGAACGCTACCCGTATTGATCCGAAGGAAAACTTCCCAAAGGTATGCTTCACTCTTCCAGTTGCGAATGACGATCGTTCTGATGCTTGAATTTTGAAATGCAGCAAGATCCTCGGAAAGATCTTCATCATCGAGAAGATCTTTGTACATTTTTTTGTTAAGGTCGCTTCGTTCATTCAAGTCCTTCAGCTTTAGCGGCTTGAAGTCGCTTTCATCCCCTTCTGATGCAAACCTGCGAATTGCGAGAAGCCGTTGCTTCCCATCAATTACAATATAAGAGCCCTTCTTACGCTTGTCCTCGGCCAAAATGAGCTGTGGAATGGGGAGCCCAAGTATCAAGGATTCCACGAACAAGCTCTGCTTGTTCTCCGACCACGCGGAACGTCGCTGGAAAGAAGGGTTAAGATCAATGTTGCCTCTGTTAAGTTGAGATAGCACAGTTTCGGCAGTCCAGTCAGTCGACCATAGGGCTGCGCCGTCCGCCCAGTTGTCGACGTGCTCTAGATCGTCCAAGTCCTCATTAATGTCCGTTTCAAGAAGTGCATCTTCAGTCATCTTTATTCTTCCGAATTGGAACAAGTTGAGGGAGCGTCATCTACAAGAAGAAAGCCTAGGCAAAAAGGAATTCAGTTTCCACAGGGTTTTTGCACTTGGATACGAGAGCAACATGAACAAGCAGACATTGGCTTCCACTTGCAGCGAACTTCTGCTTCCCGCCCCCTCCTGCTCGTGCGTGGGTGATCGAAGCGACGACTGAGAAGCTGCGGCGACAGGCAGAGATGCCCGCAGTCCAGACAAAGACTGCTGCCTAACTTACATATGAGGGGTGAATTGTGGCTTGAGCGGACCGCACACTCGCGGCGCTTGCGAGGGATGCAGCAACAGACGGGGACGTGTTCACCCGGTGTTGCTACTGCCCACACCCCTCCACTAACCCATTGTGCCGGTTCAGCCCAACCGCGAGCGCGCGATCCTCAGCGACGATCCGTCTCGCCAGATCCGCGCTGTCGGTCTGTAGTGGCTCTGCCAGCGTGCAGAAGTCGCCGTCACTCAGGCCGGGCTTTGGGGCGCAGGAGGCCATCCACAAGAGCATCATCAGTGCGATCACGTATTTCATCTTCGATCTCCTTTGCGTGCCGGAGGGCGTCGATCTGCCGGGCGGCCCGGTCGGTCTGGATGGCGGCACCCTTGTCGGCCCGCCCCCAGCCGTAGGCGGTGAGGCCAAGGGCGGCGATCAGGGTCAGAAGCCCTGCGGCGATGTAGATCCGGGTCATTTTCCAAAGCCCAGACGGCGGTGCGGCGCGCGGCGCTCGAACCAGAACCAGACCATGCCCGCGATCGAGACGATATTGGCGACGGCCTCTGCCAGCTGCATGGCGGTATCTCCTACGGCCTCCGGATCGATATCGCCGAAGACTTCGGGCAGGACGATGGCCCCGACAGTGACCAGAGCGGCCACGGTGCTGCGGGCTTTGAGCGGGTTCAGGATGGGCAGGTCGGTGTTCGGGGTCATGCGGCGTCCTCCAGGGTTGCGCGGATGTGGGCGAGCTGCTCGGCCATCTGGGCCAGATCGGTGCGCAGCCGGGCGATCAGATCGAGATCGAGATCGAGATCGAGATCGAGATCGGGCTCGGGGGTTGTCTCGCCTGCGAAGGTGACATCGGCTGCGTTCAACAGCGCAGCATGGAGCGCGCCACGGGTCTGCGGGCCGCTCAGCCCGTCCGCCCGGATCCCGGCGTGGCGCTGGAACCCGATCACGTCGTCTGCACGGAACCCGAGCATCAGGAGTGCGGTGCGGTCATAGCACTCGAGCCGGTCTTCATAGCCATTCAGGCCACCGTTGATCCGGCGCGTGACCATCTCGATGTCGTTGTCATCGGCGTAGCGGTTCAGCGAACGCCCGGTCGGGTTGCCGGTGTCCCAATACCAGATCGCCGTGAGCCCCTCCCACGGGTCGCTGTTCACCGCATCCGGGTCGCGCTCGAAGTCAGGCGCCAGAGGGTTCAGCGCCGAACACCAGAGGGTGAAGCGGCGATAGTTGCCACGCCCGGTTATCTGGATCGGACCGCGCCCCTTGAAGCGCTTGCCATCGCCGGGCTGGGTGTTGCCCAGATCGAGGCGCCCTTCATAGCGGCGCTGCGCTGCCGTCGGCCCCCAGATCTCCTGATCGTAGATGAAGCCCTGCGACTCGTGCGCCAGCTGGCTCAGGAAGTGCGCCAGCCGACGCGGCTTGCGCAGGCCCATATCCACGGCATGGGCCGCCAGAGCGGCGAGCACGGGCCTCGTGTTATGGGCAGGCGGTTTGGATCGCCGGATCGCGGCGAGGAAGGCAGCATCGATCTGCATGGATATCTCCAATGTTGAGAGCGAAGAGGGAGGGTCAGATGCGGAGGCGCAGCGGGGCGCTTACTCCGCGCGAACCTCAAAGACGGGGCTCGGCGGCACCGAGAACCGGGAGAAGCCGGGGCAATCGACGGGATCGATCTGCGGGAGATAGCTGTAATCTCCCGCCCGCATGTCCTCGGGAAGAGCAACCTCGACGGTGAACGCGCTGAATTCATCCGTGACCGGCGCCCGTTGGGCGGGGGTCGTGTAGGTCAGGCTGGGGTCCAGCCGCAGGGTGCGTGAGGAGATGAACTGCGCCGTGACGATCGCGTCACAGGGTGCGTTCTTCCGCATCACGTAGACCAACGGCACCGATGATCCCGGCGCGAACGGCCCCGGCAACGCGAGCACCGGATTGCCCCGGAAATCCACCAGCTCCCGGGGCTGCATCTGCTCGACGCGATCGGCGAGCACGCCAACCTGATCCGACAACACCTCGATGCGCTCGGCCAATTCGTGATTGGCGCGCTCCATCACCGCGACCAGATACCCTTCAAGATGCGGGCGCGCGATCAGGAACAGCGAGGCCGAGATCGCACTCAGAGCCGCGATCAGCTTCGAGACAGACACAAGCGACGAGGAGATCCACGTCGCGATCAGTTCACCGGCAGGCATAGGCTCACCCTTCTGGCAGGAAATCTCTGGCGTGCTGGCAGTATTCCTCCCAGAGCGCGGCGCGGGCGGGGGTGTCGGCGAGACCGCCGGCGGTCAGCAGGAGGGCTGCGAAGCGCCCGTTTGCGGCGTTGATGGTGATCGGGTCGCTGGAGAGCGGCGCATCACCGATGAAGAAGCTGACCGGGTCGCGGTCGTTGATCTTCAGCGTCGCGGTGCCGTCGGCGCGGCGGGTGGCCTGCAGGGTGTACCAGCCGCCTTCGGTGATCCGCAGGCGCGTCCGTTCGGCCAGCGTCAGGGTGTCCTCGTAGAAGAACGGCGTGGCGCTGAAGAACGTCATGTGGTGGAGGCCCTTGCGCACATAGAGGCTGATGGCGGGCGGGTTGATGACAGACGAGGTGTATTGCGCGTCCTCATCGATGTTGCCGTCTTCGTCGAGCGGACGCAGGAACGCCTCCGAGCAGTGGATCAGCAGCCCCACCGAGTAGTCGGTCAGGTTCGCCATGGGCTGGTTGATGGTCAGGACGTCGTTCAGCGTCGGCAGATCGTAATGGGTGGGGAAGAAGGTCCCGCCCGTGGCGATAAGCGGCGCGCTGTTGCCATACGCGTCGACCTTGCGGATCAGCGGCTTTAGGCGGGTGCCATCCTGCGAGGCCAGCGCGCCCGAGGGGGCGTAGATGCCATCGAGATCCGCGCCAAAGGTGGAGCGGATGCGGTCGAGGATATCCGCAGAGCCCGAGAGCGGGTTGCTGATCTGGTAGGGCAAGCGCAGGGCGGTCATGGCTGGCTCTCCTCTGCGTCAGAGATCACCGCGCCCGCGTCCCAGTCCTCCCCGATCGTGCCGATCGACTGCAGGAAGGCGTGATCATCCGGCCCGAGCGGGATCTGGTCGCCCGCGGCGTAGGACTGGCCCGCAAAGACCAGCGTCCCCCTGAGCGCAAACCCCCGCCGCTCGACCGGCCGGCGCCCGGGATCGCGCGCGGCGTCGGCCCGCTGCGTGGCTTCGGCTTCGGCTTTGCCCTTCGCTGCCATCTCCGCCGCCGTCGGTTGGGATCGGATCATGTGAGGAACTCCGTGCTGTCGATGATGTCCGAGGGCAGCCACCGCTCCAGATCGACATCCGGCAGGATCATCGAGGGCTTGCGCCAGTCGGTGCGCAGGCGGGTGCGGTGGGCGCACCAGTTGGGGCTGGCCGTGCCCTTGAGATTGGCGCGCTGCCAGGCGTGGAAGAGCGCAAAGGGGCCGGTGGGCAGCTGGTCGAGGGTGAGGATATAGGCCCGGCCCGAAGGCGCGACGGCAACATTCGTCACCTGCGCGGGCGCCGTGCCGGGGGGCAGGCTGTAGCGCGCCGGCAGGTGCTCGGTGCTGCTGTCGAGGATCGGGACGATCTCAAAGCCCATGCCCTCGTTGATGCCGATCCCGCCATAGGGATCGGGGGCAATGATCAGGCGCTCGTCCGGGCGGAGCCAGCCGTCATAATCGACCACCAGCTGATTGCCCGAGAGGGTGACCTCGGGTTTGCCGATATTCCACTTCTCGCCCTGCTGCACCGCGCGGGCCGCCTCGGCGCACATCTCCGAGAACCATGTGGTGCTGACCGCGTCGGGGTGGACGTTGTCATCGGCCAGCGTGATGCGGTGATTGGCCAGCGACGTGGCGAGCACCGTGTTGGGCGTTTCGGTCCCATAGCGGATCTGCGCCAGTTTCACCTGGTAGTGCATATCCAGAGCCGAGCTCTCGGTCGCGCCTCCGCTCTGGACCATGACCCAGAGCGGGTCGGCGGGATCGTCCATATAGGTGTCGAGCAGCCCGCGCAGATCCACATTCCGCGCCTGCGCGAGCTTCGCCAGATATGCGGACGGGAGATCCGACCGGTTCGCATGCCCCTGCATCCAGATGAAGACGGGCATGTCGAGGGTGAAGCCGAAGCGGTCGGCGGCGGCGCGGGCGCTTTCGAAGGTGTTGAGAACGTGCTGCCACTGGATGCTGGTCGAGGGGTCGGCCATGAAGCTCGCCCAGAGCTCCTCGATCGACGCCCCGGACTGGGCCACGGTGCGGGAGATGACCGTCGGGAACTTCGGGTCGATCTGCGCCATCTCGCGCACGTAGCGGTGGGTGAAGGGATAGGCGACCCCCATGCGGGCGGGGCTGATCTGGGGAGAGATCAGGCCCGACGAGATCCCGCCATAGGAGGAGTTGCCGAAGACGGAGTTCGCGCCATTGCCGTCGATATCGACGAAGAAGGGCGTGGCGGGCCAATAGACCGGGTTGCCATAGGGGTAGCCGAAGGCCAGCGACTGCCCCCGGGCGAGGATCAGGGAGAGGGGCCGCGCCCCGGGCTGGGTGATGGTGGGCAGACCGCCCGGCAGCTTGCGGAAGGCGCGGTGGATCTCGCTCCAGGTGGCGTCGAGGAAATCGACCGCGCCATCGGTGCGCGGTGTGATCGCCATGGCGCTCTCGGGAATGCCGGTGCGGAACCGCTCGGCCCAGAGAATGTCGCGCAGCACCTCGCGGGTGAACCGGCCCCCGATCTCGCCTGCGGCATTCACCGTCATATGGGTGCCCGATCCGCTGCCGAACACCTCCACGGCCTGCCCGCCGGCGGGCGCATCGGATCCGCGCTGATAGGCGGCGATATGGGCGGGGGTCCGCTCCAGACGCAGGCGCGAGAGCCCCACACCGGGATAGATCCGCAGGGTGCCCATATCCCCGGCCAGTCGGATCGACCGGGCGCTCTGGTGGACCAGCCGCCCCCCCAGCACGATCGAGAGCGTGCCGCCCAGATAATGGATCACCAGATCGATGGGGCCGGAATAGAGGTTCGGCACGGTGATCTTCTGGTCATTCACGATCACCTGCGGCGTGCGGCCCGAGACCTGCAGCCCCGTACCGAGATTGAAGCTCTGGCCGCCGAGCTTCAGCAGGTTGCGGTTGCCGATATCGGCGGCTGCGAAGCCCGGGGCCACGTCGAGCAGCGCCGAGATGACAAAATCCCCGTCGAGCTTCAGGCCCGACAGATCGAGCTGGGCGTCCACGCTCTCCACGTCAGTGCCGGGGGCGACAATCCCCACGGGCGGGCCGTAGGGGGTGGGCGTGACCTGCACCGAGAGGTGATGCACGGTCGCGGGCGTCTGCCCCAGAAGGAAGTTGCCGCGATAATCGTTCCGCAGGGTTCGGTCGAATTGCAGGGCAAAGCCCCCCGTGCCGGACCCGATGGCCCGGAAGGCGAAGCGGATGTGGTAGCTGTCCCCGCCCAGCGGCGTGACCTGCGGCTGGATGTGGATGCTCGCAAATCCCGGGGGGCCGGACACGAAGTCGCCACTGGCCGGATCGACCATCACGATGGCCCGGTCAACGGACGTCCCTTCGGGATTGGTAAAGCCGGATGTCAGGCAGCGCATCCCCACCGCCTTCGCGTCCGTCATCGTCACCACGGTGTCCATCTGCACCCATTGCCCGGCAATGAAGTCCACATCCGTGAGCGTCAGGTGGCGCGAGGCTTTGTCCTCGCCGGTGGTGGTGGTCAGGTCATGGGGCGTGTCCCCAATGGCCAGAGGGGCTGCGGCGGAGGGCGCCATCGTCATTTTGGCCGGGGTGAGCGCTCCGACGCCAGTGTTCCACGCGGTGCCGGGCGAGACGGGCCAGAGGGCGTGGGCGCCCAGCCGGGCGGACCAGCTGCGCCCAAAGGCCACGGTCTCGGCGGGCACAAGGCCGGTGGCCTCGGTCAGCGCCAGCCGGGGCGCGGCGCCTTTGGTGGTGAAGCTCTCCGACTTGATCGGCAGCCCCGCCAGCGACAACTGACCGCCCTCGATGTCGAGCACCAGCCCCGGCCCGCGCGCCGTCCCCGCCCGGATCTGCCCATCGAGCGCGGTGTCTTCGGCGATCCGGTTTGCGATCTCGGCGGCGATATCTCCGGCCGTCTCCTGTGCCCAGAAGACGCGCTTCCACCACTTCCCGGTTGCATCGGTTTTGGTGCTGTCGTCGGGCTCGGCCGGAGCAGCCGTCATCGGCGCCCAAAGGCTCGCATCGGTGGAGGTCAGAACCATCAGCCCATCGACCCCGGTCGCTGGCGTCACCGCTCCGATATTTGCGGTCGTCAATCTCTGGATGCGACCATCGCCCAGATTGGCCGCAAGAGCGTTGATTGCTTGCTCGCGATCTTGCCGTTCGGTCGAGAACCGTGTGTCGATCTGACTGAACAGGTTGAGGATATCAGTCTTCTTCGGCGGGACGTTCGCCGCATAGGTCTGATTGGCGTCCGATGTCAGGGACATGGCGGCGCTCCTTTGCGAATAATCATGGTGATGGGTGTCACAGGGTGGTGACAGCGACCCCGGATGAGATCTGGCTTTCAGGGGACTCGGAGGTGAGCCAGTAGCTCGCCCCGGCGGTCTTCGGGACGGTGACCGTCACGCTCTCGGCGGTGGAATAGCTGCGCGTCACCACGGCTCCCGTCGCAGCCGTGCTGCCTTCGACCACATTCGTGCGCCAGAAATTCCGTCCAACGCCGGGGCGGAAGGTGATCTCCAGATCCGTTGCCGCCTCCACAAAGCTGATATTTGACGGATTATCAGGCGCCATCCGGGGGACGTTCACCTCGACACCCGGCACTTCGGTGAAAGCCTTGCTGGCCTGCGGGATAAGCGACGGCAGGATCGAGTTGGTGCTGAAGAAGCCGCCGGTCGCGTATCCCATGCGGAGGTCATAGGACGCGCGGTCTTCGAGGATCGGTGTTTCCATCACGCCGGTCTCCTGATCCACGCGCAGCTCTGTCCAGTTGCTTGCCCCTGTGCGCCGGTAGCCTCCGATCAGATAGTAACCGGGGTTCACCACAGCCACGGCGCGGATCACTCCGCTGCTGGTGAAGATGCCGATGGTTCTCATCTCGACGGTGACGGAGGTGATCACCGGCGTGGGAACCGTGACCGTGCCAGCCGCAACCGGCGCCGGTGTCGATGGACCATTCCCTTCGTCCACCTCCGGGTTCCAGTCCTCACGCGCGGCGCGATTTGCGTGGCGCAGCGTGACGCGGCAGACGCCGTCCTCATCATCGGGCGAGAAGGACCAGCTCTCGATCCAGAATGGCTCGTTGACGATCCCGAAGGGCGGATAGTTCAGATAGACGCTTTCCTCTCCGAGCAGCAGAAGACCCCAGAAGCGAAGCGTGATGTTGAACCGCCATTTGGGGTTCAGAAGGGCGAGCTTGTCTTTGGCCAGCCGCCGGGCCTGGGCAAAGTCCTGCACCCAGGGGAGGTCCAGTTCCCGCGGCTCCACCTCGCCAATCAACCCGATCAGATCGGTGTCCTCCCAAGCCTCTGCCGTGGTGGTCTGATAATTGAGGCCGGGCTCGACATATTCCGGAACGAGCGTGGTCACGCGGTTGAATTCACCGCTGCCCGCACCGCCCTCGATCGTGACGATGTGATCTTCTTCGATGGTGTGGACCGGATCACGCCACTTGCCGACACGAAGGCCAATCTTGCCTGCGGGCGTCAGGTAGAGATGACCGGCACAGGCGTCGAGCATCCGCTGCAGAGGATCTTTCAAAGGCTCATTCAGAGCGTAACTGCCACCCCCCGCAAAGCGCGGCGATGTCCCGCCGCCCTTGCGCGCGATAGGATCATCGCAGTCATTGGCCGCTTGCGTGAACGCGGGGATGTCGAGATCGGTCACGGACAGGCGCCCGAACCCGGTATTCGACAGGAAGTCACAGATCTGGAGAGCCACGTTCTCGGTGTAGATGGTGGTGCTGTCCGAGCGTGGCCCGAGGCGGGGGTCCCAACACCGGCTGCCCCGAACCAGAACGGTCACCTTTGGCTCGCCGCCGGGATAGACCTCGGCGATGTCTTCGCCCTTCACCGCCCGGAAGCGCGCCAGCACCGTGGCAACGCCGTCGAGCCGATGATTTGCCGTCCAGCTCTCCGGGTAATCCCTCAGCAGCTGCGCGTGCTGGCCGCCGGCGTATTCCGCCCCAGACCGACCATTCCGGACATTGATCTTCGCGATGTACTTATAGGGGCCATCATCGACCTTGTTCCCGTCGAGGGTCACGGTCTGATTGTTCAGCCAGATCTTGTCGACCGCCTCGATCCCGCCCGTCGAGATCGCGAGAAGCTTGTAAAGCCAGCGCCGATCTTCGCGATAGCGCCATTCCCAGAAGTGCAGCACGCCCGCCACCCGAACCCGACCGTAATGGCGCAGCCGATCGGCGTCAGACTGGCGGACTTCGGTCTGGAGATCGCGCGGCTTCGGGCCTTTTGGCTGCGTCAGTTTGGCGACAACCACATTGAAGGCAAGGCTCAAGGCGGTCGTGGCGACCGCTGCCCCAACGCCCGTCGCCAGAAAGCCCGCAATGATCCCACCTACCGCAGGCATGGGGACCCCCAAGCCATGACAGCCTGCGCCCGCAGCGCGGCCCCGCCGCGTTCCGTCTTGATCAGCCAGAACGCGCCCCGCCGGATGGCGGCGACCTGCTGTCCGGACACATCGATAATTCCCACGTCGCCGCAGCAGGCCTCCTGATCGACGCGGGTCAGGCGCGCCATCCGTGGCGCGACGAAGCCCGCAAGATCCCCGCCGGTTAGATCCTGCACGTCCTCCTCCGTCGCATAGAACCCACGCAGATCCGCCGCCGGATCAAACCCGAACGCCTCGACGCACCAATCCGCAGCCCAGAGCGTGCAATCGCGCACACCCCAGACGAACGGCAGATGGATCGTCCGGGCGATGAACTCCGTCAGGCCTTCAGCCATCCCGTAATCACCTTGTCCTGCATTTGCCCGACATATTCGCAGCCCCGATCGCCTGCGGATCGCGCCTTCTGGTCGCGGTCGGTATAGCGTCCGAGCGGCGTCCAGTTCCGCTCCGCCAGAAGCGGTTCGGCCCGGATGACGATCCGTTCCTGATCGAAGGACCGCGACGGCTCGACATCCATGATCCGGCCACGGTGCAGCAGAACGGGTGCCCCGACGCTCACGCCATCCAGCCGCAGGAGCATGTATTGCCGCACATCAGCCTGATACCATTCCGCCCGGTTGTGAAACGCATCGTGGATCAGCGTGTCCGTAAAGGATCCGACAACATACTCGGCCTGCCGGACCTTGAGCGGATCACTGGAGGTCACCGGTGCGGCCTCGATCCAATCGCCCACGGGCTGCCATGTGTGACCACCGGCCACCACAGGGGCGGTGCTCTCGGCCAGCCGATAGGAGGCCGAGGCGAACTCCAGCTCAAACAGCCGGATCGCTTCGACGTGATCGCGGTTCGCGTCGAGCAGCGCCACCTGGTCGGGCGTAAAGGTCACCGGTCAAACACCTCGACGAAGCGCAGATCGACCGGCGCGCCATATCGGAGATACTCGCGGGTGCGGCGCCCTTCATCATCGCTGGCAAAGCGCAGACGAATGACCGGGGGATCGACCGCGACGGGCTCACCGGCGGCAATCCCGACCCGCAGGGAGGGTTCGATCCGGATGCGCCCGCCCGACAGGTGCGCTGTGACCCGGTGCAGAAACTTCTGATGACTGAATTCGTCGCCGACCCTGAGAGACGGACGGACCGGATCTGTCAGATCCTGCGTCAACACGTTGGAGCCTGCCGGTGCATCGGCGGTAAAGGTCACCGGATGGACGCCCTTATCCTCCGCATAACCAAAGCCGTCCTCGAACCATGTCCCGTCGCTGTGCGGCGTCTGCAACGGTGAGACGGAATGATCGAACCGGTCCGGGCTGCAAATCGCGAAATCCGTCACGTTAGCCCGGCCATTCATCGAGGCCACGGCGGCCTCGAACTGCTTCACCCGGCGACTGTCGAAGTCACGCGGGATCGACAGCATGACATCCCAGATTGCATTGCCCGTGCCAATGATCTGTTCACGTCCGTTCAGCGCCCGACCTGCCGACCGGTTGTAGAAGCGCGGGAAATACTGCGCATCGAGATGGCGCAGCAGCTCGCTCGGCCAGGACACAACCGCCATCAGCCAGCGCGCTCTTGTGCTGATTTTTGCACCTGGAGCACATTGCTCGCGAAGTCGCGGTCGCGGCGCTGCAGCTCCCGCATCATGATCGCCAGCGTTTCCTTATCGGCGCTCCCCTCGATCACGATCGTCGTCGCAGGGGAGATGTTGACCGGTCCGGCTGATCGCCCTCCCGCTGATCGCGCGAGCGCCGCTTGCGCCTGAGAGACGTTCAGCACCGCGCCGCATCGGGACGGGACAAAGACCTCGGACCGCGGGGTGTTCTCGTTGACCAGATAGGGGACCCCCGCAGCCACCGGGCCGCCGACCGCTCGCGCACCGCCGAGGAGGCCACCCAGAAAGGTGTTGAGAATGTTTCCACCAGACGAACTGCCCGTCGCGACGCCGCCTGCTAAGCTGAAAACGCTGGAGAGCGCGTTTCGGACGTTGCTGACAAGGATGTCCCGGGCAATCTGTGCCCAAACCTGCTTCAACACGTCGCGCAGGCTCTGCGCCCCCGTCGCGACATCCGCGAGGTTGTTTGCGAGACCGTCGATTGTCTTCTGTGTTGCCTTTGATGCGGTCCGGCTCTCCTCGTACTCCTGCGCCAGCCGCCCGACCTCCGAGGCCGTTGCCGAGATCCGCTCCCGCAGGGTTTGCTGACCGTCCGCCGATCGAGCGTCAACATCGATCCCGGCCTCGACCGCCTGCCGCAGGAGGGTTCGCTCGACCCGTTGTGCGGCGATCTCGGATGTCGTTTTCCCCAGCTCGGCGATCTGATCTTCGTATCGCTGCGTGGCCTCTTCCAGAGCATCGTTAATCTTTTCGAGCTCTCGCGCGCGCTGCGCCGCCTCACGATCAATCCCGCCAGCACGTCCCCGACCGCCTCCACCGGTCGGGCGGCGCCGGGACCCGCCGGATCCGCGCCGCCGTTTACCTGAAGAGCTGGCAGAGTCGTAGTTGCGTTGGAATACGACACCGCGCGTTTGGGCGTCCATTACCCCGAAGCGGGCCGCATCAGGACCTCCGACAGCGCCGCTGGTGGCAGCATTGACGGTGCTGGCCATCGCCTGGGCCCGTTCCAGCGAGACACCAAGTTCACTGGCAAGGGCTGCTGCGGCATCAACGCTGTTCCAGATCATGCCCGCCATGTCTGTTGACGCAATGCCTTCTGCGTTGCTCAAGGCAACACCGAGCATCGAGCCAAGTTCATCAGCGGAGATAGCGCCGTCCTCCATCGCCGCCGCGACGGTCGTGGCCTCGACCTTGCCAGAGTTCAAAGCGTCGGCCAGCAATTGCGCCTGATAAGCGGACAGGCCGGTATATTCGGCCAGCGCCTCCGCAGAGAAACTCCCATCCCGCATGTAGCTCGCGGTCAGTTCTGCAAAATCCGAGGACCGGGCCAGCGCTTCTCCAAGCTGTTCCGAGGCGAGTTCCGCGACTGAGATCTCTGATGTCATCTGCTGGATCTCGGCGCGCAACTCCGAGGCATTATCCGCCGCTTCAAGCATCGCCTGGGCCGCCGCTTCTTCAGCTCGAGCTGCTTTGCGGGGGTCTGCGTTGATCCCCTTTGAGTCCTCCAAAGTAAGCTGTGCCAGCCGTGCGGCGTTACCTGCTTCTTCCTGCACGGCTTGCATCTGCTCCCGGCGCGCCTCCAGTTCCGTCCGCAATGCTGTCAGCCGGTTGTCTGTCTGGATCTTCTCCAGCTCGACAATAGCGAGCCGTGCCTCGTATTCGCGTTCGGCGGAAAGGACGGCAGCGTCAGCGGCTTCGGCGCTCAGGCGTTTCGACAGGCTCAGCGCTTCGAGATAGGCCTGCTGCAGGCGGGTCAGTTCAGAAATCGCACTTTTCGCGCCGGACAGGTCGAGCCCGTCGATGGAGGCGAGTTTGTCCCCCGCTTCATCTGCCGCATCGCCCATGTTCAAGAGCGCGTTGATCAGTGGAAAGGCAATCGCCACGCCGGCACCGGCGAGAGCCCCAAAAGCGCCGAACGCACCGAGAAGCTGCGGCAGCTGCTGACCGGCGGCGATCATCGCCGAGGTGCCGCCCCCGACCTGCGTGGCGAAATCCCCGACCTGAAAGCCAACCTGCTGCATCGTGCCGCCATAGCGACGGGAGGCGCCGCCGCTTTGCTTCATGGCGCGGTCGAACTTGCCCAAACCGGTCGCACCGCGCTCCAGATCCATCACGAGGCGTTCAAGAGATTGCTCGTATTGTTTCGTGGTGATGGAGCCGATTTCGAGGGCGCGGTTCAGCTCCGTCACGCCGCGCTGGTATTTCTTACTGGCGGCATAGGCCGGATCGTATTTGCGGGCGAGCCGATCAATCTCCCGTGCCGTGGCTTTCAAGGTCTCATTCTTCGAGACCCGGGCCATGGCGCTGTCGAATTTCTGCGCAGACCGGCGACCGGCTTCCTCGTATTTCGCGATCACCTTGCGGGTCTCGGCCTCCATTTTGGAAACCGAGAACCCCGCTGAGATCAGCATATCGCTGTCATCAGCCATCAAAAGCCCTCCACACCCAGTTCACGAAGCCGCTGTTCGCTCATTGCGCCGCCCGGTCCGGACAAGGGCTTGATACCGTGCTCAGGTCCGGCGCCCTCGAGGAAGGCAAAGAATTCCCAGAGGCTCATGCGTCCGACGTCTCCGGGACCGACACCGCATCGGCCTCCGAGCTGGTAGAAGGCACTGAATTGCCATCGCCCGTTTTTTGTTGATCCGGTGTCGGAGCCGTCACCGGTAAATCCTCCCCCACCGGGTCATCAGCAGGCCCGTAGAGCGCGTGCGCCAAAACCTCCAATGCGGGCGCTTTGAAACTTGCATAGGGATGCTGTCGGCTGATCCGCTGGATCAGTGCATCGGCCTCGACATGGGGCATGCCGCCGCCAATCAGACCCCAGCGCAGGATTTCGAGGAGGTCACCAATGCGCCACTCGCCCCGGCTCAACCGGTGCAGCAGAAATTCAGGGCCAGTGTCGAGGCTCTTCTGCAGCCCTTCAAGCTGAGCCAGGGGGAGACACATGGCGTGAACGCCCCCCGGCCAGGTCACCACGGCGGGCTGCATCAGGCAGCCTTGTCCGTGAGGGTCAGTTTGCCGCTGAACTCAAGCGACAGGTTCCGGCTGATCGAGTTCCCCTCGACATTGCCGATATCGCCAAGCTCGGTCGAGGTCGCGAGCGCAATCCCGTCGATATACTCGACATCGCCCGCACCCGCTGTGACGAAGTGCACCCGCACCGGCAGCATTTTCTGATCGAGAACCCAGCGCAGAACCTTGCCATGGTTCTGCTGCGCCCATTTACCATTGAACGTAGCGCGCGAATCCTGTGCGCCATAGGCCTTGATGGTTTGGATCGATGCCGACCAGTCCTCGCAGTCGCCAATCTTCTCGGAGAGGATTTCATTGGTGATCTCCAGCGAAATCCCCGTCGCTCCGCAGAAATTGACGAATGCGTTGGGGATTTCAGGATCGAAGGCGACCATCACAAGGATGTCCCCCCGATAGGCGAGAGTTGGGTTTCCCATGATTACGAACCTTTCCTGGTCTGTGCCCTCGCGGGCGATTTACGGGTCAGCGGAATGCGCTCTGCCGCGCCGGACTTGACGGCGAGGTCAGCTGCCCATGCGGGCAGGCTTTGGGGCTTTTCTGAGGGCGACAGACGCAGCGACACACCGCGTTTCGGGTCGGTCGCATTGCAGGTGCGATGAATGATGACTTTAACCACGGAGAGCCTCCCGGATGGCCTTGCGTACGGCTGTGCGGATCTTGCGGCGGAAGCCGGCCTTTTTCGCCCGCCAGGCGGCGTAGAAAAACGGCTGGGCAGACGTGCCCGGATGGATGCGCCGCATCTTCGGCTGGGCGTGCGGCGACGTTCCGAATTCGACCATGTGGGCGTAGAAGGCGCCCACGAAGAAGGTGATTTTCAGAGTGGCGAATTGACGCCCTGCGTTTCGGCCAGAGCGGATCGTGCCGATCTTTAAGCTGCCCTTGGGTTCATCGCCCCATGTCCATCCGATGCTGTCGCGAAGATCGCCGTCATCATGCGGCGCAAGCGTTTTCATCATGGCGACGATCTCTTCGGCGCCTCTTTCCATCGCATCGGCAGCTGCCGCGACCGCGATGTCGGGCGTGCGCTCCAGCTGAGTCCGAATGCGCGGGTGGAGTGTGGCCGTCGACGGCATCAGCCTTCCTCGACTTCGATGTGAAAGTCGAACTGGACCACGCCATGAGTGACGCCGGGATCCGGATCGGAGATGATCCGATGGAGGGCGAGCACCGTCTCACCGAGACGGTGTGCTGGCATGATGAGACTACCGCCCCGGATCAGGTCAATCACGCGCCGGGTGAGGCCTTTAGCTTCGATCCGCCCAACAGCCTTCGACCAGACATCGATCTGCAGATTATGGACCTCGGTCTGGACGCATTCGGCACTCTGATCCCGCAGATCGGACGGGCCGAACGACAGATAAGCTGTCTTGCCGGCATACGGGTCATCCGGGACCTCATCATAGATCCAAGCGATCTGGGTCATCAGTTCTGCATCCGCAGTCACCGCTGACTCGATCGCGGTTTGCAGAGCAACGTCGGGAGCAATCATCGACCCGTCATCCGTTCAGCGGCATGGCTTCTGCCAACATCTCAAGATAGCGACGGTCCGCTGCGATGGTGGGTTGTTCACGGATGTCGAATTTCTGGTCTCCCCAAACCGCGCGCCAATGCGGACGGATTGTCATTGTGCGCGCATTGCGACGAACCGTCAGAATGACCGGCTGACGGGCTTGCATGCGTGCTGCCAGCTGCACCTCTCCACCCCGACGCCAGGCCAGCGCTGCGGGCTCGTCGAACTGCGCCTCGTATTCGGTTCGCCGATTGCCATAGCCGTCATTCCCGGTCCCGCGCTTTTGGAACGTCAGCATCCGATCGAGGCGGGCCACAGCTTGCCGTGTCATCCCGCCAGGTTCCTCGCATCAGCCAGAAGATCCGCGACCATTTCGGGCAAGCCGTGCTTTGCGTGGTAGCCTTCACCGGGTTCCCGGTTCTGATCGAGAAACGCCACAACAACCTTCACGGCATGCAGGATGTCCTGAGGCCAGCCTTGCGGGTACTCAGCATCGAGATCGCGCCGCACGTATCGCTTCACGCGAGCCTCTGCGGCGTCGATCAGGTTCTGCAGCCGCACATCATCCCCGGCGTAATCCGAGGCCAGCATCAGATGCGGCTTGAGATCTGCGGGGGTGAGCTGGCTCACGCCTTGGCCTTCCCGTCAGAGGCAGGGGCAGGGGTGGGAGCAGCTTTGAGAGCGGTGAGCTCTGCTTCCAACTCGGCGAGGCGCTCCGCAGCGGCGGCTTCCTTGTCCTGGGCGACGTTCAACTCTGCCTCCAGTTCAGCAGACCGGGCTGTGGCCGTCGCTTCCTTGTCCTGAGCGACGTTCAACTCGGCTTCCAGCTCAGTAGCCCGCTTAGTCGCCGCCGCCTCCTTATCCTGCGAATCCTGCAGAGCGGCTTCCAGTTTTGCCACATCACCGCGCAAATCTGCCGCCGGTCGGCTGCGGCGAGGCGATGAAGCCTCCGGCGTGAACTGGGTCACGCGGGCCTTCCCGGCAGCAGCTTTCGAGACTTCTTCCAGAGCCGGGCTGTCGCCTTCGAGGAGGGGTTTGATCGCTTTGTGAACCTTATGGTCCTTCGGGTCGATCTCATACACCACCCCAAAGCGGAAGGTGCCGACCGCCGTGTGGCGGGTCGAGAGGCATTTCACAAACATGTCTATTACTCCCATGGGAATAGGGCGCGCCGCAGGCACGCCCTCAGATCAGCATCAGGTGCCAGATTGATCAGACGAAGGTGAAGTTGCCCTTCACCATGGCCAGCGCGCGCTTGATCGCCATGGCCACGCGCTTGCGCGCCTTCATGGTGATCATGTCCTCGATGAAGTTCTGATCGTGCTCGGTCGACAGCAGGACTTCGGTCTCGGAGCGGTCGTAATAGGTTGCGGCCATGGCCAGATCGCCAACCAACCATTCGCCCACAGACATGGTGTTCGTCTCGACCACGTCCTTGCCCCAGAGCCGGGGCGTCGCCTGTGCGCCGGGATCGCCGTAAACATAGCGTTCGTCGGTGCCGCCAACCTTCTGCAGTTCGATTGCCGCCCAGTCGGTCGGGTTCAGCAGGATTTCCGCCGGCATGTAGTCTTCCAGCGTAACCTGCAACAGGGCAAGGCGCAGACGATCGATCCTGTTGGCGTTGGGCAGTCCGGCGGCCGCGACAAAGGCCGGGGCTTGGGTGAGCAATCCGGTCAGGTTTTCGCCGACGCCATCTCCGGCGACGATCTGCTTTTCCTCTTCGAGGTCGATCAGGTAGCGCAGCTCGCCGTCGATCTCGGACTGCAGCTGGTCGGCATCGGCGAGGGCTTCCTCGCTGATATTGGTGTGGGTCGCGATCTTCTTGACCCGCTCGACCGCCTTGTCCCAGCCGAACTCGGACGCCCCGCTGGGTGTGGTCTCGGCGACCATCCCGGCGCCGCTCGTCCGCAGGACCTGCTTGCGGTAATGCACCTGGTCGGAATTGGTCCGGCCCGGCATCAGCAGATTGCGCACGAGCAAGCGACGGCGGGGCATGCGCACCGGCTCGCGCTCCTCTTCGTGGTAGATCAGACCACCACCAGATCCCGACGCGGTCGTGACCGCGTTCTGGATCGTCAGAGACAGCGTGCCGCCCTTATAGGTCTTGATCCGGTCGGCGCCTTCGGCCAGCACCGCCTGCCCGAGGGACATGACGCTCGACTTGGAGGACCCGCCACCCGCCGCGACCTGCTGCGAGATCTCCAGCGTCTTTGTCTCGACGCCTTCGACCAGTGCCTTGAGGTCATCGACCGCCTTCATCGTCGCGGATTGCCTGGCCAGCAGCTCATCAGTGGTGGCTTTCGTCGCAGCCGACAGATCACCAGCGGCCTTCGATTCCTTCAGGGCCTGTTCGGCGGTCTTCTTGATCTCACCGTTCAGCGTCTGAAGTTGTTGGTTGACCTCCTTCAGCAGGGCTTCGGGATTGTCACCGGCATCCATCCGGACCGAACCGCGCAGAGCATTCGGGCACGCCGCGGCAAGTGCCGCCACCGAAATGACGGGCATCATAATCTTTGACATAACTGTCTCCTCAGAGAGTGTTCAGGGTTTCCAGCGCTTTGCGCGCCAGCTCCGTAGCGGCAGCGCGCGGCATGCCGGTTGGGGCAGCGTCCGGCTTGCCCCCTTTCATGGCGGCGCAGAGCTTGCGCCGCTCAGATCGTGTGGCCCCGCCCCGGGCGAGGTAGATGTCCAGCTTCTGCTGCGCGGCTTGCGCGGTCTGGTACAAGCTGGTTCCTGCGGCATTGGCGACATCCGCATCGCCGAGCAGACGGTCCGCGAAGCCCTGATCGACGGCATCGGTCCCGGCGATCCATGTTTCCTTGTCGAGCATTGCGGCGATCGTCTTCGTATCGACGCCGGATCGCGCGTGATACACATCCACAGCAGCCTGATCGAACGGCTCCAGCCAGTCTGCGACACCGCGGAGCGCGTGGCGGTCACCGGCAGCCGCCACCCATGTGTTGTGGATCATCAGAAACGCAGACCGGGCGATCTGGATGTCATCTCCGGCCATGGCGATGACCGATGCGGCAGAGGCGGCAAGGCCGACAATCTTGATGCTGACCGCGCCCGGATGCTCGACCAGCAGGTTATAAATCGCCAGCCCCTCGAAGAAATTGCCGCCGGGCGAGTTAATCGTCACCACGACGTCCCGCTCGCCGATATAACGCAGTGCGGCGGCGATCCGGCGCGCGCTGACGCCGTCGCCCCAGATATCCTCTCCGATGGGTTCGAGGATCGAGATGGTCGCCTGATCGGCTGCCCCCTCCGCCGCGCGAATGTCCGGGTTCCAGCGTTTCAGGGCGACATCCGCAATATCCGACTTGATGCCGGGGCGGGTCGAGACAACGGCAGCGGGAAGATCACGCTTGCTCATGATTGGTCCTTTCCGAGAAGTTCCATGGGGGACATGGCTGTCTGCATCAGCAGCGCGTCGGCATTGGCGTCGTCATGGCGGGGCAGGTTGAGACGCGCCCGGCGCTCATTGGCCGTCATCGTGCCCCCCATGCCGAGCTTCAGCATCAGATCGCCCTTGGCCTTGCTGTCCATCTGGATCATGGCCTCGCGATTGTATTCGAAGTAGTCGCGGCGCCGGGTTTGCACCGGGATCAAATCTTTCTTCAGACGCTGCTCCAGGCGGATCAGGAACGGGTTGATGCCGAGCGTGAGCCACGAGAGCAGGATCGCCTCGACCCCGGAGCCCCACATAGTCTGCCCCTCCGAGGCGTGGCCGATCACGATTGGTGGAACTCCGAACCAGCGGCAGATATCTTCGACGCTGAACCGGCGGGTATCGAGCAGCTGCGCGTCCTCCGGATTCATCTGCAGCTGCTGGAACTTCAGGCCCGCTTCCAGCGTCATCAGCTTGCCAGCGCGTTGCGATCCGGAATAGGTCGCCAGCATCGCCTCGAGTTGCTTACGCTGGCCAGCGTTCAGGGTCTGATCCGACTGGATCACCCCTGAGGGCATAGCACTGTTAGAAAACACGCTACTGGCGGTTTCATCAGCGGCCAGCGCTGCGCCGATCGAATTCGCGCCATATCGCACAACCGACATGCCCAGGCCATCGCCAGCACCAAAGCCCCGAAGATGGAACACCTTCTCGGCGGGAAGCACCTCCCGTTTGCCGCGGTCAATGACCACGTATTGAAACGCGCGATCTGGCCGTCGATCAGGCTTGCAGCCAAGCATTGGGCGCAGGCCGACGAAGCGGTTCCCGATATAGAGCTTCTCCGCGAAGGCGTTCCCCTGCAGCAGCGTTTGCGCGACCATGCCTTCCCAGAACTCGGGCGCGGTCTGGTCGGCGTTCGGATTTTCCTTGATGATTTCCGCCAGATCGCTGTCGATCTTGTCGCGGCTGCCGTTCGCACTTTTCCGGAATAGATCAACGGGCAGCGTCGAGATCATCTCGGCAGTTTTCCGGACGCATCCCCAAACAGCCGAATGCTCAAGGGACGTTTTGGCACTGACCGTTGGCCCGGCGCGTGACACCATGCCACCCAGCGGCCAAGGGCCAGAGCCCGAGAGAAACGATTGGCCCTCGACCCCCATGTACTCGGCCCGAACACCCCGGACGGCTGCTCGCAACATCCGGATCATACGCACAGCACCGGGTTGGAGAGGAAATCATCGAGGCCTGAGCCTGCTGCCTTTGGATGCCAGGACATCAGCTCAGAGGCGTTCAAAGTGGACATCAGACCGTCGATCTTTCCAGCCCCGCTCTCTTCTTTGGACGGGTATTGTGCATTGCCACGCTGGTAGACGCGCGTGTTCTCAACACACCACGCCATGATGTCCTGCCCCGCGTGCCTGAAGGACAGCCCTTTCAGTTTGACCGCAACCGTGCCTGCGATGTTGTTCAGCTTGTAGCCCTGAGAGATTGCCTGCAGATCATCCCCTGCGTCGAAGTCGGCGCCTTCCAGCGCGTCCACAGCAAGGTTCGCGCCGCCCCCGGCCGCATCGATCCCGATCTTCTTGGTTTTTGGAAACAGCCCAAGGTCGCGAATGCGGGTGCAGATCTCTGCAATTTCGGCATAGGCCTCAGCCTCAAGATCATGGACCATCGTCAGATCACCCGCTTTCTCAAAGTCTTCCAGGATAGATGCGATCGACTTGCGCCGCTCTAGAACGATCCTGTCGGCCCAGAGCTTCGACCAGTTGAGCCAGCGATCGGTGCCGGTGATGCGGCCCACCAGTGAGAACGCGAGCAGATCGTCCTGTCCGCCGGGATCAATGCCCGCCGTGATGACCTCGCACTCCGTTAGCATCCGTTCGAGTGTCAGGCCCGGCTCAGAAGCGGCCTGCCAAAAGTCCGCCCCGGTCCAGCGGTCGTTGTGCAGACCGACACCGATTTCGATGTTCAGATGCTGGCTGACCCAGATCTGTTCGGCCTCTTTCGAGGTAGCACCGTTGTTCTCATAGTCCGCAACGAGGCGGGCGAGGGAGATCGACTTGTGAAGGTTTGGCAGCACCAGAGGCCAGTTCCTCTGATCTCGCCAGTAGTCTTCGTTCTTCTGCAACTCGACCGGGAACTCATAGAGGACCGGCAACATGATCGGACGGGGTCCCGCCTTGCCGTCCCGGATCTTGCGCGCTTTGTCCAACTCCGCCCGCCAGATGCCCGCCGGACGCTCGTCCGACTGCGTCGTGATAAACAGCACCTGTCCGCCATTCATCGTGATGCCGCCACCTCGGATCTGCTGCATGACTTTCTGCGCCTTTGGCTTTTTGCCAAGCTCATGCAGCTCGTCGATGATCGTCAGGAGCGGGATCTCCCCGGTGATGATCCCCGTATCGAAGGTTTTGACCTGCAGTTCCGTGCCGGTCTTCCGGCGCTTGATCGACTTCAGATTGTCGGTGATGTGGAAGATGTCATCGAGATCCGGGTCGAGGCGGATCATGGCCTGCGCCTGGTCGAAGCACCGTGCCGAAATGTTTTGGCTGGGCCCAATCAACAGCATCTGCCCGTTCGGCGTTTCCTCCATGTAGAGCGCCGTGATCCCGAGGGCGGCGCTGTAGGTGGACTTGGAGCTCTTCTTCGGCACCAAGCATAGCAGCTCCCAGACCAGCCGCTCTCTCGTCTCGGGGTCTTCGCTGGCCAGAAACGCCACGACGATGTCGCGGAACCATTCTCCGCAAGCCTCCGACAAGGGCGGGTTGCCTTCGACATCCGGCAGACGAAGCCGATTGAAGAACGCAAGCGCTTTGGCAGCCCGTTCCTCATTGATCGGGATGTCGGCGATCGGTGGCTCGCCGCGCTGGATCCGTTCCCACCAGTCCGGGCAGGCGAAGAGAGGCAAGCTCTCAGTGGCGTCGAGCGGCATCCGCTTCACCCTGTATTTGCTCCAGCAACCGCTGCTCAGCCGCCTGGGCGGCCTTCTTGTCCATCTCCTTCTTGCCGAGACGCTCGGGTTTCGGTGCGGGTTCGCTCTGCTTGTTTGCTGCGCGATCAACCCGGGCTTCGGCCAGCATCAGGTCGTTCTTCTCAACCAGCTGATCAAAGAATCGCATCGCGCCGACATTCCCACCCTCGGCAGCCTGGTAGGCCTGCTGAAGCTGCCGGGCCCGAAGCTGATCCCGCGCCACGTCCCGAGTTCGCAATTCGGATCTAAAATACCGCTTGAGCGTCGGCTCTGAGATGGGTTTGCCCGTGCGGGGATCGCGGATGACGGATGCAATGCGCGAATTCGACCACCCCATAGCCAGCAACATGCTGACTTTATGGGCGTTTTCCTCCGTTCTCTCAAACGGAGGCCGCCCGCGTGTCCGCGGCACGTCGTAAACGACGTTGCCAAACAGATCACGTGATGTCGAATTTTCGTCTTGCAAGAAAAAAATCTCCCAAAGCGGGGGGCGCGGGTCTAGGCGGTCTGACCGCCTGAGTTTGGACCCACCCCCCCATTGCTCGGTTGCTCCTTAGGTCCGATCGTCACGCACCAATCGATCGCGACATTGAACCCGGCGTCACGAAGATCTGCCGCCAGGTCGTCAGCCTGACGCAATTTCGCTTTGATTTCTCGCAGCGCTTTCCGGCATTCATCGGCCACCATCAGCTCAGACCGCGAGCCTCGAGGCTCTGCTTCTCCCGGTCATGGTAGGCCTTCGATACCGTCTGCAGGTTGCGCTCATCCCAGAACAGCTTGGCATTGCCGCGATGGGGGCGAATGTGGTCCACCACTGGACTGTCAGGTGCAGGATGGACGCCGACCAGCAGGACGCCGGTCTCCTGACAGATGCAACCGTCCCGCTTGATCACCTTCCTGCGGAGCTTCTGCCACCGCGCCGTCTTGTACCAGCCGCGCCACGGCTGCATCTGGTCGCGCTGCCGGTGCCGCTCCGCTTCCGATCGATCCGCAACGCCGAGGCGTGAGGCTTGCCCCGCCACTCTCGCGGGCACCGAAGTCAGACGCGGCATGGTCAGACCGGATCCGGCTCCGGACCAACAGACACCATGATCGGTGGGTGCGATTGGCCGAGCAGTCGAACGTGAACCGGAGCGCCGTTGACCAGCGCCCGCAGTTCATCAGGTGTCGGATGCCACGCTGTCACCATGGCAGGCGTTCCCTGTCCGTTGATTACGCAGTCCAAGGTTTCGTCGCGTATTGGGAGGCCCAGATAGCCTTGTGACTTCCCGATTGTCCGGGTCGCACCTTCGATGTGGCCGATCAGCATTCCGATCTCCCCAATGCAAAAGCGCCCGACAGGGAATCCCTGCGGGCGCATTTAATGATGATATATATCCTGTCGCATTCGGAGGAACTAAGTGTCAACTACATTTTGTAGCCTGCCTTCTTAGCCGCACCGCATACGCTCCAGACTGGCGCACAGGGCGTCGTGCAGGCACTTTCTGTTTTTTCCGGCCAAAGCCCAGCCATGGGCCCTTAGAACGGCGCTCAGCGGCTCTTGCCCAACGCACACCATTTCTACAAGACGGGCATCCGTGATAGAACGCCGCGTCCCGCGATCCATGTTGTGCGCTCCATCCCGCCGGGGCGCCAGAGCATCACCCGCACCGATGGCCCGTTGGAGACGCCTGAGCCGCTCCGAATCCGCGATGAACACGTCCATGAAGTCGCGGCCACCATCGCCACCCCGCACCGCGTTCAGGTCAGCTGAGCACTTCATTCCTGCGCTCTGCACCCGCTCAAAGAGAGCCCTATAGTCCCGCGCGATCTGAACCTGACCCGCAGTGAAGGGCGCACGACCACCACGCCGCCGCATCGCTTGTTCAGTCATGATGTCGAAGACATCGCGCACCCGTCCGGGGCACCCGGCGCGATAGGGTGCCTCAGCCAGTTGAAAGCCATCGCCCTTCGGCAGACTGACAGTCTCACGGAACTCCGCGACCGGACCGCGCGCCGGTGCGACCGGTATCTCGCGGCTGCATGACTTCGGATTGCGGGCGGCATGCCGAACAGCATCGATCCGAGCCGCTTCGTCACTTCCATACCGAAACCGCTCTGGTGGCTTCACCCGTTCGGCCTCGATTGCCTCTTCAGCCCAGCTCGTTTCGCGCGCTTTCTGAATTTTGGTGCTCATACCTGACCTCGATTTACTTGATTTTGTTGCCTCGAAAGAGAGAGGGGCAAGATGTTGTTTTAGGGGGGAGTGATGCGGGGCAGGGGGGGCAGAACTGCGCATGATGGGGCAGAACCCGTCCGAGAAGTACGCAGCCGTAACCCTATGAAAGAAAGGCGGGAAACATGGTGGCGGGGCACGCGGGGCAGATAGGGCGCAAATATCTGACCTATGCGCAAGACTACCGACCCCCAGACCCCGGAAGGGTCGCGCACGTGCGTACCTTGCAGATTTCTGCCCCAAGCGCCCCGTGCGCCCCGATTTATGTCTAATCCTCCGAACGAACGGGATTATCGAGATGGCCGCTAACGAAAGAACGCGCCCCGATCCGGGGCAGAACTGGACGATCTGCCCCGGATTATCTCGGATTTGGGTGATGGGGTGCGGGGTGCGGGCGGCTGAAGCGCTGGGATATGCCGCCCTGCGCGTCATAGTGGGTCGGATCCACCAGACGGGGAGTAACCGCCGCTCTCCTTTCGGAGCTGCGGCAGGCCCTTGGCATCGCGGGGCGCGTCATCGAGGCGGTCTCGCATGGTATCGGTCAATCGCACGCCGGAATATCCCCAGGTGCCGTTGCGCTTGTGGCGCGTGTAAGTCTTGCCGGTGATGGGATGGGCGTATTTCCCCGAGCGTTCCTTCAGCTTGCGCTGCAGGTTGCCCGGCTGCCAGGCATGTGCGGTGTTCTCGAGCAGATACAGGTAGCACGCATCGACCAGATCGCGGGCCGACAGGAAGTCGGAGCCGCCATCGATCTCGCAAGCGGTCGCGAGGAAGTCTCCAACGGGATCGCTGTCCCGGCGGTAGTCCTCGGTCGCTTCCTGAACGGACAGCGGCTCCTGTAAGCCGCGCTCCAGATAGTCGAGCAACCCATCGATCATCCAGTTCAGGATGCCAGAACGCTCTTCCTCGAAGAGGGTGTCCCCCAGCTTTTCATCGCGCTCGGATTCGGGGATCTGGACACCGAAGAACAGCAGCATCGGGCGCCGCCAGATGCCGTCATCCGTGCCACGGATATCGAGCTTGTGGTTCCCGGTGAAGGTCAGCTTGAAATAAGGCGTGAAGGCCACGAAGTCGGAGTGCAGGTTGCGGACCAGCATCTCATCGCCGCCGGTCATTTCCTTCACCTTCTGCTCCTGAAGGCGTTCGCCTTCCTCCGGCTCATTCGTGATCGCAGCGCGGGCACCGATCAGACGCATCAGGTCTGGCGTCGCGTCAGAACCCGATTTGCGGTTCTTGCCGGTCAGGCTCTCGATCCGGACCATCGTGGCGTAATCGCCCAGCATCCGACGCATCAGGCCGGTCAAGAGCGACTTCCCGTTGGCGCCCATGCCGTAGCAATACAGGAACTTCTGGACCGGCAGTGCGGTCATGCTGAGCCCGAACCACCGCTGGACAAAAGCCCGCTCCGCCGGATCTGGCAGAACACGCTCGAGGAAGGCCAGGAACTTTGGGCACTCCGCCGATGGGTCATACTCGACTGGCATCATTTTTGTGATGAACTGAGACCGGTTCGCAGATCCAATGGGGATCTCGCGATCATGCGGCAGGAGATCGACCTCCGCGACCTTGCCCGCGCCGTCGGCGCGCATATCGGTCACCTTGAACCGCAACACGCCCGACATGGTGTTCACGGTCAAAGGGTCGGCATCGAGATCTTCGACATCCTTGCTTAGGCTGGTCACCGCCTCTGACAACATGTTCTTGATCGCGTTGGTGTTGCCCGACGACCGCGCAAACGTCTTGTGTCGCTGTCGGGTCGAGCCGCGCCCCCAGAGTTCTGCGGTCAGCTTGTCGCGCTCCGACAACAGGTCTTTCCGCTTCTCCGAGCGTTCATCTTCGGATCGCGCGGCATGTATCCTGTCGAAATCGACCAATTCATTCTTGATGGCCTCCAGACGATCGACCCGGGCCTGCTCAGATGAACTGAGCTGAACGTGCAGGATTTCCTTTTCGATCCACTCATGGATCGTCTGAGCATGCCGTCGGACCGCGATTCCATCCGGATCAAGCTTCCACCGCCGGCCGTCCCAGACATGCCAGCCAACGCGCGGCACGTAGAGCACATCAGCGCCGCAATAGAGCGCGAAGCGCAGGGCATTGCCGGTATCGTTCTGCGTCAGCTTAGCCCCATCCATTTCCGGCATGGGCAGATCAGGGGTGCGGGGCGGCGCGCCATCATTGCCTCCGGTGTCTCCGGGGGCATCGCTGGGAAATCCCTCTGCTGGCGCGACATCTTCGGCGCCTTCGAACGTTGCCCGGACGCGATCCAGATCATCATCCATCGGCTTTCCCCATCAGCAAATCGTTCAGATCGACACCGGCACCCGCGTGTATGATCTGAGCCTTCAATCCGGGACGCACGGCCATCGCGCGCCGCAATCCGCAGTCGAGCTTCGCGCGGGTCATGACGGGATCGCTGTCGCCATCCATGATGAAAACAAGACGCTTGACCCAATCTGGCGGGACAAATGCGTCCCGGTCGCTCATATCCGGCAGGCCAGAGTATCGGCGGCCCTCGACCTTTTTCATGCGCCCGGCCATGTTCCCAAGATCCACACCGGCCCAGTAGGCTGCGTTCGGGTAATGACCCACGACCATCGCGGTCAGCGTGGTCTCAATCCCTTCGCCCATCACGAGGGCCTCAGATCCGGGCGGGGTCGACAGTCGGATCGCGCCGGCCTTTTTCGAGCCGCGTACAAGCTTCGCGGGCATGTCCTCGCCCTCGAACTGGATGCGGGCCTTGCTATGTGGCGGGTCCCGATCGACCCATGTCTGATGAACGGCAGTCAACTCGCCCGCAGGATTGAGGATGCCGGCAATCATGCACGGCCCCCGATGAACGGTCACAAGCTCCCGGCCAATCTTCTTCACATAGGGATGTTCCACGATGAATCGCAGAGCCGTCGGGATCTCCGGCAAGAGCTGCTCCGTGAACCCGCGCGACTGCAGGTAGGCGCGAACGACCCCAAGATGACCGGGCCTCGCCTTTGACCAGATGGTGCGCGCGTCGCTGATCGCCTTGCGCCGGTAGCGCTCCTGCGCTTCCCGCTGCTTTCGTTCTGCCTCTGCGGCCTTGCGGCGACGGCGGGCCCGTTCGGCCTCATCGATCTCCGCCGGGGCATTCCCGCAAAGCCATGTGAGCGCCGCTTTGAAGTCCACACCCTGAACACCACGCACGAGGGCAATCTGATCGCCGCCGCGCAGGTCGCATTTGCGGCACAGGAAGGCACCGGTCCGCAGATTGATCCCGAAGCGATCCCGCCCGCCACAGAGCGGACACGGCCCGATCAATTCCCCCGACTGGCGCTTCAGCCCAACGATGCCAAGACGATCGACCACATTGGCCATGGGGATCGCCTTGGCCTCGACAAGCCGGGGGTCATCTGCGTGTGTCATCAGCTCCGCCCTCCGCCAGTCCATTCTTCGAGGCGCTTCGCAGCCATGGCGGCGAAGTAGTGAGCCACCTGAAACCGAAGCTGACACAGGGCGGTATCGCGTGCCTTTCCAGGGCGTGCGCGCAGCAGGTTATTGGCCGCGCACCGGAGTGGCGCGAGCGCTGCATCACTCCGCGCACAATGCGGGGCTACCTTTTCAAGGACACCGAGCCACATGACGAAGTTCTCATTGCGGATCGTCTCGAGGCAAAGATGGCCACAAACAGCGACGAGCACACGTTCAGCGAGGATCTCCTGAGCGGTCTTCTGACGTTTCATGCGGCGATCCTCCGGACTGACGGGGTGTTTGCGAAGAACCGAGTCGGCCCGACATGAGCCGCATCAAACAGTACCCAGGCGGAGTTCTCTTTCCCGCCATCGCCATTGAACATCCATGAGACGCGACCGATCGGCAGGATCTTGACGCAGATCGACGCCACGCTGGCGAAATACTGGTTCGCCGTGAAATCGAATGGCAGCAACATCCATGTGGGCCGGATCGCAGCCAGATGGCGGATCAGGCCGAGGGTGGGCTCGCCCTTGGAGCCGTTCGAGGGGTAGGGCGGGTTCGTGATAAACCTTTCCGCGCCTGCCTTGGCAATCCGCCGCGCCGTCAGCGCCTCCGCCGCCGCGCGACGCACAAGACGGCTACGCGGTTCGATGTCAGTTGCACCCACGCACATCGCATGCCCTGCCAGAGCAGTAAGAAGCGCGCCAGAGCCCGCACAGGGCTCCCAATAGCGCACACCGGGCGCAAGATGGCCGATCAGCGGGGCCACAGCCTCGGGCGGCGTGTCATAGCAGTCAAGCCTGCGCCGCGGGTATGCGCTGCGCTTACCCATGGCGGCGACTTTTTTGGGGGCAGACACAATCCGGCGTGTTGTCCGGATGCAGGCCGTACCGGACCCAATCCGGATCTGCCGGGGAGGTCGGATCTGGAAGGTCACGCATCGCGCCGCGCCTCCATCATCATGATCGACCACGCGCTCGCCATGCCAAAGAGCGGGGCGAGGAGATCGACAAAACTGTCAGAGACCAGCACCCAGATATCACCGGGCGAGTACACGAGCTGGACGATCTGCAGCACCGCGTAGCCGCCCAGAAGCACCAGCATCGGGCGCACGAGAACCGGAAAGCCGAAGGACAGGATCATCCCGATGAACCCGCCCGCGAAGTGCAGGAGCGTGTTAAGCACCCACAGGCGCCCGCGCGACACCAGTACATCAGCCGCCACATCGGAGACGTCTGAATAGAGCACCCAGGTGAAGTCGCTACCGTCGAGCACGGAACACCCTCCTGCCGATCAGCGCCATAACCGAGTGGCGGCTTTGCCCGAGCGTCAGCAGCTCGGCGGTGCGGAACACCCCAAACCGGCACCCCAGCGCGAACACCGCCTCGAACGGCGCCCCGGTTTCCAGTGCCAGCCAGCGCTCGACGGTCTTGGGAGAGCATCCGAGATACGCAGCACAGGCCCGCGCGACCTCGGCATCGGACGCCTCCGGGAACAACGCGCGCAGCATGTTGGCGAATCGCAGCCGGGCGACCTCCTGCAGGTCAGACGGGCTCACAGACAGATCTGTCTGGTCCGTTTCAACAGGCATGGGGTTTGTGGATATCACGCCGCGCGCAGACTCGCCGCCAAATGATCCAAATTGTGCCCGCATCAAATGATCCCTCCGATATTTAAAGGAGGCAACGACGTTGCAGCTTGCCTACGCATGTTCCGGATCGTCAGACGCTGACAGCAGACCTCGTGGATCAGTTCAGCAAGGAATTGATCGCGCTCGCGATCATTCAACGCGAGCGCACATTCGAGCATCGCGCGGGACAGGCTGGTCTCGTCCTGATATTGGGAAAACATAACACTAAGCCGTGAGCGAAAGAGTTCAGTCATGTACCAGCCCGCCATTCACTGCCCGCATTGTGGAAGAGAGAGAGTCGCCGCTACCCCGCGAGGGGCTTACGCAGTCGATACGTATGCTTTTTGGGCATTCCTGACATGCAACGCATGCCGCAATGGTGTTGTCGCGCGGTATAAGTTTGCCAAATACTTCGACGACCCCGACGGCAAAGCGGCTAAGCTCCTCGAAGATCCCGAAAACGCCGCAAAGCTGATTAAGGAATCTAGACTTGATGAGATTCATCCATCGCTGCCCGAACCACGGATTGTGGATCACCTTCCGCAGAAGGTGCAAAGCGCACTGCGGGAAGCCGAAGCGATCTTTGCACAACTCGACAAACCCACCAGCGCCGCGGTCAGCTATGGACGCACACTGGAGCGGGCCCTGAAAACTATCGATCCGGAGGGCAAAGGAACCCTTCAGAAGCGTATCGACAAGCTGGCGGAAAATAACAGCTTGCCGCCTTCCCTCGTCGAACTTGCACACGAAATTCGCTATCTGCGAAACGAGGCCGTCCACGACGTCGACGACGTGACAAACGAAGAAGCCTCTGCGCTGCGGGACTTCACCACTCTTTTCCTGATCTACACCTTCGAGTTGCCTGGTCGGATTGAAGCGGCGCGCCAGCGACGCAAAGGTGGTGGCGTTGCCGGAATGATTGAATAGACAAAGCCACGATTCCCAATCTACCCAAGGTGCACGGCCAACAGACAAATCTGTCTGATCCGTTTCAACAGGCATGGGGTTTCGCGCGATCTCTGGACAAGATTTGTCTGAGGGAACTGGGTTAAGATGGTCAAACAACATCACGCGCCACCCAGCTGTGAGGTCGGACAGGAGCAAACAGAATGGATTTGAACGAAGTCGAAAAGCGCGTCGCCAATGTGCGCACCACCGCGCTCGAAGCTAAGGTGCACGCGCTCACTGACCTGGTAGTGTTCCTTACCGCGCAGCGTGCAAGGAAGTTTGACGAGCCGGAATTGATCATCGCAGCGCTCTCCGAAGCCATTCGGCAATCCGCCGAAGCATACGACCCGAACGACGGCGACCTGCTACCGGGACACTCAGCGCTAATCGACTGGGCAGATGACTTTGAGGCGCGGGTGCGCGATGCCTTGTGAACTCCAACATTGCCGCGTCAAAGCGCCTGGCGGATGCCTTGGCGGCGGCGTCGAACTTCGCAATTTCTTTGCTGACGAGAGGATGCGAGGGTGCCGGACGGTTGGTCATGAGTGCGTATCCCGGCAGCGCACATCATGCGCGGACGCTAAATCATCGGCGCTTACTCCGATGCCTCGTGCTTTCGCTCCGTCGATCAAGCTCTTCCAATATTTGGCCGGAACAGCACCCCTCGAGTGCCAACGATGAACTGCGACGATCGATAGATCGGGATCAGTGTGCAGAACGTCAGTGTGCAATTCTCTTCTCGAGGGCCATCTATCCAATATTTCTGTCACTTTGCACATGACCCCAAATAATGACCTAAATGGTCATTGGTCAAGCATCCAAATCGGAAATTGCGACCAAAACGGTCACAGCGGATAAGGAACTATGGAAACGCAGGTTGAAAATAACCTACCCGCTGACCTGCGCGCAGAGATGGCGCCGGAACGGATCGGGTTCAGATTGGGCCTCTTACGGGAGTACCTAGGAAAGTCACCGTCTGAGATGGCGGATTCACTGGATATACCGAGAACCTACTGGTCTCGGTTTGAGCGCGGACGCAGGCCGGTCTCTGACACCGTAGCTGCATTATTGGTCTCAAGGTTCGGCGTGACTCTGGATTTCCTGATGCTGGGAAGATGGGACAAACTGCCCGTCGATATGGCGGACGGCATGCGCGAAATCCTGTCGAAGAAGAGCTGATCTACGCTGGCTCCGGTCTCGGCGGCTTCAATGGCGCACTCATATAACAAACCGCATTTTTGGTCAGAATCCATAGCTTGCACCACTCGAGAAGATGGACAAACATGGAACATTTTTACCGACCTAGGTCAACCCTTGCGGGACCCCGTGACGTGGGGTGTCCTAGGGGGGGTGGCGGCGAATGAGTTCTACCTGGATTGATCCCGTTTTGTGTTTTGCGCTGCCTCATGGGTGTGTTTTGCTATGCTCTCAAGGTGATCCACAATCTCGCCAAGTGCCGACAGCACCGCATATCCCAGCACTCCCTGCACGGCCAAGCCAAGCATAATTGGTGAGAATTCCGTGACGAAGGCTGCGATCGCGAAGACGACACCAGCAGCCAAACATGCGAACGCTAATAGCCTGAGAAGCATTTGTACCTCCGGGTTCAATCCCAACGATTCACTTAGTCTCTGGCGGAAATCAGTCAAATCGGTCTGCCGTCGCGCCGATCACCGAACGCCAGTGGAACCGCCTCGGATGGCGCCAAATTCAATCGATACACGGGATCCATAATGACCAAAATGGTAACTATCTGAGTTGACAGTGACCAAAACGGTCATTACCAAACAAGGACTCGCCGAAGACGCCTCAGGCAGATCGCGGGGTTCAGTTGGGAGCACAGTCATGGATTTTGATCATACCGCATTGCCGCCCGTGCGTCCGCGCCACAGCGGCGTTCCTTTCCACCTTGGAACGCCGAAAACCTATCGGCTCATCGATCGCATCACCGGGAAGTTTCTCCATCTGAGCGGGGAGGGCCTGACCGGCAACAGCGCCTACGCTTGGGGCGGCAGCCGATCTCAGGCCGAGACGCTGGAGAAACGCGCCCGTGCGCGTGGTGAGGACTGGAACTTCTGTCTGGTGGCCCGCTCCGCTGTAGAGGGCGACCAATGAACCCCGTCACCCATCTCGGGCGCTACGCTGCCCGATACCGCACACCCACCGGGAAGCCCGGTGAGCTGGTGATCCTACTCGACAAGGCCACCCCGCATTGCCGCTTGAGCGTGGCCATTCGCAGCGCCTTACAGCGCCAGCACGGCGTTCTCGCGACCGGACCGCTTACGATCAAGCCAGCGCCATCTCATAGCGGGAGGGCCGCATGCTGACGGCTGCCCCCCGCGAGTTCATGCCCCCTGAAGTTCTCGCGCAGACGATCGCGGCTAGCATGATCCGGGTGCTAGATCAGCTGCCGGACGATGGTGATCGCCCGACCTATCAGGCTGCATTCACAAACATCCTGCTCGCATGCGAGGGTAATGAGCGTCCGCACATGGCGTATGTTCCGCTCTGCTACGCGCACCTCATGAAAGAGCGGGCGCAGACCGACGAGGACCTCGAAATAGCCAACGCCTGCATCGCTCGCGCCGAGACGTTCTCCGACTTTGTGAGGAGGCATACCCATGGCCGATGATTGGGCCGTCGATATCAGTCGGCAGGCCAGCCTCGAGGACCTTCGGGACAGCATCGCACTGGTCGCCGCCGGTCTCTGCGCCACAGGCATCATGCTCGTGGTTCTGGTGGTGCTCTACACCGCGACTGTTTTCCACAGCGATCTAACGCCTCTGCAGATCCTGACAGAGCCCGACAGCCCCGGCGCAGATCATGTGATGTCAACGGACTGACACAAGTACACCGGCGCCACTCTCCTCCCGGCGCCGGTTCACTCCGGCGGGACGACCTCCTCCCTGCGTCCCGTCGGCCTTTTTTCTGATCACCGGAACCCGCCATGATCGACACTGCTGACATCAACGTTCTGATCGGATGCGTGACCTCCGGGATCATGCGCGAGGCGTTCCCTCAATGAACCGTCGCCATCGAAACCCCCGCAAGATCCCGGCGGCAGAACTGCGGCAACGGCTTGAAAAGCTAGCTGGCTGGATGGTCGAAGATGAACAGCGCATGACGGCCTGGGCGCCGATCTTTCAGCGGCTGGAGGCGATTATTGACGGTGTGGAGGCGGAGCAGAATGGTGATGTGATGGCGCGGGTGAGAGCGAAGGCTGCGCAATCGTTAATGGCACCCTAATTCGTGTCGAGTACACGGGCCGACCACAACTGGGTCATTAACGCATTGACTCTGTGGTAAGACAGATCTCTTCATGGGATATGCACCAGCGTTCCGACAGTTATGAGTACGTTTTATATATTGATGAGGCCGGAGACGACGGCCTTCGGAAAGTGAAGCCGATCGACGAGAACGGTAGCAGTGAATGGCTTTGCATAGGCGCAGTTCTTGTTAGAGCGGAGTACGAGCTTTCTACAATTCAGTGGATTAAAGACATCCGCAGTAATATAAATGCGGTTCAAGGACCGGCGTTACACTATCGCAAACTGTCCCCGACCAAGCGACGGCGGGCTTGTGAACTGCTTGCGGAGTATCCCTGTAGGCTGTTCGTGGTCGCTTCAAATAAGAAGAACATGCGCGGTCACCGAAATTATAAAGCCGAGGCACGGGGGTCGACACAGTGGTTTTATAACTACTGCGTTCGCTTACTTATGGAGCGCGCTACTGATTATTGTAAGCGTGACAGCGTGAAAAAATTTAATGAACCTAGATGCGTTCGAGTTATATTCAGCACTCGTGGTGGGCACTCATATGGACAGACTAAAGCTTATTGGGAGGTCTTGAAAAATCAGGCAGCAGGCCGATCAACATTCTTAAACAAAAGAGAAATTTGCTACGAGGTGCTCAGATATGGGCTTGTGAACCACTCGCCTCACTATGAAGTTGCAGGTCTACAATTGGCTGATATTGTCGCAAGCGCATTCTATCAAGCGGCAGACGCGCGCGGCCCTAGATGGACGACCGAACCAGCTCAAGCCCTTCAGCAGAGAATGGCTCGTGAAGGTTCACGGATCGCCGACTACGGCTTAGTCTTGCAACCGTCGTCAGTGAAAAAAGCTGAATTAACTGACAATCAGAAATTGATATTTACCCATTACGGATATCAGTTTTAAGGAGCGTGGGCCCCGGACCCAAGTTGCTACAGGCCAGACAGGCTATCATCCAAAGGACAACCGTACCTATAACCGCCAAGGCTGCTTGCAGCGCCTCAACATGAGTTTATCCGGCGTTTCCCACGCAATTTAGCGTCGCACGTTCTGGTGAATCTGTCATTAAAAATCACGTAATGACGAAAGATCGGCGCTTTCTTGCCACGTAGTGTCGCGCCCTCTCTGTTGCTCATAACGAGATCAATTTGATCGCTTCGAACATCTGCTCAATGCTCGCGCCCGCTCCATACTTCTGCCGACTGAACGCATGCCCCATGAGATCCGAGCGGATCCGGTTGTCGACTCCGGCGGCGAGCAAGCGGTCCTCAAAACTATGCCGCAGGGAGTAGGTCGAATGCTCCGGTGTTTCTAGCAACTTGTTGTTCCGCAAATACTTCGTCAGCAGGTTTGAGACACCAGCACCCTGCCGGTATCTTGGAAAGCCGTCAGGGCAGGATCGGAACGCTTCAAGGCTGACACCGGCCAGCGGGACAATACGAACCGAATGTCTGGTTTTCAGCTGCCGCTCAACCGGCTCGATCGAGATATGAGGGACGTCATGATCCAGCCGGATTTGATCGCGCGTCAGGGCCTCGGCCTCGCCCAGCCGGTAGCCGGTGTTTACCATCCCGAGCAGGATACACCGGGCTTCGAGGTTCAGGCCGTCCAGCGCGCCCGGCGCCAAGATCCTGTCTGTGATCCAGCTGGTCGAGAACGCAGGCCTGCGGTTCTTTTCAGCAGAGCGGAACGCTAAGCGATCCAGCGGCAAATCAAGGCCCAGCCGCATCATATCGTTCACGCGCCGAAGGACTGCCGACACATAGGTGAAGTCTTTATTCGCGGATTGCTTCTGTACCTGACCTGATTTGACCCGTTCGATCCACCAATCGCGGAAGGCCAGCATGTCCTCACGGGTGAGATCGGTCAGGGGGCGATCACCGACAACGGAGATCAGGTTGCGGAACGCTTTGATGCGGGGGTTGCGCCAGCGGCGCACCTGATCGGCGCTCTTGTCGAGCGTGTCCTCTTCGGCGAACTGCCAGTAGAGCTCCAGGGCGCGGGACAGCGTCACGGGAGGGGCATTCAGTCCGAGAAGCGCATCCCCATCCTGCGGCTTGGCTTTGGGATCAGTAGCGTCCGCAAAGCGCCGCAGCAGTTCATCATCGGGAAGCTTGCGGACATCTGTTGGCTTGAGAAACCGATAACCGCGGGCCTGCGCGAGCTGGCGCGCGGCGGCAAACCGGCGTTCCGAATCTGCAGTGTCACCGGCCAGCCTCGATTCCCATGCCTCGTTTTCAGGGACAGCCAGACATCCCGACGGCTCTCCACACCCTCATATCGCCGGGGAACCCGACGCCGGATGTAATAGAGCTTGCCGCGCATGATAGGCTTCATAGGGCAGGGATGGCGCAAGAATTATCACGCTGCAAGAGCGAGGCTCAGGGCGCGGATGTGTAGCAAAATGTGTAGCATATTGTGTAGCATTTGAGATACACAGGGTGAACTCAGCCACCTGAAAATCTCGAAATATCCTCTATAAACAAGGCTTTACCGAAATTTATTGGGGCAGGTTTCTGGCGGAGAGACAGGGATTCGAACCCTGGGTGGGCTTGCACCCACAACGGTTTTCGAGACCGCCCCGTTCGACCACTCCGGCACCTCTCCGCGGGGGTCAACGGGCGTTTATCCGGGGCAACATTGGGACGCAAGGCCGAAATGTCCAGGATCTGTCATCTTGGCAGAGCAGACGGGAGGAATTACGTCTGGCATAAGAGATAAGGAGGTGAATATGCGGTTCGATGGACTGATGGTTGCGGCGATTTGGGGGCTTTGCGCTGCGCCAGGCGTAGCGTCTGAGGAATCAGACACGCTTTATGACCTCCTGCGGATCGATGATGTGATTACTCAGCTTCGCGCCGAAGGGCTCGCTTATGGTGAGGTGATCGAGGAAGATCTTTTCCCGGGGATCAGCAGCGACGGCTGGTCCGCATCGGTCTCGGAAATCTATGATGCAGAGTTTTTTGGCTCTGAAATCCGGGACAGTTTTGCCAGAGGCCTCGACAATGCCAATCTCGCGCCGTTGATCACATTTTTTGGATCGGAGGAAGGACAGGAGATCATCAGCCTCGAACTGTCAGCCCGAGAGGTCATGGCTGATGAAAGCGCTCAGACAACAGCTTATGAGATGTTTCAGGGACTGCCCGGGGAGCGGTTTGACCAGATTGACCGCTTCGCGGAGGTCAACGATCTGATCGAGCAGAATGTGACGGGAACACTGAACTCAAATTTGGCCTTCTATACAGCGCTTTTCGACAAGGGTGCTCTGCCGGGTGTGACATCCGAAGAAGATCTGATCCGGGACAGCTACGCGCAGATCGATATGATCCGGGACGAGGCACGCCGATGGATCTACGGATTTCTGACCATGGCCTATTCGCCCCTCAGTGACGAAACGCTTGAGACCTACATCGCGGTTTCGGAATCTGAGGCCGGGCAGGCCTTGAATGCGGTGCTGTTCGAAGGCTTCGATGCGGTATATCTGGAGGTATCGCGCCAACTTGGCGACGCCGCGGCAGAGCGGATGCAGGGTCAGTCACTCTGACAGCATATCGGTCTTGACTTCGGGGGTGGGTTTCTTCAGAGAGCGCGGACCCGCCAGGATCGTTCGCGCGGGTCTTTTTGCAATGTTGTCCCGAAAGGGGCGCGCTGTCCGAGGTGGGGAAGACCCCGAAAACGCCGCTTGCGGGACCACAGGACGCGGAAAATGAAGGTAAACGACATGTTCGCAGTCATGAAGACTGGCGGCAAGCAGTATCGGGTTCAGGCAGGCGACGTCCTGCGGGTCGAGAAGCTTGCAGCGGAATCCGGTGAAACCGTCCAGTTCAACGACGTCCTGATGGTGGGTTCCACCGTTGGTGCGCCGCTGGTGGATGATGCCGGCGTTCAGGCCGAGATCATTGACCAGATCAAGGGTGACAAGGTCATCAACTTCGTCAAGCGCCGCCGGAAGCACGGCTCGAAGCGCACGAAGGGCCACCGTCAGCAACTGACCCTGCTGCGCATCACCGAGATCCTCGAGTCCGGCGCCAAGGCGTCCGGCGTGAAGGCCGCTGTTGGTGCCGGTGCCGCCGGTGTCGCGATGACCGAAGCTGCGGCTCCGAAGAAGGCCGCTGCCCCGAAGAAAGCCGAAGCTCCGAAGGCCGAAGCGCCCGCAGCCGAGGCTGTTGACGCTGAGAAGCCCTCGAACCTGCTCGACGCCCCCCGCGGCGGCGAGGCCGACGATCTGAAGAAGATCTCGGGCGTGGGTCCGGCCCTGGAGAAGAAGCTGCACGAGAATGGCGTGTATCACTTCGACCAGATCATGGCTTGGGGTCCGGAAGAAATCGCCTATATGGATGACCAGCTGTCGTTCAAGGGTCGCATCGAGCGCGACAACTGGATCGAGCAGGCTGCTCAGTTCAACGCTGAAAAGGAGTAACACCGAATGGCACATAAAAAGGCAGGCGGTTCCAGCCGCAACGGTCGCGACTCCGCGGGACGCCGTCTTGGCGTCAAGAAGTTCGGCGGCCAGGAAGTCATTCCCGGCAACATCATCATCCGTCAGCGCGGCACCAAGTGGTGGCCGGGCCAGGGTGTTGGCCTTGGCAAGGATCACACCATCTTCGCCACCGAAGAAGGCCGCGTGACCTTCCACAAGGGCCTGAAGGGCCGGACCTTTGTGTCCGTGCTGCCGGAAGCGGAAGCCGCCGAGTAAGGCGCGATCCGTTCCTGTGAGTTTGAAAGGGGAGCGGCGCGGGCCGCTCCCCTTTTTTGTGTTCCGACCGGAGGCCGCCATGCCCGGAGATATTGCGTGGATCGACACGGACAGGCTGCACTTAAGGCCCCTGACGCCGGCGGACGGTCCGGCGCTGGTGGAGGGCGTCGGCAATTACGATGTCTCCCGGTGGCTTTCCGTGGTGCCGTTCCCCTACACTCAGGCGGACGCGGAGGCGTTTGTCGCGTCGCCCTTCGCGGAGGCGCGGCGCTGTTGGGCGATCTGTCGGAAGGACCGGCCTAATGATCTGATGGGCCTCATCTCGATCGCGGGTGAAATCGGTTTCTGGCTGGCACGCCCCCATTGGGGACAGGGCTATGCCAGCGAGGCCTGCGCTGCAGTGATCGATGCGGCATTCGCGGATCCGAACCGCAAGGAGGTCTCGATCTCCCATATGCATGGCAATGAAGGCTCGCGACGGGTCATCGAGAAGATGGGGTTCCGCCATGTCGGTGACGAAGAACGGCATTTCCGGGCACTCGGGCAGGAGGCGCCGGTCCGCCTCTACCGGATGACGCGGGCGGAGTGGCGCGAACAGCGCGGCTTGAGGCGGAGCGGGTGGTGGTCTATCGCTCGCACAGAACAGAAAACGGAGCAGGCGACATGAAATTCCTCGACCTTGCAAAGGTCCATATCCGCTCCGGCTCGGGCGGCGGCGGGGCGATTTCCTTCCGTCGTGAGAAGTTTATCGAATATGGCGGCCCTGATGGCGGTGATGGCGGTCGCGGCGGGGATGTCATTGCTGAGGCGGTCGATGGGCTGAACACGCTGATCGATTTCCGCTATCAGCAGCATTTCTTTGCGAAAAACGGACAGCACGGCATGGGCAGCCAACGCACCGGCGCCAGTGGCGCGGATATTGTGCTGCGGGTGCCCGTGGGGACCGAAATCCTTGAGGAAGACGAGGAAACGGTGATCGCGGACCTGACCGAAGTCGGTCAGCGGGTGGTTCTGGCCGAGGGCGGCAATGGCGGCTGGGGCAATTTGCATTTCAAATCCTCGACCAATCAGGCCCCCCGCCGCGCCAATCCCGGCCAGCCCGGTGTCGAGCGTACCCTCTGGCTGCGGCTGAAGCTGATTGCTGATGCAGGGCTGCTGGGCCTGCCGAATGCGGGCAAATCGACATTCCTCGCGGCAACCTCCAACGCCCGGCCCAAGATCGCCGACTATCCGTTCACCACGCTGCACCCCAATCTCGGAGTGGTGGGCGTCGACGGCAGTGAATTCCTGATCGCCGACATTCCTGGCCTCATCGAGGGCGCTCATGAGGGCAAGGGGATCGGGGATCGGTTCCTTGGCCACGTGGAGCGCTGTGCGGTGCTGTTGCATCTCGTGGACGGTACGTCTGGCGACCCGGTGGGGGACTGGCGCACTGTTATCGAGGAGCTTGAGGCCTATGGCGGCGGACTCGCGGATAAGCCGCGCGTTACGGCTCTGAACAAGTGCGACGCGCTAGACGAAGAGGAACGGGCATTTATCCGAGAGGAGCTGGAGGCGGTAGCAGGCCCGGTGATGATCATGTCCGGTGTCTCGGGCGAGGGCGTGACCGAAGTTCTGCGGGCGCTGCGCAAAACCATTGCCGCGGCGCGTGGCTGGACCAAAACGGTCGAAGAAGAGGATAGCGGACCGTGGCAACCCTGAATATCCGGGATGCGAAGCGTCTGGTGGTGAAGATCGGCTCGGCGCTCCTCGTTGACAGCACCACCGGAGCGCTGCGGCGGGATTGGCTGGCCGGGCTTTGTGAGGATGTGGCGCGGATCCGGGCGCGCGGGACAGAGGTGGTGCTGGTTTCCTCCGGGTCCATCGCGTTGGGGCGCGGACGGCTGGGGCTGGGCTCGGGAGCGCTGGCGCTGGAGCAGGCGCAAGCCGCTGCGGCCGCAGGACAAATCGCGCTTGCTCGCGCCTATGAGGAGATGTTGGCGCCCCATGATCTGACCGCCGCGCAGGTGCTCCTTACGCTGGAGGACACCGCCGACCGCCGCCGCTATCTGAACGCCCGTGCCACGCTCGGGGCGCTCCTGTCCCTCGGGGCGGTGCCCATCGTCAATGAGAATGATACTGTGGCGACGGACGAGATCCGGTTTGGCGATAATGACCGCCTCGCGGCGCAGATCGCCGTCACCGTAGGTGCAGATCAGCTGGTGCTCCTGTCCGACGTGGACGGGCTCTACACCGCCAACCCGCAGACCCATCCCGAGGCCCGCCATTTGCCGGTGGTTGAGGAGATCACACCAGAGATTTCGGCCATGGCCGGTGAGGCGGCGTCGCATCTCTCCAAGGGTGGAATGCGGACAAAGGTGATGGCGGCGCGGACGGCTGTGCTGTCGGGATGTGCTTTGTGCATCACATCAGGTTTGCTTTTCAAACCACTGACAGAGCTTGAGAATGATGCAAGACATACCTGGTTTCTGCCTCAGACGGACCCCAAAACCGCACGCAAGGTCTGGATCGCCGCGATGAAACCGCGTGGCCGGATCGTGGTCGATGCCGGGGCCGGACAGGCGCTTGCCAGCGGTAAATCGCTTCTGCCCGCCGGGGTCACGATGATCTCGGGCGCGTGGGAGCGCGGAGATCCGGTGGCGATCGAGACCACGGAGGGTGCGATCCTCGGCAATGGCCTCGCGCGCTACACCTCGGATGAAGCGCGCGCCATTGCTGGGTGTCGCAGTTCGGAAATTGAGGCTATCCTTGGCTATCCCGGACGCGCCGCGCTGGTGCACAGGGACGATATGGTTGTGTGAGGACGACATGAAAGATCAGGCGGACATCTCGGAAATCATGGAAGATATCGGGCGACGCGCCCGGGCGGCCAGCCGCGAGATCGCCATCGCCCCGCCGGAAGCCAAATCCGCCGCGCTGACCCATGCCGCCGATCTGCTGATCGAACGGACGCCCGAGATCATCGCAGCGAACGCGGATGATCTGTCTTTTGGTCGGGACAATGGATTGTCGGGTGCGATGCTCGACCGCCTTATGCTGGATGAGGCGCGCATCTTCGCCATCGCGGAGGCGCTGAGGGCCATTGCCGCGCAGCCTGATCCCGTGGGGGCGGTGATGGACGCATGGGACAGGCCCTCCGGCCTGCATATCGAGCGCGTCCGCACGCCGCTGGGTGTCATCGGTGTGATTTATGAGAGTCGGCCCAATGTGACGGCTGACGCTGGCGCGCTGTGCCTGAAATCCGGCAATGCTGTGATTCTGCGCGGGGGGTCCGAGAGCTTTCACAGTTCAGGCGCCATCCATGCCTGTCTCGTCGAGGGCTTGACTCGGGCCGGTTTGCCCGTCGACGCCATCCAGCGGGTGCCGACCCGCGACCGGGCGGCGGTGTCGGAAATGCTGACCATGACCGACCACATTGACGTGATCGTGCCGCGTGGGGGCAAGGGGCTCGTGGGTTTGGTCCAGCGTGAGGCACGGGTGCCGGTCTTTGCCCATCTGGAAGGCATCGTGCACATCTACATCGATAAGGATGCAGATCCCGAGGTTGCGCTGAAGGTCGTGTTGAACGCCAAGACCCGCCGGACGGGCATTTGCGGCGCGGCGGAATGTTTGCTGATCCACCAGGACGTGGCCAATACCATCGGTCAGGGGGTTATTCGGGCGCTTCTTGAGAAGGGCGTCGAGGTGCAGGCGGATGAGATGCTTGGCGCGATCGAGGGGACCGTTCCCGCGTCTGAGGAGAGCTGGGGCAAAGAGTTCCTTGATATGATCATCGCCGCCCGGGTTGTGCCTGATCTGGACGCCGCGATGGGGCACATCGCCCGGTATGGCTCGGACCACACCGATTGCATCGTCACTGCGAACCCGGAAACCGCCGAGCGCTTTCTGACCGAAGTAGACAGCGCCATTGTCATGGTGAACGTCTCGACCCAGTTCGCCGATGGCGGCGAGTTCGGGATGGGCGCAGAAATTGGCATCGCTACGGGTCGCCTCCACGCGCGCGGCCCGGTGGGTGCGGAGCAGCTCACGTCTTTCAAATATCGCGTGCGCGGCAGCGGGACCGTGCGGACCTGACTACCGGGAGGCATGGATCGCCATCGATTGTGCGGTATCCCCCGTGACACGGATCGTCCGCCCGGTGGCTTCCGCGGCGAGGCGCGTCAAGGTCAGGTGTACCTCTGACGCTGGTGGAAGGGGGGCGGCCGGGTTTGTCAGATAGTCGATGATTTCCGCCTCGGCCCGTAATCGATCTGCTTTCAGCCGGAGCGTGAAACCGCCCATCTGCGAGGAGAGGGCCATCTTTCCGCCGTAGGCCAGCATGGTTTCTCCGGTCATCAGCAGAAGTGCGGCGAGCCGAGCGTCATCGCGGTTCAGATCACCGGGGGAGTCCCAGTCGAGCGAGACGTTGCGGCCTTGAGCCAGCGAGGCGCGCAGATCGGCCAATTGCTGTCCGGTGACAGTCTGATCGGCGGCGCTTGCCCCGAAAGCAAGCCGGAACAGGTTCAATCGCGCGACAGCCGCTTGGTGCGAGCCGATCACCAGATCGATCTCGGGTCCCGTGGCGGCCCCGGTCATCTGGACCAGCTCGATGCCATTGCCGATGGCGCCCAATGGGTTTGCGATGTCGTGGCAGATCCGCGACCCGATGAGCCAGTTCAATTCTGGTGAGAAGTTTGTCATACTCGTCTCCGTCTTCAAAAGATGGGCTCAGCCATGTCAGATATGAACGCCTTGCTCGAACCTGGTATGATCGTGCGCCATCCCGATGCCCCGGATTGGGGGCAAGGTCAGGTTCAGTCAAATATCGCCGGAACCATTACGGTGATGTTTCAGCAGAAAGGTAAAGTTGTTATTGACGGACGGCATGTTCAGCTGCTCCTCGCTGAGTAGCAGTCTGGGCGCGACGTGTATTGCGGAGAGCGGGCCTCAGGCTTAGAACCCGCGCCATGACGATCCCGAACCCTTCTCGCTCCGGCGGCCCGACCAACTTGTCGGTCCGGTTGGCAGAGACCGCTGACGACCTCCGCGCAGCGCAACGTCTGCGGTTTGAGGTCTTTGTCGAAGAACTCGGTGGTTCAGGTGAACTGACGGACCACGATCAGCGCATCGAGGCGGACCGCTTTGATCCGCTCTGTCGACATCTCTTGCTCGAAGATGCCGCACGGGCCGAGGACGACCGCATTGTGGGGGTGTACCGGCTGATGACCGCTGCAGCAGCAGAGGAGGCGGGCGGCTTTTACAGCGAATCTGAGTACGACCTGACACCGTTACGCGAATCGGGGCGCAGGCTGCTGGAATTGGGCCGGTCCTGCCTCCATCGCGACTACCGCGGCGGCGATGCGATGGTGCATCTCTGGGGCGGGCTCGCGGAACTGGTAGCGACTGAAGGGGCCGAGATCCTCTTTGGCGTGGCGTCCTTTCACGGGACCGACGCAGAGGCGCTGGCCGGTCCGCTTTCGATCCTGCATCACCGCTATCTGGCCCCACCCGAACTGCGCGTCACTGCTCGTCTGCCGGAAGCGCATCCGATGGATCTGCTGCCAGAAGACCAAATCGACCGCGTTGCCGCCATGCGGGCGATGCCATCGCTCATCAAGGGCTACCTGCGCCTCGGAGGCATGGTCGGCGAGGGAGCCTGGATCGATCGGCAATTCAACACCACCGATGTTTGCCTGATCATGGACACGGCCAGTATCACCGAGCGGGGCCGGGCGCTTTACGGACGGGGTCGCGCGTGATCTGGACCGAAGAGACCCCGGCGGACGAGGGTCCCATCGGCGTTGCCGGCTGGCTGCGTGCGGTGCTGCGGGGCGTTCCGTTGGCGATCTGGGTCTTTGGGATGCTGGCGGTGCACATGTTGGTGCGTCTGATCGAGCGTCCCATTTGCGGCCATCACCGTCCGGTCACCCCGTGGATCACCGTCACCGTCTGCCGCGGCGCGCTCCGGATCATCGGGCTGAAACATCAGGTCAGTGGCCCGCAAATGCAGGGCGAGGGCGCGATGGTCGCCAACCACGTGAGCTGGCTGGATATCTTTGTGCTGAACTCCGTGGAGCCGCTGTATTTCGTGTCGAAGGCTGAGGTGGCGGGCTGGCCCGGCATCGGGTTGCTGGCGAAGGCCACCGGAACGCTCTTTATCCGCCGTGACCGGCGGGAGGCGAAACGACAGCAGGCGGAGCTGGAGGAACGGCTCCACGCCCGCCACCGGCTTTTGTTTTTCCCTGAAGGCACCTCGACGGATGGCATTCGGGTGCTGCCCTTCAAGACCACGCTGTTTGCCGCCTTCATGACCGACGAGCTGCGCGACGAGATGCAGGTTCAGCCGATCTCTGTTCTTTACCACCCGCCCGATGGTGGCGATTCCCGATTCTATGGCTGGTGGGGCGAGATGGAGTTCGGTGAGAACCTTATCAAGATCCTGTCCGCGCCCCGCCATGGCCGGGTCGAGGTGCGCCGCCATGATCCCATCGCCGTCGCAACCCACCCTAACCGGAAAGCCCTGGCCCGGCTGGCCGAAGAGACCGTCCGGGGCGGCTTGCGCAGAGCGGGGCTGCTGGCGGGTTCAGACGACGAGGGCTGAGCGCAGGGCGGTAAGCGTGGCCAGCGGATCGTCACTGCGCCAGATCTCTTCGCCCAGCGCGACGAAATCCGTCACCGAGGCGAGCCGACCGAGAAGCTCCGGGTCGAGCCCACCCTCGGCCACGACCGGAACCTCGATCATTTCAGACCACCACGCAAAGAGGTCGATCTCCGCCGGGTCATCGCCCAGATCAGGACCGCCCAGAGGGCCGAAGCTCACGTAATCGGCACCCATTTCGCCGGCGGTCATGCCGTCATGGCTGGAGGCTCCGCAGAACGCGCCGACAATGGCGTCAGCGCCGAGATCAGCCCGCGCCTTGCGAACTTGCCGCGCGCCATCGGACAGATGCACCCCGTCGAGACCGGTGCGTTCCGCCAGTTTCCAGTGATCGGCAATGACCAGCGCCACGTCGCGCGGCTCGGTCACGGCGCGCAGCAGATCGCAGGCACGAAGGAGCGTGTCTTCGTCCCGTGTGGCGAGGTCGATCCGCAGGCAAGATACGGGAGCCGCGTCCAGAATCCGGGCGGCCAGATCGGGAAAGCCTGCATCAATCTGCGGCGGGGAGATCAGGTAGAGTTGCGGCACATCTTCGGACATGGGGGCCTCCGGTCAGTCTTGGATGCGTCCTATCCTGCGCCGAGGCGTTTGACCATGCTGGACCTGCGCTGCGCCGCGACATAAGAGCGGCGCCATGGAACAGATGCCCGCCTTCATCCTCGTGCGCCCGCAAATGGGCGAGAATATCGGTGCCGCCGCGCGCGCCATGCTGAATTTCGGCCTGACGGACATGCGGCTGGTCTCACCCCGCGACGGCTGGCCCAATGAACGCGCCGTGGCGCTCGCGTCGGGCGCGTCTGCGGTGCTGGAGAGTGCCCGGCTCGCAGATAGCATTGCCGACGCCGCGGAGGGCTGTGATGTACTTTTTGCCACCACCGCGCGGCCCCGCGATATGACTTTGCCCGTTCACACGCCTGAGACGGCCATGGCGGAGGCGCGCAGGTCGATCGTGCAGGGACGGCGCGTGGGCGTTCTCTTCGGACCCGAGCGGGCAGGTTTGGAGAACGACGATATTGCCCGGGCGCAGGCCGTCGTGACCGTCCCGGTGAACCCGCAATTTGCGTCCCTGAACCTTGCCCAATGTGTGTTGCTGATGGGCTATGAATGGCGTCGTCAGGCGGTGGAGACGGGAGCTGTCCCCGAGGACGGACCCGTCATGGCGACGCTGCCGGAGGTCGAGCGCTGGGCCGGACATTTCGAAGACCGGCTGGAGGAGGCGGGCTTCTTCTTCCCCGACCACAAGGCGGCTCATATGAAACGCTCTCTGCGCAATCTCTGGGCGAGGATGCCGCTGACCCGATCAGACACGCAGATCCTGCATGGCGCGTTGCGGCAACTGGTGCGACGTCGCGACTGACAAGGCATCGACTCTGCGGCCTTGCAGCGCCGGGTCCCGGAGAATAGCTTTCGCGCGACGCCAAAGCGGAGACCCCATGGCACAGAAACGCGCGATTTTCGAAGAGGTGGGCGCCGAGCAGCGCCCGGCAGAGCAACCCAAAGGCGGCATGATCGACGCCCGGCCCAAAGGCGCCCGTAAGGCGATCCGGGTGTGGCTAATCGTTCTGTTTGCCCTCGTGGCGGTGATGATCGCGGTGGGTGGCCTGACCCGCCTGACCGATTCCGGGCTGTCGATCACCGAATGGCGCCCTGTGACCGGCGCGGTGCCTCCCCTGTCTGAGGCTGACTGGCAGGCCGAGTTTGCCAAATATCAGGAAATCCCCGAATTCCAGTTGCAAAATGCCGACATGACCCTGTCGGAGTTCAAGACAATCTATTGGTGGGAATGGGGGCACCGGCAACTGGGGCGCGTGATCGGCCTCGTCTGGGCGCTGGGTTTCGTCGGTTTCCTCGTGACCCGGCAGATCCCGCGTGGCTGGACGGGTCGGCTGTTGGCGCTGGGCGCGCTGGGCGGTCTCCAGGGGGCAATCGGCTGGTGGATGGTGTCGTCGGGCCTCGGGGGAGACATGCTCGACGTGGACTCGTACCGGCTTGACGTGGCCTCCTACCGGCTCGCCACCCATCTGGGCCTCGCCTTTGTGATTCTCGGGCTGATCACGTGGTTCGCACTGCAACTGTCCCGTAGCGAAGCGCAACTCCTGACCGCCCGGAGGGGCCGGGAGACCGGGTTGATGGGCTCAGCGGGGATTCTCGTGGGGCTGGCGTTTTTCCAGATCCTGCTGGGTGCGCTGGTCGCGGGCATCGACGCGGGCCGCAACTATATTGACTGGCCGCTCATGGCGGGTGGGTTCTTTCCGCCCGATCCCTTCGCGATCGAGCCGCTCTGGCGGAATTTCTTTGAAAATGACGGGCTGGTGCAGTTCCTGCACCGCATGTCCGCCTATGTGCTGACGGTGGTCGCGGTGGTGGTCTTCCTGCGCGCTCGTAAGTCATCCTACCGCAAGACCCGCGCCGCCTATCACGGGGTCATCGCGATGCTGGCGGTGCAAATGGTGCTGGGCGTCGTCACGGTGATGCATTCCTCGCCGTGGTATCTGGCGATCCTGCACCAGATCGGGGCCGTGGCGCTCTGGGTGCTGATCCTGCGCGCGCGCCACCAGAACGCCTATCCGCAGAGCCAGTCGCTGAGGGACGCATGATGAGCACAGCCTATGAACGGGTGATGGCGCGTCAGCGCCAGACGCAGATCCTCGCTGGAGTCTCCGGGCTGCTGGGCTGGGACCAGGAGACGATGATGCCCAAAGGCGCCGCCGATCAGCGGGCCGAGCAGATGGGTGCGATGGAGGAATTGCTCCACGCCCGGCGTAGCGATCCGGCTCTGGCAGACGGGCTGGCCGAGGCCGAAAGCGCTGATCTCGACGAAGTGAGCCGCGCCAATCTGCGTGAGATCCGCCGGCAAGTGGACCATGCGACCAAAGTGCCTGCCGACCTGGCCGCCGAATTGGCGCGGGTGACTTCCCGGGCCCAGGGCGTCTGGGCTGCGGCAAGGGCGGCGGATGATGTGGCGGCCTTTACGCCGATGCTGGAGCAGATCGTGGCGCTGAAGCGCGACGAGGCCGCAGCGCTCTCCGACGGCTCTGCCTATGACGCGCTGCTCGACCAGTTCGAGCCGGGGGCGACCGGAGCGGATCTGGCGGCGATGTTCGGTGCGCTGCGGCCCCGGCTTGTGGCTCTGCGTGACAGGATCTTCGGCGCGGAGCAGCACCCTGAGCCACTTATGGGGACCTTCGCCGAAGACACCCAGATCGCGCTGGCCCGTGACGTGGCGGAGCGGTACGGCTATGATTTCGAGCGCGGCCGGATCGACAAGGCAGTGCATCCGTTCAGTTCCGGGTCGGGCAGCGACGTGCGGATCACCACCCGCACCGACCCCGCCGATCCGTTCAACTGTCTCTACTCCACAATTCACGAAGTGGGTCACGGCTGTTACGAGCAGGGGGTGGACCCGGCCTATGCCTTCACCCCGCTCGGTCACGGCGCCTCTATGGGGGTCCATGAGAGCCAAAGCCGGATCTATGAGAACCAGCTTGGTCGCTCGCGCGCCTTCACCGGTTGGCTTCATGGTCGAATGACGGACCTGTTTGGTGATCTTGGCATGGATGCGGACGGGTTTTTCGGCACTGTGAACCGGCTGCAGAAGGGCTTCATTCGCACCGAAGCCGATGAAGTTCAGTACAACCTGCACGTGCTGTTGCGCTTTGATCTGGAACGGGAGCTTATCGACGGATCCCTGACTGTGGCCGAGCTCGAAGGCGCGTGGAACGACCGTTTCGAGGCGGATTTCGGGTATCGCCCGGACCGCCCGTCACAGGGCTGCTTGCAGGATGTGCATTGGTCGGTGGGGCTGTTCGGCTACTTCCCGACCTACACGCTCGGCAATGTCTATGCGGGCTGTCTCAATGAGGCGCTGCGGCGGGATGTGCCGGATCTCGATTCTGCGCTGGCCGACGGGGACCCGAGCCCGGCAACCGACTGGCTGCGGGAGAAGCTCCAGCGCCATGGGTCCCTTCGCACGCCACGTGAGACCATCATTCACGCCATCGGAGGTGCGCCCTCGGAAGAGCCGCTGCTCTCCTATCTGGAGGCCAAATTCGGCGAAATTTACGGGTTCTGACCCATAAAACAGCCCGGAATTGATAGATCCCGGGCTGTTTTCTTAGTCGCTTCGATGATCAGGCGGCGCGCAGGTTTTGCAGCACCACGCCGCTCTTCGGCAGTGCGGGCATCTCACTCATCGCAAGATCGAGGTTCTGGCGCGGCATCTCGTAGGTCAGCCCGCTGAACCACTCCCCGAATGCCAGCATCAGATCGGTGGTCAGGTCGAGGCCTGGGCAGGGGTTGCCAGTCACCTCATCGCCCGCACCCTGAGCCAGCAGCGCATAGGGATCAATGGTGAGGTTGTCGAAGCGCGACGGACGGAACATGGCCGGGTGATCCCAGAGCCGCGCGTCGTGGTTGATGCCGTACAGGTCGAGCACCACGCGTGTCCCGGCCTCGACCGTCGCGCCCGCGATTTCCACGTCCTTCGATGTCCGCGCCCGGACGAAGGGCACCGCCGGATAATAGCGGCGGACTTCCTGCACAAAGGAGTGGGGCCGCTCGGACATATCGCGGTGACCATTTTCGCGGGTCGCACAGGCATGAGCCATGAAGGTGAAATACGTCGCGACGCCTGTAATCGCGTTGAGATGGTTGAGGAACTCCGTGCCCGCTTCCTTCCTGTCAGGGGGAAGCATCTCAGCGGTGTAGTAGCTGGCCACCTGATCGGCGAGACCGTCGCGGGTGACTTCGCGGGTGTTGGCCCGGATCTCGCCAATCAGTGTCGCGGCCCAGCTTTCGAGACGTTGTTGGCTGGGTGCCGCACCCACCTTGCGCAGGGACGTCGGAATCGCATGGCCGGAACGGGTGATAAGGTCTTCGGCGACCTTCTCGGCCTCGCCCTCGGACAGCGTAAGACCCGCCCATTCGAGCGTTGCGCGGGTCAGCACGCGCACCATCTCGTCGCGCAGGACGATCTCATTGGGGGCACGCTCGGACAGGGCCTTGAGCCCGGCCTCGACCCTACCGATCAGGGCCTCACGCTTTTCCGGCGCAATCGCGTCGGTCAGGAGCGCACGACGGCGCTGGCGCTCGGTCTGTTGCGTCTCCGCGTCGGTGTCGTTGCCGCCAATGAAGCCGAGGATTTTGCCCGAACCCGTTGGGGAGACGGTCGCAAAGCCGCCGGTGTAGAACTGTTCGGCCATGTCGCGTCCGGTCAGGAAGACAGTGTCACTGAGCAGAAGCTTGCCTCGGAATGCATCGGCGCCGACCCGCAGGGCGGTCTGGGACAATGTGCGATAGGGATCGCGTGCGAGTGCGACGGTCAGGTCTCCCTGGGGTGAGACGGGTAGCGACATGAGATCCTCCGGCTGAATGAACTGATTTGGAAACTGGGTCGTGGCCCCGCGAGGTCAATGCACCCTGGCAAACCCGGCGAAGATGTGCCGGGCTGCGTGAGTCAGAGCCTGCGAATGCGTAGCTTTGTAATCCGGTTGTCCAGTCTCTGCATGACCTCGAACCGATACCCGTAGAAGGAGAAGACCTGCCCCTCATTCGGGATAATCTGGGCGCCGTGGAGCACCAGACCCGCGACGGTGTTGGCTTCCTCATCCGGGAGGCCCCAGTCGGCAGCGCGGTTCAAGTCGCGAATGGTCATCCCGCCATCGACGATCCAGTCGCCATTCTTCTCTACAGAGTATTGATCGGCTTCGTGATCGTCGAACTCGTCGGCGATCTCTCCCACGATCTCCTCAAGAATATCTTCGAGAGTGATCAGCCCGAGCAGTGCGCCATACTCATCCACAACCAGTGCGAAATGGGTGTGTTTGCGCAGAAATTCCCGCATCTGGTCGTCAAGGGTCGTGACCTCCGGAATGAAATAGGCGGGCATGGCGACTTCGGTGATGTCGAAGGTCGACATATCCCCACCCGCCATCTCGCTGGCCGCGCTACGGGCATACATGGCGCGGGCCAGATCCTTGGCGTGGATGACACCGATGATGTTCTCATAGGTCCCGCGATAGACGGGCAGGCGGGTATGCGGGCTCGACAGGCACTGTTCGAGGATCTTGCCGGGGTCATCATCGGCATCGATCATTTCGATTTTCGAGCGGTGGAGCATGATCTCGTCCACCGTCCGCTCGCCCAGATCCAGCGCGCCGAGGATCCGGTCGCGGTCCTCCTTCTCCACCACGCCTTCGGAATGACCGAGGTTCAGCGCACCTTCGATTTCTTCCCGCAGAGCGAGGATGTGGCTGTCCGGGTCGGTCTGCACGCCGAACAGTTTCAGGATTGCACGAACCAGCGCGCGGACCGCGCTGACGATCGGCGAAAAGAGTTTGACAACCACCGCAATGGGACCCGAGACGCCAGCGGCTGCGGTTTCGGCATTTGTGATGGCGTAGGTCTTCGGCAGCACTTCGGCGAAGATCAGAACGAGGAAGGTCATGATCAGCGTCGCCATCGCCACGCCCGATTCGCCGAAGAGACGGGTGAACAGCGCGGTGGCCAGCGAGGTGGCGAGGATGTTGACGAGGTTATTGCCCAGCAGCACGGAGCCGATCAGCCGCTCGCTGTCTTCGGTGATCTTCAGCGCGCGGGCGGCACCCTTGTTACCTTTATCGGCCTGCGTGCGCAGCTTGCCCCGGGAGGCGGCGGTCAAGGCGGTTTCGCTGCCGGAGAAAAAGCCGGAGCAGGCCAGCAGGACGAAAATGGCAGCGGCGGAGGTCCAGAATGCGGTGTCGAACATGACGGCTGAGGGTGTTTCCTGTGAGGGGCGCTTGCCCGGTTAAGTCTGTCGGTGGGTTATTGTTCCGTAGACAGCGGATGGTGGCGGATCACAAGCTCATGCAGGCGATCCTCCAGAACATGTGTATAAATCTCGGTGGTGGCTACATCCGCGTGCCCGAGCAGCGTCTGAATCGTCATGAGATCCGCGCCGCCCGCCAGCAGATGAGTTGCGAAAGCGTGGCGCATGGTATGGGGTGTGACGCGGGATGGATCGACCCCGGCGGCGACGGAGATCTCCTTGATAATCTGGAAAAACCGGTGCCGGGTCAGGTGGCCCAACGCGCTCCGCGACGGGAACAGGTGACGCGCTGGATGGGCGGAATCTTCGGCGGCATCGCGGATTTTCAGCCACTCCCGCAAGGCTATGCGAGCCGATTCGGTCAGGGGGACCATACGCTCCTTGTCCCCCTTGCCGCGCACGAGCAGCATTTGGGGATCGCCCCGTGCGCTGCTGACGGGTAGCGAGACCAGCTCGGTCACCCGCATCCCGGTGGCATATAGCAGCTCCATCAGGCAGCGGTTCCGGGCCCGGTCAGCGGGGCTGCGGCCCGTTTCGGTCGCCGCGTCCAGCAGGCGCTCGACCTCCTCGACACTGATGGTTTTCGGCAGCTGTCGTGCCCTGCCGGGTCCCTTGATCCGCAGAGTCGGATTATCCTGCCGCCATCCCTCTTCATAGGCAAAGCGGAAAAAGCTCTTGAGCGAGGAGAGACGCCGGGCGCGCGTGGACTGAGCGAGCCCCTCGGCCTCGCAATCGGCCAGATACTGCTCGATTGAGGCCCGTGACATCGTTGCAAAGCTTTCGCCCTCGGCCGCCATCCAGTCGCAAAAGATCGCCAGATCGCGCGCATAGGCGAGTTGCGTATTCTGGGCCGCCCCGGCCTCTGCGGCATGAGCTTCGAGGAAGGTCGCGATGAGACGCTGCGGCGATGGCTCGGCGCTCATGGCAGGAGGGTCCGTTCCGCGTAGATGCGACGGGCCCGGTTCTCCAATCCCAGCGCCATAAGTGTGGACAGCGCGCGGGCCTCGGTGTCTGCGTCTTCGCTGACCGTCAGATCAGTGACCGCGCGCAGCAATGCCTCGCCCGGTCGTCCGTCAGCGATCAGGGCTGCATCGCGGGGAGACGGGGCGGGCAGGGGCGGCAGGTCGATGCCCGTCGCCAGCGCATCAAGCTGCCGCGCCTCGGACGTTTCTAGACCTAAGGCTGCAACCGCTGCACCGTAGCTCTCTGCCAGAAACGGCAGCAGACCGGTCTCGCCCATTACAGTGGCGGCATTTTGCAAGGCGGTTTCGATCGTCTCCAGGTCGCCGGTGTCGAGCGCCTTTTCGAGCTGTTGGACGGCCTCGGCTGTGGGCGGCGCGGTTTCGCCTGATGCGGGCAGGTCGGTCAGGTAGAGCTTCATCAGCCGCTCAGGCGGGATCGCGCCATGCCGCGCCAGCCGTTCGGCTGCCGCGATTCGGGCACTCATCGCCTCAATCTCCCGCAAATCCGCATGGGCAAAAGCGATGGGCAGCGCAGCCGTACGCAAAGGTTCTCCCAGCGCCTCATAGATGACGAATTCGAACGGGGTCGGTACACGCGGCGGAGGCAGCGTCAGGCCGTCATGCTCCTCGTCAAGAAACCGCAACATCAGTTCCCGCTGAGCCGGCGTGATCTCACCCAAAATCACGCCGGTTTCCAGAGTGATGACAGCCGCAGGCCAGTCTCCCTGCCGGGCATGACAAAAGACCCGCGCGGGATAGATGCTGGTGGACGGTGGCAGGGTTCCGATTCTTTGACACGCAGCGTTTTCCCGACCGGTCATCAGCGCAATATTGGCCCAGCGCATGAACAGTTCGGGGCTCTCAAGTCCCGCCGTCTTCAGCAGTGCGCTGGCGGTGGACAAATCTCCCAAACGGACCAGCGTATCGACCCGTGCAAGGAACAGATCGCGTGCCTGATCGCTGTCATCGGGCGGCGTATCCCCGACGGACAGGGCATCGCGCAGCAGCGCCATGGTGGCGGCCTCGGTCGGTTGCGGCACCGTTTCCAGTAACGCACTGAGCATTGCCGCGCTGGAGCGGCTCCACAGCGCATCAGGCAGGCCGAGTGCCGCGGGCTGGGCCAGCCCCACGCGGTCCGGATCCAACGTCGGAAGCGCCGTCACAATTATCCGGTCTCCGAGCAAGGCTTCTTCGGGATGGACTTCCACGACCTCTTGGGCGACGCCAGAGTCCGGTTCGGGCAAAGCGGCGGTCACCACCTGAGCGCTGGCCTGCGCCAGCGCGGCCTCTCCCGCGAGGAGAAGCGCAAGGCTCCAGAGCCTACCGGGCATCAAGCGTCACAGGATCCACGCGCTCGCTCCGGTCAGGGTCCATGTCGCCGAGATAGGCGTAGCCGGTCAAACCGACCACGGTCAGAATCACCAGAAACACCACAAGTTTAAGTAACCGGATCACGCTGCCTGCCTTTCAAAACGCCCCATTGTCCCACATCTTCGTGTGGGTCCCATGCTTTATAGCTGGTCATTCGAGCAAGATCACGTCATTCAGTGACCTGAACGCAACCTTGATTACCGTACACGATAGGCCATGCACCGTTTGAAGAAAACCGTTGTCATGATCGGGATGATGGGTTCGGGTAAGACCGCGGTCGGCACTGCTCTTGCCCGTGCGCTCGGGGTGCCCTTTATCGACTCAGATCACGAGATCGAACGGGCCTCAACTCTTTCGATACCCGAGATCTTTGAACGCCACGGCGAGCCGTTTTTCCGGGATCGCGAGGCGGAGGTGATCGCACGGCTGCTCGACGGAGAGCCGGGGATCCTGTCCACTGGCGGCGGGGCCTTTATGTCGGAACGCAATCGGCAGACCATCTCCGAGCGCGGCGTGGCACTTTGGATTCGCGCTGATGCGGAACTGCTGTGGACCCGCGTCCGTCACAAGGACACGCGCCCCTTGCTCAGGACCCCGGACCCGAAAGCGACGCTCCTGGAGTTCATCGAAAAGCGCGATCCTGTTTATGCGCTGGCCGATCTGGTGGTGGATGCCGAGCCGGGCATCAGCATTGAGGAGATGGCGCAGAAATCCATTGGTGTTCTGGCCACACGACCCGACGTTCTGGAGACCCTATGACCCGAGAAACCGTGCATGTGTCGCTTGGCGACCGGTCTTATGATGTGGAAATCGGCAGTGGCCTGCTGGCGGAGGCGGGCGCGCGGATTGCGCCGCTCCTGAAGCGCCCGCGTGTGGCCATCGTCACCGATGAGACCGTGGCCGGTCTGCATCTGGCGGCGCTGGAGGCATCGCTCGACGCCGCCGGGATCGCCCATTCCGCGATGGCGCTGCCGCCGGGGGAGGCTACCAAGAACTGGGCCCAACTTGGCACAGTGGTTGAATGGCTGCTGGCCGAAAAGATCGAGCGGCGAGATATCGTTGTGGCCTTTGGCGGCGGGGTGATTGGCGATCTGGCGGGATTTGCCGCCGCAATTCTGCGCCGGGGTGTGCGCTTTGTGCAGATCCCGACCTCGCTTCTGGCGCAGGTGGACAGCTCCGTGGGCGGAAAGACCGGCGTAAACGCTGCGGCGGGCAAGAACCTGATCGGGTCTTTCCACCAGCCCGCGATGGTGCTGGCCGATGTGGAGGTGCTTGCCGCGCTGCCCCCGCGCGATTTTCTCGCTGGCTATGGCGAGGTGGTGAAATACGGGCTGCTGGGGGATGCGGATTTTTTCGCGTGGCTGGAGACGAATGGCCCCGCGCTCGCGGCCGGTGATGTGGCACTCAGGACCGAGGCCGTGCGCCGATCTGTTCAGATGAAGGCCGACATTGTCGAGCGGGACGAGACCGAGGCCGGGGATCGGGCGCTCTTGAACCTCGGCCACACCTTCTGCCACGCGCTGGAGGCCGCGACGGGCTATTCGGACCGGCTGCTCCACGGTGAAGGTGTCGCCATTGGTTGCGCGCTGGCCTTCGAGCTGTCCGCGCGTCTGGGTCTGTGCAGCCAGGAAGATCCCTCCCGCGTGCGCGCCCATCTCGCCGCCATGAGGATGAAGCGCGACCTTGCGGACATCCCGGGCGATCTGCCGGACGCTGACGGGCTGCTGGATCTGATGGCGCAGGATAAAAAGGTCGTGGACGGGCAATTGAGGCTGATCCTTGCGCGCGGCATCGGCTCCGCCTTTGTCACCAGTGACGCCCCGCGCGAGCAGATCTGCGCGGTGCTGGCGGAGGCTCTGTCGGCGCGGTGAGCGGAACCGTTCTGTTCGACGAAGGCCCCGGCGGCGCCCCGGCGGAGTTCACCTCGCCCGTGGCGCTGATCCGGGCTGACACGCCCGAAGAGGTCCCCGGCGCGCTCGCGGCCATGGAGGCGGCGCAGGCAAGGGGGCAGTGGCTGGCGGGATACGGCAGCTACGAGTTGGGCTATGCCCTGTCGCGCAAGCTCGCACCCTTGATGCCCGAGGGACGGGACGTTCCTCTGCTGCTGTTCGGCGTCTTCGACGGCCCGCAAACGCCCGCTCCCCAGACGTCCGGGCCTGCGACGCTCTTTGATCTCGTCCCAGTCTGGGACGCTGCCACCTACCGCGCTGCATATGACACCGTGCAGGACTACATCTCTGCGGGGGATATCTATCAAGCCAATCTGACCTTCCCGATCAACGCCCGCGCCACCGGCGCCCCGCGCGATTTGTATAACGCGCTGGTGGCCCGGCAGAGCGTGCGGCTGGGTGCCTTTGTGGATCTTGATGGTCCGTCGATCCTTAGCCGATCCCCCGAGCTCTTCTTTGCCATAGAGGGTGGCCGCATCCGCACTCGTCCGATGAAGGGGACTGCCCCGCGGGGCGCCACCCCGGATGAGGATGCACGGCTGGTTCGGGATCTGGCGGGATCGGAAAAGAATCAGGCCGAGAACCTGATGATCGTGGACCTGTTGCGCAACGATATCTCGCGGATTTCCCGCATCGGTTCGGTGAAGGTACCACGGCTCTTTCACGTCGAAACCTACGCGACCGTCCACCAGATGGTGTCGGACGTGGAGGGGATCCTCCTGCCCGGCATTGGGCTGACCGATATTATGCGGGCGCTGTTTCCTTGCGGCTCGGTCACCGGCGCGCCAAAGATCCGCGCCATGGAAATCCTGCGCGAGCTCGAACAGGGGCCACGCGGGGTCTATTGCGGCGGCATCGGCTGGATCGCGCCCTATGGGGATATGCGGTTTAACGTGGCGATCCGTACGCTGACCTGCTGGCCCGACGGGCGCGTGCGGCTGGACGTAGGCGGTGGCGTGGTCCACGATTCGACCGGCGACGGTGAATATGAGGAAGCCCTGTGGAAAGCCCGGTTTGCGGATCTCTCCCGCCCGACCTGAAACTCATTGAGACCCTGCGGCTACTGCCGTCGGGCCCCCTGCGCGGTGCGCGGCATCTTTCGCGGATGGCGCGCAGTGCGGCTGAGTTGGGTATTGCGTTTGACGCTGGTGAGGCCGCCCAGCTGCTCGACGCCGCCCGTGTGTCGTGCGCGCTCCGGGCGCGGCTGACGCTGGACCTGCACGGGCGGCTCGATCTGACCTGCGCTCCGCTGACCCCTGCGCCGGAGATCTGGCGGGTGGCATGGGCATCTGAACGGGTCACCGCCGCAGACCGGTGGCGCCGGGTCAAGAGCACTGAGCGCGGCCTCTACGACCGGGCCCGGGCGGCTCTGCCAGAGGGTTGCGAGGAGGTGCTGTTTCTGAACGAGGCGGGTCGGCTGTGTGAGGGCAGCATCACGAGCGTATTCTTGGAGACTGGGGAGGGGCTCCTGACCCCACCGGTCGACGATGGCGCTTTACCTGGAATTCTGCGCGAAGAGCTGATCGCACGCGGGATCGCCCGAACCCGCAGCCTCACGCCCGAAGATCTCTCCGGGCGCAGGCTCTATGTGGGCAACTCTCTCAGGGGGTTGCGTGCGGCGCGATTTGAGGGCGCCCCGGACCGATAATCCAGTGTCGGAAAAGCCGTCCGGGTTTGTGATCAGAACGGAATGTCGTCATCCATATCGGAATAGCTGCTGCGACCACTGCCGCTGCTGCTCGGAGCCGCACCGCCCGAGGCGCCACCATCCCCGTAGCCGCCGCTATAGCCACCGCGATCCTCGTATCCGCCGCCTGAGGCACCACCCCCGGCGTTGTCGCCGCGCCCGTCCAGCATGGTCAGGGTCGAGGTGTAGGGGCGCAGAACGACCTCTGTGGAGTAGCGGTCCTGACCGCTCTGGTCCTGCCACTTCCGGGTTTCAAGCTGGCCTTCGATATACACCTTAGAGCCTTTGCGCAGATATTGCTCGGCGACACGCGCCAGCGGCTCCGAGAAAATCGCAACCGAGTGCCATTCTGTGCGCTCGCGGCGTTCGCCTGTGTTGCGGTCCTTCCACGTCTCCGAGGTGGCGATGCGCAGGTTGCACACTTTACCCCCGTTGGAGAAGGTCCGCACCTCCGGATCGCGTCCCAGATTGCCGATGAGGATGACCTTGTTCACCGATCCGGCCATGTGCTCACTCCTTCATGATTCGGATTTGCCTTGCAGGCTGTCATACCCAATCCGGGTGGACCAGCCGTTACCTGCCAAAGGAGCGCTTCGGGGCTGGATTTATGAAGCGCTCTTGTCTAGCGTTGCGGCGTTAGAAAGAGGCCGAAGACATTATGCGATTGTTTCTTTTCCTGCCGCTTCTTCTCCTGCCGCTCAGCGCGCAAGCCGAGACCCTGTTCGGCACCAAAGGGCAGGGTCGGTTCCAATCCAAGCTGAGCGTTCTGGATGGTCGGGCGGCCAGCCAGTACCAAAATTCTGATCGCCTGAGACCAGAGGTGAAGGCGGGACCCGAACGCCGCAGTGCGGAGGTGACCCGTCTTGCCATCGTGCCGCGTTTCACCGGTAACTATAAGGGCGCCTATCTCAGCGATGCACGCCGTGCGGCGCGGCGCCATAACGTGCCCGAGGATCTGTTTCTTCGTCTCGTGCAGCGCGAATCCGGCTGGAACGCTGGTGCGGTTTCACACAAAGGTGCCATTGGACTGGCGCAGCTCATGCCCGAAACCGCCCGCCGCCTCGGCGTCAATCCCCACGATCCGAAGCAAAACCTCGAAGGCGGAGCCAAATATCTGGCGCAACAGTACAAAAAGTTCCGCGATTGGCGGCTGGCTTTGGCGGCGTATAATGCCGGTCCCGGTGCGGTTCAGAAATATGGGGGGGTGCCACCCTATCGCGAGACCACAGCCTATGTGGCCGCAATCCTCGGTCAGTAAAGCAACCCTGCAAAGGCCCCAGTCAGGGGCCTTTTTCTAACCTCAATCTGCCTCTGCGAGGCTGATCACCGGTTCCATCCGCTCAAGGATCTCCCGGGTGAGATGACACTTGATCTGGTGCGCCCCGTCGGGGCCGAAGCTCTGCATCTCTGGTACCTCTGTTTCGCACAGGCTCCCCGGCACGTCGGACTTCCAGCGGCAGCGCGTCTGGAACGGGCAGCCCGGTGGCGGTGACATGGCCGAGGGTACGTCCCCCTCCAGCACGATATGTTTTTTCTCGACTCGTGTGTCGGCGATGGGCACAGCCGAAAGCAGCGCCTCGGTATAGGGATGGTAGGGCGGCGAGAAGACCTCCGCCGTGTCACCAATTTCCACCACATGGCCCAGATACATGACCATCACCCGGTCCGAGAGATACCGTACAATCGACAGGTCGTGGCTGATGAACAGGAGCGTCGTCTTCTTGTCGCGCTGAATCTCCATCAACAAATCGGCCACTGCCGCCTGCACGCTCACATCAAGCGCCGAAACCGGCTCATCGGCCACCACGATCCGCGCATCCCCGGCAAAGGCGCGCGCGATCCCCACACGCTGTTTCTGCCCGCCCGAGAGTTGCCGGGGCATCCGACCGGCAAATTCGCGGGGCAGCTTCACGAGGTCGAGCAATTCCAGCATCCGCGCCTCGCGCTCAGCCTCACTGTCGCCAATGCCGAAGATTTCCAGCGCCCGGATGATTTGCCGCCCAACCGTCATGGATGGGTTCAGCGTGTCGAACGGGTTCTGGAACACCATCTGCACGTCGGCCACGGTCTGCGTGTCCCGCGCCTCAATCGGCGTGTCGCCAATGGCCTGTCCGTCGAGCAGGATCTCGCCATTGGTCGCGGTTTCCAGCCCCATCAGCACCTTGGCAAAGGTGCTTTTCCCGCAGCCGGATTCGCCGACGATGGCCAGTGTTTCACTCTCCCGCGCCTCGAAACTGAGGCTTTCATTAGCTTTCACTACCCGCGTCTCGCCCCCCTTCAGGAGCGACGACGAGGAGACCTCATAATACTTGCGCAGATCGTCCATCTTGAGCACGACCTTACCGGGTTCAGCGCTTTCCGTCTCGACCGCCCCGATCTCCTGGCGCTCCCAGTCGATCTCCCCGTGGCGAAGACAGCGGGTCTGATGCCGCCCCGCGCCCGGAAGATCCGTCATGGTCATCTTGCCCGCATCGCAGCGCCCGGCCACGAAATAGTCGCAGCGCGGCCCGAAATTGCAGCCGGGCGGCCGCTCATGGGGTAGGGGAAAGTTCCCGGGGATCGCCACCAGCGGTTTTGCGTGTTTGTCTGCGCCCGGCAGCGGAATCGAGCGGAACAGCGCCTGCGTATAGGGATGGCGCATCCGGTCGAACACCTCGCCAATCTCACCTGTCTCCACGGCTTCGCCCGAATACATCACGCAAAGACGGTCGCAGGTCTCAAGCACCAGACCTAGATTGTGGCTGATAAACAGGATCGAGGTCCCGTATTTCACCCGCAGGTCCTTAACCAGTTCGACCACCGCCGCCTCGACGGTCACATCCAGCGCCGTGGTCGGCTCATCAAGGATCAGCAGCGACGGGTTCGCCATTAGCGCCATGGCGATGACAATCCGCTGCTGCTGCCCGCCCGAAAGCTGATGCGGATAGGCCTCCAGAATGCGCTCAGGGTCGGGCAGCTTCACATCCCGCACCACCTCCAGAGCCCGCGCGCGGGCCTCGGCCTTCGTCGCGCCATCGTGCAGGATCGGCACCTCCATAAGCTGCCGCCCGACCTTCATCGCCGGGTTCAGGGAGGCCATCGGTTCCTGATAGATCATGGCGATATCACGTCCCCGGATCTGTCGGAGTTCGGCCTCTGACATCTCGGCCATGTCACGCCCGCGATACTTCACCGTCCCGGCGGTGATCCGCCCGTTGCCGCCGAGATACCGCATCACAGCCAGCGCCACGGTGCTCTTGCCGCAACCCGACTCGCCGACGAGACCCATGGCCTCACCGGGCTGCACGGTGCAGGAAAAGTCCATCACCGCCGGAATTTCCCGCAGGCGGGTAAAGAACGAGATCGAAAGCCCTTCGATCTCCAGTATCGGCGCTTCGCCCATCTCGCTCTCCATTTCCGCTCCAACCTCTTCGTGTTCCGAAATACCCCGGGGGAGCTGTCCGTCAGGACAGCGGGGGCAGCGCCCCTAATTCCACTCTCAATCCCTGAGCGACTCTTCCCGCAGCCCGTCCGCCAGCAGGTTCAGCCCCAGAACCAGTGTCAGCAGGGCGATCGCCGGAGCCAGCGCCGGATGGGGATAAATCGCCAACAGTCGTCGTCCGTCATTGATCGTCGATCCCCAGTCCGGGCTTTCAGGTGGCAGCCCCAGCCCGAAAAAGCCCAGCGTTCCCAACAGGATCGTCGTATATCCCACCCGCAGGCAGAAATCGACGATCAGCGGGCCGCGGGCGTTGGGCAGGATCTCCCAAAGCATGATGTACCATGGCCCTTCGCCCCGCGTTTGGGCAGCGGCCACATAGTCCCGGGTCTTTATGTCCAGCGCCAGACCCCGGACGATCCGGAACACCGTGGGCGCGTTGACGAAGACCACCGAGACAAAGACCGTCAGGATACCGCCTGGAATATCGAACAGGTCGAGCGCTTCGGGCAGCACCGGCAAAACGCCGAAGGGTTCTGAGATCAGCGACAGATAGATCCAGCCAAGCCCGAGGATCACCGCCACCAGCAGCCCTGTCCTTAGCGCGGGTCGCGTGTGGTAGCGGGCGTTCAGGAGGATCGTCAGGAACAGGATCGGAAACAGGAAGATCACTGCAGACATATAGGTCGGTATGCCTGTCTCAATGATCTCCGGTGTTACCAGCAGATAGAACAGCAGGATGACCGGGAAGGCGAGGATCAGGTTCGCGAGGAAGGTCAGGATCGTGTCGAATTTTCCGCCGAAATAGGCGGCGGGCAGGCCAAGCGTGATGCCCACCATGAAGGCAAAAGCAGTCGCCAGCGGGGCGATCTGCACCACCACCCATGCGCCAGAAACCATGCGGCTGAACACGTCCCGCCCCAAATTGTCGCCACCCAGCAGGTAGACAGGATAGGCGCCCTCATCCACGTCGCCGATCATCTTGTCGAAGGGCGTGCCGGGGGGCTCATTTTTCATGGCGCCGGACTGGGCCAGAGGATCGAAGGTCGCGATCAGATCCATGGCGCCGAAAAAAGCGGCAAAGACCCAGAACATCACCAGCGCAAAACCAACCGTGCCGATGGTGGAATCGAAGAGCTTGCCATAGAGGCCCAGCCGCCGGCGAAAGGTGTAGGACAGGGCCAGCGTAGCCACGAGGGCGATCCAGACCGGCAGGAGCCGCCGCGCCATCCCGCCAATGATCCCCGCCGACAGGTCCAGGATCACCCCGCCGATCAGGAACAAAGCCAGCAGAGCCAGGACGGACCCTAGCGCCCAGCGGACCGCCCGGTCGATCAGCTCCAGCGGACCGCTCCCGGCCGTCAGGGTGCCGTCGGGCAACGCCACGCTTTGCGCCGGAACGATCAAGAGGCTCACTACAAATCGCAGGATCGCGAGCGCGACCAGGGCCCCGGCGGCGATCCAGAGCGGGGTAATGAGGGGCGCGAGCGCGCCGGTCCAGCTCAGCGGCTCCATGCGGCTTCTCCCTTGGTCACAGGATGGCTCATGACACGCGGATCCTTGGGTTCAGATAGACATAACCGATGTCGGAAATGAGCTGGGTGATCAGCACCACAAAGACCGACACGACGGAGACGCCGAGCAGCAGTTCGATGTCGTTATTCGAGGCCGCCTGCACCAACGTCCAGCCGAAGCCTTTGTAATTGAACAAGGTTTCAACGATCACGACACCATTCAGGAGCCACGGGAATTGCAGCATGATCACCGTAAACGGCGCGATCAACGCATTGCGGAGCGCGTGTTTCAGGACCACTTGGCGGAAGGGAACGCCCTTGAGGATCGCAGTGCGGATATATTGCTGCTGCATGACCTCCGCCATGGAGGCGCGCGTCATCCGTGCGATGTAGCCCATGCCGTAGAGCGCGATGGTGATGACCGGCAGAAAGAAATTCTCGAAGGTTGCGTTCTCCATGGCCGAGGTTGCGGTGCCCTTGAACCATTTCAGCCCGACGGCGGAGGACGCAAAGACGGTGATCAGGATAACGCCCGAGACATATTCCGGCGTAGCGGTCGTCACAATCGAGATCGAGGACAGCCCCCGGTCAAGACGGCTGCCTTCGCGCATTCCGGCCAGCACACCGAGAATCAGCGCACTCGGGACCATGACCATCATGACCCAGAACATGAGCTTGCCGGTCAGACCCAGACGCAGGCCGATGATCCCGAGTACCTCGTCGCGAAACACCGAGGAATAGCCCCAGTCCCCCTGCACGACGCCACAGAACCGGGGCGCATCGTCAGGGATGGCCTCTGCCTGATCGAAGCACCGCCCTCGATAGGTCCCGTCCGGCTGCTCGATCACATAGCCGGGCACCACGCCCAGCCATTCTCCGTATTTCACAAAGATATTCTGGTCATAGCCCCGGTTCGCGAGCCAGGAGGTCACCTCGGCATCAGTCATGCGGGCATTGCCCTGGGTCTTGGCCAGCTTTTCGAGATTGGGCGCGAGATTGGTGAGGAAGAAGACCACGAAGGTCAGGCAAAGCGCCGTCAGGATCATGATCCCGAAGCGCCGCAGGATAAAGCCAGCCAAGATAAGGTCCTTTCGGCTTTGAGGTCCGGGCCGGTGTCACTCCGGCCCGGCAGGTCGCGGCTCAGGCAGAGAGGCCGAGCTTGTAGACGTGGATCTCGAAGGTCGGATGCGCTTCGGCGCCGATAACCTTGGCCAGGTAGTGGCGATAGATGCTCCGCCAATAAGGCTGGATGATGACGCCTTCGTCCTGCATGAGCTTTTCGATCTTCGCCATGATCTCAGATCGTTGGCCTGCATCGGCGATAGCCATGGCCTCTTCGAGCAGGCTGTCGAATTGCTCATTGGCAAAGCCGGATTCGTTCCACGCCTCGCCCGAGCGATAGGCGAGCGCCAGCACCTGCACACCGAGCGGACGCATGTTCCATTCGGTGGCGCTGAAGGGGAATTTCGCCCAGTCGTTCCAGAAAGTTGAGCCGGGCAGGATCGTGCGCTTTACGTTGATGCCCGCGTCCCGCAACTGGGCGGCAACGGCGTCCGAGGTGTCGCGCTGGAAACCGGAGTCGAGGCAAATCAGCTCATGCTCGTAATCGGCCATGCCGGCCTCTTCGAGCAGAGCCATCGCACCCTCCGGGTCGTAAACCGGCGCGTCGATCTTGGCATATTCGGGATGGATCGGGCAGACATGATGGTTTTCGGCCACTTCACCGAGACCGGCATAGCCAAGCTCCAGCAGAACCGAATTGTCACAGGCCATCGCCAGCGCGCGGCGGACCCGGGCGTCGGCATAGGGCTTCATGCCGTTCACCTCGGCCACCTGGTTGGGCCGGATCACCAGTGTGTTGGCGGTAACGGCATCGCTCTTTTCAAGGCCGAGGCTGTCCATGATCTCAATGAACTCACCGACGCTTTCATAGAGCATATCGACTTCTTCGGATTCGATCGCGGCCAGCCACGCGGCGGGGTCGGTGCCGTAATCGGTAAACTCAATCCGGTCGAGATAGGGGCCGCCATAGACCTCGGTGCCCCACCACTCGTGGTCCGCATTCCGCTCGATCACGGTGCGGACGTTGGGCGAGACCTCGACCGGCAGATAGGGGCCGGTGCCGATGGGGTTCGCTGCCGGGTCGCCATTGTCGTAGCTCTGATGGACCACCGCCGCCGGATAATCGGCAAAGCTGGCGATCAGCGTGATGTCCGGTCGGGGCAGGGTGATTTCCAGCGTGTGATCGTCCATCACCTTGACGGCGCCATCGAGGAGTTGCTTCGTCTCCGGATCGACCAGCGTCTTCAGGCGCCCGGCCATGGAGTTGCCCTCAACTTCCTGATCGCACCAGCGGGTGATGTTGTGGAGCACGTCCTGCGCGGTGAACGCGTCACCATTGTTCCACGTCACGCCTTGCCGGACTTTCAGGGTGTAGACGGTCGCGTCGTCATTGACCTCCCAGCCTTCGAGCAGCATCGGGCGGAGAGAGCCATCACGCTGATATTCGACGAGATATTCGAGCCAACCCCGGGTCTGGTTGGCGATCTCGGACCAGTCAGCGACCCGCGGGTCCTTGAGCGCGGGCAGTTCCATCTGGATACGCAGCGTCCCACCCTGCTGAGCCTCCTGCGCCATTGCCTTGCCGGGCGCAGTGGCCCCGATCAGCCCATAGGCCGCCGCTGCGCCAACCCCCAGCGCCGTGGCGCGGGTCAAAAATTCCCTGCGGTCGATCTGACCGTCGAGATGTTCCTGCGCGTGCATTTCAGCGGCCGGGTGGATCCGGGTCTTAACGAAGCTCATCGTGGCTCTCCCTGTGTTCTTTACCGTTTGCATGCGGACAGGTCGAACCTGATCAAGCGCTTACACGGCGGATTTGGGCATAGGTTGCACATGAATTGGGGGGGCGGGTCAACCCGATTGCATAGGTTGACGGCTCAAAAGCGACCATAATTTAGTCAGAAACCGACACAAATTGCGTACGATGGTCACCCGCCCGTCTCCCAAATGACCGCTCGATACTCTCTACAGTTCGCGTCAAGAACATTCGATAAGTTACTTGTATAGCGATTAAATCGAGAGAGTCCGCCAGTCCCTCATCCGCGACCGGAACCAGGTTCGTTGGCGCTTGGCATATTGGCGCGTCGCAATGACGCTCCGTTCGCGTGCCTCAGTAAGGGTCATTTCGCCGCGCAGATAAGCAACCAACTCGGGCGCGCCGATGGCCCGGTCACCGGGGCGGGTCGGATCGAAATCCGCCAGATTGGATCGGACCTCTTCAAGCGCTCCGTGTTCCAGCATCAGATCGAAGCGTCGTTCGATCCTTCGATTAAGCCGCTCAGGCGGCGCATCGATCACCACTGCCAGCGCGTCGCTCAGGGGCAGGAGCGGGGCCGGGGTTTCATCTTGCCAGTCCGCGAGACCGCGCCCGGTCGCCGTCTGAACCTCCCAGGCGCGCTGAACCCGCATGCGGTTGAGAATATCGATCCGGGAGCGGGTTCGGGGGTCGAGAACGGCCAGCATCATCTCGCGGTCGAGGTGATCCGCTTCGGCACGAACGTCCGGCGGCGTCGGGGGAATCTCCGCCAGACCCTCGGTGAGTGCCGTGAGATAAAGCCCGGTGCCGCCGACAATAATCGGGCGGGTGCCATTGAGAAGTGGTGCGATGTCGCGCAGCCAGTGGCCGACTGAGTAGGGCGTGATGCGGGACACATGTCCGTAGAGGTGATGAGGTGCACGGACGAGATCTTCGTCAGGCGGCCGCGCCGTAAGAACGCGCCACCCGTCGTAAACTTGCAAGGCGTCGGCATTAACAATCACACCGCCATGAGTTTCGGCGATCTCCAGAGCCAGGGCCGATTTGCCACTGGCCGTGGGCCCTGCGATCAGCACTGGACGGCTGTCAGCGCTCCTTCTGATCAGGTCGGCTGTATTCATCTGGCGAGAGGCCCCATCCGGCAGTTGTCCCGGCGACGCTTTTGCGACAAACAGGCAACGGATGCAAAGCGGGGCGCGACCATGACCGACACAGAGACCGACCGTCGTTACGACCGGGTGATGCTGAAAATTTCCGGTGAGGCTTTGATGGGGGATCAGGGCTTTGGCCTGCACCCGCCCACGGTCGAGCGCATTGCCCGTGAAGTGAAGTCTGTCCACGATATGGGCGTCGAGATCTGCATGGTGATCGGCGGCGGCAATATTTTCCGTGGCCTGCAAGGGTCTGCACAGGGCGGTGTTGACCGAACCACGGCTGACTACATGGGGATGCTGGGCACGGTGATGAATGCGCTGGCCATGCAGGGCTCACTGGAATCGCTGGGGATTCACACCCGGGTGATCTCGGCGATCACGATGAACGAAATCTGTGAACCCTACATTCGCCGCCGTGCTGTGCGCCACTTGGAGAAAAAGCGGGTCTGTATTTTTGCCGCAGGCACCGGAAATCCCTATTTCACCACCGACACCGCCGCAACACTGCGCGCGTCCGAGATGGCATGTGAGGCCATCTTTATGGGCAAGAACGGTGTGGACGGGGTCTATGACAAGGACCCGGCCAAGCATGATGACGCCAAGCGGTTCGACCGGGTGACCTATGATGATGTGCTCCAGCAGCACCTGAACGTGATGGATGCCTCCGCCATCGCCCTGGCGCGCGACAATCATCTGCCCATTGTGGTGTTCAGTCTCGATGAACCCGGCGGCTTTCGCGGGATTTTGCAGGGCGAGGGAACCTTTACAGTGGTGGAAGGATGAGGGGGCTTCTGGCCTTCTCACTGTGATTGCGGCATACCCTTTGTTAAGACCAACCCTGTTACGGAAGAACAGATATGTCAGACGATATCGATATCGACACCGACGACCTGCAGCGGCGGATGGATGGGGCCTTGCAGGCGCTGCGGCAGGAATTTGCCTCTCTGCGCACCGGTCGGGCTTCGGCGACGATGGTGGAGCCGATTATGGTCGATGCCTATGGAGCGATGACGCCGATCAATCAGGTGGGGACAGTAAACGTTCCCGAGCCGCGGATGGTGACGATCAGCATCTGGGACAAAAGCCTCGTTGGGAAGGCCGAGAAAGCGATCCGCGAATCTGGTCTGGGCATCAACCCGGTGATCGATGGCACGACGATCCGCCTGCCGATCCCCGAACTGAATGAGGAGCGTCGGCGGGAACTTGCCAAAGTGGCCGGCTCCTATGCAGAAAGCGCCCGTGTTGCGATACGCAACGTCCGTCGTGACGGGATGGACCAGTTGAAAAAGGCGAAATCGGCTGGCATGGGCGAGGACGATCAGAAGCTGTGGCAGACCGAGATTCAGGAGATGACCGACGCCCATATCAAGTCGGTTGATGACGCGCTTGAGCATAAGCAAGCGGAAATCATGCAGGTTTGAGGGGTCGCGCTGCGGCTCAGCGTGGGTGATTTGCGCGGCATGACGGGAACGAAGGGATGACGGCCATGGGGCAGGAAACGGAGAATGCATCGCCGCGGCATGTGGCATGCATCATGGACGGTAACGGGCGTTGGGCAAAATCGCGCGGCAAGCCCCGTCTCTTCGGCCATCACGCCGGCGCCCGACGGGTCAAGGAGATCGTGCGCGCATGTCCGGATCTTGGCGTCAAATATCTGACGATCTTTGCGTTCTCGACAGAAAACTGGCGCCGCACCCAGACCGAGGTCGCGGGGCTGATGAAGCTGTTCCGTCGCTACATTCAGGCCGAGGCCCGTGATCTGCTGGCCGAGGGCGCGCGGGTCCGGTTCATCGGCGACCGCGTGCGTCTCGATCCGAAGCTGGTGAAGCTGATGGATGAGCTGGAGCTTCTTACATCCCATAACGACCGCGTGCACGTGACGGTCGCCCTGAACTATGGTGGGCGGGATGAGATTGGGCGCGCAACGAAGCGGATGGCCGCCGAAGTCGCCGCAGGGCGTCTCGCACCGTCAGAGGTCGATGAGACGACCCTCGCGCGTTTCCTCGACACCCACTTCCTGCCCGATCCCGATCTGGTGATCCGCACCAGTGGCGAGGCCCGGATCTCGAATTTCCTACTCTGGCAATCGGCTTATGCCGAATATGAATTCGTCAACACTCTTTGGCCCGACTTCACTGTTGAAAAATTCGCGGAGGTCCTGTCGCGCTTTGGCTCCCGGGAACGCCGCTACGGTGCGGTCCCCGCATGAGCAGCGCCGGTCGCTGGGGTGATTTAGGCGAACGCCTCGGCGTCGGAGCGGCGATGGCCGTCGTGGCGCTGATCTGCGTCTGGGTCGGAGGGTGGCTCTTTACGGCGATGACCGTCGGCATCTGCGCCGTGATCACCTGGGAACTGGTGCGCATGCTCGATCCCGAAGCGCCGGCCATGCGTCTGGGTATCGTGGTCGGTCTCGCGCTCGCTGCTGAGTCGGTCCTTCCCACGGGGTACGCCCTGTTGTTGCTGGCCGTTCCCGTCTTTTACGGCGTTGCCACAATCAATGAGCATCGCCTGACCTACGCGCTCTACGCGACGCTGATCCAGCTCGCCGGTCTCGGACTGATCTTCCTCCGGCTTGATGACGGGATCACATGGATGCTCTGGCTGGCCCTCGTCGTCATCGTGACGGATGTGTTCGGCTATGTGTTCGGCCGTCTGATCGGCGGACCGAAAATGTGGACCCGCGTGTCACCGAACAAGACATGGTCCGGGACCATCGCGGGCTGGATCGGTGCAGCTGTGGTCGGTGGCGTTTTCGCGGCCATCCTCGGAGTGACGTCCGAACTGGTCCCGATTTCCATTGTTTTGTCGATGGCAGGGCAAGTCGGGGACGTGGCGGAATCTGCGGTCAAGCGTCGCGCGGGCGTCAAGGACAGCTCTGCGTTACTGCCCGGTCACGGGGGGCTTTTTGACCGGTTTGACGGTATGCTGGGGGCCTCGGTACTGCTGCTCCTCATCACGCCGCTCATTGGATTTCCTTTTCCCGTTGCAGGATAAGATTTTATGCGCCGCGTGACGATTTATGGGGCAACCGGCTCCATCGGCTGCTCGACCATTGACCTCATTTCCCGGGACCGTGACGCCTACCAAGTTGTGGCTCTGACCGGCGGGCGCAATGTCGCGCTCTTGGCCGAACAAGCGCGAAGGCTGGGCGCCGAAGTCGCAGTTACCGCTCATGAAGACTGCCTGACGGACCTGCGCGATGCGCTGGCCGGGTCGGGCGTCGAAGCCGCCGCCGGGCGCACCGCTCTGCTCGAAGCCGGGACCCGGCCAGCGGATTGGGTGATGTCCGGCATTGTGGGTTCTGCGGGGCTTGAGCCGGGTCTGGTGGCGCTGGAGCAGGGAGCCACGCTCGCGCTCGCCAACAAGGAGAGCCTCGTCTGCGCCGGCGAACTTCTGATGCGGACCGCTCGGAATGCCGGAGCCCGCGTCTTGCCGGTGGATAGCGAGCACTCGGCGGTCTTTCAGGCCCTCAACGGTGAGGACATGTCGCGCGTGGAGCGGGTGATTATTACCGCCAGCGGTGGGGCTTTCAGGGATTGGCCGCTCGACAAGCTCGCCCGCGCGACCCCTGCCGAAGCCGCCACGCATCCGAACTGGGACATGGGCCAGCGGATCACCATCGATTCGGCGTCGATGTTCAACAAGGCGCTTGAACTCATTGAGACACATGAGTTTTTCGGTATCGAGCCAAAGCGGATCGAAGCGCTGGTCCACCCCGAGAGCCTGATCCATGCGATGGTGGGATTCGTCGATGGGGGCATCATGGCCCATGTGGGCCCGCATGATATGCGTCATGCCATCGGGTATGCCCTGAATTGGCCGGATCGACAGGCTCTTCCGGTGGAGCGACTGGATTTCGCGAAGATCGGCCAGATGAACTTCATTGCGCCCGACGAGACCCGCTATCCGGCTCTCCGGCTGGCGCGGGACGTAATGGCGGCGGGAGGTCTTGCCGGGGCGACGTTCAACGCGGCCAAGGAACGGGCGCTTGACCATTTCATCGCGGGCCGGATCGGTTTCCTGCAGATGTCGGAGCTCGTCGAAGCGGTGCTCGAAAAAGTGAGTGCAGAGGGCTTTGGATCTGGCGAGATGCGCTTAGATGACGTGATGAGCGCGGACCGCACGGCGAGGGCGCTGGCCGATGAGCTGGTCCCAAAAATTACCACCTGAGGAGCTTTCATGCCCGATTTTCTGCCCGATTTCGGATCGTTGATCTTTACCATCGGCGCGTTCATCGCAGCCCTCAGCATTATTGTCGCGATCCACGAATACGGCCACTACATCGTCGGCCGATGGTCAGGGATTCAGGCTGATGTTTTCTCGATCGGCATGGGGCCGGTGCTGGCCTCGCGCGTCGATAAACGTGGCACCCGCTGGCAGATCGCGGCCTTCCCGGTCGGCGGCTATGTGAAGTTCCGGGGCGACGCGAATGCGGCAAGCGTTGGCAGTGATCCGGCTCCACAATCTGCGGCGGAGCGGCGCGAGACCATGTCCGGTGCTCCGCTATGGGCCCGGACCGCTACCGTCGCTGCTGGACCAGTTTTCAACTTTATCCTGTCGATCCTCGTCTTCGCCATCGTGCTTTCCGTACGCGGCGTCACCAGCGATCCGGTTACAATCGAACGTCAATTGTCTTTGCCGGGAGCGGAGGCGGTACTTCAGCAGGGCGATGAACTGATCGCGATTGCGGGCCTGGAGGTGACCGGCGCCGACGAGTTAGGCGCGGTGCTGACAGAGGTGCCGGTCGAGGAGCGGATCGATTACGAGATCCGGCGGTTCGGTGACCGGCGGATAGTCGAGGGCCCGTTTCCGCTGCCTGCCATCGTGGGCGGCGTGACGCCAAAATCTGCCGCGGCTGAGGCGGGGCTCGTCGAGGGTGATGTGATCCGCGCCGTAGATGGCGAGCCGGTTGTGGCGTTCGAAACGCTGAGGGACCTCGTCGGCAACTCCGATGGCAGCCCAATGCGTTTTTCGGTCTGGCGACCCGGCGCGGAGCAGGGCGGTGAAGAGTTCGACGTGACCCTGACGCCCAAGCGGATGGATCTGCCCACCGCTGATGGCGGCTTTGAAACGCGCTGGCTCATCGGTGTGACTGCGGGCGCGATCTTTGAGCTGGAGCGTAGTACGCCCGGACCTCTCGCGGCGCTGGGTTATGGCGTCGATCAGACGATCTTCATTGTGAAATCGAGCCTGTCGGGTCTGTACCATATGGCCATCGGGGCGATCTCGTCCTGCAACCTGCAAGGGCCGGTGGGAATTGCCGAGACCTCCGGTGCCGCCGCCAGCGCAGGTTTGTTGAGCTTCGTCTGGTTCATCGCGGTGCTGTCCACGGCCATCGGTTTGATGAACCTCTTCCCGATCCCAATTCTCGATGGCGGCCATCTGGTATTTTACGCCTACGAAGCAATTACGGGCCGGGCACCGTCGGAGCGGGCGTTGAACGCGTTGATGGTCGGTGGTCTGGCGCTACTGCTGAGCTTAATGGCTTTTGCGCTGACAAACGATCTCTTCTGCCCCTGACGCTGAGGGACGTTTTGACAAGCCCGTAGGTCCCCGATAGTCACAGAAGAGAAATTACTCGACGGGACGGTTTCATGACGTTTCAAAAGGTGCACCGCCGGCAGAACGCCGTTCGCGCGACCCTTCTCTGTACCCTTGCGGCGTTGCCGCTGCCCACAGGACTGGTATCTCTGACCCCAAGCGCAGCTGAGGCGCAGGCTTATCAGGTGTCCACCATCGATGTGCGCGGTAATCGCCGTGTGGATGTCAGTACGGTCTCGGCCTTTCTGGCGTTGCCGCGTGGGGCGGTCACTGCCGGTCAGCTGAATGAAGCCTATCAGCGTCTGGTCGCGTCCGGCCTCTTTGAAGAGGTAGAGATTGAGCCGCGCGGAAGCACGCTCGTCGTGACGGTGAAGGAATGGCCTATCGTTCGCCGGATCTCCATCGAGGGGAACACGCGCGTAGATGATGAGGATCTGACACCGCTTCTGGGATCGGTACCGAACCGCGTATTCAATCCCGATCAGGTCGAAGAAGATGCCGCCGCGCTGGCGGGTGCCTACGAGCAGCGCGGCAACCTCGCCGCCGCCGTCACGCCCCGGCTGATCCGGCGTGGCAACGATCAGGTCGATGTGGTCTTCGAAGTCGCCGAGGGTCGTGTGGTCGAGATCGAGCGTTTGTCTTTTGTTGGCAACCGCAGCTACTCGGATCGCCGCCTGCGCCGCGCGCTGGCCACGAAGCAAGCCGGCCTGTTGCGTCAGTTCATTGGCAGCGACACGTTTGTGGCGGAACGTGAGCAATTCGACCGACGCTTGCTGACTGATTTCTATCAGTCCCGCGGCTTCATCGATTTTCGTATTCGCAGCGTCAGCAACCAGTTCTCCCGCGAGCGGAATGCTTTTTTCGTCCAGTACAACATTCAGGAAGGCAATCGCTGGAGCTTTGGCCGGATCACCGCGTCCAGCGATATTCCCGGGCTGAATGCCGAGGACTATCTCGCAGTGTCGCGGATTGAGCCGGGACGGTATTATTCGCCTGCCGCCATCGACAACGCGATCGACCGGATGGAGCGTCTGGCGACCCAGAACGGTTTGAGCTTTGTCCGTGCGACGCCACAAGTTACCCGCGATCCGCGCAATCTTCAGCTAAACGTGAATTTCCGGCTGGAGCGCGGACCTCGGATTTTCGTCGAGCGGATCGATATTGAAGGCAATACGAACACTCTTGACCGGGTGATCCGTCGCGAGTTTACCACGGTAGAGGGCGACCCATTCAATCCGCGAGAGATCCGGTCTGCAGCAGAACGTATCCGGGCGCTTGGATATTTCGCCGAAGCCAATGTCGATTCGCGCGAGGGCTCGACTCCCGATCAGGTCATCATCGATGTGGATGTGGAAGAACAGCCCACGGGTAGTCTCTCCCTTGGCGCCGCCTACGCCACTGACAATGGTCTTGGTCTGAATATTGGCCTCAGCGAGCGGAACTTCCTCGGGCGCGGTCAATTTTTGTCGTTTAACGTTGCCACCGGCACCAGCACGGACTCGGCGAGCTTTACCTTCGGGGAGCCCGCTCTGTTCGGACGCGATTTGACCGGGCAGGTTGAGCTGTACTACCGCAAGACCGATTTCGATAATGCGGCCTATAACACGAAGGAAGTCGGGTTCAGCCCCTCGGTGAGTTTCCCGATCAGCCGCAATGGCCGTCTGGCTCTGCGGTACCGGATCGAACGGAACGAACTGGAGGATGTGCCGGACGACTCGTCGCCGATCATTCAGCGCGAGGAGGGCGACCAGATCGTCTCCAGCGTGGGTTATACCTACAGCTTCGACAATCGACGTAGCGGACTCGATCCAACGAGCGGCATTGTCTTCCGCTTCAGTCAGGATTTCGCGGGTCTTGGGGGCGATATTTCTTTCATCGAAACCAACGCGTTGGCGGCCTATCAGCGACAGGTCTGGGATGAAGAAGTGACGCTGACCGCGACAATTGAGGCTGGTGCTATCCACACGCTCAGCGGCGACACGTCGAAGGTGACGGACCGCTTCTTCCTCAACAGCAGGCAAATCCGTGGATTTGAACCGCTGGGTCTGGGTCCCCGTGACCTGAACGCCCCGCAGGAAGACGCTTTGGGCGGGAATTACTACGCTGTAGCGCGCCTCGAAGCGCAGTTCCCGATTTTTATTCCAGAGGAATATGGGATCACCGGTGGTGTCTTTCTTGATGCCGGATCGGTCTGGGATCTGGACGACACAGACGGTTGGAACGGGATGGAGGTCGATGATGACTTCAACCTGCGCGCCAGCGCAGGTGTCGCACTGTTCTGGGATAGCCCCTTCGGCCCGCTGCGGTTTAACTGGACCACGGATCTGAAATCCGAGGATTACGATAAAACGCGTAATTTCGATGTCACGGTTTCGACGCAGTTCTGATCTTCTGGGCGCGGCGCTACTGGGGCTGTTTGCTCTGGTCGGCGCTGCTGCCGCGCAGAATTTCGGGACTTCGGTTGAGACATCCGTAGTCGTTGTCGATCAGGAAAAGTTATTCCAGGACAGTCAGTTCGGGCGCAGTCTTCTGTCAGAACTGGAGGCGCAGGGCCGGACCCTGGCTCTCGAAAACCGGCGGATCGAGCAGGCTCTGACCGCGGAGGAGAGCGAATTGACCGATCTGAGGCCTTCTCTCAGTCAGGTCGAATTCCGGGCTCGTGCCGCACGGTTCGATCAAAAGGTGACGCAGCTGCGCAGTGAGCAGGATGCGAAGGCCCGGGCACTTGCTGAGCGCGAAGAAGAGGCGCGGCAGGTGTTTTTCCGTCGGGCGGGGCCGACCCTGATCGCGCTGTTGCAGGAGGTCGGAGCGCAAATTCTCTTGGATCGGCGTGTGGTTCTGGCCGCCGTTCCCCGGGTTGATATCACCGACCGGGCGATCAGCAGAATTGATCTGGCCCTTGGAACGGAGACTGAGGTTGCGCCGGATGGGTCGGCTGACCCGGATGACGCCCCGGACTGACCGTGCCTTGCCTGATAGGACCGTGGGGGGTAATCCGGGAGGTAAATCATTGCCCGGAGGCCTCATGTCTGATCTTAAATCCGCCGATATCCATCTGATCCAGCGGCTGATCCCCCATCGCTACCCGTTTCTGCTCATCGATAGGGTTGAGGATATCGACGGGACCAACTCCGCCACCGGCATCAAGAACGTAACATTCAATGAGCCTCACTTTCAGGGACACTTCCCCGGACTGCCGATCATGCCCGGTGTGACGATTGTCGAGGCGATGGCTCAAACGGCCGCCGTAATGGCCGGGGTCGGCCTCGACCTCGTCGACAAAGGGGCGAAGGTCTATTTCATGGGCATCGACGGCGCCAAGTTCCGCCGGAAAGTCGTACCGGGTGACGTCCTCAAACTTCATGTGTCCACCAAGCGGGGTGGCGGCAAGGTCTGGAAATTCGCCGGGCGCGGCGAGGTGGACGGTGAATTGGCCTGCGAAGCCGAGTTCACCGCCATGCTGGACCTGCCGAAATGAGCGGCATCCACCCCGAAGCCCGCATCCATCCACAAGCGGTGGTCGACCCCGGTGCTACAATTGGGGCGGGAACGTCCGTCGGCCCGTTCTCTATTATCGGCCCGGAGGTTGTGCTTGGCGAACGGGTGGATATCCGCAGCCACGTGGTCGTGACCGGCCAGACCTCCGTTGGCGATGAGACAGTGATCTTCCCCTTTGCCGTCATCGGCGAAATTCCTCAGGATCTGAAATTTGGCGGCGAAAAAACGTCGTTGGAGATTGGCGCGCGCTGTCGCATCCGGGAACATGCGACCCTGAATACAGGCACCGAAGGCGGCGGCAGTCTGACAAAGGTCGGCGACGACTGCTTGATTATGGCCGGTGCTCACGTGGCCCATGACTGTATGGTTGGGAACCGGGTGATCATGGTGAACAACTCGGCCCTGGCAGGGCATTGCCATGTGGGAGACGATGCGATCCTGGGCGGCCTGTCGGGCGCTCACCAATGGGTGCGGATCGGCGAGGGTGCGATTATCGGGGGCCTGACCATGGTGACAGCGGATGTTCTGCCATACGCTCTGGTGCAGGGTCCGCGCGGACATCTGGATGGGCTGAACCTGGTTGGGCTGAAGCGGCGCGGAGTTGATCGAAAAGATATCAATGCCTTGCGTGTTGCTTTGCAAGTTTTGCGTCAAGATGAAGGTTCGTTCAAAGAGCGCGCAAAACGCGTCGGGGAAGACAGCGACAGTGCCTATGTGGATCAGATCGTTGAATTCATTCTTGGGGACAGCGATCGCGGTTTCCTGACGCCATGAGTGATCTGTGCCTGATCGCCGGGGCGGGGCGCCTGCCAGAGCTGATTGCCGCCGCGGAACCGGGTGTTCTGGTCGCGGTCCCTGAGGGAGCCACGCCGGGTGATCTGCCTCTATCTCTAACATTTAGGCTTGAGACATTGGGAAGCTTTCTCGCGGAGTTGAAGACGCGTGAGATCAAGCGGCTTTGCTTTGCGGGCGGTCTGACCCGGCCCGGGGTTGATCCGGCCTTGATCGACGAAGCTACTCAGCAACTGGTACCCCGGCTGATGGCGGCGCTCAGGCAGGGCGACGATGGCGCGTTGCGGACATTGATCGAGATGGTCGAAGAGGCTGGGTTCGTCGTGGTCGGAGCAACCGATCTGTTGCCCGAACTGTTACCAGAGGCAGGTGTTTTGGGGCGAGTTGAGCCGGATGACCGGGCGATGACGGACATAGGACGCGCCGAGGAAGTGCTGACCGTGACCGGTCCGGCGGATATTGGGCAAGGCTGCGTCGTCGCGTCGGGCCAGGTGCTTGCTATGGAGGCCATGCCGGGGACGGAGTGGATGTTGGCCAGTCTCGCAGCTGCCCGTGCTGGTGGTCCGCTTGCGGCGTCTCTGCCGGATGGCGGCGTCCTGGTAAAAGCGCCAAAGCCCCGGCAGGAGCGTCGAATTGATATGCCCGCTATCGGGCCCGATACGATATGGCAGGCCGCGGAGGCCGGGCTGAGGGGTGTCGCAGTGGCCGCTGGGGGCGTCATGATCCTCGACCGGGAGGCCACGATTGCGGAGGCAGACCGGCTGGGCCTGTTCCTCGCGGTGCGGGCGTGAAGGTCTTTGTGATTGCGGGAGAAGCCTCGGGGGACTTGCTCGGGGCGGCGGTCATGGACGGGCTGCGGCAGTTGGTCCCCGACGTCTGTTTTGTCGGTGTGGGTGGCGCGGAGATGACGGCGCGCGGGTTCAGCAGTTTGTTTCCGATGGATGAGCTGAGCGTTATGGGGCTGGCTGAGGTGCTGCCGCGCTACCCGGCCTTGCGGCGGCGGATGGTCGAGACTGTGGACGCGGTGCTGGCAGAAAAACCGGACATCCTGTTGACCATCGACAGCCCGGATTTCTGTCTTCGGGTGGCAAAGCGGGTGCGCGCAGTGCGGATGATTCGCACGGTGCATTACGTCGCGCCTTCGGTTTGGGCCTGGCGCGCGGGCAGGGCGCAGAAGATGGCGCGCCATGTGGATCAGGTGCTGGCGCTTCTGCCGTTCGAGCCGCCTTACATGGAGGCGGCCGGATTGCGCTGCGATTTCGTGGGGCATCCGATTGCGACGCAGAGCGAGGTGTCGCCCGCGCGCATTGCTGCGTTCCGGTCAGACCATGGTCTGGGTGACGCTCCGGTGCTGCTGGTGTTGCCAGGCTCGCGTCAGTCCGAAGTCGCGCGGCTCGCTCCGATCTTTGGCGCGGCATTGCGGGACATCTGTGATACGCACCCGGAGTTGCGCCCCTTGGTGATCGCCGCGCCGGGAAGGGCAGATCAGTTGGCAGAGGCGACTGCTGACTGGCCTCAAGCCACGTCAGTACTCACTCCGTCTGACATAAGCGAGAAGCAAGCTGCCTTTGCCGCCGCCGACGCGGCGCTCGCCGCCTCGGGGACGGTCTCGCTGGAGCTGGCTGCGGCTCGGACGCCCATGGTGATCGCCTACACCATGTCGTGGCTAAGCTGGCAGATCCTGTCGCGCATGGTGCGTGTGGATACGGTCACGTTGGTGAACCTGATCGTCGGAGAGAAGATCGTGCCAGAATTTCTCGGCCCCGCCTGCCGTGCGAAATCCATTGCAAACGCGGTCGGCGATTTGCTGGACACGCCCAACGGTCAGACTGCGGCTTTGACTCAGACCATGGAGGCACTGGGCAAAGGCGGTGAACCGCCGGGACTGCGCGCCGCGCGGGCGATCCTTGATGGAATGAAGGTCAGTTAACCCGCCGGGATGTCAGCCCTTATGGATCCAACCGCCGCCAAAGACCCGGCTGCCCTCCATGTCATAGAAAACACAGGCCTGACCGGGGGAGACGCCTTCCTCGGCCACGATCAGCTCTACCTCTGCCTCGGTTTCCGAGATTGGGCGGATGATCGCATCACGGGGGGGGCGGGTTGAGCGCACCTTGGCGCCCAGATGCCACTCGGCCTGCGAGGTAAACGGCGTGTCCCCCAGCCAGTTTACCTCCCGCACAGGCACGATCCGGGTCGAGAGCATCTCTTTCGGCCCGACGACAACACGCCGCTGATCGACGTCAAGGCGCACCACATAGAGCGGATCCGCGAGACCCCCGATCCCCAAACCGCGTCTTTGCCCCACAGTATAGTGTATCACCCCGCGATGGGTCCCCAAGACGTTGCCGTCTACGTCGACGATTTCACCTGGATCGGCGGCACCGGGGCGGAGCTTCTCGATCACGGCCGCGTAATTTCCATCGGGTACGAAGCAGATATCTTGGCTGTCAGGTTTATCGGCGACCGCCAGCCCGTGTTTCGCAGCAAGCGCGCGGGTCTCGGCCTTCGTCGCGAGACCGCCGAGAGGAAACCGAAGATAGTCGAGCTGATCTGGCGTGGTCGAGAACAGAAAATAGCTCTGGTCCCGGTTCGGATCGACAGCCCTGTGAAGCTCTGCTCCGCTCAGGCCCATTTCACGACGGATATAGTGACCTGTGGCCATGCAATCGGCGTCGAGATCCTTGGCGGTCGCCAGAAGATCGCGGAATTTCACACGTTCGTTGCAGCGAATACAGGGCACGGGCGTCGCCCCAGCCAGATAGCTGTCGGCAAATTCCTCAATCACAGCTTCCCGAAAGGTGTTCTCGTAGTCGAGGACGTAATGGGGAAAGCCAAGTTCCTCGGCCACGCGACGGGCGTCGTGAATGTCACGCCCCGCGCAGCACGCGCCCTTCTTTGCCAGCGCCGCGCCGTGATCGTAAAGCTGCAAAGTGATCCCAATCACATCATAGCCTTCGCGCGCGAGCTCTGCCGCCACGACAGAACTGTCCACACCACCGGACATGGCAACCAGTACGCGGGTCTCCGACGGAGGCTTGGCAAAGCCAAGAGAGTTTAGGGGGTTAGCATCCAGTGCCATTCTGTGCCTCCGATGCGGCCTGAAGGAGCCTATATAGGCAAATTCCCCCATCTCTCAAGATCCGGCTTTACCCGACTTTAAGAAGCATGGTGTTTACCCTTCGTTCCGGGGACAAGGGGAAAAACATGTCTGATCATAAACCAATTAAGCAAACGGCCTGCCTTCTCGACGACGGATCGTGGTTGCGGCGTTCGGATCTGCCGGATGCGGATTGTGTGCGCTGGGTGGCCCGCCGCAAGGCCATCGTCGTGCGTGCGATCGAACACGGTCTACTGAAACGCGAGGAGGCTATGGAGCGTTATCACCTGTCCGAAGAAGAACTGAATAGCTGGATCGACCGGCTGACAGAGAACGGAGCTGCTGCCCTAAAGGTGGGTCATCTACGCCGGACTCGCGTAAAAAGGTAAATTCCGTTAAGTCAGGTTAGCGGATGTTAACTTCGCATTCATGCTTACGGATTAGCTTCGGATATGTCTAAAGATGACTGGAGCCTGAGATGCGCGTTCTGTTGGTAGAAGATGACCTGGCGACCTCGAAGAGCATCGAGATGCTGCTCGGGCATGCGAACCTGAATGTCTACTGCACCAGCCTCGGAGAGGAGGGTATCGATCTTGCTCGTCTCTATGATTACGACATCATCCTGCTTGATCTCGGGTTGCCGGATATCAGTGGCCATGAGGTTCTGCGGCAGCTGCGTCGCAAACAGGTGGACACACCCATTCTGATCCTGACGGGCGCCGACGCTCCGGAAGACAAGATCAAAGGGTTCGGCTTTGGAGCAGACGACTATCTGACGAAGCCCTTCCACCGCGATGAACTGATCGCCCGAATCCATGCCATCATCCGCCGGTCCAAAGGTCACTCCCAGTCGATCATTCGCACTGGCAAATTAGCGGTTAATCTGGACGCCAAGAACGTTGAGGTGGACGGTGAGCCTGTGCACCTGACCGGCAAGGAATATCAGATCCTCGAGCTGCTCAGCCTGCGAAAGCAAACCACGTTGACCAAGGAGATGTTCCTCAACCATCTCTATGGTGGCATGGATGAGCCAGAGTTGAAGATCATCGATGTCTTCATCTGCAAGCTCAGGAAAAAACTGCGCGATGCGACCGGCGGCGAAAACTACATCGAAACCGTCTGGGGCCGGGGTTATGTCCTGCGCGAACCTGAAAAATCTCAGGATGACAAAAACGGTGCTGTTGCCGCGGGCTGACTCGATGACACCAACATCTCTGGACGCTGCCCCGGGGCGCTTTTAAACCGGTCCCCGCGCGAAGCGGTTGCGCGCGACGCTAGAGGGACACGGTCGAATGTCGGAAGATCTGACGAAACAGGATATTGCGGATCTGACCGAAGCGGAGGCGATTGAGGAACTTCGCCGTCTAGCGGACCTTCTGACAGCAGCCGAAGCGGCCTATTACCGCGACGATGCGCCAGTTCTCGACGACGCAAGCTATGACGCGGCCAAGCGTCGGAACGCAGCCATCGAAGGCAGATTTCCGCACCTGAAGCGCGTGGATTCGCCCAGCGATCGTGTGGGCGCTGCGCCCGACAGTGGGTTTGGCAAGATCCGCCACTCCGTCCGCATGTTGTCGCTCGACAACGTTTTTTCCGACGAAGAGCTCGGTGATTTTGTACGCTCTGTGCGCAGCTATCTTGGTCTCGCCGAAGATGCGCCGCTTGCCTTTACGGCGGAACCCAAGATTGACGGTCTGTCTTTATCAATCCGATATGAAAACGGACATCTTGTGCAAGCCGCGACACGCGGTGATGGAAGCGTCGGTGAGGATGTTACTGCCAACGCGCGGACCATCACCGACATCCCTTCGACACTCACCGATGCGCCGGAGGTGTTGGAGGTGCGGGGCGAGGTCTACATGTCCCACGCGGATTTTGCGGCCCTCAACGCCCGCGCTACAGCCGAGGGGGGGAAAGTCTTTGCCAACCCGCGCAACGCAGCCGCCGGGTCTCTGCGCCAACTCGATCCGGAAGTGACCGCGCAGCGGCCGCTCCGGTTCTTTGCCTATGCCTGGGGCGCGCTGAGTGCTCCCTTGGCCGAGACGCAGGCCAACAGCATCGCACGGCTCGCCGCGATGGGCTTCGTGGTTAACCCTCTGACGATCACCGCCGAGACCACCGAGGACCTCCTGCGTCATTACAGTAACATCGAAGCCAGGCGTGCCACCTTGGGGTATGATATCGACGGCGTGGTGTACAAGGTGAACGATCTCACGCTGCAACGCCGGCTCGGGTTCCGGTCCACAACCCCGCGATGGGCGACGGCACATAAGTTCCCGGCGGAGCTGGCCTGGACCCGGCTGGAAGGCATCGACATTCAGGTCGGTCGGACGGGGGCTTTGAGCCCCGTTGCGCGGCTGACGCCCGTCACGGTCGGCGGTGTCGTTGTGTCGAATGCGACGCTGCATAACGAAGATTACATTGCCGGCCGGGATTCGACCGGGCAGGAGATCCGCGAGGGTCGTGATATCCGCGAAGGTGACTGGGTACAGGTGTACCGGGCCGGGGATGTCATTCCAAAAATTGCCGATGTGGACCTGAGCCAGCGCCAAGAGGACGCTGAGCCTTATCCGTTTCCTACGGAGTGTCCGGTTTGCGGTTCGGCCGCGATCCGAGAGGATGGAGATTCCGTCCGCCGGTGTACGGGAGGATTGATTTGTCCGGCGCAGGCGGTGGAGAAGTTGAAACACTTCGTCTCGCGGCAGGCCTTTGACATCGAAGGGCTGGGCGCAAAGCTGGTCGAAGAGTTCTACATCGACGGTTGGATCCGGGAACCGGCCGAAATTTTCACGCTCGAAGACAGGTTCGGTCCTGGACAGATCCAGCAACTGAAGAATCGCGAGGGCTGGGGCGACACGAGTGCGCGCAACCTCTTCGCGGCGATCCGGGACAAACGGCAGATCCCGCTCGCGCGCCTGATCTTTGCCCTTGGGATCCGCCACGTCGGGGAAACGACCGCAGGCCTGCTGGCGCGGCACTTTGGCACCTGGGAGGCCTTGGTGGCAGCGATCGACGCCGCGAGATCAGCGGCCGACGCCCATCAGCGCGTGTTGGCCGCCGAGCTTGCCGAACGTCGCCAGGCGGCAGATGAGGGGCGCCGGGCCCAGTTGAAGCAGACCCGCGACGCAGTCTGGTCCGGGATCAGCCCGGAGGCGCAAGAGGCGTGGACGTCGCTCACCGAGATTGACGGCATCGGGGCGCAGGCCGCCGGTTCACTGGTCGCGAGCTTCGCGCAGGAGGCCGAGCGTGCGTCGATCAATCGCCTGTTGGCCTTGCTGACGGTCGAGCCTGCCGAGACCAAAGCCGCCGCGAACAGTCCGGTCGCGGGCAAAACCGTGGTGTTCACCGGGTCGCTTGAGACCATGACGCGCGCTGAGGCCAAGGCACGTGCTGAGGCGCTCGGGGCCAAGGTGTCCGGCTCGGTCTCCGCGCGCACCGATCTGGTGGTCGCGGGACCCGGCGCAGGATCGAAGGCGAAAAAGGCCGCCGAGCTTGGGATCGAGATCCTTGATGAAGCCGGATGGCACGCGCTCGTGGGCGAGGCATGAGCCGTCCCGAGATCCTCTGGCCGCTTTTTGCCGATCCTGCATCTCTGCCGGGAATCGGCGCCAAGGGTGCGCAGCACCTTCAGCAGATGCGGATCGATACGCCGCGCGATCTGATCTTTACCCTGCCGCAAAGCGGTATCGACAGACGGCGCCGGACGACGATCCGTGGTGCCGAGCTACCTGCCACCCTGACCGTGGATGTGACCGTAGGGCGTCACCGCCCGCCATCGGGCCGGGGGCCGGCCCGGGTCGAGGTCGAGGATACAGAGGCCAGTTGGCAACTTTTGTTCTTCCACGCACGCGGTGACTGGCTGACCAAGGTTCTCCCGGAGGGCAGCCAGCGGATCGTGTCGGGCCGGGTGGATCTCTTCGACGGCGTGGCGCAGATGGCGCACCCGGATTATATCCTCGCCCCCGGTGAAGCCGGATCTCTGCCCGAATTCGAACCGATCTACCCGCTCACCGAAGGGCTGACTCAGAAGACCATGCGCAAGGCTGTTTTGGGGGCTGTGGACCGCGCAGCAGACCTCGCGGAATGGACCGACCCCGAGTTGGTGACACGCAAGGGCTGGCCCACATGGCGGCAGGCGCTTTCGTCTGCACATCATCCGGATCGCGCGGGCGCTCTGTCGATCAGCGCGCCGGCGCGGGAGCGCTTGGCTTATGACGAGATTTTTGCTCATCAGGTGACGCTGGCTCTGGTCCGTGCCGAACGGCGCGGGCGCCTCGGCGTGGAGACGAAGGCCACCGGGCTGCTGTCCAGCAAGGTCCGGGCCGCTTTGCCCTACACCCCCACGGGTGCGCAGGAGCGGGCGATCGCGGAGATCCTCGCCGATATGGCGAGCCCTCAGCGGATGGGCCGATTGCTGCAAGGCGACGTGGGATCTGGCAAGACACTGGTGGCCTTGATGGCGCTGCTGGGCGCAGTCGAGGCAGGCGGGCAGGGGGTTCTTATGGCACCCACCGAGATCCTCGCGCGGCAACATCTGGAAGGCCTGCAACCCCTGGCTGAGAGTGCCGGTGTCGTGCTTGAGATCCTGACCGGGCGCGACCGTGGCGCGGAACGGCGGGCAAAGCTGGACGCATTGGCCAAGGGAGATATCCAGATCCTCGTAGGCACCCATGCGGTGTTCAGCGACGATGTGCAGTTTCACGATCTGCGGCTGGCGATCATCGACGAACAGCATCGCTTTGGCGTGAACCAGCGTCTGCAACTGGGGCAGAAGGGTGCACGGACGGATATCCTAGTGATGACTGCCACGCCGATCCCGCGCTCGCTCAGCCTGACACAATACGGGCAGATGGATCTTTCGGTGCTTGATGAAAAACCTCCGGGACGCAAACCGATCACCACAGCGCTGGTCTCGACAGAGCGGCTCGGCGAAGTGGTGGAGCGATTGCGCCGTGCCGTGGCGGAGGGGCGGCAGTGTTACTGGGTCTGTCCGCTGGTGGGCGAAAGCGAGCTCACCGATCTGACCGCCGCCGAAGAGCGGTTTAAACACCTCCGCGCGGCATTGGGCGAAGGCCATGTGGGTCTCGTTCATGGTCAGATGCCGCCCGAGGAAAAAGACGCGGCCATGGCGCGGTTCAGCGCAGGCGAGACAAGCGTTCTTGTGGCGACCACAGTGATCGAGGTCGGGGTCAACGTTCCCAACGCCACGATTATGGTGATCGAGCGGGCGGAGAATTTCGGTCTCGCCCAGTTGCACCAGCTCCGGGGACGTGTGGGCCGGGGCGAGGGTGCCTCGACCTGTCTTCTGATGTTCGGCACGGAGCTGAGCGATACGGCCCGCAGACGGCTGGAGATCCTCCGCGAGAGCGAGGATGGCTTCCGCCTCGCGGAGGAAGATCTCGCCATGCGCGGTGCGGGCGATATCCTCGGGCAGGCCCAATCCGGCCTGCCGCGCTTTCGCATTGCCGATCTGGAACGACAGGCGGGACTGATGGCCACCGCCCAAAAGGATGCGAGACGTCTCCTCGATATCGACCCCGATCTCTCGACTCCCCGCGGATCAGCCGTGCGGGTCCTGCTGTGGCTCATGCAGCAGGATCGGGCGCTGGATCTGCTTCAAGCCGGTTAATCCACTTTTGTTCTAAAATGTTCTCAAAAATTCACTAAAGTTCTTGCTTTAATCTCGAACATATGTGAACAAAGGATCAACAGAACAGGAGGGAGCCACGATGGTTGAACAAGTCAAAACCGCATTGCGCGATTGCGATACTCTGGTTGAGGACTTCATCGGCTGCGTCTGTCTGTCCGTTCTTTTGCTCGGGGGACTCTTCATTCCCCTGATCTGACCGACCTGCCTGCATATGGCGCTGATCGCCTGCTTCCGTTTGCTGCCTCGCAAATCGTGATGTGACCCTTGTCCCGGATCTGCCCCGATCCGAAACTGGTCAGCCATATGCCACTTCGCCGCCGCCATCCCACCCCGGATGTGCGGCGGTTTTTTTATGGAAACGGGTCAGGCGGGGGTGTTGGCTTCAGCCTCCGCGACGGCGTCAACGGCCGCGTCCAGAACCAGCAGGATCGACGCATGTCGGTTCTTATACGCACGCGCGGGAACGAGAACCTCGTAGTCGTTGAAGGGTGCCGGAGGCACAGGACCGTCTTCGATCAGCATGGCCTTCACCTGATCCCGAAGTGCCGCGATCTCCGCGCCGGTCAGGCCGATCACATGGGCGCCAAAGATCGATGCCGAAGCCTGCCCCAGCGCACAGGCTTTCACATCATGGGCGTATCGGCTGACCTGACCGCCGGTCAGATCCATCTCGACGGTCACAGTGGATCCGCAGAGCGGCGAGCGTTTACGGACGCTTGCCTGAGGCGCATCAAGGCTGCCGTGATGGGGGATCGCCGCCGCAAGTTCCAGAATTCGGCCCGAATAGAGCTTGATGAGATCGGTCTCAGCCATGGCGTTCCCTCTGCCTTTGCCCGCTGATAGATAGGCCATCGACAGCACGTAAGAAAGGCCGGGACCATGAGATTTGATGCCACAGAGCTGCGGTATGATGACCGGGGCCTGATCCCCGCTATTGCGCAGGACGCGGAGAGCGGCGAAGTGCTGATGCTTGCGTGGATGAATGCCGAGGCTGTCAGTCGGACGCTGGAGACGGGCAGGGTGACCTATTGGAGCCGATCTCGTCAGAGCTTCTGGGTGAAGGGCGAAACCAGCGGACACCTCCAGCATCTCGTGGAGATGCGCTACGATTGCGACCGCGATTGCTTGCTGGTGCTGGTCCGCCAGGAGGGACCCGCCTGCCATACCGGGCGGCGGAGCTGCTTCTACTCGGCGGTCCGGGGCGGCGAGGTGGTGGAGATCATTGCGCCGGAGTGAGACCGACCATGCGCCGGATGTCCTCCGGCCTCGCTCCCTGATCGCGGTAGAGCGCAATGGCGCGGGCATCGTCGCGCTTGGCCAGCCGCTTGCCCTCGGCGTCCCGTATGAGACGGTGGTGGTGATACACTGGCACAGGCAGACCCAGGACTGTCTGTAAAAGCACATGGATCGGCGTGGCTTCAGCCAGATCGCGGCCCCGGACCACATGTGTCACCCCTTGAGCGGCGTCGTCGACGGTGACGGAGAGATGGTAGCTCGTCCCCATCTCCCGACGCGCCAGAACCACATCGCCGATGCCCGTCAGCATGTCCTCTGGTCGGGGCCGGATTTCAGTATGAAATCCGTGGCCGCTTTCATGGAATGAAAACGCCCCCGCGAGATCCAGGGCCCGGTCCATGTGCAGGCGGACGGGCAGGCTCGAATCGCGAAGCCCCGCCGCCTTGCACGTGCCGGGATAAACGATGCCATCGGGTCCCATCAGCGGCGCGCCTTCCTGCGGAGCGGTGGCCGCCTCAGCGATGTCCCGGCGGGAACAGGCGCAGCGGTAGGTCAGACCCAGCGCGTCGAGTTTGGCAAGCGCCGCCTCATAGACCGGTATCCGCTCTGACTGGCGAAGGACCGGCTCCGGCCAATCGAGCCCCAGCCAGAGAAGATCATCATAAATTTGCGCTTCCCAACGGGGCCGGGCGCGGCTTTGGTCAATATCCTCGATACGCAGCAAAAACGTCCCGCCCGTCGCGCGCGCAAGATCATGGGCCAGCATTGCCGAATAGGCGTGACCCAGATGCAGAGGTCCGGTGGGCGAGGGCGCGAATCGTGTGATCACGGGCGGGTTCGGCCGTGACTAGGCCGCGTTCTGCGCATTGGCGGCCAGCCAACCCAGCCAGTCAGATTTGGCGCGGTCGGTATAGGCTTTGTAGCGGGCCGGCCGGTTGCGGCGACCGCCCTTCAGATCCACGGGGGGGAAGAGGCCGAAATTCACGTTCATCGGCTGGAAAGTCTTTGCTTCCGCGCCGCCGGTGATGTGGGTGACCAGAGCACCTGTCGCGGTGGTTGCGGGTACTGGCGGCAGGCTGCGCCCCGTGAGTTCGGCTGTTGCCAAACGACCCGCAAGCAACCCCATGGCTGCCGATTCCACATAGCCTTCGACCCCGGTGATCTGTCCGGCGAAGCGGATATTGGGCCGCGATTTCAGCCGCATCTCGCCATCGAGCAGGGTCGGTGAATTGATGAATGTGTTGCGATGGATGCCGCCGAGACGGGCGAAGGAGGCATCCTCCAACCCCGGAATCATCCGGAAAACATCGGTTTGTGCGCCATACTTCATCTTGGTCTGAAAGCCGACGATATTGTAGAGCGTGCCCAAGGCGTTGTCCCGGCGGAGCTGGACCACCGCGTAGGGCTTTACATCGGGCTGGTGCGGGTTGGTCAGGCCTACGGGCTTCATCGGTCCATGACGAAGCGTCTCGCGTCCGCGCTCAGCCATGACCTCAATGGGCAGGCAGCCGTCGAAATATCCCGCGGTTTCGCCAGGCTTGAACTCGGTTTTATCCGCCGCGAGCAGCGCGTCGATGAAGGCCTCGTAGGTCTCGCGATCCATCGGGCAGTTGATATAGGCGGTGCGCTCTTCCTCGGTCTCGCCCTTATCGTAGCGGGATTGACGCCAGGCGCGGGTCATGTCGATGCTCTCGGCATAGACAATGGGCGCGATGGCGTCGAAGAAGGCCAGTTGATCGGCGGCGGTCTCCGCGCGGATTGCCTCTGCCAATGCGCCGGAGGTCAGCGGTCCGGTTGCGATGATCCAGTGACCGTCGCCGGGCAGTTCGTCGATTTCACCGGGTTCGACGCGGACATTCGGCAGCGCCGTTAGGCGAGTGGTGACGGCTTCGGCAAACGCGTCCCGATCCACGGCCAGAGCGCCACCCGCGGGCAGACGATGGGCGTCGGCCATCTCCATAATCAAACCACCAGCCGCGCGCATTTCCCAGTGGAGGAGGCCTACGGCGTTCTGCTCGGAATCGTCGGAGCGGAAAGAATTGGAGCAGACCATCTCGGCCAGGTGGCCCGTGCGGTGAGCGAAGGTTTCGACGTCGGGGCGCATCTCGTGGATGACGACATCCAGGCCCGCATTGGCGGCCTGCCACGCCGCCTCGGCCCCGGCCATGCCGCCGCCGACGATATGAAGTGTCTGTGCCATGGCGTCCTCGTGCTGCTGGGGTCGGGATGCGCCTCTTTACCGAAGGGAGGCGCGGGAGATCAAGCGAAGCGCCCGGCCTGAGGGGCCGGGCGCCGTGGGTATTGGGGAACACGAAGAGGAGAGTGTCAGACCTCCGGGGCAGATGTATCGTCCTCTTCACTTTCGGGTTTGTCTGCGATCCACGCGACAGAGACGACCTCCTCGCCCTCGCCGGTGTTGAAGACCCGGACGCCGCCCGCCGCGCGGGACCGGAAGGAAATGCCGTCCACGGGGACGCGGATCGACTGGCCCGTCGAGGTGGCGAGCATGATCTGGTCATCCATTTCGACCGGGAAGCTCGCGACAAGGGGTCCGCCACGCATGGCCTTATCGATGGCCATGACACCTTGGCCGCCGCGTCCTCGGACAGGATAATCGTGGCTGGAGCTGAGTTTGCCCAGGCCACGGGCGGTGATGGTCAGGATCAGCTCCTCGGCGGCGGACATCTCGGCGTAGCGGTCCTGGCTGAACTCGGTCGCCTCCGTGGCGGTCTCGTCATCGTCGGTGTCCGGTTCGTCCGTAAGACCCGCCATGGCACGACGCATTTTCAGGTAGGTCTGGCGCTCTTCGGGCGTGGCCTCGAAGTGGCGGATAATGGCCATGGACACCACCTCGTCGCCGCCGGCAAGACGGATGCCACGCACGCCGGTGGAGGCACGCGAATTAAAGACGCGGACATCCGTGGAGGGGAAGCGGATAGCGCGGCCCTGTGCCGTGACCAGCATCACATCGTCGTCAGGAGAGGCGATGCGGGCGTTGATCAGGCGGGTGCCTTCGTCGGAGCCCTCGAACTTCATGGCGATCTTGCCCGCGCGGTTCACATTGGTGAAATCCGACAGCTTGTTGCGACGGATCGTCCCGGCGGAGGTGGCAAAGACGATTTGCAGCTCGTCCCACTCTTCCTCGGGGCGGTCCACTGGCATGATCGCGGCGACGGACGTGCCCGCCGGGATCGGCAGGATGTTGACCATCGCCTTGCCCCGGGACGTGCGGTTGCCGAGCGGCAGGCGCCATGTCTTCAGCTTGTAGGCCATGCCGCCGGTGGTAAAGACCAGAAGCGGCGTGTGGGTGTTGGCGACAAAGAGCGTGGTGACCACGTCTTCGTCCTTGGTGGCCATGCCGGACAGACCCTTGCCACCACGGCGCTGTTGGCGGAATTCGGCGAGCGGGGTGCGTTTGACGTAGCCCGAAGCGGTGATGGTCACCACCATATCCTCGCGCTCGATGAGGTCTTCATCCTCCATGTCGCCGGACCACGCGACAATTTCCGAGCGGCGCGGCACGGCGAATTTCTCGCGCACCTCGCGCAGTTCGTCGGAAATGATCGACATGATCCGGTCGCGGGAGCGCAGAATATCGAGGTAATCCTTGATCTTACCGGCAAGCTCTTCAAGCTCGTCGGTGACTTCCTTGACGCCGAGCTGGGTCAGGCGTTGCAGCCGTAGTTCAAGGATGGCGCGGGCCTGAGCCTCGGAGAGATTGTAGGTGCCGTCCTCGTTCATCGTATGGCTGGGGTCGTCGATCAGCCGGATGAAGGGCGCGATCTCTGCCGCAGGCCACCGGCGTTCCATGAGGCGCGTGCGGGCCTCGGGGGCATCGGCGGAGGAGCGGATGGTCTGCACCACCTCGTCCACGTTGGACACAGCGACCGCGAGGCCACAGAGCACATGAGCACGTTCGCGCGCTTTACGCAGGTCATGGGCGGTCCGGCGGGCGACAACTTCTTCGCGGAAGCTGATGAAATGGGTCAGGAAATCCCGCAGAGCAAGCTGCTCGGGACGACCGCCGTGGAGGGCCAGCATGTTGCAGCCAAAGGAGGTCTGCATGGGTGTGAAGCGGAAGAGCTGGTTCAGAACCACATCGGGGGTCGCGTCGCGTTTGAGCTCGACCACCACGCGCACGCCGACCCGGTCGGATTCGTCCTGAACCGCAGAGATGCCTTCGAGCTTTTTCTCCTTGGCCAGTTCCGCGATCCGCTCGACCAGATTGGCCTTGTTCACCTGATAGGGCATCTCGTCGATGACGATGGCCTCGCGGCCCTTGGCGATCTCTTCAATATGGGTTCGGGCGCGGATGATGACCGAGCCGCGACCCTCCAAATAGGCTTTGCGCGCGCCGGAGCGACCGAGGATCAGCGCACCGGTGGGGAAATCCGGTCCCGGGATGATCTCCATGAGCCGTTCGGTAGAGAGGTCCGGGTCCTCGATCAGCGCAAGCGTGCCGTCGACGACCTCACCGAGGTTATGCGGCGGAATATTCGTCGCCATGCCGACCGCGATGCCGCCCGCGCCGTTGACCAGCATGTTGGGGAATCGGGCCGGCAGAACGGTAGGTTCCAGATCCTTGCCGTCGTAATTGTCCTGAAAATCAACGGTTTCCTTCTCGATATCGGCGAGAAGAGACTGGGCGGGCTTGTCCATGCGAACTTCGGTGTAGCGCATGGCCGCCGGGTTATCGCCATCCATGGAGCCGAAATTGCCCTGACCGTCCAGAAGCGGCAGCGACATGGAGAAATCCTGTGCCATGCGTACCAGCGCCTCATAGATCGCACTGTCCCCGTGGGGGTGGTACTTGCCCATCACGTCACCCACAGGCCGCGCGGATTTGCGGTAGGGCTTGTCATGGGTGTTGCCGGTCTCGTGCATGGCATAGAGAATCCGCCGGTGCACAGGCTTCAGCCCGTCGCGCAGATCGGGGATCGCACGAGAGACGATCACGCTCATGGCATAATCGAGGAAAGAGGCCTTCATCTCGTCAGCGATATTGATGGTCGGACCATCATAGGTGCTGCGCGGAGGCTGGTTTTCGTCGTCGGTCTCGGGAAGGTCTGGCGTGTCGCTCAAGGGGTCGCCTTTCTGCTCGGTCTGTCCCAGATTTTGTTGAGCCACGCATATCAGACCGAGGATATGGGGGGCAATGGGCGCGACCGCCTGAGAGGCGCAAGACGGTAAGATAGGAGACGAATTTTCGCGAAAATTCGCGCCCCGGGACCTGCGGCACCCCCGGACCGGGAGCGCCGCAAGATTTCAGCAGGTTTACTGGACGACGCCCAGCGGCAGTTTGAAGCTCAGGTAGCCGTACTCAGCGTCCACGGTCGAGCCGTTGATGGCGTTGGCCTCGTCCGAGGCGAGGAATGCAAAGATATTCGCGATCTCTTCCGGCTCGGTGAATTCCTGACGCAGCTGCTCGATCTTCATCTGGTTCCAGATGCCCAGCGCCTTGGCCTGTTCCTGCATCGGGGTGTTGACCCGGCCCGGCGCAACGGCGGCGACGCGGATGCCATGACCGGCCAGCTCCAGCGCAGCGGATTTGGTCATCATGTCCACCGCAGCCTTGCTCACATTGTAGCTAAAGGTCATCTCTCCAGCCATGGAGCCATAGATCGACGACGTGTTCAGGATCACGCCCGGCTTTTCCAGCGCGATCAGCTTGCGGGCGGCGGCGAGGATTCCGTGATAAACGCCCTTTTGGTTGACCAGCGTTACCGCGTTCCAGTCGGCTTCGGGGTCGTGCTCCAAAAGCGGCTTGGGCGGGGCGATCCCGGCGTTGTTCAGCACGATATCGAGGGTGCCAAAGCGCTCCACCGCCGCATCCATCATGCCTTCGACCTGAGCATAATCGGTGACGTTCGCGGCAAAGCCCGACACTTCGTCGCCATATTGAGCGGCGAACTCGGCGACCGCTTTTTCGTCCAGATCGACGGCCAGAACCTTCGCGCCTTCGCTGACGAATTTGGCGACGAGGGCGTGGCCGATGCCGCCGACGGCTCCGGTGATGATGGCGACTTTGCCGTTCAGTCTCATAGGGGTGTCTCCTGCGAATTGTGACGGCAGCGCCGCCTTACGCAGAGTTAACTAACACCCCCCCGGATCCGGCTAGTTTTTCGCCACATCATATCTTGTCAGGACGCGGCGTCAGTTGCCGCCCTTATGAACAAAGCGGTGCGCTTCTTCAGCCGCGCGCAGCAGAGCTTTGGATTTGTTCACGGTTTCCTGAAATTCCGCTTCAGGGTCGCTGTCATAAACGACACCGCCCCCGGCCTGAATATAGAGCATCTCGTCCTTCAACACCGCCGTCCTGAGGGCGATACACATATCCATGTCACCCGAGGCGGAGAAATATCCGACCCCGCCCGCGTAAACGCCGCGCTTTTCCGGCTCCAGCTCGTCGATGATCTCCATAGCGCGGATCTTTGGCGCACCGGAGACCGTGCCTGCTGGCATCCCGGCCAGCAGCGCCGACAGCGCATCCTCGTCCTCGCGCAGCTCGCCCACCACATTGGAGACGATGTGCATGACATGGCTGTAACGCTCGACGGTGAATTCCTCGGTCGGGTGCACCGTGCCGATGCGCGCGACGCGGCCTACATCGTTGCGCCCCAGATCGAGCAGCATCAGGTGCTCGGCGAGCTCTTTCTGATCGGCCATCAGATCGGCTTCGAGCGCGCGATCTTCGTCACTGTTCGCACCCCGGGGGCGCGTTCCGGCGATGGGGCGCACGGTGATCTCGCCATCCATGGCCCGCACAAGGATCTCCGGGCTCGCGCCCACGACCTGAAATCCGCCGAAATTGAAGAAGAACATGAAGGGCGACGGGTTCGTCCGCCGCAGACTGCGATAGAGCGCAAAGGGCGGCAGCGGAAACTCCTGTGCCCAGCGCTGGGACGGCACCACCTGAAAGATATCGCCCGCCGCGATGTAGTCTTTGGCCTTCCGGACGGCGTCCAGATAGCCGCCATGGCTGAAATTCGAGACCGGAGCGGGCAGGGGGCTGGCCTCGCCAAGATCCCGCGAATCGGCGGGGGTAGCCCGGTCGAGGTCCCGCAGAGCGTCCATGACCCGTTCGCCCGCTTGCGCATAGGCCGCGCGGGCGGATTGCCCGGAATTGGCCCATGCAGGCGCGACCACGGTGACCTCGCCCTTGACCCCGTCGAGCACCGCGATGACCGAGGGGCGCATGAGGATCGCATCGGGCAGGCCCAGCGGATCGGGGTTCACGTCAGGCAGGTGCTCGACGAGACGGATCATGTCATAACCCAGATAGCCAAACAGCCCGGCGGAGGAGGCCGGCATGTCCTCGGGCAGGTCGATGCGGCTCTCGGCGAGGATCTGGCGGAGAGCGTCCAGAGGATGCCCCTCCATGTCCTCAAAGGCCGTGTCATCGAACCGCGCCTGCCGATTGATCCGGCTGGTCTCACCGTGGCACTGCCAGACCAGATCGGGCTTCATTCCTATCATCGAATAACGTCCGCGCACCTCACCACCGGTCACGGATTCGAGCATGAAGCTGTCCCGGCCTGCTTGCGAGAGCTTGAGCATCAGCGAGACGGGAGTATCGAGATCGGCCGCGATGCGCGCGTGGACGATCTGGTTTTCGCCCGCCTCGAATCCCCGGGCGAAGCTGTCGAAATCAGGTTCGAGTCGCATCAGTTGAACTGCGCCAGAACGGCGTTCACAGCCTGGGAGTTGATCGACAAGCCTTTGTCCTGCTCCAGAGCGGACACAAAGGCCGAGGTGATGTCCTGCGCGATGCCTTGGCCCGCGGCGGTGCGCACGCCTTCCTGAACAGCTTGCGCCTCATCGGTGCCGCCACCGGGGACCGAAATCGCGTCAAGGCGGAGCACGATGGCGCCGGTCTCGTCACCCAAGACCTCGATCGCGCCCTCCTCCATATCGAAGGCCCTGACGACGGTCTCGCGGGGCAGGTCGGGCAGGAAACCGTCACGCAGCACCGCGTCGGGGCGTGTGACCGTTCCACCCAGATCAGTCGTCTCAGTTCCAGATTTCAGCGACTCGGCGGCGGCTTCTGCGAGGTCCAGAACGGCCTCGGCCTCAGCGTCAGCGATCCAACCGGCGCGCACATCCTCAGCGACCGCATCCTGCGGTTGCAGTTCCGGTTCCAGCACTTCGTCGACGCGGATCAAGATGAGCCCGCCATCGGACAGCTCGTTCAGTTCGACAAAATCACCGGGACCAGCGGCCAGCGCGACTTCTCGGAAAACGTCGTAGGCCGTAATCGGTTCGGCATCGCTGGGATCGCCCTCAGCGCTCCAGGTCAGGGAGCCCAGCTCAAACGCGGTATCAGCAGCGATGTCCTCAATCGTCGCCCCACCGGCGAGCAGGTCCTCGGTGGGCTCAATCTCCGCCTCCACCGCGCGACGTGCGGCGGCCAGAGCGGCCTCGGTCCGCAACTCATCGGCGACCTCCTCGAACGGCGTTTCCTGCGCGTTCATGATCGCGTTCACCCGAAACAGCGCGGGTCCCAGATCGGTCTCGACCGGGCCCGTCACGCCGGTGTCTTCGAGACCAAAGACCGGCTCAGCGGCCTGACCCAGATCTTCGCGGGTGACCATGCCGAGTTCGGCATCGGTGGCCGTCAGACCGCGTTCCAGCACCAGATCGTCAAAGCTGATCTCTTCGGAATTGACCCGGTCCAGAGCCGTTTGAGCTTCCTCTGTCGAGGCAAAGACAAGGCGGTCCACAAAGCGCCGGGCGGGCTGGTTGTATTCGTCGGAGCGCTGCTCGTAGAGCGCCTGAACAGCCGCTTCGTCGATCTCGATGGTCTCTGCCATCGCCTCGGGTGTCAGCCAGCCATAGGTGATGACCTTGCGCCGGGGCAGGGTGAAGGCTTCGGGATTGGTGTCGTAATAGGCGGTCAGCTGCGCGTCCGTTGGGTCGGGCAGGGCCTCTGTCAGGTCATCCGCCCCGAAGCGGATCACGGTCAGATCCCTGGTTTCGCGAGCGTAGCTGTACAGCGTGTCTACGAAGATCGACGGCGGCTTGATCGCGGAGATGAGCGCCCCCTGAAGGATAGCCCGCGAGGTCTCGCCACGAATTTGATGCTCAAATTCGGACGCGCTCATGCGGACCTGATCGAGCGAGAATTCATAGGCATCACGATCGAACTGGCCGTCCAGCCCCTGAAACGCGGGCATCGTGCGGATCGAGCGGGCGACTTCTTCGTCGCCGACCGACAGACCCAGAGACGCCGCCTCATCCTCCAGCGCAGCCCCTGCGAGGAGGCGCTGCAAAACGATCTGATCGAGCCCGAATTCCCGCGCTTGCACCATGGTCATGGGCTGCCCGGTCTGGGCCTCCAAAGCGCGCAGCTCCTGTTGCAGAGCACGGGCATAGCGGTTCACGTCGATCTCGGTCTTGCCGACGCTGGCCACAGTCTGGTTCGACCCGCCGAAATTTGTCGCGCCAAATCCGGCCAGACCGACGATCAGCAGAAGGACAATCACCCAGACGAGCGTCTTGCCGATGGTGTTGGTGCCTTTGGCCATCTGATGCGGTCCTTCCTCGCCTGTTTCCGGGCTGGTTTAGGGCAAGGATTTCCCGGCCTCAAGAGAGGCCCGAACGATCAGGGGATGATCCGTGAATATTTCGTTCCCTCGATGGACGCGCCGGCCAGCAGGCCAGCCTGCCCGAAGACCACACCGACCACGGGCGAGAGCTGGGTGGTGGTGGAAGCTGACAGGTTCTTGCCCTGATCGGAGAACGCATATTCGATATCGCCGCCCGCTTCCCAACCTGGGGAGGTGCGGAAGTTGTAGAGCGCTTCGCGGGTCATGAAGTAAAGCGCATGGGCATATTGCTGAGCGCCGATCTGAAAGCCGACGCTGGCTTGTGTCGCGGAATAGTAGTCTACGGCGACCCCATCCACCAACAGCGCGCCGCGCCCGTAGGCGCCGCCCGCGCCAAGCGCGGCCTTGGTCACCAGCGGCATGACCAGCACACCCGCGGAAGTGTCGCGGAGCTGTTGCGTGCCAGGATAGGTTGAGTAGAGATAACTCAGCGTCGCCGCCACACGCGCGTCGATGCGCTGAGCGCCGGTGGATGCGACGCCGTTATTACAGGCCGACAGCGCACCTGCGCCTGTGGCCAGCGCGCCCATCAGGGCCGCGCGTCTGGTAAGGATGCTCATGGATGCCTCGTTTGCCTTGCCGTGCCTCTGCGGCGACCTTGTATCCGATCGCTCGCGCGTCACCTTACAGGGATACAGCGACAAAGTCATCCCCACCCCGTGAACGCCGTCTCAGCTGTTCAGTATCCGGGCTGCTTCGGGGGCGAAATAGGTGAGGACTCCGTCACATCCCGCACGCCGGAAGCACAAAAGGCTCTCCATCATCACGGTCTCCCGGGCCAGCCAGCCATTCTGCGCGGCCGCGCTCAGCATCGCGTATTCGCCGGAGACCTGATAGGCGAAGGTCGGCGCCCCCAGCTCGTCTTTCACCCGGCGGCAGATGTCGAGATAGGGCATGCCCGGCTTTACCATCACCATATCGGCACCTTCGGACAGATCCCGGCGCACCAGACGCATGGCCTCGTCGCTGTTGGCAGGGTCCATCTGATAGGTTTTTTTATCCCCTTTTAGCGCGCCCGATGCGCCCACCGCATCGCGGAACGGACCGTAAAAGCCGCTGGCGAATTTTGCCGCGTAGGAGAGAATCGTCGTGCGTTGATGCCCTTCGGCCTCCAGCGCGCGGCGCATTGCGCCGATCCGCCCGTCCATCATGTCCGAGGGTCCGAGGATATCGGCGCCAGCCGCAGCCTGTGCCAGAGCCATGCGCACCAGCGCCTCCACACTCTCGTCGTTGATCACCTCACCGTCCCGCACGATGCCATCATGGCCATTCGCATTATAGGGATCGAGCGCCACATCGGTCATCACCGCGATGTCCGGAACGGCGTCCTTGATGGCACGGGTGGCGCGGTTCGACAGGTTGTCGGGGTTCCAGGCTTCTTCGCAAGCCTCCGTTTTCAGAGACGGATCCGTGTAGGGAAACAGACAGATCACCGGAATCCCGAGCGCCGCCGCATCCCGCGCCGCCGTGACCACCCGGTCGATGGTGAGCCGCTGCACGCCCGGCATCGAAGGGATATCCGTGGCCTCGTCCTTTCCCTCCTGCACGAAGACCGGCCAGATCAGGTCGTCCGGAGACAGGCGGGCCTCGCTGACCAGACGGCGGAGCGGCGCGCTTTGACGCAGGCGACGGAACCGTGTGGCCGGGTAGGGGGCGTGAAGAGAGCTCATCGGTGATCCTTTCGCAACGACGCGGCAACAAAAAGGCGGCACCTCGATGGGTTGCATGGAACTGCCCGCGCCTCAAGTGTATGCGAACCCTGACAGGCCTGTGCCGAAACCGCCAAATGAGGTCATTCGTGACGATCTTTGAACTGATCGACCCAAGATCTTTTTCCAGCTTGTGGTACTGGCTGGTGGTGATCTGGCTGTGGTCGGTTCACGCCCACGGCATGCTCGGCGTTCCCTATGACATGATCTATCGCGCCCGCAACGAAGGAGGCGCGGCCTTGTCAGATGTCGAGGCGCTGGCCGAATTCAGGGCGTATCGCGTGACCGATCTGGTCAAGGTCGGGGCCGTGTGGATGACCGGGCTTGCTGCCTTCGTGCTGGTGTCCTTGTTCCTGATCGGCTTCGGCTATGGGTTCGAGCTGGCGCAAGCGGTGTTCCTGCTCGCGTTTCCGTTCGCGCTGATCTTTGCGCAGACCGTCGTGACCTGTCGCCGGATTCTGTCTGACGACCGCAGTGGCGAGGCGTTGTTGCGGCGGCTGCGGGTGCACCGGGTAACGGTTCAGATCGTGGGCATCCTGTCGATTTTTGTGACCGTGCTCTGGGGCATGTACCAGAATATCGCGCGGGGCTATCTGGGCTGACGGGCCAGCGCCAGATCCATCACATCCAGGACAGCGGGGCAGAGCGGGTATCGGCCCTCCGCCATCTCAGGCCGCGACACCCAAGCCACGTCGGCGGCATCGCTCGCGGCGCCAGGAATGCCGTCTGGCGCGTCGCATAAAACCATCTGCAATCGATAACCAGACGCTCGGTGAGGTATCGTGAGCGTCGTCAGAGTGCTTACAGCAGAGGCAATGAGACCCGTTTCCTCGGCAAGCTCCCGAACGGCGCAATCCTCGGCTGTCTCACCGGGCTCGCAACTGCCTCCGGGATAAGCCCAGAGGTCCTTGTTCGGCATTTTGCCGCGCTGAACAAGCAACGCACGCCCCTCCCGTAACACGACTGCCGCGGCCGCCCTTAACATGCGATTTCCTCTTTCATCCTGACGCGGTTCCACGCTAAACGGACGCAGCAGTGGTGACCACCCCGCTGAACCAGCGGGCCCGCGTGGCGGAATGGTAGACGCAGGGGATTCAAAATCCCCCGCCGCAAGGCTTGTCGGTTCGAGTCCGACCGCGGGTACCACTGGCTCAAGACATCAATTTCCTTGTTGTGGGATCCGGTTCGCTGGGTTGTCGTGGTTTCGTCATCATATATCGCTTCGGCAGATCACCGCCCGCATTACGAGAATGATAACTCAACAGGCCTTTCTGCACGGCAGTCCCGGCCAACTCCGGTCGAGCGCCGGGTCGATCAAAGTCCTCTTCAAGTAAACGTTGCGCCAGACGTCCGGGATGGTGGCGAGCCTGTTGAAGGTGACGGGCTGAAGTGGCCATTTCGACCCGTTGTTGGACGACTTCAGGGTCGGCGATGGCTGGAAAACGGGAAAATCCGGAAGAAATAGTGTGGCAGCTTCGTCAAATTCAAATCGAAATAGAAGTGTGTGCCTGTGAATGCCATAGGTTCGAGAGAACAGGCGAACAGGGCGGATCTCGATGAATGACGGATCGTATGTGAAGTGCAGTGGCCATATTTTAAGCCAATAATCAATATTATGTAAATTAATTAATAGCGCCACACCAATAGCGAGTTGATGTGGTCTGCGGCTTTCGAAATCCTATGTCTGCTCAAAGCCAAACACGTTGAAGGACGATTGCTATGAATATCAAATCTTTGAATGAGCATCTGAGCTGGCGGTATGCCACCAAAAAAATGACACCGGAACAGACCGTTCCAGAGGATAAGGTCAACGCGATTGTCGAAGCAATCCGTATGGCGCCGACCTCCAGCGGAACGCAGCCGTTTGAGATCTTTGTGATCCGCGACGCTGACCTGCGTGCAAAGATCCGCAAGGTCGCGCGGGATCAGTCGCCGATTACTGATGGCTCGCATTTGATCGTGTTCGCAGCATGGGACGACTACACCGCAGAGCGGATCGATGAGGTCCTGAACCTGAATATCGAGCTTCGTGGAGACGTGCCGGGCCTCAAGGATTACTACGAGAACCTGAAGGAGATGTATCTGCCGCTAGATGCGCGGACCAATTTCGAGCACGCGGCCCGCCAGGCTTATATCGCGCTCGGGGTCGGCATGGTTGCGGCGGCGGAACAGGAAGTCGACTCGACCCCGATGGAGGGCTTTGATCCGGACAAGGTCGACGAAATCCTTGGCCTGCGGGAGAAAGGCCTGCGCTCAGTGGTTCTGCTGCCGCTCGGCTACCGTCATGCCGAAGAAGACTGGCTTTTGCCCATGCCGAAGGTTCGGAAATCTCGTGAGCGTCTGGTCACCGAGATCTGATCAGCCGAGAGCGTAGCCTGTGCCGCGGATCGTACGGATGGGATCGTCCCCGCCCGCGGCACTCAAGGATTTCCTCAGCCGTCCGACGAGAACATCCACGGAGCGCGTGTCTACATAGATGTCGCGCCCCCAGACCTGGTCGAGCAGCTGGTCGCGGGACCACGCCCGACCTGGCTTTTCCATCAACGTCATCAATAGCTTGAATTCGAGCGGGCCGAGATGGATCTCTTGGCCAGACCGGTGGACGCGGTGCATTTCCGGGTCGAGGACGATATCTTCGACCTCCAGAGACGCTCCGGCCTTGCCCGGATGTGCCCGACGCAGATTGCTTCTGACGCGGGCCATCAGTTCCGACGGCGAATACGGCTTTGTCACGTAGTCATCCGCGCCGGTGTCTAGCCCTCGCACCCGGTCTGTTTCTTCGGACCGCGCGGAGACCATTATGATCGGAACACCAATCGGATCACGGCGGCGCAGACGGCGGCAGATCTCGATCCCGGACACTTCGGGCAACATCCAGTCCAGCACGATCAAATCCGGAGGATCCTCGTCAAACAGCGCCAGCGCTTCGTCGCCTGTCGCCGCGGCAGAGACACGGTAGCCTTCGGCCTCAAGATTATAGGTCAGGATTTCGCGCTGTGCGGCTTCGTCCTCAACCACGAGAATATGGGGCTGCATCGCCATGGTCTCAGCTGCCTGTCAGGTCCTTGACCGAGGTCAGATCCGCTTTGGGCCGGTCCTCGTCGGGTCGTAATCCGTCCACTGCGTAAATCACCTGGTCCGCGATCGAGGTCGTGTGGTCGCCGATCCGTTCTAGATTTTTCGCAATGAAATGCAGGTGCATACACGGAGCAATCTGACGGGGATCTTCCATCATGTAGGTCAGCAATACCCGGAAAATAGAGTTATACATCTGGTCCACTTCGGCGTCACTGTCGCGCACCTCATGCGCCAAGGCGCTGTCCTGGGAGATGTGAGCCTCAACCACCTGATGCATCATGGCGATGACCTGATTGGCCATACGCTTGAGCACGGCCGGAGCGGTCTCGACCATCGGATGATCTGCGATCAGATCCGTGCGTTTCGCCATGTTTTTGGCGTAGTCGCCCATGCGCTCCAGATGGCCGGAAATTTTGATCACCGACAAGACCAGCCTCATGTCACCGGCCAACGGTGCGCGCAGGGCAATGAGCCGCGCGGCCTCTTCGTTGATGGCGTCCTCAAGCGCGTCAATCCGCTTGTCCTCACGACGCACTTTTGCGGCCAGTTCAGTATCATGCGTAACGAGAGCATTGGTGGCATCGCGCAAAGCCTGCTCCACAAGGCCAGCCATGCGCACCAGATCCGCCTGAAGCTGTTCCAGATCGCGGTCAAAGGCCGAGTGAATGTGTTCGCCGTTCATGGTCCCTGCCCTCCTCAGCCGATCCGGCCGGTGATGTAATTCTCGGTCCGTTCGTCCCGGGGGTTGGTGAAAATCTCGTCGGTTTCCCCATATTCCACCATAGTCCCCAGATGGAAAAACGCAGTTTTTTGGCTGACCCGCGCGGCCTGCTGCATCGAGTGAGTCACGATCACCACAGAGTAGTTGTTTTTCAACTCGTAGATCAGCTCCTCGACCTGAGAGGTCGCGATGGGATCGAGAGCAGAGCAAGGTTCATCCATCAACAGGATTTCGGGCTCCGTCGCGATGGCGCGGGCGATACAGAGACGCTGCTGCTGGCCGCCCGAGAGACCTGTGCCGGGCTCTGACAGGCGATCCTTCACCTCGTCCCAGATGGCGCCGCGTCGCAACGCCTTTTCGACGATCTCGTCCAGCTCGGCCCGGTTGCGGGCGAGGCCGTGGATTTTCGGCCCATAAGCAACGTTGTCGTAGATCGATTTCGGGAACGGGTTCGGCTTCTGGAACACCATGCCGACCTTGCGGCGCAGTTGCACAGGGTCGATGCGGCGGTCGTAGATATCCTCACCGTCAATGGTGATGATCCCGGTCACGCGACATACATCAATTGTATCGTTCATCCGGTTGATACAGCGCAGAAAAGTGGATTTTCCGCAACCCGACGGACCGATAAAGGCCGTGACGGTCTTGTCCGGAATATCCAGGGTGACATCCTTGATCGCGTGGGTCGCGCCGTAATGGACGTTCACGCCTTCGGTGCGGATTTTCGCCCGGTTTTGCGTCATGGCGTGCGTCTCCAGAACTGTATCTTTCATCTTATAGACCTTTACCAGCGGCGTTCAAATTTGCGGCGCAGGAACACCGCCGTGATGTTCATGATGGCGAGGAAGATCAGCAGGACGATGATCGCCCCGGAGGCCCGCTCGAAGAAGGCCGGATCGGCCCGTTGGGTCCAGTTATAGACCTGCACCGGCAGTGCCGAAGCGGGGTCAAAGAACCCCTCGGGCGGTCCGGCGGGATACTCGCGAACAAAGGCGACCATGCCGATCAACAGGAGGGGTGCTGTTTCGCCCAATGCCTGGGCCAGACCGATGATGGTGCCCGTCAGGATGCCCGGAGCCGCCAACGGCAAAACATGGTGGAATACCGTCTGCATGGGGGAGGCCCCCACCCCCAGCGCCCCGTCGCGGATCGAGGGTGGGACGGCCTTGAGAGCTGCCCGGGTCGAGATTATGATCGTCGGCAAGGTCATCAGGGTCAGCACCAGCCCGCCGACGATGGGGGCTGATTGCGGCAGCCCAATGAAGTTGATGAAGATCGCGAGCCCCAGAATACCGAAGACGATCGAAGGTACAGCGGCGAGGTTGGAGATGTTCACTTCGATCAGATCCGTCAGCCGGTTTTTCGGAGCGAATTCCTCCAGATAGATCGAGGCCGCAACGCCGATAGGTAGGGCGAGGAACAGCACGATCAGCATCAGATAGGCCGAGCCGAGGATCGCCACGCCGAGGCCAGCCGCCTCCACCTGATTTTCGGACGCATCCGGCAGGGTGAAGAAACCCGTGTTGAACTTCACCACCAGAACGCCTGCGTCACGCAGCGTATCGGCGAGTTGCAGTTGCTCCGGTGTGACCTTGCTGTCGAGCGCGGCGCTCTCCATGGTCACGCGACCCTTGAGGTAGCCGTCGATGCGACCGGCGGCGAGGAAGTCAAAGCTTTTGCTCCATTTCTCGCCATCACTCTCTAGTCGCGTCCTGGCCCAGTCGCGCAGGCTGGCGGCGGCGTCCTTGGACAACAAATCAGCGGCTGCGCTGGCGTCGTTGGCCTCCGTCACGCCCGCCGCCTCCAGTGAGGCCGCGATGTTGTCCTCGATAAAGCCGCGATAGATCTTGGTTTTCACGAGCGCGGCTTCGGCCTCTTCGATCTGCGCGCGGTCGAGAGTGATGTCGACCGTCACGAAGGTTTGTCGAAATGCCCCGAGCCCGTTCGACAGGACGGAGACCAACAGGATTACCAGCAGCAAAAGCCCCGTCAGCACCGCGGCCAGCCCATAGGCGCGGAAACGTCGCTCGGCGGCGTTACGCTTTTGGGTGCGCGCATCAAGTGTCAGGAGCGAGGTTGTGATCTCGGTCATTCGTATTGCTCCCGGTATTTGCGCACCACGTAGAGCGCGATGACATTCAGGATCAGCGTCAGGACGAACAGCGTCAGCCCGAGCGCAAAGGCCACGAGTGTCTCAGGTGAGGCGAAATCCGTGTCGCCGGTGAGCTGGCTGACGATTTTCACTGTCACGGTGGTCATGGCCTCGAAGGGGTTCATAGACAGCTTGGCCGCCGCCCCTGCCCCCAGCACCACGATCATGGTCTCACCGATGGCCCGCGACGCCGCCAGCAGGATCGCCCCCACGATCCCCGGCAGAGCAGCCGGCAGGACCACGTGACGCACGGTTTCCGACTGGGTTGAACCGAGTCCGTAAGAGCCGTCGCGCAGGCTCTGCGGTACGGCGTTGATGATGTCATCGGACAGGGAGCTGACAAACGGGATCAGCATGATCCCCATCACCAGCCCCGCAGTCATCACCGAGGAGGCCGAGTTTCCGAGGCCCATGGGTGCGGCGAAATAGTCCCGCAGGATCGGACCGACCGTAATCAATGCAAATAGACCGTAGACGATGGTCGGCACGCCCGCGAGGACCTCGATCAGCGGCTTGGCAATGCTGCGCATCCGGCGGGAGGCGTATTCCGACAGGTAGATCGCCGCGAAGAGCCCGATCGGCACCGCCCCGATCAACGCGATCAGCGAGATGTAAAGCGTGCCCCACAGGAGCGGTAGCATCCCCAGATCCGACCCGCCCTGGAATCGCGGGTTCCAGTTGGTGGAGAAGAAAAATTCTCGCCAGGAATATTGCTGAAAGAAGTGATAGGCTTCGAACAGCATCGAAAATACGATACCCACGGTGGTCAGGATCGCCACCGAAGCCGCGCCCATCAGCAACAGCAGGATGCCGCGCTCGACGGTGGACCGGGCGTTCACGTCTTTTCTCGCGCGCCGCAGCGCCCAGACCAGCCCCAACGCCGCAGCACCCAGCGCCAGCACCGCATGCAGCAGCGCCGCGCGCCGGTCATAGGCGTACCAGTCTTGCGCACCGTTCAGGATCTCGGCCGATGTCTCGGGCGTCACCGCGATCCCGGCCCCGGTCAGGGCATCGCGCAATGTTCCGATATCGCTACTTTGGAGCGCCGCGTCCTTGCTCAGCGATCTATTCTCGATGGCTGTCGCAATGCCGCCCGCGATCCGGCAAATCTCGGCCATGGCAAGGCTGGTTTCTCCGGCACTGGCGGTCAGACTGTCGGGCAAAGCGCTCATGACCTGCCGCTCTTGCATCATGGGCTGCGCCAGCGTCAGCGCCGCCAACAACAGGAGCGCAGGCGCCGCAGTCCAGATGAGCGCATTCATCCCGTAGACACGCGGCAGGGAATGCATCAGCCGGGGATTGCCCCCGGCGGTGGACAACGCCCTCGACCGCGCGGCGAAAAAGCCTGCGATGGCGAGGGCGAGGATAAACAGGGGGGTCCAGAGCGGGGACATGGCCTCTTCCGTATCGGGAGCGCGGGCAGGAGATCCCCCTGCCCGCTCAGGTCTTACATGGTTTGTGCGTCGGCGATCTTGGCTTGCGTCTCGGCAATCGCCGGGTCGGGCACGAGGCCGTACTCCGCCAGCGGACCACCGGGACCAGCGATCTCATCGGCCATGAAGAACTGCGCGTATTCCATCAGGCCGGGGATCACGCCGATATGGGCCTTCTTGATGTAGAAGAACAGCGGCCGCGACACCGGATACTCACCTGACGCGATGGTCTCGGTCGCCGGCGCCACGCCGCCCATCGTGGCGACCTTCAGCTTGTCGGTGTTGTTCTCGTAGAAGGCCAGACCAAAGACACCGATGGCGGTCGGGTTCTGGTCGATGCGGTTCAGGGTCTCGGTGTAGTCGCCCTGAATCTCCACCGATGCGCCGTCATTGCGCAGTGTCATGCAGGTCGCCTCGGCCGCATCATGATCGCCGCCATTGATCCCGAGGATCGCCTCCATGGCGCCCGAAGCCTCGCAGCCCGCGAGGATCACCTTTTCGTCGAACACCTCACGGGTGCCGTGATTGGTGGCCGGAATGAGGGCGAGGATGTCCTCACCCGGCAGACCCGCATCTACGTCCGCCCAGCTCATGTTCGGGTTCGAGGTCATGGCGCCGTCCACCGGCAGTTCAGCAGCAAGCGCCATGTAGATTTGCGCAGGCTCAAAGGCCGTGAAGGCCGGTCCGTCGATCTGGCTCGCGAAAACGATGCCGTCATAGCCGATCCGCACTTCAATGATCTCGCTCACGCCATTCTCGGCACAGGCGGCGATCTCCTTTTCACGGATCGCGCGAGAGGAGTTGGCGATGTCGATGGTGTTCGCACCGATGCCTTCGCAGAACTGCTTGAGCCCCGCGGAGGAGCCCCCGGACTGGACGACCGGCGTCGGGAAATCGCTGTTCTCGCCAAAGACTTCGGCGACGATGGAGGCGTAGGGCAAAACGGTCGAGGACCCCGCCACCTGCACCTGATCGCGGGATTGCGCAAAAGCAGCACTGGCGGTCAACAGCCCCAAAGCGGCGGCGGTGGTGGTGTTCAGAACGGACATGGAAGCTCCCTCTCGTGTCGTTCAGTTCGCTGGACGAGTCGGCCACAGAGTGCGGCCACATCTGCTAACTACGGGTGCTCCACAACAGCTCTGTAACAGGAATGTAAAAGTTTTATGACACGGCGCAGGTCAGTGCCCACATGGGAGGATAACAGAAAAAGTACTTCCTTCCCCGCGGGTTGAGGTGATCTTCAGCCGTCCTCTGTGGCGAGAGACGACATGCTTGACGATAGCCAGACCGAGGCCCGTCCCCCCCACATCGCGAGCCCGGTGGGAGTCGGCACGGTAAAACCGCTCGGTCAGGCGCGGCAGATGCAACGGATCGATGCCGGGACCGTTATCCCTGATCTCCACGACGACCCCGGCGCGGCGCAGTTCCGGAACGGGATCGGCGGGAGCGACCGTCACCTCCACCCGGTCACCACCATATTTCAGGGCGTTCTCGATCAGGTTCGTGAAGACCTGCTGCAACTCGGCGGCGTCGCCCGCCAGCATAACGGGTCTTTCAGCTCCCCGAATGTTCATGTCGGCGCCAAAGAGCTCAATCATTGAGGACAGTGTCTCGCTTGCTGCTGCGATCACCGCGACCAGATCGACTTCGCCCGTCGGCACGCGCCGTTCCTGCGCCTCAACGCGGCTCAAAGCGAGAAGGTCGCTGACAAGGCGGCTCATCCGCCGTGCTTCGACTCCCATCCGCTCCAGAAACCGGGTCCGGGCCGTTGCGTCGTCCCGCGCGGGCCCTTGAAGCGTCTCGATATATCCGATGATCGCGGTCAGGGGAGTCTGCAATTCGTGACTCACATTCGCAACGAAATCGCGCCGCATCTCACCTGCGTCGGTCATCGCGGTGCGGTCTTCCATAGTGACGAGAACCCAGAGATCAACAGATCTCACATGCGCCCGCCAGGTCGCGTTGCGGCCTTGGGCATGGCCGAGATACCGGGCGGTTCGCGGCTTAGCATCGGCTAGGCAGTTTTCGACCGCCTCTACCAGATCGGGCTGCCGCAGACCCAGCACCATATGCCGCCCGGAGAGATCTCGTCCCATGAGGGCAATGGCGGTGTCATTGGCGGCGATAATCCGTTGGTCCGCGTTGATCAGCAAGGCAGGCTGCGGCAGCGCGCGGATGAGATCGCGCGCCTGAGGTCCGGTCATGCCTGCGCTGCCCGGATTGCGGCCTCGAACTCCGCGCAGAGGGTTTCGACCGGCTCGACACCGACGGAGACGCGGAACGTCCCCTCGGTGATCCCCAGCGCAGCGCGGGCCTCGGGGGTCAGCGCCCGGTGTGAGGAAGTGGCCGGATGGCTGAGCGTCGTCGACACGTCCCCGAGCGTCGGCGCAAATCCGATCTGGCCTGCGGCACGGACCAGCGCATTGGCGGCGTCGCGCTCCCCCTCGATCTGGAAGGTCACCATATTGCCGAACCGGGTCCCCAGAAGCGCCGCCGCGCGGTCATGCTGCGGGTGATCGGACCGTCCGGGGTAGAGCACCTGAACTCCTTCCAGCCCCGCCAGATGCGCGGCCAGAGCGGCGGCGTTTTCCTCGGCGCGGTCATAGCGCAACTCAAACGTAAACAGCCCCCGCTCGGCCAGCCAGCAATCGAACGGGCTGGCGGTGAGGCCTAGGGTGATCGCGGTCACGCGGAGGCGCTCGCGAAGTTCGGGGTCACGTGCCGCCACATAACCCAGCGTCGCGTCGGAATGGCCCGCGAGGAGTTTCGTCACCGAGTGGATCACCAGATCCGCACCGTGCTCAAAGGGCCGGATGGCGCGCGGCGTGGTAAAGGTATTGTCCACCGCCAGCAGGATATCCCGCTCACGGCAAAGAGCCGCGATACGCTCCAGATCGGCCACCCTAAGGGTTGGGTTAGAGACAATCTCGATCAGGATCAGCCGGGTCTCAGAGCGAATCGCGGCCTCGATAGCGCTGGCGTCACAGGCATCGGCCAGCGTGGTGGCAATGCCGAGGCGCGGCAGGTCTTCGGCCAGCATTCTCAGCGACCGGCCATAGAGCTGATCTGCGCCGATCACATGGTCCCCCGCCTTCAGGAGCCCCATCATCACCGCCGTGGCCGCCGCCATGCCCGAGCCCAGCACGATGCCGCCCTCCGCCCCCTCGAGCCGGTCGATCTTCGCCGCCAGCACCTCCGCGTTCGGATGTGCCTCGCGCGCATAGGTAAAGCCCGGCGCGCCGTCGTCATAAATCCGGTCGAGCGCGTCAGGGTCCGCGGCAGTATAAACGACCGAGGGTTGGAGCGGTGTGCCCAGAGCCCGTTCAGCCCCTTCGGGCCAGGGTGTCCGGCGCACGGTTGTGGATTTCGGGTCGCGCCTCATCAGAGCGCTTTCAGACCGGCGGCGAATCGCGCCGCATTCTCCTGATAATGGCGTGCGGAGCGGCGCAGCCCCTCGATGGCGGCCTCGTCCATCTGGCGGACGATCTTGCCGGGGGCACCCATGACCAGTGAGCCGTCCGGAATTTCCTTGCCCTCGGTTATCAGGGCCCCTGCCCCGATCAGGCAATTTTTACCAATCTTTGCCCCGTTCAGCACGGTCGCGCCCATGCCGATCAGGCTCTCATCACCGATGGTGCAGCCATGCAGCATCGCCTTATGGCCGATGGTGCAATCGCGTCCGATGGTCAGAGGGCAGCCCGGATCGGTATGCAATACGCAATTCTCCTGCACGTTCGAGCCTTCGCCCACGGTGATAAGCTCATTATCCCCACGCAAGGTGCAGCCGAACCAGACAGAACTGCGCGCGGCCAGGAGGATATTGCCGATGATATTTGCGTCGGGTGCGATCCACGCATCTTCAGCGATCTGCGGGCGGAAGTCGTCAAGAGCGTAGATCATTGGTTTTCCTCAAATTCCGTGTTCAGGTTCCGCACAATTTCGACCAGACCGGGCTGCTGCGACAGGCGCAGGCGCTCGGCTTCCACGATAGTGCGGAGCCGGGCTTCGGTGGCGTCCAGATCCTCGTTGACCAGCACATAATCATATTCGGGCCAGTGGCTGATTTCGTCACGGCTTTTCTGCATCCGGCCCGCGATCACCTCATCGCTGTCCTGCGCGCGGGTGCGCAAACGGCGCTCCAGCTCGCGGATCGAGGGCGGCAGGATGAAGATCGACAGGGTGTGTTTGCCCAGCGCGGAATTGCGGATCTGCTGACCGCCCTGCCAGTCCACGTCAAACAGCACATCCCGGCCCGCGCGGATCGCCTGTTCAACTGGACCACGCGGCGAGCCATAGAGATTGCCGAACACCTCTGCATGTTCCAGCATCTCACCCTCGGCGATCATCTTCTCAAACGCAGCACGGTCGCGGAAATAGTATTCGCGGCCTTCTTCCTCGCCGGGGCGCGGCGCGCGGGTGGTGGCGGAGACGGAAAAGCTGAGGCTCGGGTCCCATTCCATCAACCGGCGGGCCAGCGTGGATTTACCGGCGCCGGAGGGCGAGGAGAGGATGATCAGCAGACCACGGCGTTGGGCGTCTTGCACGGGCGGATTACTCCAGATTTTGAACCTGTTCGCGGAGCTGGTCGATCACCGTCTTGAGGTCAAGCCCGATGGCGGCGAGCGCGCTGTCCTGAGATTTCGAGCACAGCGTGTTGGCCTCGCGATTAAACTCCTGCATCAGGAAATCGAGACGCTTGCCCTTGGGGCCGTCCTTGGCCAGCAGATCCCGGGCGGCGGTCACATGGGTGTGCAGGCGGTCCAGCTCTTCGGTGACGTCATGGCGGATGGCGAGCATAGCCAGCTCCTGCGCCAGACGGTCTGGATCGGTGTCGCTGAGGTCGCGTAGGCGGGCGATCTGCTCCCGAAGGATTTCGCGCTGGCGATCCTGCCGGGCTGCGACGGCATCGGAGACGCGGGTCACGAGGGTGTCGATCTCATCGACGCGGGCGTCCAGAATGGCGATCAACGCCTGTCCTTCGGCCACCCGGGCGGCGATGAAGGCAGGCAGGATTTTATTCTCGAACTGCTTCAGAAGCGTTTGCGAGAGCACGTTCGCGTCGTCTTCCGAGACGCTATCGGCTCCTTCCCGCAGTGAGAGGATCTCCACCGCGCTGGACGGGCGCAGGATCAGGCCCCGGGCGGCTGCGGCGGCCTCGACTGCTGCAATCCGGTCCAGCGCCGCCGGATCGACGTCGCCCTCCCCGGCGTTCCGGTCCAGTTTTAGCGACAGGGACAGGTTGCCCCGGGAGACCTGCGCGCCGATCAGGCGGCGCAGATCCGGGCCGAGGGGCTGCATCATGTCGGGGAGGCGCAGCCGAAGGTCGAGACCCTTGCCGTTGACGCTCCGGAGTTCCCACTGCCACGACCAGGACGCGAGCGTCCCGGTGGCAGTGGTGTAGGCCGTCATCGACTGGGTCATGGGGTCAGCGGGTCAGGAGTTGACCGCGGCACGGGTGTCCCCGCCCTTCTCCCGCATCAGCTTGTTTACCAGAAAGGCCAGCTCCAGAGACTGGGAGGCATTCAGGCGCGGGTCGCAGGCGGTGTGATAACGATCCGACAGATCCTCGTCGGTCACCGCAATCACGCCGCCGGTACACTCAGTCACGTCCTGACCGGTCATCTCGAAATGCACGCCACCCGCGACCGTTCCCATCCGCTGGTGCACGTCGAAGAACTCCTGCACCTCGGACAGTACGTCCTCAAAGGGCCGGGTCTTGTAGCCGGAACCGGATTTGATCGTGTTGCCGTGCATGGGATCGCAGGTCCAGACAACCTTCGCCCCCATCTCCTCGACGGTCTCGATGAGACGCGGCAGGTGTTCTTCGACCTTCCCAGCGCCAAACCGGGTGATCAGCATGAGGCGACCCGCATCGTCGAGCTTGCCGTTCATCAGCCGGTCCACAAGAACCTTCAGATCCTCGGCGGTCGTCGTCGGGCCGCATTTCAGGCCAATCGGATTGATGATCTGGCGGCAGAATTCCACATGCGCTCCGTCGGGCTGCCGGGTGCGGTCGCCGATCCAGATCAGATGCCCGGACCCGGCCACATACTCGCCGGTCACCGGATCGCGGCGGGTGAGCGATTCTTCGTATTCCAGCAAAAGCCCTTCGTGGCTGGTGTAGAAATCCACGGAGGCGAGCTCTTCGGCCTTGGCGGGGCTGAGACCGGCGGCGCGGATAAAGTCCATCGTATCCTGCAACGCATTGGCGATGTCGCGGTAATCGGCAGCCTTGTCCTCAGCCGTAAAGCCAAGCGTCCACTCGTGAACCTTGTTGATATCGGCGAGGCCGCCTTTGGCCATGCCGCGCAGCATGTTCATCGTGGCGGCGGCCTGGGTGTAACCCTCGATCATCCGTTCGGGGTCGGGAATGCGGCTGTCTTCGTCGAAGTCGAAGCCGTTGATGATGTCGCCCCGGTAGGAGGGCAGCTCCACACCGTTCGACGTCTCGGTTGGCGCAGAGCGCGGCTTGGCGAACTGGCCAGCGATGCGACCAACCTTCACCACCGGCACCTTGGCGCCGTAGGTCAGAACCATCGCCATCTGCAACAGCACCTTAAACGTATCACGCACCATGTCCGCGCCGAATTGCTCGAAGCTCTCGGCACAATCGCCGCCCTGCAGCAGGAAAGCTTCGCCCCGGCTCACGGCAGCCATGTCGCGCTTTAGACGGCGGGCCTCGTCGGCGAAAACCAGCGGCGGCATTGCGCGGAGCTGCGTCTCCACGGCATTCAGCGCGTCATTGTCCGTATAGACGGGCATCTGGATCCGCTCACGGTCACGCCAGCTCGAAATTCCAGAATGCTGCATCTGCTCGCTCCTTACGCTTCTGTCATGGGCAGCTATACGCAGGGCCGGGACCTCTTGCAAATGCCAACGCGCTGACCGACACAAATGGTATGCGGGGTCAGCCCGCGCTCAGCACAGGACACGGGATCGCTCATGGGCCAGCCGACTTCCGCACCGTCATCCGTCACATCTTCTGGCGGATCCGGGATCCGGCACGTTACGTTTCTGCTGCTCGACCGATTTTCGCTGATCAGCTTTGCAGGGGCGGTGGAATGCCTGAGACTGGCCAACCGCTTGTCCGATCAGCCGGTTTATCGCTGGAGCCTCACCGCGGAGAACGCGCGGGCCACGTGCTCCGCGGGGCTGGGCTTTGACGTGGACAACCAGTTGGGAGAAGTGCCCCGCAGTTCGGTGATTCTCGTCTGCGGCGGCGAGAATGTGCAGGCAGCCACGACCAAGCCAGTGGTTGGCTGGCTCCGCAAGGTTGCGCGACAGGGAACGGTGATTGGCGGGCTGTGCACCGCCGCCCACACACTCGCGACGGCCGGGCTCCTGAAGGACAAGCGCGCCACGATCCACTGGGCCAATCAGGACGGTTTCGCCGAGGAGTTTGACGAGATTGAGCTGACCCGTCGGGTCTACACCATTGACGGCAATATGCTCACTGCCGCCGGGGGCACCGCTTCCATCGACCTGATGCTGCGGATCATTGCCCGCGAACATGGTGAGGATCTCGCCAATGCGGTAGCCGACCAGCTGATTTATTCGACGATTCGCACCGATCAGGATCAGCAGCGCCTCTCCACGCCCACCCGGATCGGCGTCCGGCATCCAAAGCTCTCGACAGTCATCCAGAAGATGGAAGCCCATATCGAAGAGCCGATCAGTCCCTCGGTTTTGGCTGCGCAGGTGGATCTGTCGACCCGCCAGCTGGAGCGGTTGTTTCGACGGTACCTGAACCGTTCGCCCAAGCGGTACTACATGGAGATCCGCCTCGGTCGCGCCCGTAACCTCTTGTTACAAACGGATATGAACGTGATCGAGGTGGCGCTGGCCTGCGGGTTCACCTCACCCTCGCATTTCTCCAAATGCTACCGGAGCCATTACGGCAAAACGCCCTATCGCGAACGCGGCAGCCAGTCGTAAGCCTCAAATATCCAAACGGATAGGTTCCCCTCTCCTGACGCAAAGAGAGGCAAAAAGCGGTTCCATTTTTCGCCCGTTTGCGCTTCTCTCCGTGACCAGTCTTGTCTGTCATAAGACTTCAGGGAGATAATGAATGAAAAAATTGTTGCTTGCGACCGCGCTGACCGGCATGGCCTCCGCCGCCATCGCCGAGGACGTAAAGATGGGGATCATTCTTGGCTTTACCGGCCCGATTGAATCCATCACCCCGTTTATGGGACAATCGGCCGAGCTGGCCGTCTCCGAGATCAACGAAGCCGGCGGCATCCTTGACGGCCAGATGATCGAAGCGATCCGCGCGGACAGCACCTGTGTCGACGCCGCCGCCGCTCAGGCCGCAGCCGAGCGTCTGATCACCTCCGACGGTGTGACCGCGATCATGGGAGCGGACTGCTCCGGCGTGACCGGTGCGATTTTGGCCAACGTGGCGATGCCGAACGGCGTGGCGATGATTTCGCCCTCCGCCACCTCGCCGGGTCTGTCCGAGGCCGAGGATAACGGCCTGTTCTTCCGCACCGCCCCCTCCGATGCCCGTCAGGGCGAGGTGCTGGCCGAGGTGCTGAAATCCCGCGGCGTGACCGACGTGGCCGTGACCTACACCAATAACGACTATGGCAAGGGCCTGTCGGATGCTTTCATCTCCGCCTTCGAGGCCATGGATGGCACCATCACGCTCAGCTCTCCCCACGAGGACGGCAAGGGCGACTACTCAGCCGAAATTGGTGCGCTGGCCTCCGCTGGCGGCTCTGCGCTGGCCGTGCTCGGCTACTCCGATCAGGGCGGCAAGGGCATGATCCAGGCCGCGCTCGACAGTGGTGCGTTCGACAGCTTCGTGCTGGGCGACGGCATGTATTCCGACCAACTCGTGGCTGATATGGGCGACGGTCTCGACGGCTCCTACGGTGTGATCCCGTGGTCCGAGGGCGAAGGCACCGAGGCGTTCAATGCGCTGGCCGAAGCCGCCGGGTTCGATCCGGCCAGCTCTTACACCCGCGAGAGCTATGACGCCGCCGCGCTGCTGGCGCTTGCCATGCAGGCCGCCGGGTCCACCAGCGCCGCCGATTACAAGGACAAGATCACCGAAGTGGCCAACGCCCCGGGTGAGCAGATCCTGCCCGGCGAGTTGGGCAAGGCCATCCAGATCCTCGCCGATGGCGGCGATATCGACTATGTCGGCGCCACCAATGTGGAACTGATCGGCCCGGGTGAGGCCGCGGGCACCTACCGTGAGTACAACATCACCGGTGGTGGCTTCGAGACCGTCCAGATCCGCTGATCTGAAAGTTTGACACGAACGGGGCCGGCGCAGGCGCGTCCGGCCCCGTTTTACAGGCCGGCAGGTGACCGGCGAGACCGGCGGCAAAGCCGGCGCTGCAAATGGGGACACGACATGATCGTCGTCAAGGATCTGCACCGGCATTTCGGGGGATTTCGCGCCGTGGACGGCACGTCGCTTGAGATCGCCACGGGCTCGATCACCGGCCTCGTGGGGCCGAACGGCGCGGGGAAATCTACGCTGTTCAACGTCATCGCGGGTGTCTTGCCGCCGACCAGCGGCACCGTGATGATGGATGGCGAGGACATCACAGGCCTGCCCCCCCATGAGCTGTTTCACAAGGGCCTGCTCCGGACCTTCCAGATCGCCCACGAGTTCTCGTCCATGACCGTGCGCGAGAACCTGATGATGGTCCCTTCGGGCCAGTCCGGCGAGACGCTCTGGAACACCTGGTTCCACCGCGCCCGGATCGCTCAGGAAGAGCGGGACTTATTGAAGAAAGCTGACGAAGTCCTTGAATTCCTGACCATTGATCATCTGAAGGATGAGCGCGCCGGGAACCTCTCGGGCGGCCAGAAGAAGCTGTTGGAGCTCGGTCGCACGATGATGGTGGATGCCAAGATCGTGTTTCTCGACGAGGTCGGCGCGGGCGTGAACCGGACACTGCTCTACACTATCGGCGACGCGATCCAGCGGCTGAACCGCGAGCGCGGCTATACCTTCTGCATGATTGAGCATGACATGGAATTCATCGGCCGCCTCTGCGACCCGGTCATCGTCATGGCCGAGGGCAAGGTGCTGGCCAAGGGCACTATCGATGAGATCAAAGCCAATGAGGAGGTCATTGAGGCCTATCTCGGCACCGGGTTGAAGAACAAGGAAAGCGCATGAGCGAGCCCTATTCCGACCGCGGCAACAAGGACCGCTCGATCACCAAATCGTCCAGCGCCGGAGGAACCATGACCCAGGCACCGGAGCGCGACCGTCCGGATACCTCCCGCGACGGCGGCCCTGTTCTGATCGGCGACAACATGACCGGCGGCTATGGCGGTGGTGCCGATATTTTGCATGACTGCACCATTGCTGTAGACAGCGGCGAGATCGCGGTGATCGTGGGCCCAAACGGCGCTGGCAAATCCACCGCGATGAAGGCCGTGTTCGGGATGCTCGACGTGCGTAAGGGCGCGGTGCGCCTGCGGGGCGAAGACATCACCTCCCTGCGCCCGCAGGAGCGGGTCGCCAAGGGAATGGCCTTTGTGCCACAGACCCATAACGTCTTCACCTCCCTGTCAGTCGAGGAGAACCTAGAGATGGGTGCTTTCCTGCGGCAGGACGACATACGCGCGACCATGGAGCAGGTCTATGACCTCTTCCCGATCCTGCGCGACAAGCGCCGCCAGCCTGCGGGCGAGCTTTCGGGCGGCCAGCGTCAACAGGTGGCCGTGGGCCGCGCACTGATGACCCAGCCCGATGTGCTGATGCTCGATGAGCCCACTGCAGGGGTGAGCCCGATTGTCATGGATGAGCTGTTTGACCGGATCATCGAGGTGGCGCGGACCGGGATCTCGATCCTGATGGTCGAGCAAAATGCGCGTCAGGCTCTGGAGATCGCGGATACAGGGTATGTGCTGGTGCAGGGCAGCAATGCCTATACCGGGACAGGCAAAGACCTGCTGGCCGATGACGATGTCCGCCGCTCGTTCCTCGGGGGCTGACGGCATGGCGGATAAGAGACGGCGGGATATGGGTATTTTCAAACACAAAGAGGCGCTGGTTCTGGTCCTTGGGGGGCTGATGCTGGGTCATGCCGCGTCGGCTGAGGGACTGGTTTGTGCGTTCGAGACCGAGTGCTTCGACACGGATGGTTGCTCGGAGACCGACTACACGCTTGAGATCGTGGCGCGCGATGGCGGCGCGGTGATGATCGATGTGTCTGAAGAGCTGATCGCTGAACCCGTGCGCGAAGGCGATCGGTTCGCGTGGCTGGTGCGCTCGGACAGCACGGTGCGCCTTCTCGCGGGGACCGTCGGCGAGAGTGCACGCCTCACTGTGATGGATGCCACGGGTGCCGTGGCCATCACCTATGCGGGGAGCTGTGTGGTTCCCGCGGATAAAGGAGAGTGACGTGGATTTTCTGAACGGATTGGTCACGCTTCTGAACTTCGTGGTGATCCCGGCTACAGCCTACGGGGCGCAGCTGGCCATCGGCGCGCTTGGCGTGACGCTGGTGTACGGGATCCTGCGGTTCTCGAACTTTGCCCACGGCGACACCATGGCCTTTGGCACCATGGCGGTGATCCTCGTGACCTGGGGATTGCAGGCGCTCGGCGTGGATCTGGGGCCGGTGCCCACTGCGCTGCTGGCGCTGCCCTTCGGCATCCTGATCACCGTCGGGCTGGTGCTGGTGACGGACCGCTGGGTCTATCGCTTCTACCGGGTGAAGAAAGTGCCGCCGGTGCTGCTGGTCATCGTCTCCATGGGCGTGATGTTCGTCTATAACGGACTGACGCGTCTGATCATCGGGCCGGACGACCAGCGATTTGACGACGGGGCGCGATTCCTGATCTCGGCGCGGGACTTCAAGACGTGGTCCGGGTTGGACGAAGGTCTCGCGCTGCGCACCAGTCAGGCGATCACCATCGTTACGGCGGTGGCCGTGGTGGCGGCGCTATTCTGGTTCTTGAACCGGACGCGAACCGGAAAATCCATGCGGGCGTTTTCGGATAACGAGGATCTGGCGCTCTTGTCAGGCATCTCGCCCGAACGGGTGGTGGCCATCACCTGGGTGATTGTCGCGGCGCTGGCCTGCGTGGCGGGCACGCTCTACGGGCTGGACAAGTCGTTCAAGCCATTCACCTACTTCCAGCTTCTGCTGCCGATCTTTGCTGCCGCCATCGTGGGTGGGCTCGGATCGCCATTGGGGGCCATCGCCGGGGGCTTTGTTATCGCCTATTCCGAGGTGATCCTGACCTATGCGTGGAAAAAGGTGCTGGTCTACTGGTTGCCGGAGTCGCTGGAGCCTGAGGGGCTCGTGCAACTCCTCTCCACCGATTACAAATTCGCGGTCAGCTTTGCGATCCTCGTCATCGTGCTGCTGTTCCGCCCGACGGGCCTCTTCCGGGGGAAAGCGCTATGAGAACCATCGGTCTTTTTCTGCTTGTCGGAGTTCTGATTCTGCTGACGGGAATGTTCCAAAGCTGGAACGTGGCGCTCGGGATCGTGAACATGGGGCTGATCAGCGCCATTCTCGCCCTCGGAGTGAATATGCAGTGGGGTTATGCGGGGCTCTTCAATGTCGGCGTCATGGGCTTCGTGGCGCTCGGCGGTCTGGCTGCCGTGCTGGTGGGGATGCCGCCGGTCGAGGGTGCCTGGGCTGCGGGAGGGGGCCGGATTATCCTCGCGCTGGCCTTCGGAGCCGCCGTTCTGGCGGGGGCTATTTACCTTTACAAGCGGATGACCCCCGGAGCCGTTCGAACCCTTAGCCTGCTCGCGTTGTTGGTGGTCGGGTTCGTGGTCTACAGGCGGCTGTTCGATGGTGCTGTTGAGGCTGTCGAGGCGGTTGATCCCGCACTTACCGGCTATTTGGGGGGGCTCGGCCTGCCGATCCTCTTTGCCTGGCCGGTGGGCGCCCTGCTGGCCGCCGGAGCGGCCTGGGTGATCGGCAAAACGGCGCTGGGACTGCGTTCCGACTATCTGGCCATTGCGACGCTCGGGATTGCCGAGATTGTCATCGCAGTTCTGAAGAACGAGGACTGGCTGAGCCGGGGTGTGAAGAACGTCATCGGCTTGCCCCGCCCTGTCCCCTACGAAGTGGATCTGCAACAGGATCCGGGTTTCGTTGAACAGGCGGCCTCGTTCGGGCTCGATCCGGTGGTGGCATCCTCGATGGCGGTGAAGCTGGGCTATACGGCGCTGTTCCTCGCGGTGCTGGTCGTCGTCATGTGGATGGCGCAGGCCGCATTAGCATCCCCGTGGGGGCGGATGATGCGCGCGATCCGGGACAACGAAACAGCGGCTGAGGCCATGGGCAAGGACGTGACCCGGCGGCATCTGCAAATCTTCATCCTCGGCAGCGCGGTCTGCGGGCTGGCGGGGGCGATGATGACCACGCTTGATGGCCAGCTCACGCCCTCCTCGTACCAGCCGCTGCGCTTTACCTTCCTCGTTTGGGTGATGGTGATCGTCGGCGGATCGGGCAACAATTTCGGCGCTGTTCTGGGGGGCATGCTGATCTGGTTCCTTTGGGTGCAGGTCGAGCCGCTGGGCCTGATGCTCATGCAGCTCCTGTCCTCGGGACTGCCCGAAGGATCGGCCCTCAAGGCGCATCTGCTGGAGTCGGCAGCCCACATGCGGCTCTTCACCATGGGGCTGGTGCTGCTCATAGTGCTGCGCTTTGCACCGCGTGGGCTGATCCCTGAGCGCTGAGGGCACCATAGCTCTGCTTGCGGCGGGCGCGTCCCGTCGCATGAGGGGCCGGGACAAGTTGCTGGAATACGTCGCGGTTCGTCCTCTGCTCCGCCATCTGGCACAACAAGCGCTCCTGACTGGCTGGGACGTCGTCATTCCCCTCCCAACGGGTCCGTTAGGCGCTAAACGCCAGGCCGTGCTGACAGATTTGAAAGTCTCTACCCTGATTGTCGTCGATGCAGACGAAGGCATGGCTGCCGGTCTGCGGGCCGTAGCCTCGCGGACCAAAGGTCCGCTGATGATCGTTCCAGCCGACATGCCGGACCTGACATCTCACGATTTGCAGATCATGATCGCCGCCCACCGGTCGGCCCCCGACCGCATCATCCGGGCCACGAGCGGGACAGGCCAGCCTGGCCATCCGGTTGTACTCCCCGCTGGGATGGTTCCGCTGCTGCTGACACTACGTGGAGATCAGGGCGCACGGGATCTCTTGCGGAGACAGGATTTAGAGCTCATTGCGCTGGATGGTCAGCGGGCCGTTACTGACCTCGACACACCCGAAGACTGGGCCCGATGGCGCGCGTTGTCAGAGAACACCGCGCCGGATGTCTCTCGCGTAGAGCCACAGGAAGACGGTAAACAGCGCTGAGACCCAGAGCGTGACCAACCCCGGAATGCCGGCCTGCGAGAGGGTGCTCGGCGTGGCCAGAAAACTATTGTAAGTGGTCAAGACAACGGTGAACACCATTGAAGCGCCAAGAAGCGTGGGGGCGAGGTTGGCCTTCAGTGCCATCATCACAACACCAATCAGACCCAGCCAGACCGACAGCCCCCAGCACAGATCGACAAAAAACGGAAGTTGCGCATTTCGTGCCCGCTGAGCCTCGGTGATCATCGCCATCCATGGCGACCACTCCAGCTGCAAGGCGGTGAAATCAACTGCGCCGATGAGTTGCCATAGAAATGCAACGACAACGATGACCCAGAAATGCCAGGGAGTTGATTGCACCACGCGTCTCCTTTTGGATCAGAGACTATCTTTCCCGTGCGTCGGCGCAAGGGCCGATCTGCCACGCAGGACCTGTCCTTTACCTCAATCAGTCATGGTGCGGACGGCGGGACTCGAACCCGCACGGGCTATGCCCTGGGGAGTTTAAGTCCCCTATGTCTACCATTCCATCACGTCCGCACATTCCGTGAGTTATGCGGAGGCGGTGCCGGTGACAAGACGCGAAAATACGTCTGAAACTGCGAAGGCGTCGCGGAAAACTCACGACGCCGCGCTTAGAAGGGTGCGCGTCTCTCCTCCAAGCCTCACTGGACTCGTTGCTGCTGGCGTGGTCTTTGAGCGCAACAAGCCCAAGGACAGCACGATGCGGAAAACAATCACACTTCTGAACGGCCCGAACCTGAATCTTCTGGGGCTGCGGCAACCGGAGATTTACGGACATGAAACGCTGGATGACGTGGTCACCGCCTGCACCGAGCGCGCCGCTGAATTGGATCTGGATCTGATCGCACATCAGTCGAACCACGAAGGAACCCTTGTTGATCTCATCCAGGACGCCCGCAACGGTTCCGACGGGATCATCATCAATCCGGGTGCCTACTCGCACACCTCCGTCGCGATCCTCGACGCGCTGAACGCCTATGACGGCCCGGTGATCGAGGTGCATATCTCGAACATCCACCAGCGCGAGAGCTTTCGCCACCACTCTTATGTCTCCGCCCGGGCCGAAGGCGTCATCGCGGGTTGTGGCACCCAAGGTTACCTCTTCGCTGTAGATCGCCTCCATCGGCTTTTTAGCACGACCTGAGCAGCAGCCATAAAAAGAATAAAGGCGCCCTGGAGGGCGCCTTTTCCGTCTGACCTGATTTATAAAAATCAGGCGCCAGCGGCTTTGGCCACTTCAGCGGCAAAGTCTTCTTTCTCGACCTCGATGCCTTCGCCCACTTCGACGCGGACAAAGCCGGTGATCTCGATGCCAGCTTCCTTGGCTGCGGCACCGACGGTCAGGTCGGGGTTCACCACGAAGGCCTGATTCACGAGGGTCACCTCGGAGAGGAACTTCTTCATCCGGCCTTCGATCATCTTCTCGATGACCTGCTCCGGCTTGCCGCTTTCACGGGCAATGTCCATCTGGACCTGCTTTTCCTTCTCGACGATCGCCGGATCGAGCTCGGCCTCGTTCAGCGCGGCCGGGTTGATCGCGGCGATGTGCATGGCGACCTGACGGGCGGTGGTGGCGTCGGAGCCGGTGAAAGCCACGAGCACGCCGATCTTGCCCATGCCGTCAGTGGCGGCGTTGTGCACGTAGGCCGCGATGTTCTCGCCCTCGAGCTTTTCCATGCGGCGCAGGGTCATATTCTCGCCGATCTTGGCGATTGCACTGGTCAGCTGGTCGCCCACGGTCTTGCCGCCCATATCGGCAGCGGCCAGCTCCTCGACGGAAGACACGTTCAGTGCGACATCGGCGATGCCGGAAACCAGCGACTGGAATTCGGCGTTCTTGGCAACAAAGTCGGTCTCGGAGTTCACCTCGACCGCCACGCCGGTACCACCCTCGACCTTAACGGCCACAAGGCCTTCGGCGGCGGTGCGGTCGGCCTTCTTGGCGGCCTTGGCAAGACCTTTGGTGCGCAGCCAGTCCACAGCGGCATCAAAATCGCCATCGGTCTCGGTCAGCGCCTTCTTGGCATCCATCATGCCCGCGCCAGTGGATTCGCGGAGCTTTTTCACGTCAGCAGCAGTGATCGCCATCTTGCGGCTCTCCTATTCTCGGGAATTGAAATGCCGAAGCGGGGTCTCCGCCCTGCTCCGGCAAAAATCACGGGTCCGCGCACCACAAAGAGCACGCGGCAGGGCTTAGCCCTTGTTGTCCAGATCCAGCACACCCTCGGCGGCCACGGCGTCGTTGGACACGGCCTCGTCGGAGATCTCGGCGGGGGCGGCAGCTTCGGCTTCGGCTTCGGCAGCGGCGGCGGCCTCAGCGGCAGCGGCTTCCTCGGCCAGGGTTTCTTCGCCATACTCTTCGAGAGCACCCATATCGACACCGGCGGCGCCCAGCTGAGCGGTCATACCGTCCAGAGCGGCACGGGCCACGAGGTCACAGTAGAGCTGGATGGCACGAGCGGCGTCGTCATTGCCGGGGATCACATAATCCACACCATCGGGCGAGCAGTTGGTGTCAACAATGGCGACGACCGGGATGCCGAGCTTCTTCGCTTCGGCGATGGCCAGGTCTTCCTTGTTGACGTCGATGACGAACAGGAGATCCGGCACGCCGCCCATTTCGCGGATACCACCCAGCGAAGCGTTCAGTTTGCCCTGATCGCGCTCCATGGAGAGACGCTCACGCTTGGTCAGGCCAGCGGCGCCTTCGGCCATCTTTTCGTCGATTTCGCGCAGGCGGCTAATTGACTTGGAGACGGTCTGCCAGTTGGTCAGGGTGCCACCGAGCCAGCGGTGGTTCATGTAATACTGGGCGCAACGCTCGGCGGCCTCGGCGACCGGCTTCTGGGCCTGACGCTTGGTGCCAACGAAGAGGACACGGCCGCCCTTGGCGACGGTATCACGAACGACCTGCAGAGCCTTGTCCAGCATGGGGACGGTCTGGGTCAGGTCCATGATATGGATGCCGTTACGGTCACCGTAGATGTACTGACCCATGCGCGGGTTCCAGCGCTGGGTCTGGTGGCCGAAGTGAACGCCCGCTTCGAGCAGCTGGCGCAAAGTGAACTCAGGAAGAGCCATTCTTACTACCTTTCCGGTTTCAATCCTCGGCGCAGCTTGTACGGGATAGCCCGAACCGGTGGACTTACAGGGATTTCTCCCCCGCAAGCCCGAACCACGCCTGTGAAGTGCCGTGCGTATAGGACGGGTGCGCGAAACACGCAAGCCCCCTGCCGACAACATCGCGTTGTCCCAAGAAAACAGGTGTTTATGCCCCAAAAGGGTCCGGTTTGAGCCGACAGAAAGGCTTGCGCAACGCCCGCCCCTCGCCCATTACCGTCGCATGACTCAGCCTCTCCTCTGCATCGGCTCTGTCCTGTGGGACATTATTGGCCGCACCTACGAAGATCTCGGCAAAGGCGCGGACGTCCCGGGGCGGATCGTCCGGGATCCCGGCGGTGTGGCCCTGAACATCGCCATGGGCGTGTCGCGCTATCACTCGGAGATCGAGCTTCTGACCGCCGTTGGAAAGGATCCCGAAGGGGATGAGCTGATCAACATCATACGGCAACGTGGCATCGGCACGCGCCATATTTACCGGCCCGACGATCTGCGCACAGACTGCTACATGGCTATCGAAGGGCACGGGCAGCTCGTTGCCGCCATTGCCGACGCGCATTCACTGGAGAGCGTGGGAGACAAAATTCTCACTCCACTGCTCGATGGACGTCTTGGCAGCGTGTTGCGCCCGTTTGACGGGGTCGCGGCGCTTGACGGCAATCTCACCGAGCAGCTCCTGAACAATATCGCCGACGGGCCGTGGCTCTCCGCCGCTGATCTACGGGTGGTGCCCGCATCGCCGGGCAAGGTTCAGCGGCTGCGTCCGTTGCTGACGAGTCCCCGCGCAACAATCTACCTCAATTGTATCGAGGCGGGTCTGCTGCTCGGCCAGCCGACCGAGGACGCCGCCAAGGCCGCCACGGCACTGACGGATCAGGGCGTGCGCCGGGTGGTGGTGACCAACGGCCCCCGTGAGGCCGCCATGGCCGCCGATGGCAAAATCCACACCGCCCTGCCCCCCGAGGTCACCGTGCGCCGTGTCACGGGCGCTGGCGACAGCTTCATGGCGGCCCATATGCACGCGGAAATGACCGGCGAAGGACCAGAAGCCGCATTGGTGGCCGGACTGACCGCCGCGTCGAAATTCATCTCTGCCGAGGCGATCTGATGACCCTGCCCCTGACATATGCCCCTGAGGCTGCCCGCGCGCTGGAGGCCGGTGAGCCGGTCGTGGCGCTGGAGAGCACGATTATCACCCATGGGATGCCATGGCCGCAGAATCTGGAGATGGCGCAAACGGTCGAGGCCGAGATCCGCGCCGCCGGTGCCATCCCGGCCACGATCGCCGTGCTGAACGGGACGCTCCATATCGGACTGACAGAGGCGGAACTGACCCATCTGGCGCACGCTCAGGACGTGGCAAAGCTGAGCCGTGCCGATCTCCCGGTTTGCATCGCACAGGGGAGCACGGGCGCGACCACCGTGGCGGCCACGATGATCGGCGCCCATCTCGCCGGGATCGACGTCTTTGCCACGGGCGGCATCGGCGGCGTCCATCGGGGGGCGGAGCACAGCTTTGACGTCTCCGCCGACCTGCGCGAACTGGCCGAGACAACGGTGACCGTGGTGGCCGCCGGGGCCAAGGCAATCCTCGACCTGCCGAAGACCTGGGAAATGCTTGAAACGCTCGGCGTGCCGGTCATTGCCGTGGGTCAGGACGTGCTTCCGGCCTTCTGGTCACGGCGCTCCGAACACCCTGCCCCGCTGCGCCTCGACAGCGCCGCCGAGATCGCTTCGGCCCACCTCATGCGCCGCGCGATGGGCCTGCCCGGTGGCCAGCTCGTCGCCAACCCGATCCCAGAGACTGATGAAATCCCCGCCGAGGACCTCGCCCCCGTGATCGAACAGGCGCTGTCGGAGGCCGAGGCGCAGGGCATCGCCGCCAAGGCCGTGACGCCATTTCTTCTCGGCAAGATCTTCGAGCTGACCGAAGGCCGGTCTCTCACTGCCAATATTGCGCTGGTGCTGAACAATGCCCGCCTCGCCGCCGCGATCGCGATTGAGATGGCAAAACAGCGTTAAGCCCAGATTTCTCAGCAGGTGACCTGTTGTCGCAAGGTCAAGGGGTGGCTATCTATCGCCCAGACAGGAAAGCGGCCCCCATGAAACTCGATCCGAATCTCGACATTGCGCCTCCGATCAAGAAACCGGGGCTGTTTGCGCGCATCCGGTCGAATTTTCTGACCGGCCTTGTGGTCATCATCCCAATTGGCGTCACGATCTGGATCGTCTGGACCGTCATCGGCTGGGTGGACAGTGTGGTTTTGCCGCTGGTGCCCAACCGGTTTCAGCCGGATCAGTATTTTGGCGTCAATCTTCGCGGCATCGGGGTGCTGTTTTTCCTCGTCTTCACCTTCCTTATCGGCTGGGTGGCCAAGGGGTATTTCGGGCGCCTTTTCCTGCGCTCCGCAGAACATCTCGTCAGTCGGACACCCATCGTACGGACGGTCTATTCGGGCGTGAAACAGATCGCCGAGACAATCTTTGCCCAGTCGGAAACCAGCTTCGACAAAGCGGTGCTGGTGGAGTATCCGCGCCGGGGCATCTGGGCGATTGGCTTTATCTCCACCGAGACCAAGGGCGAAGTGGCGGACCTCATCCCTTCGGCTGACCGCAAACTCGCGGTGTTCGTCCCCACGACGCCCAACCCGACCAGCGGTTTTCTCCTGTTCATCCCGGCCACCGAGGTGCTGAATCTGGAGATGAGCGTGGAAGAGGCCGCAAAGCTGGTGATTTCCGCAGGGCTGGTTTACCCGAATCCCAAGGATCCGACCAAGCCCGCCAATGATGACCAGCCCGCAATTGCCGCGCAATAGACGTCAATCATACATGGCTTTGAGGTCCAGTGAGGACCGTTTACCAATGTCGCCAAGATGGCTGTCGAGAAACCGTTGCCCCGCGTGACGCCCTGCCTCGAACAGTCGGTCCACGACGATAGCCGTGGGGGTCAGCTTCGTCGCGACGGAGAGATCACCCATCAGATCGTCATCGGCGATCATGTGCACCAGCACGTAGGACATGGCTTCGGGCTGGACCTTGTTTTCCTCGATCAGACGCTGGACAAAACGGATCGCCCGAAGCTCACGTAACAGAGAAGAATTGAAGCTTATCTCATTGATTCGGTTTTGAATCTCCTGAGGCGTGATTGGCAGATCTGCCCTGTAGAGTGGGTTGATATTCACGATCACAATATCCGCAGGGAGATGCGGCTCGAACAGTGGGAACAGCGCCGGATTGCCCGTATAGCCGCCGTCCCAATAGGCTTCCCCGTCGATCTCCACCGCCTTGAACAGCGACGGCAAACAGGCCGAGGCCATGAGCGCGTCGGGCGTGATTTCCGCACCGGTGAAGATCCGGATCTTGCCGGAACGAACATTGGTCGCGCCTACGTAGAACTCCGGCCCCTCCGCCCCGCAGACCTCGTCGTAATGAAACTTTTCCACCAGCCGTTCCAATGGGTTGCGATAAAATGGACCAAAGGAATAGGGCGAGGTCACACGGCTGACATAGTCAGAAAACGCGTAAGCCGGAGAATACTGGATCGCGCGGGAAATTACCTCAGTCTCGGGCGCAAAAGGCGAAATCCAGCGCGCGATTTTCAGATCCCGCAGACCGACCACCTCGGACCAGAGCCAGCGCAGGTTGTCCCGTGCGGCCTCTCGCCCACCGGCCACCAGCCCGGCCTTCAGCGCCGCCCCGTTTAGTGCACCGGCAGAGGTACCCGAAATTCCCGCGATCTCGATTTCGTCGCAATCGAGCAGCCGGTCCAGAACGCCCCAGGTAAAGGCCCCATGGGCGCCGCCCCCCTGCAAGGCGATGTTAATTCGCTTTGGCTTTGCCATCGGTAGCCCCTTTCTCGTCTTGCGTCGGTCTTTCAATCACCTGACCTGCATCTGGCGTCTAGTCTGAACGAAGTTTCCGGATAAAGTGTTGAGACAGAGGAACAGGAGGAGCCCATGACCGATCAGGATGTCCCGCAGCGGACCGCCCTGCGCCCGTCTTTTCGAAAGATCGAGATCAGCGACCTCAAAGCCGCGCTCGCCGATGGCTGGCAGGATTTCCGCTCGGCGCCATTCTATGGTCTGGTCTTTGGCGGGCTGACGGTTCTCGGCGGCTGGCTCCTCCTGGCTGTCGGGGCGGGGCTGTTCATCTGGACCCTCACCATGGTGCTCGGCTTTCCGCTGGTCGCCCCCTTCATCGCGCTGGGCTGTTACGAGGTCAGCAGGCGGCTCGATGATGGCCTGCCGCTCGACCGCAAGGAAATCTTCGGCGTGATCTGGTCAGAACGCCGGGGACAATTGCCCTGGGCGGCGTTGGTGATCGGGATGTTCTTCCTGTTCTGGTCGTTCCTCGCCCATATGATCTTTGCGCTGGTGTTGGGACCTTCGGTGCTGATGGGGTCGGCGGAGAACCTCGCCACTTACACGACCGGTGTGGGCCTTCGCCTGCTGATCGTCGAGATGATCCTCGGGGCGATTCTGGCCTTTGTCCTGTTCACCCTTATGGTGATTACCTTGCCCCTGCTGGTGGATCGCGACGTGGATGTGGTGACCGCCATGATCGCCAGCGTGTCCTTCGTCAAAGACAATTTCGTCGTGATGATGATCTGGGCGCTCACCATCTCGGTGATCAACCTGCTGGCAAGCCTGCCTCTGCTCCTTGGGCTGGTGGTGGCGCTGCCGGTACTGGGCCATGCCAGTTGGCACCTCTACCGGCGCGCCATCCTCTGACTCCGCCTCAGCGCGCGGTCCAGCCTCCGTCCACGCTGATCGTGGTGCCGGTGATCTGGGCCGCCGCATCCGAGCACAGGAACGTCGCCACCCCGCCCAGCTGTTCCACAGTGGCAAAATCCTTAGAAGGCTGCCGTTCGAGAATCACCTGCTTGATCGCCGTCTCCCGGTCCATGCCGTATTTCTCCATAGTGTCCGGGATCTGGTTCTCGACAAGCGGCGTCATCACGTAGCCGGGGCAGATGGCATTGGCGGTAATCGGATCCTCGGCGGTCTCCAGCGCGATGACTTTGGTCAGGCCCACCACCCCGTGCTTGGCGGCCACGTAAGCAGATTTGTAGGGTGAGGCACGCAGACCATGGGCCGAGGCAAGATTGATGATCCGGCCCCAGCCATTTTCACGCATCATCGGCACCGCAACCGCGGCGGTATGAAAGGCAGAGGTCAGCATGATCGCCAGAATCGCGTCCCATTTCTCGGTCGGAAAATCCTCGATCGCCGAGACGTGCTGGATGCCCGCATTGTTCATCAGAATGTCGCAGCGCCCCGCCTTCTCGATCAGCGCGCGGGCTTCGTCGCCCTTGGACAGGTCGGCTTTGATATATCGCGCGGTCACACCGAACTCGGATGCGATCCCGTCGGCCAGCTGGTGATCTTCGTCCCGGTCGGTAAAGGAATTGAGAACCACATTGGCCCCTGCCTTCGCCAGTTCCCGCACAACTCCCAAACCGATTCCCGAATTCGAGCCGGTCACGACAGCGGTTTTGCCCTTCAGATCCATGGCACATCTCCTTCGTTACGCCTTGCTGCACCATGGCGTGAGGTTTCTGCACATGCAAAGAGAACCGTATCTGGGCGGGTGCAGGCCCTCGAAAAGAAGGCCACACGTCAGCCAAAGCTCTGATGCGCCATAAAAAAACGCCCGCGCAAGGCGGGCGTTAAGTCATTGAGGCAGGTTTCATACAGGCAAGAAACCTATCGAGCAGTGCTTCATATATAGACTCGATACGCGAAGAAGCAAACGTAAAAGTTTGAAATCACGCAAAACCCCTCCTAGGCTGGGGCAAACAAAAACGGCAGGAGCAGTGCAATATGACCTTTTCTCGCAGACGCTTTCGTGGGGCAGCGTTAGCCATTCTGGCGACCAGCGTCACGGCGTTGACCGCCATGGCAGAACCGCAACACGGGATCGCCATGTTCGGCGAGCCCGCACTGCCTGCCGATTTCACCCATGTTCCCTACGCCAACCCGGATGCGCCCAAGGGAGGGCGAATCGTTCAGGGCGAGGTCGGAAGCTTCGATTCGCTGAACCCGCATATCCTGAAAGGCAACGCGCCGTGGATGCTGCGATTCGTGGCCTACGAATCGCTCATGGGGCGGTCATTGGACGAGCCTTTCACGCTCTATGGCCGGCTGGCCGAAAGCGTGGAAACCGCCGAGGACCGGTCCTGGGTTGAATACACGCTCCATCCCGCAGCGAAGTTCTCGGACGGCACGCCCGTCACCGTCGAGGATGTCATCTGGTCTTATGAGACCCTCGGCACCGTCGGCCACCCGCGCTATCGCGGCAGCTGGTCAAAGGTCGAAAAGATCGAAGCCGTGGGCGAGCGCACCGTACGGATCACGTTCAACACCGATGACCGCGAGATGGCGCTGATCATGGGGATGCGGCCGATTCTGAAAAAAGCCCAGTGGGAAGGCAAGGATTTCGCCGACAGTTCGTTGGAGGAACTCCCGATTTCCAGCGCCCCATACGTGGTCGCGGATTACCAGCCAGGCCGCTACGTCTCGCTGAAGCGCAATCCGGATTACTGGGGCTACGACGTCGTTCCTTTCATGAAGGGACAGGCCAATCTCGACGAGATCCGCATGGAGTTCTACGGCGACTCGAACGTGATGTTCGAAGCCTTCAAGGCCGGAGAGCTGACCACCGCGCGCGAGTTTAATGCCGAGAAGTGGCAGTCCCAGTACGATTTCCCGGCGGTTCAGTCCGGCGATGTGGTCAAGGCGGAAATCCCCCATGAGCGGCCCTCCGGGATTCAGGGCTTTGTCATGAACACCCGCAGAGAGCCGTTCGACGACTGGCGCGTACGCGAGGCGATGATCCAGGCGTTCAATTTCGAATTCATCAACCAGCTCCTGAACGCCAGTGGCCAGCCACGGATCACCTCCTATTTCTCAAATTCTGTGCTCGGAATGGAGCACGGCCCCGCTGAGGGTCGCGTGGCCGAACTGCTGGAGCCCTATCGCGACTCGCTCCTGCCCGGCACCATTGAGGGCTATTCCCTGCCCGTCAGCGACGGCTCGGAGCGCAACCGCAAAGGCACCGCTGCCGCGCTGGACCTTTTGGAACAGGCCGGCTGGACGGTTGCCGATGACGGCAAGCTGAAGAACGAGGCGGGCGAACCGTTTGTGTTCGAGATCCTCCTCAGCAACAGCGCCCCGGGGGCTGCTGAGACCCAGCAGGTCACGGATCTCTATGTGGCTGCGCTGGAGCGTCTGGGAGTCGAGGCGAGGGTCACTCAGATCGATTCGGCTCAGTTCACCGAGCGGACCAATGTGTTCGACTTCGACGTGACGTGGTACTGGCGCACGGTGTCACTGTCTCCGGGCAATGAGCAAAAGCTCTACTGGGGATCACTGGCCGCTGATCAGGAAGGCTCGCGCAACTGGATGGGCGTGAAATCCGAAGCCATCGATGCGCTGACGACCGCCTTGGTCGACTCCACAAGCAGCGAAGATTTCGTCTCGACCGTGAAGGCGCTGGACCGTGTCCTGACCGCCGGGCGCTATGTGGTGCCGATCTGGTACAACCCGGTCTCCTACCTCGCCTACAGCAAAAACCTCCATTATCCGGAGACCCTGCCCGCGTATGGCGACTGGAATGGCTTCCAGCCTGACGTTTGGTGGTACGAAGAATAAACTTATCCAAAATGGTGCGCAAAGCTTCTGGCAATTGCGCGCCAATCCTCTACGGTGAAAAGAAAAAACCGGAGGTATCGATGAAGTGGAACGACGTGAGCTCCAGCTGGCCGACATTATCGGCGTCTCTCCTGAGAGCGTTCCCACATGCAGAAAAGAGCCGCATGATCGCTACAGGTGGTGATCGCGGTCAAGTGGCCTCCTATCTCGCCGAGAGCCATCATTTGTCCCAATGCGAGGCCGAAGAGGCGCTCGACGACTGGCTGATCGGTCTCAACCGCCCCGGGAGGAGTTCGACAGCACCATGACGGATCCGGCGCCTGCGCTTTGGCCCGATGCTCCTTCCCCGTTCAACATGGCCCGCCACGTTCTGGCGCCGGACGGCGCTGACAGCGGCGCTGTTGCGCTGGTGTCCGGCGGGGAAGTCTGGCGCCGTCACGACCTGACCCGAGCGGCATTGGGGGTTGCGCGCGGCTTTCTGAACGCAGGCGCAGTTCCGGGAGACCGGGTGCTTCTGCGGCTTGGCAATTCGGTGGACTTTCCGCTGGCCTTTCTGGGGGCGCAGGCCGCCGGTCTCGTGCCAGTCGCCACCTCGGCCGCCCTCACGAGATCTGAGATCACGCCCATGGCCGGGCTGGTCACGCCACGCTTTGTGGTACAGGACCCGGAGATCGCCGCTCCGGATCTGACTGAACTGCCGGTCATTCCGGTCGAGACCCTCAGGGAATGGCGCGACCTGCCGACTGCGGGCTGGCACATGGGAGACCCAAACCGTCCGGGCTATGTGGTGTTCACCTCCGGCAGCGAAGCCCTGCCGCGCGCCGTCCTTCACGCCCACCGCGCCGTCTGGGCGCGGGGGATGGGGATCCGCGACTGGATCGGGCTCACACCTGCCGATCGGGTGCTGCACGCGGGTGCGATGAACTGGACCTATACCTTCGGCGTCGGCCTCTGCGATCCTTGGAGTCTCGGCGCCACCGCCATCGTCCCGCCCCCCGGCACCAGCCCCGACGCCCTGCCAGACCTGCTGGCTCACCACGAGGTGACCATCTTCGCGGCCGTTCCCGGCGTGTTCCGACGGATGTTGAAGGGCGACCTTCCGCCGCTGCCGCATCTGCGGCACGCGCTCTCCGCCGGGGAAAAGCTACCCGAGGCGATCCGGGAGGAGTGGCGCGCACGAACAGGGACGGAGATCTTCGAGGCCTATGGGCAGAGTGAATGTTCCACGTTTCTGTCGTCAGGGCCCGGACATTCCGCTCCAGAGGGGTGTCTCGGGCGCCCGCAGACCGGGCGGCGTGTGGCGATACTTGGACCGGACGGGGCTCCCGTGCCGCCCGGCACCCATGGGGCTATCGCCGTGCACCGTAATGATCCGGGGCTGATGTTGCGCTATCTCTGCCGGGAGGACGACATGATCCGCGGAAATTGGCGGCTGACCGGAGATACGGGCGCCATGGATGACGACGGCTGGGTCACCTATCACGGGCGCAGCGACGACGTGATCACCGCCGGAGGCTACCGCTTGTCACCGCTGGAGATCGAAGCTGTGGCACTCGGCATTGAGGGTGTCGAAGCCGCCGCCGCCTATGGCCGCGAGGTGCGGCCCGGCGTGACCGTGGTGGCGCTGGCCTATGCGGGTCAGCCGGGGCTGGAAGCCGCTATCGGGGATCTGTGCCAGCTGCGCCTGGCGGGGTATAAGTGCCCCCGGCAGATCGACTGGCACGCTGACTTGCCTGTCAATGCCAATGGAAAGATCCGCCGTGCTGCCCTGCGTAAGGAGATGTGATGAAGCTCGATATCCTGTCCGACCCGATCTGCCCTTGGTGCTATATCGGCAAGACCCATCTCGACCGGGCGCTGGCAGAGCGGGACGGTAATCCCTTCGACATCGAATGGCACCCGTTTCAGCTGAATTACGACATGCCGCGTGAGGGGATCGACCGGCAGCAATATCTCGAAGCGAAATTTGGCGGGCGCGATGGCGTGGTGAAGGCCTACACGCCGGTCTTCGAGGCCGCAGAGGCCGCAGGACTGGAGATCGCCTGGGACAAGATCACCCGCACGCCGAACACGCTTGATGCTCACCGGATGATCCACTGGGCCGGGCTCGAAGGCGTGCAGGACGCGGCTGTTGTGGCGATGTTCGACGCGTATTTCCATCGCGGCGAGGATATCGGCCGGGCGGACGTTCTGGCGGAGGTCGCAAACAGGGCGGGGATGGATCAGGAGGTCGTCGCGCGCTTGCTGGCCGGGGATCAGGATCTGGAGTTGATCACAGAACGCGACGCCCATGCGCGGCAGCGGGGCGTAACAGGCGTGCCAACCTTTATTGTCGGAAACCATCATGCAGTGGTCGGCGCGCAGCCGGTGGAGTTGTGGCGGCGGGTGCTGGACGATCTGGAGGCGCAGGCGCGCGAGGGCTGAGGGGGCGCCGCCCCCACCGCGCTGACGCGCGGCTCCCCCGGGGTATTTTCAGACACAAAGAGGACGGAGTGGGAGTGCGATGATCTGGATCGCTTTGTCAGTAGGGGCGTCGGCGGTCTGGGGCATCGTGCTTTCGGTCTCGGATCGCGGGGGCTGGCAGGTCTGGCCACCGGAGCGGGGCAACTGGCTGACGGCGATCTGGGCGTGGGCATTAACGACGGCAATCTATGTGGGACTGATCAACGGTGCGGGCGAGAGCTGGAACAGCCTCGACTGGCCCGGCTGGCTGCGCTGGGGGGTCGGGGGCGCAGCGCTGACGCTGGCCTCGCTCTGGGTGCAGGGGCGCGGCATCACCGATTTGGGACTGAAGGGCACCAGCGGCTGGGATGTGGGGCTGGTGACCAAAGGCGCCTACGCAAGGCGACGGCATCCCCAATATGCGGGGCAGATTCTGTCGCTGGTAGGACTCGGGATCCTGTTTGGGACCCCGCCAGGACTGGTCGCGGCCTTATGCGGCGCGGCGGCGCTGGTCTATGCGAGCGTGGTCGAGGACCGGGCGCTGGCGCGGCGGTTCGGCGACCGCCACGCCGATTATCGGGCCGCGATGCCTTTCTTCTGAGCCTGCGCCTCCCGGGCGAAGCGGGCCAGATCCTGGGCGATGGCAAAGCTGCCCTTGATCTTATCGCTGTCTTTTTTCCAGTCGCGGCGGATGACGATCTTGTTGTCCCGCACTTTGGCAAGGCCGTTCTGCGCCTCGATGAACTGGACCAGCCCCGCGGGTGACGCGAATTTGTCGTTGTGGAACTGGATCGTCACGCCTTTGGGGCCCGCGTCGAGCCTGGCGATACCTGCCTTTTTGCATTCGGCCTTGATTCGAACGACGAGCAGCAGCGTGTTCACCTCGCGGGGCAGCTTGCCGAACCGGTCGATGAGCTCGGCGGCGAAGCCCTCCAGCTCGACCTTTGTCGAAAGGTTCGACAGCCGGCGGTAGAGGCCGAGCCGCACATCGAGATCGGGCACGTAATCCTCGGGGATCAGCACCGGCACGCCCAGATTGATCTGCGGCGACCATTCGCCATCATCCATAAGGCCGTCGATGCCTTCAAGCTCGCCCGCCTTGAGCTTGGCGATCGTCTCTTCGAGCATCGACTGGTAGAGTTCGTAGCCCACCTCTTTGATCTGCCCCGATTGCTCCTCGCCCACGAGGTTGCCCGCGCCCCGGATATCGAGGTCCTGAGACGCGAGGTTAAAGCCCGCGCCGAGGCTGTCGAGCGAGCCCAGTACACGCAGCCGTTTCTCGGCGGTGGGCGTGAGGGGGGTGCGGGGTTTGGTGGTCAGGTAAGCATAGGCGCGGGTTTTCGCGCGGCCCACCCGCCCCCGGATCTGGTAGAGCTGTGCGAGACCGAACATGTCCGCGCGCCAGACAACCATCGTGTTGGCGGTAGGGATATCGAGGCCGGATTCGACGATGGTTGTGGCCAGCAGCACGTCATACTTGCCATCGTAGAAAGCATTCATCCGGTCATCGAGCTCACCCGCGGCCATCTGCCCAGTCGCGGTGATGTAGGTCACTTCGGGGACCTCGTCGCGCAGGAACTCTTCAAGCTGCGGCAGGTCGGAGATGCGCGGCACGACGATAAAGCTCTGCCCGCCCCGGTAATGCTCGCGCAGGAGCGCTTCGCGGATTGTGACCGTGTCGAATTCTGAGACGTAAGTGCGGATCGCCAGACGGTCGACCGGGGGCGTGCCGATGATCGACAGATCCCGCACGCCGGTGAGCGACAATTGCAAGGTGCGTGGGATCGGGGTGGCGGTCAGGGTGAGGACGTGGACATCGGTGCGGAGCTGCTTCAGCCGTTCCTTATGGTTCACGCCGAAATGCTGTTCTTCGTCGATGACGAGGAGGCCCAGCTGCTTGAACTTGATGGACTTTGCCAGCACCGCATGGGTGCCGATGACGATGTCGCAGGTGCCGTCGGCGATCTTCTGGCGGGTGATCTTTGCCTCTTTGTCGGAGACAAATCGCGACAGGGGCCGCACCTCGATGGGAAAGCCCCGGAAGCGTTCGGCAAAGGAATTGTAATGCTGCCGCGCGAGCAGCGTGGTGGGGGCGATGACGGCGACCTGAACGCCGCACATCGCCGCGACGAAAGCCGCACGCATTGCGACCTCGGTCTTGCCGAAGCCCACATCGCCGACGACGAGCCGGTCCATGGGCGTGCCGGATTCGAGGTCGGCCAGCACCTCCTCGATGGCGCGAAGCTGGTCCTCGGTTTCTTCATAGGGAAAGCGGGCGGAGAACTCCTCCCACGCGTGATCGGGCGGGATCAGCACCGGACCTTTGCGCAGCAGACGTTCGGCAGCGATGCGGATCAGGCGGTCTGCGATCTCGCGGATGCGTTGCTTCAGGCGGGCCTTCTTGGCCTGCCACGCGCCCCCGCCGAGCTTGTCGAGGAGACCCTCTTCATGGCCGTAGCGGGACAGCAGTTCGATATTCTCAACCGGCAGGTAGAGCCGGTCGCCGCCCGCATATTCCAGGAGCACGCATTCATGGGCCGCACCCAGCGCCTGCACGACCTCAAGCCCCTGAAACCGGCCGATCCCGTGATCCACATGGACCACCAGATCGCCGGGTGACAGGGATTGGGTCTCGGTCAGGAAGTTCTCGGCGCGGCGCTTTTTCGGCCCCTTGCGTACCAACCGGTCGCCGAGGACGTCCTGTTCGGAAATCACCGTCAGCCCCGGCGCCTCGAACCCCTGATCGAGGGACCAGACGGTCAGGAAAAGGCCGCCCTGCCCCTCCGGGACGTCGCGCCAAGTATTGATCTCGGTGGCGCCGACGATCTCCTCGTCCTCCAGCAGACCGCCAAGCCGTTCGCGGGCGCCGTCGGAATAAGAGGCGATGATCGCCTGACCGCTGCAACGTTTGCCGGTGATGTGCTCCGCCAACGCGCCAAACAGGGATGCGCTCTCGGACTGGCGCTCCGGCGCGAAATTGCGGCCGATCCGGGCACCCGCATCGGCGACGCCGGGACCCGTGGCTTGGGGCAGCGGGTGGAACTGCACGAGGCGGTGCGCGGAGACGGCCTGCGCCCAGGCGGCATCATCAAGATAGAGCGTCTCGGGCGGGGCGGGTTTGTAGACCGAATCGACGCGGCCCTTCTTCAGCATGGCCTCGCGGCGGTTGTCATACTGATCCGCGATGGTCTCCCAGCGCGAGAGGCGCGCGGCATCCACCTGGTCGTCGAGCGTTACCGTGGCGCCGCGCAGGTAATCGAAAAGCGTTTCCAGCTGGTCGTGGAAAAAGCCCAGCCAATGCTCCGCCCCGGCGTGCTTTTTGCCTGCGCTGACGGCCTCATAGAGGGGATCATCGCTGCCGGCCGCACCGAACTCGATGCGGTAGTTCTGGCGGAACCGGGTGATGGCGGCCTCGTCGAGGATGACTTCGGAGACCGGGGCAAGCTCGATCTCGGTCAGTTTCTCCACCGTGCGCTGGGAGACCGGATCAAACCGCCGCGCGCCGTCCAGCACGTCACCAAAGAGATCGAGCCGGACGGGGCCCTCGTGCCCCGGGGGCCAGACGTCGATGATGCCACCGCGCACCGCGTAATCGCCGGGCTCCATCACCGTGGGGGTCTGGACAAAGCCCATGCGGACGAGGAAGCGGCGCAGGCCCTCCTCGTCAATGCGATCACCCACCCGTGCGGTAAAGGCCGCCTCGCGTAGGACCTCGCGGGGCGGGATCTTTTGCGTGGCACCGGTCATGGTGGTCAGCAGGACAAAACGGCTGGGCATCGCATGGGTCAGCGCGGCCAGCGTCGCCATGCGCCGGGCGGAAATCTCGGCGTTGGGGCTGACCCGGTCATAGGGCAGGCAATCCCAGGCCGGGAAGGTAAAAACCGGCAGCCCCGGATCGAAGAACGCCAGTGCCGCCTGCATGGCCGCGAGACGTTTGTCATCACGGGCCACGTGGAGGACGCGACCGGATTTCTCCGCCTCGCGGATCACCAATGTGGCGTCAAACCCTTCTGGCGCACCGCCATAGGTCATACGTCCGGACTGTGTTTTTGAGGCTGTGGTCATGGAGGCGTGAGGTAACGGTCCCGGGGAGCTTGTCAACCGCGACAGGCAGTGCATCTGTCTTGAATTGCAACGTCTGGGATGACGCTATGAGCCTGACCGGACCGGAGACCTCCGGAAATCGGAGGTCTCCGGTCCGGTGGTATTGGCAAATTTCTCTAACGGCGGTGCCCGACGTCAATCCCACTTGCCGTCTGTTGAGCAGCGCAGCACTCTCTGTGCTTCGAAAATCGGCTGAGCGGGACGAGGACGAAACCGCTCGCGCGGTATGGGCGCTTGTGGCGGGTGTTGTGCGCTGATGTGAGCAACGTAGATTTTGCGAACTGACGCACCTGTCTGACGATTGGGACCTTCTCAATCTGACGACAGGAGGTTTCGATGTCAGATCATTATGTTCCCAAACTACGCCAGCGCTTTCTCGAAGACATGCAGATCAAAGGGCTGCAACCGAAGACGCAGACGATGTATCTGCGAGCGATGCGGGAGTTCACGCGGTATCTGGGCCATTCACCGGATAGCGCGACACCGGAGGAGCTTCGGGC
>NZ_VFSV01000089.1 GCF_007004065.1 Palleronia caenipelagi | reverse complement strand
CCCGCAAGAACGCCAATCCCTGGAAACCAACGAGCCCCGGAGCCATTGCCCGCAATGAGGCACTGCGCGCGTCCAAATATTTGGGTCGTGCCATCTGGCGACGATGGTCTGGCTACCACCGCCGGAGCCGGGTCGAGAGCAAGATGAACTGCATCAAGCTGCCCGGCCAATCCCTCATGGCCCGAGACTTCGACCGCCAGGTCGCCGAGCTGCAAGTTCGTATCGCCGTGCTGAACGGCTACACCGCGCTCGGCGCACCCATTACTCTGGCCGTAGGATAGGTCCCTCCGGGGAAAGGGGAACCGCGCTCAGACCCCGATTTGTGCAACAGCACCGGATAGACACGGAAGATGTGGATATTTGTTGGCGAAATGCGCCGACCTTACGGAGGATGTCCGCGGGGACCACGACGCGGCAGAGGCGCTCTACGCCCGGGCCATCGAGGCGGATCCAAAGCACGCAAACAATCTCGGCAACTATGCAAAGTTTACCTTCAAGATGGGATCCGCAGAACAGGGGGCGCGGCTTCTGTCACTTGCGGAAGCGCATTGCGAGGGACCGGACGAGTTGAGAACCGAGCTTGCTTTCTACCGGTATGCTCACATACGCGGCGCGTCGATCGCTGATCTGCGCAGGTACATCGACAAGGAGCAACGCACACCGGGCTGGCCATTGGTTGAAAACGTTCGGCGAGCGATCGCAGACGGTCATCCTCAACCAGAGATGTTGAAGGATCTCGCAGATGTCTTGAGTCATGGTGTCAACGCCTCAACTCTTAACAGACATGCCGCTTGGCGTGATGCGTCAGGTTGAGGTGACCCGCTCCAGTAAGTCATTTGCTGTAGGCAGCCGAACCTAGAAATGCTGCTTCGTCCCACTCTGGCGACCTTCGCCTGATGTTCGATGCTGCACAAAGTGCAAACGACCGGTCTGGTGAAGCTGCACTGCAGCGGTGTCAGTCATGGTGAAGGGTCGCCATAGGCGAGAACCGACGATGCGCCTAGCGTATTCATCTTGGGTGAGAACGCACGGGCGCGGTTTTTTGGCGCCGTTTTACGATGAACATAGGTGCGGATCGTCACCGGAGGCAGCGCACCTGCGGTTGGACTGGACCGACATTTAAGACTGGTGGAGGGCTGACCCCAAAGGTAGCGCCGCCCGGCTTTTCGGGCGACTATCCTTGTGCGATGGAGACGGCAAGCAAGCCGACAAAAATCCGGCCTCAATTCGCAATTGTTACGCAGGTCTTAAGCTTTTTACTTTTTATCAACGGCATAGGATGCGGTCTTGGGGCGCCACCTGCTTCTGAGAACAGAAGACCAACTGGCTTTTGTCCCTCAGAAATAATCTTCATAACTCACACCGAGAAAGGTGATCGTGTCATCGTCACCAAACGTGATCACCAGATCTCCTGCTTCTGATGCCGCAACGGTGTAGTCAGGACCCGGGTTCAGCACGTCAACAACCGACCCCGCGATGACCAGCGTTTCTGTCGCAACGTCGAAATCGGTTATCTCGGCCCGCCCCATGCGGGAAAGAGATGGAGCCTTAAAGGCGAATGAATCAACGCCATCACCACCGGTGAGAATTTGGCGGGCTCCGTAGGCGAGATTTCCGACGAGGATATCATCACCAGCGCCACCGTCTAGGACGACTGACTTCGATCCGGCCAAAAGAGTGTCATTGCCTTCCTCTCCGTAAATGCGTCCGCTGACCGCGATGAGCCTGACAAAATCATCATCCGCCCCACCATAGACATTCACACCGCGGCCTTTGGCTAAGTTGATAATATCATTTCCGCCATAGCCGTAGATTTCATGCGGTCGTTTGTTGAATGTTAATACATCGCCGCTTTCATCCGTATGGCTGGTCGAGATGATGTCATCGCCCGCTGTACCGTCGACTTTGCCATCTGCAAAATAATTTTCCTTCAGAATGCTCGATGTGAGGTCGCTGGTCCGGACACCGTAGAGGTAAGAAACCGTGCCATCGGGCAACTCGATCGCGACCGCTTCAACCGGCGTGTCGTTCGTCGTAAAGGAGGTGTTGTCCCCGGTCGCGATATTGCTGATGACACCTTCACTGATCAGATCAGCGTCGCGCATGTAACCCATGAGGGCATCAAAATTCGTTATGCCTGAGAGGTCGACCGCCGAGAGGTCGAGCAGGTCTTCGGTGATAGAGAAATCGACGATGATATCGCCCGCAGCGCCGGAGATCTGGAACACATCTGCTCCTGTCCCGCCATTCATTTGATCGAAGCCCGAACCGCTGACAAGATGATCATTGCCTGATCCACCATAAAGGTGATTGATACCCGTGCCGCCGACCAGACGGTCATTGCCCTGCTGACCAAAGAGAAAATCGTCATTCCCGCCGCCGCTCAGAACGTCGTCGCCCTCCCCTCCATAGAGAAAATCATTGCTCGTATCGGTACCCGTCAGAGTGTCATTTCCACCATAGCCGAATGCCTCGCCGACAAAGACCGTCCCGTCTGCGTTCTGCGTATATCCAGATACTGGCTCGAAATAGTCAGCCTCGTATCTCTGGTTCTGCATTCTCTTCACAACAAACGGCACGACGTCGATATTGTCGGCACCTGCATTTTCTCCCGGACTATCCGCGAGTGACATTCCATTCATGATATGCGCCAGCGCGAACTGATTCTTGATCACGACGCGAAAATTGTCTCCATTTCCTGCCAGATCAAAGAAGGCATCAGGCCCGTAGGCGTCGAATACGCCGTATCCTACTCCGTTTTCAGCCAACCATTCCAGTGAGCTGGCCAGCGCGTAATTCGGCCCGAGACCTCCGGCGAGACTTTCGATGTGGCTGTCAATGGCCGTCGCCGTGATAATCACATCGTCTTGGAGAATTGGCGCAAAATACTCCGCAAATGTCGCCTCAATGCCCGCTTGCGTGGATGGCCATGAGAGACCACCCGGACCACTGTTCGGACCATCTGTGACGGAATTCAGAAAGAACTGCAGCGACCATACGAGGTCCGGACCGACAGCCGCCCGAAGATGATCTGCGGCCGTCTGGCCGTCCCACGACTCCTTCACAAACCGATCAATCCGAGAGCCAAAGTTCCACCCACCGATCAAGACTTTCGAATCAGCGAAGATCTGCGTCCCGTCGCCCCCAGTGTAACTCTTCACGAAGTCCGCGAACCGACCCGCGTGGTCCACATAGAGTTGGACGAAGTCATTTTTCGAGTAGCTGATCCCGACGCTGTCTTTTTCTGTGAGATCCACACCGTCCCGAGCCGCCATATTGTAGGCAGCGGGCTCGTTGGCCATTTCGAGGCCATAGACCGCATTTTTGACCTCCGGCCGGGCGTCGATCCAGTCAGCCAATTCTCCGAAGGCTGTCAGACGGTTGTCTACGAAGTAGGTTTCGAGCGCCGTGTAGACCTCACCACTGGAGACCTCGCTCGGCGCCTCATTGATGAGGGCAAGCGGTACGCCTTTCAGATCGGCATGTCGGGTCTGGGCGGACGCATAGGTAAAGACAAAGTTGAAGCCTTTGCTCGCCGCCACCTCGATCAGCTCTGCATAGAGCGGAGGCAGATCACCATTTTCGTCAAATGAATTTGAGTTGAAAAAGAGTCGAAGAGTGTTCGCCTGAGGGTTTAGTTCTTTCAGCTTGTCGACGTAATATTCGACTTTTCCTTCCCGAAGGTCGATAGGTTGATAGGCTGAGTTTGTTGCATTCCAGAGCGTTGCGTTTGAGCCGACCTGCACGAACTGGGGGGTAATTGTGTTAATTTCTGAGACCTTCGACATTTTGACCTCCTCGCCAGACGGTTTAAGGGCCACACAGCCTGAAAACCCTAAATCGAGTGAGTGATTTGTTGCGCGTTCTTGTGCGACCAATCTGTGACTTATGTGTTTCGATTTCGTATATTCAGCGAGTCTTTGATGAATAAATACCTACCCGTTATTCCACTTCTTATTTGTGGAAATTTTGGATTAACCTCTATTCAAAAGTGTAATATTGTTCGACTTTTGGATAAGAAAGGAGGTTTTGACGTGAGTGTTAATTAAGGTCAGGACCCATTGATTTCTGTTTTGCGGCGTGATTCACGGCTCAAAAACGAGCGATAACCATATTTGATCTGTTCTGGTTGACGGACGCGCAGATGGCGCGTCTGCAACCTTTCTTTCCGAAGTCCCGCGGCAAGCCGCGCGTCGATGACAGACGTGTTTTGAGTGGAATTATCGTTATTAATCACAATGGCTTAGGATCTGGCCTGATTGAGTTTCACAACCAGGAGCTCACGAGAGCTGCGAGAGCGATAGGAGACAGGAACACGACGGATGATCTGTCATACCGTGTCGTCACCCGTCTCCAGGCCTTCAATCTGATGAACATGATCTCGATCCGGTTGCGCCGCTTGTCGTATTTGATGGGTCTCTTGCGCTGCTTGCGACCTGGAATGCAGGCCTTTATGCCCTTGTCTTCTAACGCTTCCCTGAACCAGTCGGCGTCATAGCCCCGGTCGCCTAGCAGCCATTCGAGCTTGGGCAGATTGCTGCACAGCGCCCGCGCACCGACGTAATCGCTGATCTGACCGGCTGTGATGAGCAGGTTCAGAGGACGTCCGAGACGATCGCCGACCGCGTGCAGCTTGGTGTTCATCCCGCCTTTCGTTCAACCGATGGCGCGCCCGCGCTTGTCGCCCGGCCCCCCTTTCTTTGCCCGCAGGCTGGAGGCCGTACGGTGCGCCTTGAGGTCATTCGGCCGTCTGCTCGGACCGATGGCGCCAACGGCCTCATCATCGATCATAACCGTTTCTTCTTCGCCCTGAACAACACCCATCCCATTGTTTTTTCGATATAACACAGTGTCTCCGGTAGGCTTCAGGCCCGGCATCTGGTATTTTTGCAGCCGGATCCCTGCAATTTCGAGCTGCGATATGAAGCCCGGAAAGCCTTCCCCGAAACAGAGTGATCTGCTGCGCGCGCGACGGGTCGGGATGATCGACATGCGCCACGAATTGGTGAAGCTCGCCGCTCTGATCGACCGGGAGGTGTTCAAGCGGGAATGGGCCGGGTTGTTCCCGTCGCAGACCGGTCGCCCTGCCACGCCGACGCGCCTGGTCGCGGGGCTTTTGTATCTCCGGCACGCCTTTCGGTTGTCCGACGAGGCGGTCGTGGTACGGTGGGCCGGGACGCCTTACTGGCAGCATTTCTGCGGCGAGACGGTCTTCCGGCATCGCCTGCCGATCGACCCCTCGTCGATGACGCGTTGGCGCAACCGGATCGGCGAGGAAGGTGTCGAGTGGCTGCTGTCCGGGACGATCAGGGCCGGACAGCGCGCCGGAGTGGGGCAGGATGCACCATCTCCAGAAGACTGCTGTC
>NZ_VFSV01000088.1 GCF_007004065.1 Palleronia caenipelagi | reverse complement strand
CGGGTCTGACGCCAACGGGTCTCGAACGGATCTGCGGACCATTTCACCCCGATCGGAGCGGACTTGCCCTTCAGCTCGAAGCGGCCCTCAGACCCCCATTCCTGGCCGATCGCGACACCGGGAAGGAGGACCAGCAGAAGGACGGTGACGGCCCTCAGGGGGGGTCTGAGGGGCCGCAGGCGCCTCATTCCCTCGGGCTGCTCCGCAGTCCCGTGGACAGAGGCGGGGGGATGAGAGGCACCATCGGTCCTGTGGACCTCATGGTTTTTCCACACATAACGCAGCAAGCTGCCGTCAAGCCGATTCAAAGTGCGGCGCACAAGAGATTGTCTGAACGGCCTTTTTTGCACAAAACCCACTGCATTCCTACAAGCGATACGACCTCGTCAGCCCTTTCCTAGGAAAAACGCTAGGCAAAAGCCGGGCTAAAGTCCAGTTCCCCGGGATCACACACATTCGATAGGTGCGTAACTTGGCGAGACACAGTTCCCGCCGAGTGTCAGGTGAGCGGACTGTTCTGCTAGGATCGCCGGAACGGTCCAAGATAATTACGAGGTGTGCTCAAAACCGACACGCGGCGATGCGGCTTAGCGGGCGCACACCGGCTGACGCGCCCCCGTTGGGCGACCGTCAAAGGCCAGTGTGAAGCGGTTCGTCGAGGACGTCGAATATCAGGCGGCCTGCTGGGACAAATCGCACCGAGTGGATGCCAGATTTGAATGGCATCCGGGCGAGATGTTCCCCCGAGAGGGCTTTATCGTCACAAATCTACCGATGTAGCCAGACTGAGTGGTGCGGCTCTACAACCAGAACGGAACCGCCGAGCAGCATATCAAGGAAGGCAGACGCGCTCTCCGCTGCACACGGCTACCATGCCGAAAGTTCCACGACTACGAGGTGCGCCTGCACTGCGCGCACTGGCCTACAATCTGGCCGCCTTCTTGCGCTGCATCGCGGTGCCTGAGGGATGGCCGACTGGTCGCTTACCAGTCTGCAACTGAAGCCGGTCAAGATCGGGGCGCGTGTCGTGTGCCACGCCCGTGCCATCACCTTCCAACTGGCCGAGGCTGCTGTCACAGGCTCAATGGTGCGCTCCATCCCCGCCGCCATCCTCCGTCTTCGAGACTCTCCGTCATGAGCGTAACCGCGATCCACGCCCAAACCGAACGAAAGCGGCAGGACAGGTCTACCCACTGCCCTGAAAAGCGGCCGTCGTGAACGCAGAGGATGCTGGTTCGCCGCCAAATCTGTACGCGCCAGCCGTCGGCGTGGCCGCAGGCACGGTGGACGTGCAGAAAATACTTGCCCGGCGGCCTGCTTCAGCCGATCCTCGCGTCAGACGACAGTCCAATTAGGATATGCCATTTATGTTCTTTGCCACGTCACATCCGGCACACGCCCAATCAGCTCAGATTGGTTTTTTAGGAAGCTGGGGATGACGACACCGAGAGGAAATTATGTCGCGAAAATCACCTAATAATAGGAAAGACCTAGAAAAAAGGATCCATGCTTTGGAATACATTTTCCCACCTTCGGAAAAGTGGGAAAATTACATTAAGGTTAGAAAATATAAAGGCATGTCGTCTCTTATAACTGCATTTGTCATTTGCGTCGGACTGTCGACACTATTCTGGCTATATTTAATATTTTTCGGAAGTCCTGATGATTTTGTGGGAAAACAATATAAGAAGTATGCTCCAGTTATGATTTTTTCAACTCCCTTTCTGATGTATTTCGCCCAAGTGGCTGATGTCAATAGAGTAAATAAAAATATAGCCAAAAAGAAAAATTATCATGAGTGAGCAAGAGAACGATCTATCTTTATCTATTGGTAGTTTTTTGAGAATTATTTTCTGGCGCTGGGGATGTTTTGGAACCGGCAGTCAAGCGGGTCGAGTAGCAGGCCCTGCTGGTGCGGTCAGGGATATGCCCGAAAGTTGGTGATGGTCTGAAGTAGGCGGCATATCTTGGCGGTGCTCACGCGCCGTCATTCTTACAAAGATAGGATTGTAAATGCCGCATCACAAATCCCCAAAAGTAGCGAAGTAAAACTCTCCCACTTTCCGGTCACGGTGATCAGCTGGTTGTTTCGATCAGGTTCTCCTTTTTCGGTGGCGGAGTGGTGGCATTATAGACGCATTTCTGCGCGTGTGCTCTGGTATGAAGTCGGTGCGCACGCTTAGGCGGTAGCTGGCACCCTCGATCTGGACGGCGACGGCGTGGTGCAGCAGTCGGCCCTGACCTGCTGTTCGTCGGTCAAGCCGATGCCGCGTGGCAGCTTTTGCTTTGCGGCCATTCATGCATCTCGCAGCATTTTGGATAGGTAGAAGGCCGCGGCGTGGGGTCTTGCTTCCATTTGCCTCGCGCGCACATTTCTCCAGAGAACGCGAACGCCACGTTAAGTGGGCAAAAGCAGGTCGCAGACTTCGTGTGCAGCCGAAGTCTGCGGTTCTGCCAGACGCTATCATCCAAACTGCGGAAACGGCCACGGTTCTGAGTATTACCAACCGGATTTTTGGCCTCGAACTCTGGCCTTCTTAATCCATGTGTGCGAAACTACAACTCGCGATGTGGAAGGATAAAGTTATGATCTCTGAAGCCGATAGGCGATGGTTTCACAATGCATTGGCGCCGGAATTTACAGTAAGCTGGGAGCGGGATCGTAGACTGGTAAATACTGAAATCTATGTGGCATTGCTTCGGCCATCGCGAGAAATTTCTGAAACTTTTGGATTTGATAAAGAGATTCCCTTTTTTCTATCTCACTATCCGAAACTTCAAGCCAGATCGATGCAGGCGTTGGAGCAAGTATGTAGCGAGCATCCACTGGCTGGTCGCATCGATTCAACAGTTGCATTTTTTCACTCTCCTGATCCAGAAATGAACAGATGGGTTTCTCAATACCAATCGGAAAATCCAGAAAATCGAATTATTGTTCCGCTTGGAAAAAAGACCTTAGATGCTGCCATTGACGACAGATGGGCGCTGGTAAACTGCCTCAAGCAGAATCTATTCATCAGAAACCTTTTTGACTACAGGCTACCATTAAAATCAGACCGCTATTTCTACGGCCGGGAGGACATTGTTGCGTCGATAGTTGATAATGTTCGGAAGTCGCAGAACACTGGACTCTTTGGGCTTCGGAAGACAGGAAAGACATCTGTTTTGTTAAAGGTTCAGAGGGTTTTAAAGAAAGCGAAGGATGTTGAGACAATTTTCTTTGACTGCAAAAATAGGCCGGTCAGGCGCTCGAGCTGCGATGAACTTGCCAGAAGGATTGTGGAAGAGATCGACAAGCGATTCGGGAAAAAGAATGCGAAGAAAATTTCGGAAAATGAAGATATCTTTGATGTTCTGGAAAAAGCCGTGCAGTCCATCCCCTCGAAAAAGAAGATTTGTGTTATCTTCGATGAAATTGAATATATCTCTCCTATTTCGCCGACCAACCTGCATTGGAGGCAGGATTTTATCGACTTATGGCAAGCACTTTGGTCCATACAAACTAAGCATGACAACATCTCTTATGTCGTTTGTGGGGTAAATCCAACTGTGTGCGACGTTGATCGCTTTGATAGTCATAATGTGGCCGGTAGAACAGTCCAAAATCCAATGTTCAGCATCTTCAACGTCCACTACTTAAAGGGACTGTCGCTTGCGAACTTGGAAAACATGGTTGGATTCTTTGGCTCCAGAATGGGTCTGTTTTTCGACGATGCAGCTATATCCATGCTCTTCACGGAATATGGCGGCCACCCATTGCTTACAAGACTCGCCTGCAGTTATCACCATGACCTTCTCGATGCTCAAAATGCGACGCGGCCGTTAAAGATCGGAAGGGTCGAAATTACCGCGTCTGCAAAGGACCGGGACGCTGAACTAAGCGCCTATTGCGGACATGTCGTATCTGAAATTGCAGAGCTTTATCCGGATGAATATGAAATGTTAAAGATGCTTGCATCTGGAGATGTAGCTGATTTTGCTACTTTTTCAAGTAGGCCGGAGGTCGTGCGTCACATCAGGGATTACGGCCTCGTCAGTGTCGATACAGCAGAGGTGCCAACCTTCCGAATTCCGGTCGTGAAGCGTTACTTGAAACATTCCGAGAGGGAGTCGATTGCATTAGATGAAGGTAGTAGATTTGGGACGCAAGAAAAAAAGGCTGCTTGGCTGAAACGGCGCTGTAAGTCGGTTGTCGACGACTTAATTCTTTTGAACGAGGAGCGAAGCAGCCGTGGTGTTGCCGCAATCTACTCAAGCTCAGGGAGCATCAAAGGCCATGATTTCGTTGACGCACCCTTGGTATTGAATGAGGGAGACGCAATATCATTCTTGGTTCACGCGCACAAGTATCTTGTTGAACCGGCCGACAAGTTTTTGACTGGAGGCGTAGCAAAAAACGAGGACTTCAAATCAGAGTTACCGGCTTTGCGTAAGGCGTTTATGCGTTTGAAAGCCTATCGCAACAAACACTGCCACATTGAGTTGAATGAGCATACTGAAAAGGGCTACTCGCTCTTCTTGGAAGAAGACTTCGACGGTGTGGCATTGTCAGATATTGATGATGGGTGGTTCAAATTGCAGCGCCGTATATTGGACAACATCCACGTTGCGCTCCAAGCGGAAATCTCCCGCATTTAGGGCTCGCAGCGGAATATATATTTTTGAGATGCTATAAATAGATATCCTTGGAACGATTTTAACATTTGAGTTTGACATATAATCCCAAGCGTGGTTGCGGTCGGCGTTCGTCTTTGGTGCGAGCATTGCTTTGTTTGTAGACTACAACCTCGACGCCGCAGTTGTTTCCGGCTCGATGCTGTGATGCGATGACTTAGCCGGTAGTCAGCGAACTGCGCCGTGCGCATGTCAACTCCCAACGATGCAGCTTTTTGGTCTTCTGATCGCAGCGAATTCATGCTTCCCGCCCTTGTATGAGTTGCGGCGCATCCAAGGGCGCGATTCCGGCTGCACGTCCGCTTCCAAGTTCTGAAAGGGGCACGTTCGCGCATGCAGCGAACTTCTGCTTCCCGCCCCGCGTGTCTACAATCCCCTTTTCTCCACCCGTAGATTCTCTGAACACACGCCGTTCGGCCCGACCCTAGTCATCGTCCCCGCCGGTCATGTCTGGCGGGTGCTGCGTTCAGGCTCGCCGTTCATCATGCTGTCGATGCGGTCTGCGATCTTGTCTGCGGCCCGGGCCAGACGGTGGCTGTCGAGATGGGCGTAGCGGTTGGTGCTGCCCGGATTGCGGTGGCCGAGAAGTTTGCCGGTGAGGTACAGGCTTTCCCCGGACAGCACCGCATGGCTGGCATAGGTGTGGCGCAGATCGTGGAGGCGCAGGGAGGGGGGCAGGCTTGCGGCGCGCTTAATGTGGTTCCATGCGGACGTGATGGACCGGCGCGGGCGGTCGGGGCAGCTCTGCGACGGGAAGACGTAGTCAGAGCTGCGAGGACCGCGCCGCGTCTTGAAGAGCTGGCTTGCCTCGTCGCTCAGCAGAACCACC
>NZ_VFSV01000087.1 GCF_007004065.1 Palleronia caenipelagi | reverse complement strand
TCCGCGAGACGCTTATTCTCTTTGCGAAGCCGCTCCAACTCAGCCGCATCAGCCCTTTGGCGGCGCTTCGCTTCCATCGAGCCGAACGCCTCAATCTCCAGCCGCCAGGTTTTCAACTGCGTGCCGGTGATCCCCAGCTCTTTCGCGACGCTGCCCTGCGTCGCGCCTGGCTCATAAAGCCGTTCAACCGCTGCAGCTTTGAATTCGTCCGTGTATTTCCGTCGATGTCGTCCCATCTCGTGCTCCTCTCGTGGACAGGGGTAAAGTACCCCGCTGTCCGGAGACAGGGACGAAGATCACCGCGTCGGCGGAGGCTCTCGTTGTATCCGGCCCAGTTCGTCACCCGGTACTTCGCCTTCGCAAACTTGTCCCGTCGTGACGCGTTGTGCTTGAAAGGCATTGGGCATCCTGTCGTCAGACCGACCGCCTGCTACGCCGTGGGTCGAATCCATGCAACACGCTCCATTGCAGGCATCGAGGTCACTTGATCAAACGGCCAACCTTCAACTCAACACAACCTGATTAACTTTACGGTGCCTTCACATTATCAAACAGTGGGATCAAACACCTAGTTTCGCCACAGTTCAGCAGACAGCGGACGCGTTGGCGCGTCGTCCTCAACACCTCTAAGAGATTCAGAAATCACCACATAGCCTGTCTCATGTCTGATGGGAACGTTCCATACGTTGTCGCGATTCGCGAGTTCGACCTCTCTGAAAAGGTCAATCCTTTGCGGCAAGTCGTAAATCAACGCGGCTTCATCAAGTAGTTGGTCCACTTCAGAGTTTCCTGCGGCTCCGTAATTTCCTTCATTTGGTGATGTACGAGTACTGAACATCGTGTAACTATCAAGCAGGCTCATCGTATCGAAAACCCAGGTCACAATCGCAATATCGTAGTTACCCGGAATAATATATTTGTTATAGTGGTCAACCGTGCTATTTGAAGCAGTCGACAATTCGACTCCAATCCGGCGCCACATTGCGGAGATCGCGTTTGCAATATCAGCTTCATTGGCGCGGTCCCGATATAATAGCTGTATTCGAAGAGGGTTACTTTGATCATAACCTAGACCTTCCATGATTTTGACAGCTTCTTCGGGAGCGTATTTGAAATTCGCTTGTTCTCCGGCATCCGGGTCGTTCTCCCAGACCCAATTCAAACCATTCGTCCAGTTAGTAACAGTATTCCCCGACACCGCAACGTCTCGCGACAAAAAGGTTCTGTCCAACGCCATAACTAAAGCTTGCCGAATTCGTTGATCTGCGACCGACGGGCTGTTAAGGTTGAAATTTAGATAGGACACTGCTGGCTGCCCATACCTTTTGAGTTGTTTGGGGCGATTATCGTTGAACCAGCCAATCAGATCGGAGTCCAGAAGTCGATAGATATCTACTTCTCCTTTCAATACCTTACCAGACTGTATGTTTGCACCATTCTCAGACGACACATAGACAACCTCATCGAAATATAGCGAATTATCCGAGGCTGAATGCGGGTTCCTCACAACACGAATCGAATCTGATTTTTCGAACTCAGCCAGAACATAAGAGCCATTAGAGATCAGTCCGGTCGGATTCTCCCATTCGGCTCTGGGATCCAGTATGCTATGTTGGGCGAATGGGAAAAAAAGATGCGTACCAAACGTTAGCGCAAATTCAGAATTAGGCGCTGAAACCATGATCTCAAATGTCAAATCGTCAAGAGCCCAAATGCCAATTTCTTCTACGGCTTGTATCTTGCCGTCGATATAGGGCTGGAGGTTCAGAATAGAGCGATCTAGTAATTTTAAACCATCTCCGCCTTCGCGGGACCACCAAGCCCGATGTTGGATCGCAGCAACATAATCAGCCGCCGTGATCGGTGTTCCGTCACTCCAGAGTCTTTCATTCAAATGAACCGAATAGGTCCGTTTGTCTTTGCTGACGTCAAATGAGCGGGCTGCAAGAGGATGAAACGTAAGATCAGCACCAATCCGGAAAAGCGGGTCAAAAATATCAGCGAAAAAATCATCATTCCACGTCGCAATGCTCTTCAGATAGTTCAACTGACTTGCGCTGCTTATGTCGGATCGGATCAAACGTCTGCGGTTTGTATGTATGTCTGCATGTACCATCTTCGGCAGTAATGCAGCTGCCGAAGCTCCCATCAGAAATTTTCTTCGCAGCAGATCAAACCTAGATATCGACATACTATTCTCTCCCGGTTGTACGCAACGCATCTGTTGAATGCAAATCGAGCAGCACCCCTGATGCAGAAACATCCGGATCTCCTCTGGCGCGTTCTGAAACATGATCTGAGGATAAGAATTTTATACTTAATAGATCATTAACCGGTCCTCACTAACGTCCAACTGAGGCACGGATTTTTGTCAGCGTGCTTGATTGACGGCCTGTTGGCTTAGGAGCTGATCACCTTATGTTGTTGAGCCGAGCACGGAAAATATTGAATTTTTCGGCAGAATCCTGGTTCGTTCTACGCAATGTTGCTCTCTTGGCGGTTGTGCTGACCCTCGTTGTGTCGGCGCTGCAGATCTTTAACATGAGCCAACTTTACTCTGCTCAGCAGCGGAACCTCCAACATTTGCAGACGGAATTTCTCAAAATGATCAGCTATGATCTCGGGCGCTACAACCTTGGATCTCTGGAATTGGACGTCAAAGTATTAACACGCTTGGAGACATTCCGATCGGCCCGTATCGTCGACAGATTTGGGAACGAACTCTACAACGTCCATAGTGATACTCCTCCACGATATCCGCCACTGGAAATTGACAAGGTCCTCTATGGTACAGACGGTGAATACGCTGGACAGGCCAAAATAGTTCTGGATGCACCATCTCTGATGCATGAAGCAAAACGGACCCTGTCCCTCGGCCTGCTGGTGTTTGCTTTGACATTCGCGCCGGTCGCTCTTCTTTTCGCACGCTTCATGCGGACCTATGTCACAAACCCATTGTCCGACCTGCAACAAGCCTGCGGTACGTCGATGGTCGAAGGTGACCACGTACCCGTCACTGGAAAATTCAGCGGGCATTTTGCCAGCTTTATTCATGCGTTCAATGAAATGCAGTGCGAAAAGAAAACTCGTGATGAGCAAAATAGACTTCTAGTCAAAAAGTTAAATCAAAAGCAATCTGAACTTCAGGTTTTGAACCAAGAGCTTGTCGAAACAGCATCTGCACGAGCGAAGGAAGCGCTCCGCAGAAGAATTGAATCGGAAGCTCTCGACAATGTGTTGTCCGAAGCTGACATCACGTTGAAAATTGTTCAAAATGGTACCCTATTCGAGAGATCGAGATTTGGCGCTCCTTGCCCAGAACAATGTTTGGAAGTGATGAGCCTCCCTGATTTCTCGCTTTTGCGGGTGCGTGATGCAATTGAACATGCTAAATGTCAGATTGTCGCTCAGGCGATTACGCGGGAAACGGCAGAAGACAGTTCGGAAGAGGCGGAACAGGGATACGATCTAACAGTTAGTAGTATTAGGACCGGACGTTTCTGGGTGGTATCGCGAGTACCGCTACATAATGATGCCGAAGCTCTGATTGTTCGCGATATTACATCTTTGACTAATGCTGAAATCCAATTAAGGCAAGCACAGAAAATGGATGCTCTCGGAGTCCTTGCCTCTGGCGTAGCCCATGACTTTAATAATGTTCTGACTATAATTTTCGCAGCGCTCGAAAATATTCGGCAAAGCGCGCCTTTGGACGTACATCACGATGTTGATATTGCTATCGGTGCGAGCGAACGGGCTGCTCGAGTAGTAAGACAGTTACTGAAGTACTCTAGCATTACTCCAAGTAATCAAGATGTCATTTCCCCAGCCGAGAAGCTCGATGAGATCGCTCCGCTTCTACGGGCCACATTGGGCCCAGGAATTAGCTGCCAGATAAATGTCGAAACTAGACAGTCCGTGACGTGTGATTCCGAACTGATCGACGGCGCAGTCCTGAACCTTGCAACCAATGCTGCTCATGCAATGAAAGGGGAGGGACATATAGACATCACACTCCGCGGTGCTCGGTTGGACGAAATCAGAGAAGTCTGCGCTCTCCATGCGAACAATTCAATGAGTAGCCAGGATGAATTTGTTGTTCTTGCTATATCTGATAACGGAGACGGAGTCGCTCCTGAGCTTGTTGATCGAATTTTCGAGCCGTTCTTTACAACAAAAAGTCGAGGTGCGGGTACGGGTTTAGGGTTGGCTATGGTTTTTGGAATGTGCGGTCGAGCAGGTGGTGCCCTGCTGTATGAGAAAAATGAACCAAGAGGCGCGATTTTCAAGTTGATTTTACCCAAGGCTCATGAGGAGCGTTCACAGAGATCAAAGAAAATTGAAGATCAGAAATTGCCTTTAGATGGTCATAGATTGCTAATTATTGATGACGAAGAATTAATACTTGACGTTCAAGAAAGATTGTTCTCCGGAGCTGGGGCGCAGGTATTAACTTGCTCCAATAAGATTGACTTTCTCGACTTGGTGATTACCGGTCGCATCAATGATCAAACTGCTGTTTTGAGCGATTATACGATGTCGGGGTGGAACGGCTCAGATGTGTCGCGAGTTTTAGCCGAGCACAAAATCGATGTTGATTTCTTTATTGTTACTGGCAATCCAGAAATGATTGATCGGGAGCTGATGGCTGGTCATTATGGTATCATACAGAAGCCGTTTTCCTTATCGGATATTGTGGAGGCTCTTTTTTTTAAATCTTGCATCCGATAGGCATTTTTGCAGAACTCCTGCTTGATTCGTGATTTCCCCTTTCCCCACTGATGTCATGCTGATCAGCCCCACTTGAGTGGTCCAATTTGATTGTAAGTGCATGACGGGCCTCCGGTCCATCGTGACGACGGTTTCCGGGGCCGGTGGGCGGTAGCCTAATGCGCTGTGTGGTCGTTTCGTGTTGTAGTGTTTCCTCCATTGTTCGATCAGGATCTGCGCCTCGCGCAGGCTGTAGAAGGTTTCGCCATTCAGGAACTCGTCGCGGAAACGGGCATTGAAGCTTTCGCAGTAACCGTTCTCCCAAGGCGATCCAGGTTCGATGTAAGCCGTTTTCGCGCCGACAGCTTTGATCCAGTCCTGTACGGCTTGAGCAACGAACTCCGGGCCATTGTCAGACCGAATGAACGAAGGCACACCGCGCAGGATGAACAGGTCGCTCAGCGCATCGATGACGTTGCCTGAGTTCAGGTTGCGATCCACACGGATGGTCAGGCACTCCCGGCTGTACGCGAGCGTGTTGCATGGACCAAGCTGAGGGCGCATTTGCCGCTTTCCCAGTCTGATCAGATGACACGCTCATGGGCCGCGCGACCGAGGTCGGTCATGCGGTTGAGGGCTTTGACGGCGATCAGGGTCTCGGTTGTTTGGCTCTCCATATTTCGGCCTCGTAGCGCGGGCCCGATCACCTGCTTGTAGCGGCCGATCTGGGCTTCGACACGGGAGCGCTGACCGTAACCCGTTGCCTTCTGCCAGGCGATGCGTCCGTGGTCGGCGATCATCTGGATATGGGCATTGCGGACGTCGCAA
>NZ_VFSV01000086.1 GCF_007004065.1 Palleronia caenipelagi | reverse complement strand
ATCATCCGCCACGCCAAGCTGGAGCAATCCATGAGCCGCAGGGGTCAGTGCCTCGATAACGCCCCGATGGAGAGCTTCTTTTCTTCGCTGAAAAAGGAGCTGGTCCATCGCCATCGGTTCAGAACCCGAGAACAGGCCAGGGCCGCGATCTTCGAATACATCGAGGTCTTCTACAACCGCCAGCGACGGCATTCAGCCATAGGCTACCAGACGCCAGCGCAGGCTTTCGAAGAAATGAGTTGGAAAATCGCCGCGTAGCGTCAACAATCACACTGTCCGGAAACAGGGACGAAGATCAACATGAAGTTTGGAATTGGCCCCGCCGCTGCCGACCGGGGAAAATTCAATTGCCACTTTTGGGGAGATTACGACCGCCACTAACAGGTCAAGAGCTATGGGCTGAAACAGGAATTTATAACCCCACACTGCCCGCAGCAGAACGGGATGATAGAACGCTTGATCTGCTCTCTGAAAAAGAACAATGCGTCCATCGCCAGCGCTTCGAAAGCCTGGCGCATGCAAGCCGCGCCATCGGTGACTGGATCCAGTTCTATAACACCAAACGCCCGCATAAGGCTCTTGCTATGCGGACACCAAATGAGGCATTCAATTTAGCAGCTTAACCTGAGCAGATTCCGATGGGTCAATACACTTCGATGTTCGTCGAAACATTTTGTGTGGTTACCCATGTACCAATTCCTTACTGTCGAACCAGCAACTTTTGGTGGACTGATGACACGTAGCGAAACATACGGAATAATTTTGGTTTTGATAGCAGCTCTGTCGTGGAGTACGGCAGGATTATTCACCAGAGTTGTCAATACAGATATACCAACAACACTGCTGTGGAGGTCCGTCTTCGGTGGGTTTGTTGTGATGGCAATATACTATTTTTTGCAAGAAAAAAAATCTATCGCCGGTCTCTTCAGGTTTTCAAAAGGAGAAATAGTAATAGCGGTTGTTTCAGCAATAGCCATGTCGTGTTTTATTTCGGCCTTCTTCTACACAACAATTGCAAATGTTTCATTCATTTACGGCGCTGTGCCGCTTGTAACTATGTTACTCGCTTGGGCTTTGCTAAAGGATTATCCGTCCAAGACAGGCGTATTTGCATCGCTAATTAGCGCCAGTGGAATTTTTATTCTTGCATGGGGCGGGCAAGATTTTAGTGATTATGTCGGATTGCTTCTCGCATTTTTGATGACATTTTTTATGGCCAGCATAACTGTATTGGCAAAGTATTTTCCTAGCGCTAACGCGTCAAAATGCGCGTACCTTTCGGCATTTATTGCTGCAATATTTGTTTTCCCTTTTTCAGAAGGGGTATCTGTTGCAGCCGTAGATATGACATGGCTTGCAGTATATGGGGTGATCAATGTCGGTTTAGGTTTTGGTGTGTATCTTCTTGGTGTTTCTAGGGTATCAGCACTTGCAGCGGCTTTGGTGGGATTAAGCGAAATTCCACTTGCACCTATATGGGCCTTCGCACTTTTTGGCGAGGCAATCACGGGTGCGACGATACTAGGTGGAATAATGATTTTGTCGGCATCAATAATTTACATAATGAGGTCTAGCAATACCAATAAATCAAATAGTTAAGGGCATCTCGCTTTCTTCTTTAGACATCTTCTTTTTGGATGGAGAGTATAGTACGAATAGAGGGAGTGCAGTAAAAATAAGGCCACCAAAAAAATTCCCTATCAATACCGGTATTTCATTCCAAATAAGGTAATCGAGAACCGAAAAGTCACCACCTAAGAGAAGCGCTGTTGGAAACAGATACATATTAACAACGGAGTGCTCAAAAGTCATTGCAAAAAACAACATAATTGGCATCCACATTGCAATGACTTTTCCTGCAACGCTAGTGGAAACAAAAGCACCAATTACCCCTAATGAAACCATCCAGTTACAAAAAACTCCTCTCAAAAAAATTGTGACCATACCACCCATTCCGTTCTCTTTGTACCCAACGGTTCGGCTTTTTCCTATCTCTGCTAGTGTTTCGCCGACTATCGAAGGTGGTGTTGTGAAGCCATTTGTGAAAACAGTTGCCGTCATAATTGCTACTGAGAATGCACCAACGAAATTTCCTACGAAAGCCAACACTATACCGCGAACCACATCGGAAATACTGACACCTTTATCGCCGGACAGGTATGCAAGAGGCAGTAGTACGAAAATCCCCGTTACCAGGTCGTAGCCCATCAGGTAGAGCATACAGAACCCTACTGGAAACAGGATTGCCCCAACAATGGGAACACCAGTTTGAGTCGATATTGTCACCGCGAAGACGGCAGCTACTGCAAGAATCGCACCAGCCATAAAGCTACGAAGTAGTACATCTTTAGCGCTGGATTTGGCTTTTTTTTCACCGGCAGTAATGGCGTGTGAAACAAACTCAGAGGGTGGTATATAAGACATCGTCGTACCTTTAGATTTTTTGATATCGGATGGAATTCAAGCGAGGCTACGAGTGTCCAAAATTACTGTTGTGCAGTCAGGATAATCAGAACCAAGAGGATCAGGATAGGTGATTCCTGTGGGCCGGAAACCAAGTGCGACAGCACTATTAAAGATGCTATTTGATGATCCCGGAACACGAACATCCATTGCCACCAATGTAATTTCCTTATTCCTACAATGCGAGATAGCTGTCTGCATTAATTTGTGGAAAAGTCCCTCAGGATAATCGGGATATACCTTCTTTCGAAACTCTTTACGAACCATTACTCTGGTCAGCTCAGCTTTGGATACTTCTCCATGAAGTAAGGTAGGTTGGTTTGTTTTTTGTTCGGCGGGAAGCTTAGATTCAAAGGGATAGGCTATCCTTATAGTGCCAGCTGCGTTTCCATCGACGTAGGCCAGAATGTGAACGGAGCTTGGCTGGAACGAGTCATTTATGAAGCTATCATTTATATCCCCAGCCCAGCCCAATTCATCACGATATACCGCCTCCCAAACAGTTAAAGTTCCGGGGGACGGCAATCCTTTGTAGGTTACCAAATGAGGTTTGGTTCTAAGCGGGTTCAGCAACATCCTGACCTTGGAAGTGCTTCTCATGTTCGTCAGGGTTAACCCAATTCCCGTCGAATTGATGAATGCCACTGTGCCATGTCGCTGAATCGTACCAATAGTAATTAGGGACAGGCGGGAGCGGTTCACAGTATGGTTGCTTTTCCAGATCGCACAGGACCAGAGCAGCACGAGCCGCGAGCATGTAGCACGAAAGCGGTGGTGTCACGGCGTTTATAGGGACGTTTCCGACATCACCCATCCAATCATATATGCCCTTGAGATCAGGAAACCGGGGCAAATAATTGAGTTGCATTACGATGAGTTTCTCAACATCATCTTTATCCAACTTTTTACCCTCAGGAATTTGGAACAGGTCTTTTAGGGTCATTCCACCCTTTTCAAACTTGTATATGTTTGCCCCCCATCCCCAAACACACGAAGCAAGCATGCACTTTGTTCTTTCGCTTTTCTGGAAAGCGTCATGTAGAGCATAACGTTCGGTAATAAGATAAACGTCGGTTTGATCAAAAACCAAATCACATCCGTCTACAAATTCTTCAGCCGTGTGTGTTTGAATGCCTTCAGGAAAAACTTCTAATGTAACGTCACTAACCATTTCCCTTACAACTTCACCCACCACGATTGCCTTGTTTCGCCCTAGTGTTTTTTCACCTGCTCCAAGTTGACGATTGATGTTTGACGCTTCAAAGCTATCCGGGTCAGCCAACTTGATATGACATACGCCCAGCCGAGCGAGAGTCATGGCTAGGAGGCCACCGATGCCGCCACAGCCTGCAATTCCAACTACGGAATCTCTGAGTTTCTCCTGAGACAGCTTTTGTTGTGCTTCGTCGACACCAAGAAAGCAGCCGTTACGATTAACCCTATTCCAGTAGAAATTTTCATCAAATTTAGCATCATGGCGAATAATTCTAGCCTTTTTAAGCATAGTTCAGCTCCTATTTTATGATTTCCACTGGTTGCTATTCAAATACTCGTCGATATTCGCGTACCGCATTGTAATTTCCTCGCCTTGTGAAATGTCTCGATGGGCAAGAAGGGTCATTGTTGTTTCATCTTTGAAGCGACCCCAGCGAATGAAAGCGTTTGGATTCGATGAATGGTTGCAGAAGGCCATTGCTCCGAAGGCCAGAAACCCTACGGGTTTTGTACTCACATCGGTGTAGAACGATGGATCATAGAAAACATACTTGTAGGCATCTGTCGTTTTAATGTACTTAAGATCGGTTTCGGGAATTGGATAGGCAATAATGGATGCCACAACGCCGTTGGCTGCGTATTGCCGCCCTGCTACAAGCATACGACCCTTCTCACCGGAATGCATCATCATCAGGTCGCCCTGAAGTATTGAAAAACTGGTGGTTTCTGGATGCGTAGGACAGTCAGTTTTGGGAAGTGCTATGGTGCTCATTAGCTTTCCTTGAAAAATCCTTAGTTTCTACCAGAGGGAGATATCGCGATAGACATTTCAAGTATTTTCGCTACGATATCTGTCGAAACATGGTTGCGGATGGGGGGGGGGGCTACTTCTTTGTGCTTTCCATAACTAACGGAAAAAAAAGATAAAATGTATCTTGAAGATTTTGGTAAGGCGGTTGGACACAAGAGTAGAGCGGCTATTTTGCTTGCCTTGATCGGTGGAAAGGCACTGCCTGCAAGTGAGCTGGCGTACCGCGCTAAAATTTCCAATCAGACAGCCAGCAGCCACCTGGCTATTTTAGAAGACTTGAATATGATATTTGTCCGTCAATGTGGTCGTCATCGATACTATGAGTTAGTTGACCATGACATCGCTGATGCTATAGAGGCGTTGGCAAGTAAACTTAAACTGGGCCTGAGGGATGAAAAAGTCTCGGATCACCTGAGATATGCTCGGTTCTGTTATGACCATCTGGCCGGAGTATTGGGAGTATCCATTACAATTAGGCTATTAGAAAAAGGTGTGCTTGGAGCTGATACAGATACTTTTAAAGTTGTAGATTCTCAACATTCAGTTTTTGAAAAGTTGGAAATAGACTTAGAGTGCCTTGGCAGAAAGCGCCGCCTTTTAGCTCCAAAATGTATAGACTGGAGTGAAAGAGTGCCTCATGTAGCCGGATCACTTGGTGCGGCAATAGCTGTGTCACTTGAAAAGCAAAAGATGATCGAGAGGTCAAAAGAAGATCGATCTGTGAAGATTACCCGGAAAGGGTATATTTTCCTAGAAAGAGAGTTGAATATTAGTAGAGAGATTTTGAATAACCAGTAGCCTTCTCGAAATTGATCTTCGTCCCTGTTTCCGGACAGTGTGATTGTTGACGCTACGCGGCGATTTTCCAACTCATTTCTTCGAAAGCCTGCGCTGGCGTCTGGTAGCCTATGGCTGAATGCCGTCGCTGGCGGTTGTAGAAGACCTCGATGTATTCGAAGATCGCGGCCCTGGCCTGTTCTCGGGTTCTGAACCGATGGCGATGGACCAGCTCCTTTTTCAGCGAAGAAAAGAAGCTCTCCATCGGGGCGTTATCGAGGCACTGACCCCTGCGGCTCATGGATTGCTCCAGCTTGGCGTGGCGGATGAT
>NZ_VFSV01000085.1 GCF_007004065.1 Palleronia caenipelagi | reverse complement strand
GTTCGACATGATCTGTGAGGCAAATGGGATCGAACATCGGCTCACTAAGCCGAACCATCCGTGGACCAATGGCCAGGTCGAACGAATGAACCGCACCATCAAGGAGGCGACGGTCAAACGCTTCCACTACGAAAATCACGACCAGTTGCGAACACACCTTGCCGACTTCATGGCAGCCTACAACTTCGCCCGCAGGCTCAAGACCCTCAGCGGGCTGACGCCTTACGAATACATCTGCAAGATCTGGACTTCAGAGCCAGATCGATTCATCCTAAATCCGATCCACCAAATGCCGGGACCGAACACCTAACTCTACGGTGCCCCTCGATTTCATCAACGGATTTAAGCCATCAAACGAGGAACATGCCGCCGCATGCAACGCGCTTGGACACCAAATCCAACAACACCTCCATAACCCGCCACAGTCATCGACGTCGCGATGTCTTATATCTGCCGCTGAAAAGACCAGAACGGCAGGCCATAAGTTTATTCAGCCGGAACTCTTTGTCATTATTCCACATACAAATGCTTATTCAATTTCTCGATGGAAAAATACCTTGGAGGGCGATGATATAGTTTATGCACAAACTCGGCTGAATGTTTTCGTGGGCTTGGCTTCCGCCTGCCGAGGATATTGAAGCCGAGTTCAGCTCAGCTGTCGGCTGAATCGTTGCTGAATATATCGTGGATCGGGCCAACATATCGCCCTGAGGCCGGTCATTATCTGCCGTGCCGTTGAACACATTGAGCCCGTGGCTGTGAGCTGGAATTTGGCTCTCCATCAGATTGACCTGTTCTGCCCCGAACTTCTGCCCGATCCGGCGCGGTGACAGGCCTGGGCCGTCGCCTGCGTGCATCGGAACACGACCTCGCAGATCTGGCAGGCCAAAAGTTGTTCTTCCATCGCCGCCAAAATTTGTCCCCAAAATACTGAACAATGCCTGGTACTCGTTTATTGCGAGTAATTGGCCGTCACAAAGGGCCCATCCGCGGGGTGCAAAATTTCCGCCAAATAACGTGATTTGAGCGATAAACGGCTCCATGAATTCACCTCCTGTTGGGCAATACGATTCAAGGCACGCTAAACTTTGTGTCTAACATGCAATAAAAACGAAATTGCGATATTTTGTCGCATTTCAGTTAGACATATGGTCGAAGTTCGGTCAATATAAAAAGATACATTTTCGTATTAAAGTCTGGGCATTGCCTGCCGAAATTCAGATTTTTGGGGGATTTGGGGCATGAATAAAACGAGAAGCCGTTTGATATCTGTGGTGCTGGGAATCATGGCGCTCCTGCCCTCAAAGCAAGCGATGGCCCTGGATGATTTTACTGGATTTGATGAGGTTTTTGTACCTGCGGGCCTGACCTGCAGTTTCAACTTATATCACGACGCCTTTGGCGGGGAGACACAGCTCAACGTTGCCACTGGAGGCCTTTCGACCCTTTCAGCCGGTGGGAATTACTGGCGCGGTTTCACTATCGTACCATGGCCGGCCGGTGACGTCACCGCCGCGGCGCTCGAGAGCGGGTGTGGCGTGACGTTTGTTAGCGATCTGGTGTCGGATGGCGCGAATGGTACCTATGAAAACGACGACTTCGTTGGGATCAAATTCAAGGCGACATCCGCCGCTGACGGGCAACGGTATAGTTACACGATCGGAGCTTCAGGTGCGAATAACACAGAGCTTGTGAACACCAGGACTGTTGTGGTTTCGCCACCAAACACCCCGCCAACAGCGAATGCAGGGCCCGATGACACGGTGGCCTCGGGGGGCAGTTACACTCTCGACGCCAGCGCTTCGGACCCCAATGATCCATTTCAGACCTTGACCTTCATCTGGGAGCAGCTGAGCGGTCCGACGGTCACGCTGTCCGGTGGCAACACAGCCATGGCCAGTTTCACTGCACCGACGCTGGCCGTCGGTGCGTCGGACGTGGATCTTGAATTTCGAGTGCGTGTGTTTGATGGTACCGACCTCCACACTAATAATGTGATTATCACCGTCATCGCCCCGCCAAACAACGCTCCAACGGCAAATGCGGGGGCCGATGATACGGTGGCCTCAGGGACGGCTGTCTCCCTCGACGGCAACGGCTCGAGCTCCAATGATGCGGGTCAGTCGTTGACCTACAGCTGGGTGCAGACCAGTGGACCAGCAGTCACGCTGTCCGGCGGCACCACCGCTACCCCCGGCTTTACCGCGCCGACGCTCGCTATCGGGGCGCCGAACCAGGTTCTGCTCTTCCGTTTGACCGTGGATGACGGGTTTGAGACCGCCACAGATGAGGTGCAGTTCACCGTTACCGCGCCGCCGAACACAGCTCCGACAGCGAATGCAGGAGGGGATGACACGGTGGCCTCCGGGACGGCGGTAACCCTCGACGGCAACGGCTCGAGCGCCAATGACGCGGGACAGTCGCTGAGCTACAGCTGGGTGCAGACCGGTGGACCCGCCGTCACCCTCTCGGGGAACACCACCGCCACCCCCGGCTTCATCGCGCCGACGCTCGCCATCGGCGATACGGATCTGGCGCTGAGCTTTGAGCTGACCGTGGATGACGGCTTTGCGACGGCCACAGATGAGGTGCAGTTCACCGTCACCGCCCCGCCGAACACCGCCCCGACAGCGAATGCAGGAGGGGATGACACGGTGGCCTCAGGGACGGCTGTCACGCTCGATGGCAACGGCTCGAGCGCCAATGACGCGGGTCAGTTGCTGAGCTACAGCTGGGTACAGACCGGTGGACCCGCCGTCACCCTCTCGGGCGCGACCACCGCCACCCCCGGCTTCACTGCGCCGACGCTCGCCATCGGCGACGCAGATCTGGCGTTGAGCTTTGAGCTGACCGTGGATGACGGCTTTGCGACGGCCACCGACACCGTCCAGATCACCGTCACCGCGCCGGGCAACACCGCTCCGACAGCGAATGCCGGGACGGATCAGACCGTGGCCTCGGACGCCGCTGTCACCCTCGATGGCAACGGCTCGAGCGCCAATGATGCGGGTCAGTCGCTGAGCTACAGCTGGGTACAGACCGGTGGACCCGCCGTCACCCTCTCGGGCGCGACCACCGCCACCCCCGGCTTCACTGCGCCGACGCTCGCCATCGGCGATACGGATCTCGTGCTGAGCTTTGAGCTGACCGTGGATGACGGCTTTGCGACGGCCACCGACACCGTCCAAGTCACCGTCACCGCGCCGGGCAACACCGCTCCGACAGCGAATGCCGGGACGGATCAGACCGTGGCCTCGGACGCCGCTGTCACCCTTGATGGCAACGGCTCGAGCGCCAATGATGCGGGACAGTCGCTGAGCTACAGCTGGGTGCAGACCGGTGGACCCGCCGTCACCCTCTCGGGGAACACCACCGCCACCCCCGGCTTCACTGCGCCGACGCGCGCCATCGGCGAAGCAGATCTGGCGCTGAGCTTTGAGCTGACCGTGGATGACGGCTTTGCGACGGCCACCGACACCGTCCAGATCACCGTCACCGCGCCGGGCAACGTCGCTCCGACCGCGAATGCGGGGCCGGATCAGACAGTCTCGTCTGGGGCAAACGTCACCCTTGATGGCAGCAATTCTACGTCAAACGATGATGGTCAGGCACTGACCTATGCATGGACGCAGATCAATGGCCCGGAGGTTGGCCTTTCGGATACCACGAATGCGACGCCGAGTTTCACTGCGCCTGTCTTGTCATTTAACGAGCAGGATGTTGTCCTGACGTTCCAGCTCACGGTGTCTGATGGGTTTGAGCTCATGTCTGACACGGTCAGCATTACCGTTGAATCACCAAAGGATCTGGTGCGACCGACAACACAGATCACTGACCTCCCGGAGAACTTTTTCCCGGGCGAGTCCTTCTCCGTGACTGTCCTGTTTTCCGAACCCGTGGACGGGTTTGAAGCGGCGGATGTCTCAGTAGAGAACGGCTCCGCAGCGTCGCTGACCGGTAGCGGAAACCGATATGTGGTGCGGATCACACCGTCCGGGACAGCTCCGATCAGCATCGGGGTCGCGGCAGGCGTGGCGGCTGACGAGGCTGGCAACCTGAACCGTGCCGCGCGCACGGTTACGATTGAGCCGAACCTCAGCAAGGTCGCGCAAAAAGCCATTGGTCAGGCCCTGACCTTGAGGGCTCGGGCTCTTGCCAACGCCCAACCGGAACTCCGTGCCATGTTGGATGGCTCCCAGAGACCGGAACTCTTTTTCAGAATGAACGGTGATCGGGGCCAATACAGGGTTCACATTCAGGGAGATCATCCAATCTGGCTCCGGGCAGCAGGTAATTTCTCGGAGATCGATGATACCTCTCTCGACTATCACCACGTGACACTTGGTGCGCATGTCTACCGCCGGAACAATCTGCTGCTCGGCCTGATGCTGCAATTCGACGACTCCGAAGCAGACGTGGACGATGGCGACTATTCCGGAAATGGTTGGCTGTTGGGGGGATACGGTGTGTATCAGGTACCTGGCCAGCAACTCTATTTCTCGGCATCAGCTCTCAGAGGCAAAAGCGACAATACGCTCGACCTCGACAATCAGGATTCCGATGACTTTGATACAACACGGACTCTGCTGACCCTCGGTGTCGAAGGGCGTTACACGCTTGAAAACAAAGTTGTTCTGATCCCGGCGCTAGACCTGATCCACATTCGGGACGATCAGGACTCCTACAATGACAGCCGGTCGAACCGCGTCCCGTCTCAAGTCGTTAAACTTACGGAGGCAGAGTTCGGAATTGGAACCGAATTCTGGGTCAAGGCAGGTGAAGCGGATATGCTGCTGAGTGGCGGTCTGAGCGCTGTCTACGGAGATGTCAGCGCCTATGAGGCGTCGGACAGCGGTTTCCGCGCCAAGCTCGACTTTGGCGCAGATATCGCCTTAAACGACTGGTCAGAGCTGTCTTTTGACACCTTTTACGATGGGCTTGGTGACGGCGACTATGAGTCTTACGGCCTCTCCGTCCAATTCGATATGCGGTTCTGAACAGCTTCAGTCGGATATTTCGTCGCTACTCTAAGGCAAGCCTGCGGCTGGACGAGCGTGTTTCATGACTTCGATCCACGGATTAGCCGGTCGGCTGATCTGAGGGCAGGATACCGGGATGGCCTGCAAGCACACCGCGTTACGACGGGACAAGTTGGCAATACCTGTTGTCGCGTAGCCCTTAATTGTGAGGTGAGAAATCCAACGAAATCAAGGGCTGTCCTTTGCCCTTAAATATAAGATTTTGCCTTTAACTCCGATATTCTTGCCCATAAACCTGAGACGGAGTTCACAGACATTTGCGGCAACTATCGATGGATGATGATGGCGAAGCCTCCGTTGCAGTTGGTGCTGAAGAGTAGAGGTGGTCGCGGGATTTCGGACCGGGTGCTAATCGGTAGTGTCTGAGGAAGAACGCACAGAAATGACGAAACGGAAACGCTATTCGGCAGAGTTCAAGGCGAAGGTGGCTTTGGAAGCCATCCGCGAGGAGCTGACGACGGCCGAGCTGGCCAAGAAGTATGACAGCCACCCTACCATGATCAGCGGCTGGAAACGGACCGCGATTGAGAACATGGCACAGGCCTTCACCGGCCAGGCGACCGCGGAGCCGACGATATCGGCGGCAGAGGTCGGAAAGCTGCACGCCAAAATCGGG
>NZ_VFSV01000084.1 GCF_007004065.1 Palleronia caenipelagi | reverse complement strand
CCTGATCCTGCATTCGGACCGCGGCATGCAATATGCCAGCGGAGACGACCGCAAGATCATCCACCGCGCCAAGCTGGCTCAATCCATGAGCCGCAAGGGTCAGTGCCTCGGGTTCAAGCTGGTCCGCGCCAGCGGATCGAACGATCCGGGGGGATCGTTTGAAGGCGCAGAACGCCCCGATGGAGAGCTTCTTTTCTTCGCTGAAGAAGGAGCTGGTCCATCGCCATCGGTTCGGAATCCGGGAACAGGCCAGGGCCGCGATCTTCGAGTACATCGAGGTCTTCTAAGGGCCGCCAGCGACGGCATTCAGCCATAGGCTACCAGACGCCGGTTCAGGCGTTCACAGAGATGAGTTGGAAAATGGCCGCGTAGGATCAACAATCAGACTGTCCGGAAACAAGGACGAAGATCAGAACGGCAGCCGCTTTTGAAGCGAACAGCACCCCAAAGCCTGGTGGTCTCCGCTCAGACCGCCTGATCACGTTGTTTACAGCCGAGGACCTATCCCGATGTCCAGCGGACGGACTGACAAGGGGACTCTGCCGACAGCTAAATTAACCCCATCATTACGATGATTTCGGTCTTGGTCGCCGTCATCATCTCGGCGGTTTGAGCTGCGCGAGACATGATGCGCAGCCCGGAATAGATGGTCAGCACCACCTCGGCACGTACTGCGATCTTCTCTGATGCGCCTTCCGGAAACGCTTCAGACAGCGTCCTGGTGAGCGCCTTGCGCAATTTGGCATAGCCGCGCTCGACCAGAGATGCGGTGTCTGAGTCGAGAGAAGCGCGGTCAGCGGCAGCGTTGCACAGAAAGCAACCGCGCCGGTCTTTGTGATCGCGCACCGCGACGATGGGCGCGGACAAAAACGCGTCAATCCTGTCGAGCGGTGCGGCGTCCTTTGACCGAAGCACGGCCACGGCTGTGTCGATCATCAGGCTCTCATAATGGGACAAAGCCCTGAGATACATCTGATGCTTGTTGCCAAAAGCCTTATACAGACTGGCCTTACCCAGCCCCGTGACCGCGACAATGTCGCTGAGCCCGGTTGCCTCATATCCGTTTTCCCAAAACAGCTGCATGATTTTCATGAGGGTTTCGTCGGGGTCGAATTCTCTTGGTCTGCCTGGTGCCTGCATCTGTCATATTCCTCACATACCTGTGACAACTTATTTATTGACCGATCAGTCTACAATCTATAGATCTGTGTTCATCAGCAATGACAATAAACACTCGTACCAAATTAAAGACCGATTGGTCAACAAAGGAGATCCAAACATGACTGACGTAACCTTCACCGCCGCGCCCGTGTCGAACGACCTGCACAGTTTTGGGGAACGCCTGTCGAGGGCGGGCGTTCACAGCATCCGCTTTGGCACTGCAATTGTGCTTGGCTGGATTGGTGCAATGAAGTTCACCGCCTATGAGGCGGGCGCCATCGAAGGTCTGGTCGCCTCCAGTCCGCTGACCAGTTGGCTCTATAGCGTTTTCAGTCTGCAAGGTGCCTCAAACCTGATCGGTGCTACTGAAATCCTGACCGCTGCACTGATCGTGATCGGAACGAAATTCCCCAAAGCGGCCGTGCTTGGTGCGCTTGGCGCCGTCGCGACCTTCCTCGTCACCGCCAGCTTCCTGTTCACCGCGCCGGTCACAGAGCCCAGCCTCGGCGGCTTCCCCGCCCTTTCCGTTGTCCCGGGGCAGTTTCTGCTCAAAGACATCGTACTTTTGGCCGCGGCCATTTTTCTCGCCGGTGATGCGTTGAAGCGCGTTGCCCGCGACAGATGACAGAACGACCCCTTGGAGCGATCAGGGCCAAGGGGTCGCGTTTCCCACACGAAAGCTTAACCGGGATGAGACCCATGGACCACCAGATCGTCATCTACACCAAGGACTACTGCCCGTACTGCAAAGCGGCCAAGGCGCTTCTGGCCAGCAAGGGGCTCCGTTTCACAAATATCGAGATTTCAGGCGATCCCGCAAAGCGCAAAGACATGGTCTCGCGGGCCGGTGGACGCAAGACGGTTCCACAAATCTTCGTCCGGGACATTCATATCGGCGAATATACAGATCTGGCGGATCTTGATGCACGTGGCGGCTTCGACGCCCTGTTGCACCCGGCAATCTCGGCTTGACCCGACCTTACTTCCAAAAGGACAGCGCAATGACGAACTATGATGTGGATGTGGCCATCCTGGGTGCGGGAACGGCTGGCATGGCGGCCTATCGTGAAGCGGTGAAGCAAACCGACCGCGTTGCCCTGATTGACGGTGGCCCTTTGGGCACCACCTGCGCGCGGGTCGGCTGCATGCCGTCCAAGCTCTTGATCGCCGCGGCCGATGCCGCGCAACATGCGCGCGACAGCGGGCAGTTTGGCATCACGGCAAACGGGGTCACTGTAGATGGCGTCGCTGTGATGGAGCGCGTGCGCAGGGAAAGAGATCGATTTGTCGGGTTCGTGAACGATGCGATTGAAGGCTTTGAGCAACGCCACCTGATCCGGAAGTCTGCGCAGTTCGTAGATGATCATACGCTGGCGCTCGACGACGGGAGTCGGCTGACGGCGCGGACGGTGATCGTGGCGACCGGGTCACGCCCCGTTATTCCGCCTCCGTTTCAGGTCGCAGGTGAGCGGCTGATCATCAATGATGACGTTTTCGACTGGCAGGATCTGCCGGACTCGGTCGCTGTGTTTGGGGCCGGGGTGATCGGGCTGGAACTGGGACAGGCCCTGTCGCGCCTCGGCGTGCGGGTGCACCTCTTTGGTCGTGGCAACTCGGTCGGCCCGCTCAGCGATCCTGATCTCGTCGCTTATGCGCGCAACCACTTCGGTCGCGAGTTCAGCGCGCATTTCGATGCCGACACGCAGATCAGCCGCGATGGCGATCAGGTGGTTGTGTCCTGGAGCAACCGCAACGACCCGAATGACGCCGGCGAAGAGCGCTTCGACTATCTGTTGGCGGCAACGGGACGCAGGCCAAATCTGGACCGCATCGGCCTTGAAAACACCTCCCTGATCCTTGACGAGCGCGGTGTGCCGGAGATTGACCCCATGTCGATGCGGGCAAAATCGTCGGCAGGGCAGGTCTCGCCGATCTTTGTCGCCGGGGATGCCTCGGTCGAGATACCCCTGCTGCACGAAGCCGCGGACGAAGGGCGGATTGCGGGTGAGAACGCGGCACGCTACCCGGAGGTCTATCGGCGCGCACGCCGCACCCGGCTGGGGGTCGTCTTCTCGGATCCGCAGATCGCGGTGATTGGTCAGGGTCATAAGGCTTTGGCGGATGTGGGTGTGGAGTTTGGCGTGGGGGAGGTCTCGTTCGAGGATCAGGGACGCGCCCGCGTTATTGGCAAGAACGTGGGTCTTTTGCGCGTCTATGGGGACCGCGACACCGGTCTTCTTCTGGGCGCCGAGATTATTGGCCCGGCGGCAGAGCATCTCGCCCACTTGCTCGCCTGGTCGATTGAGAGCAAGTTGACTGTGGCGGAAGCCCTGCAAAGGCCCTTTTATCACCCTGTGATCGAGGAAGGGCTGCGCACGGCGTTGCGCAATCTTGCAGCCGTTCTTCGGTTTGCGCCTAACCCACCGCTGCGGTGTATCGACTGCGGCCCCGGCAGTTGAGGTACGAGATCGGTCTTGATCTGGGTCATCTTCATCATAACAGCCGCCTGCGCATTTTGCGTAGGCTACGCGATCAGGCGTGGGTCGGTTTGCACGGTTGTGGCCGCCCGCGCTCTCGTGCTCGACGGTAAATCGTCCCGGTTTCGGGCATTTTTGGTTGCCGCCGCGGGATCCGGTACGGTGATGATACCCTTGCACTGGGCGTTGCCGGATCTGACGACACTCTCTGCAGGTTATCCGGTCACCGGGTTCGTCCTGCTCAGCGGAGCGGCCTTTGGTCTGGGGGCCTGGATCAACGGCGCATGTGCGCTGGGGACGCTGGCCCACCTGACAGGAGGGAATTTGAAATATGTAGGAACAATCGTGGGAATGGTCGCAGGCGCTGTCCTGACCACGGCGCTCGATATCCCCGGCTATCTGCAGAACACCCCCCGGCCGTCTCCGCTTGAGACACCGGGGCTGTTCTCGGTGTCCTTTGTGGTCCTCCTTGCCCTCTGCCTGCTGGTCGCCCTCTATCGAAGGGTGCCAAGGTGGTGGCGAACCTTCCGCAACGCCGGATCAATGCGGATGGGGCCTTACCGATCAATGCTTGTGGTCGGTGTCTTTGGCGGCATTCTCTACGTCTTCGCAGGGAACTGGACCTATGTCACGATCCTGTCGCATCGGGCGGCACGGCTTGTCGATCCAATGCACATGCCGGGCAGCTGGCTTGCTCTTTCTTGTGCACTGGCAGTGGTCAGCGGAGGCATAACCGCAGCGCTGCGCTCCGGCAAATTTCGCCTCCAGCACCCGGCCCTTACCAGCCTCTTCCGGCCTGTCACAGGAGGGATTATCATGGGTACGTCCGCAATGATCATTCCCGGTGGGAATGGGACGGTTCTGCTCTATGGTGTCCCATCTCTAGCCCCGCACGCCATCGCAGCCTACGGGACAATGGTCGCCACGCTTATCGCCTGTTTCGGAGTTTCGAAAATTACTGTGCCCACTTCGGGGCGTTCCTGTTAGCGGCTACGTTGGCTTCTATCTTGAAACGGCGCTTCGTAAGCTATGTCACCCTTTTCACCGTTGCCGGGCTTACTTTGAACATTGCGGCAATATCTTTCACCGCGCGTCCCTCAGACTTCAGACGTAAGACTTCTGCTTTCTGATCGGGGGTCAGCGCTGGAGTGATCTTCGTCCTTGTTTCCGGGCAGTCTGATTGTTGATCCTATGCGGCCATTTCCCATCTCATCTCTGTGAACGCCTGAACCGGTGTCTGGCAGTCGATGGCTGAATGGCGGCGTTGGCGGCCTGTAGAAGACCTCGATGTACCTGAAGATCGCGGCCCTGGTCTGTTCCCGGGGTCCGAACCGATGGCGATGGACCAGCTCCTTCTTCAGCGAAGAAAAGAAGCTCTCCATCGGGGCGTTCTGCGCCTTCAAACGATCCGCCGGATCGTTTGATCCGCTGGCGCGGACCAGCTTGAACCCGAGGCACTGACCCTTGCGGCTCATGGATCGGATCAGCTTGGCGCGGTGGATGCGGTGGATGATCTTGCGATCGTCCCCGCTGGCATATTGCACGCCGCGGTCCGAATGCAGGATCAGGCCCTGGACCGGGCCGCGCTGGTCCAGGGCCATGGCCTTGTTGCACAAATCGAGTGAGGGATTCACTGGGTGAACCCAGCGTGATAGCTGGAAGGTATGAGCAGTTGGGCCCCTACGAAGGACAAGACCACGAACTGGTAGGCTTACAATGAAGCACTGTGCCAGCGCGGATCGCTGACGATCTGGTTCGATCCCGACATGATGTGGAAGCTGCCGCCCAGCGGGAAGCGTGGGCGGCAGCCGAGTTTCAGCGATGAAGCTATCCAGACGTGCCTGACAATGAAGGGTGAAGGGCGCTCGGAAAACAGTCCGGTGGACTGTTTTCAGCCCTGAACGGGCGGAGCCCCGGGCAAGTTTGGCATGGTCGCCATTGGGAGCGCCATTGGTCCGAGCGACAATGGCGACGAGACAAACGACCGGGTTCGTTCAGAGCCTCCTGCGGCTGGTTGGGTTGGATTGGCGAGTGCCGGACTTCAGCACCCT
>NZ_VFSV01000083.1:2500-5907 GCF_007004065.1 Palleronia caenipelagi | reverse complement strand
ATCGTATATAGAGAGATTGTTTCGTGTTTCAGCGTTCATGACCCTGTACTCCACACTGTTTGCATGAGTTATTTTATTTTTGGGTCGTTTTTTTTGTATCGTTTTGAGGGATTTGGGTATTTTCTAGGATTGGCGGTGACCTACTCTCCCGCGTCTTAAGACGGAGTACCATTGGCGCAGCGGCACTTAACTTCCGAGTTCGGTATGGGGTCGGGTGTTTTGCTCGCGCTATGACCACCAATCCGAGGAAATACCCATCATCAGTTTTCTATCCGAGTCTTGTACCTGTGTGTGTATGCTTCTGAGCTTGTCTACTACTGGATCAGATCAAGCCTATCGGACGATTAGTACCGGTCAACTGAACGCATTACTGCGCTTACATCTCCGGCCTATTGACGTGGTGGTCTACCACGGTCCTCAGGGATACCTTGTTTTGAGGGGGGCTTCCCGCTTAGATGCCTTCAGCGGTTATCCTTTCCGATCATAGCTACCCTGCACTGCGGCTGGCGCCACAACAGGTCCACCAGTGGATCGTTCACCCCGGTCCTCTCGTACTAGGGGCAACTCCTCTCAAGTATCCTACACCCACGGCAGATAGGGACCGAACTGTCTCACGACGTTCTAAACCCAGCTCACGTACCTCTTTAAACGGCGAACAGCCGTACCCTTGGGACCTGCTCCAGCCCCAGGATGAGATGAGCCGACATCGAGGTGCCAAACGGTGCCGTCGATATGGACTCTTGGGCACCATCAGCCTGTTATCCCCGGCGTACCTTTTATCCGTTGAGCGATGGCCCTTCCACTCGGGACCACCGGATCACTATGGCCGTCTTTCGACTCTGCTCGACTTGTCAGTCTTGCAGTCAGGCTGGCTTCTGCCATTGCACTCAACGAGCGATTTCCGACCGCTCTGAGCCAACCTTCGCGCGCCTCCGTTACTGTTTGGGAGGCGACCGCCCCAGTCAAACTACCCGCCACACAGGGTCCCGGATCCGGGTAACGGATCGCGGTTAGACATCAAGCGAAGCAAGGGTGGTATCTCAAGGGTGGCTCCACCTGGACTGGCGTCCTGGTTTCGAAGCCTACCACCTATCCTGCACATGCTTGGCCTGATGCCAGTGTGAAGCTGTAGTAAAGGTGCACGGGGTCTTTCCGTCTAACCGCGGGAAGCCTGCATCTTGACAGGCAATTCAATTTCGCTGAGTCGATGTTGGAGACAGCGGGGAAGTCGTTACGCCATTCGTGCAGGTCGGAACTTACCCGACAAGGAATTTCGCTACCTTAGGACCGTTATAGTTACGGCCGCCGTTTACCGGGGCTTCAATTCAAGGCTTGCACCTCTCCTTTTAACCTTCCGGCACCGGGCAGGCGTCAGACCCTATACGTCGTCTTGCGACTTCGCAGAGCCCTGTGTTTTTAGTAAACAGTCGCCACCCCCTGGTTTGTGCCCCCAGCCACTAGTTGCCTGGTAACTGGGCCTCCTTCTCGCGAACTTACGGAGGTATTTTGCCGAGTTCCTTCAACATCGTTCTCTCAAGCGCCTTGGTATTCTCTACCAGTCCACCTGTGTCGGTTTCGGGTACGATCTTATGGAGGGCTATTTCCAGGGACCGCTGAGCTGCCAGTTCAATCCGATAAGGACTGACAACCTTTGCGATCCGTCACCATCTCCTGGCCCAGGAATATTAACCTGGTTCCCATCGACTACGCCTTTCGGCCTCGCCTTAGGGGTCGGCTTACCCTGCTCAGATTAGCTTTAAGCAGGAACCCTTGGACTTTCGGCGACAGGGTCTCTCACCCTGTTTGTCGCTACTCATGTCATCATTCTCGCTAGTGATCTCTCCACGGGATCGCTCACGCGCCCGCTTCATCGAAAGCTCCTCTCCTCCAATGCGACCGAGGTCGCTAAGGAGGAATGGAACTATGTCACACTACGCTCCGCTACCACTGCATATGCAGTCCCTAGCTTCGGCTCATGGCTTGAGCCCCGTTACATCTTCGCCGCAAGACAACTTATTTAGACCAGTGAGCTGTTACGCTATCTTTAAAGGATGGCTGCTTCTAAGCCAACCTCCTGGTTGTTTTGGTCGTCTCACATGCTTTCCCACTTAGCCATGAATTAGGGGCCTTAGCTGAGGGTCAGGGTTGTTTCCCTCTCCACGACGGACGTTAGCACCCGCCGTGTGTCTGCCAGATAGTACTCTTCGGTATTCGGAGTTTGCTTAGGATCAGTAAGGCTGTGGGCCCCCATTACCCATGCAGTGCTCTACCCCCGAAGGTATTCGTCTGACGCTCTACCTAAATAGATTTCGCGGAGAACCAGCTATCTCCGAGTTTGATTGGCCTTTCACCCCTAGGCACAACTCATCCCGACCTTTTTCAACAGGTGTGGGTTCGGACCTCCAATACGTGTTACCGTATCTTCATCCTGGTCATGCCTAGATCACTCGGTTTCGGGTCTGATCCCACGAACTCAATCGCCCTATTAAGACTCGCTTTCGCTGCGCCTACACCTAACGGCTTAAGCTTGCTCGTGAGACCAAGTCGATGACCCATTATACAAAAGGTACGCCGTCAGCTCGCAAGGAGCCTCCGACTGTTTGTAGGCGTTCGGTTTCAGGGACTGTTTCACTCCCCTTGTCGGGGTGCTTTTCACCTTTCCCTCACGGTACTGGTTCGCTATCGGTCAGCAAGGAGTACTTAGCCTTCGAGGGTGGTCCCCCGATGTTCAGACAGGATTTCACGTGTCCCGCCCTACTTAATACGTCCAATCATGCTTCCTGTACGGGGCTGTCACCCACTTTGGCCGACCTTCCCAGGTCGTTCCAGTCACATTCATGGCTCGGCTGGTCCCCGTTCGCTCGCCGCTACTAGGGGAGTATCTGTTGATTTCCTTTCCTCCGGGTACTTAGATGTTTCAGTTCCCCGGGTTTGCTCTTAAAACCCTATGTATTCAGGTCTTAAGTACCTGATTATGCGTCCTGATAACCACTCCGTCCGAAGACGAAGCAATAACAGGAAACAGTCAGGTGGGTTGCCCCATTCGGAGATTCGCGGGTCAAAGCCTATTCTCGGCTCACCGCGACTTATCGCAGAGTATCACGTCCTTCATCGCCTCTTGCTGCCAAGGCATCCACCAAACGCCCTTCTCGCGCTTGATCTGATCCAGAAGAAGACAAGCTTCTTCCTGAGCACCGGCCTTTTGATCCGGTGCCTTGAGATCAGAAGCATACTTTCCCTGCAGCACCGTCTGGTTCAGCCGGCGCCGCGTATGTTTTGCAATCCGTAGATTGCTTTGGGTTAGTGTACTTGACTTGGATAGTATCATGCCTTGTGGCGATCCGAAGATCCCCACCGATCAGAACCCACTCGTCCCGATCAGCATGAATACTGATGTGTTATCTCTC
>NZ_VFSV01000082.1 GCF_007004065.1 Palleronia caenipelagi | reverse complement strand
TGCTGTTTGTGGTGACCGGCTTGCGCGGCTTGCGTTGGCCGGCTGAGATCCTGTTTCCCCGCATTATTTTGGCCACGCGCCGCTCTGAGACGCGCTCGCCATCAGCGCCCAGATCCCGGTGAATGCGTTTGGAGCCGTAGCGGTATTTGCTTGCTTTAAAGAAGTGCCTGATCCGCTCCAGCAACGCCACGTCTTGTGCCGCACGCCGCGCTTCCCGGCCTTGACGGGCCGCCAAGCTCGCGTCGTGACCATAAAACCAACTGCGTGACAGGCGGACCAGCCGGCAGAGTGTCGAAACCCCGTTCTCCCGCTTACGCGGCCCCACTGGGGCCACGGTCAGTCGAACTGAGCTTTGTGGGCAGTGATGAAGGCGTGCTTGTTCATCGTTCGGGCAGTCGCTCGGACCAGTGGCGCTCATGCCCTCACTTCACCGCCCTTGCTGCGAAAAAAGCGTTCGCGGGCGCACTCGGACCGGTGGCGTTCGCCTGCTCACCTATCTGCAGGATCTCGTTTTCCTCCGCGAGACGCTTGTTCTCTTTGCGAAACCGTTCCAGCTCAGCGGCGTCCGCCTTCTGGCGACGTTTGGCCTCCATCGAGCCGAACGCCTCAATCTCCAGCCGCCAGGTTTTTAACTGCGTGCCGGTGATCCCCAGCTCTTTCGCGACGCTGCCCTGCGTCGCGCCCGGCTCATAAAGCCGTTCAACCGCTGCAGCTTTGAATTCGTCCGTGTACTTCTGTCGATGTCGTCCCATGTCGTGCTCCTCTCATGGACAGGGGTAAATTACCCCGCTGTCCGGAGACAGGGACGAAGCTCAAGCCATTGACGGGGAAAACGCTGGCGAAGGGGTGATCGTGAAGCGCTACACGCTCGCAATGCAAGAACCTTGACACATCGCAACTGACCGCCGCAAGCTGACATCGTTCGAAATGAAGAAGACAAAAGTCTGCGGCATCCAGCGCGGCTTAGCATTCCGGAAAGGTAGATTGAAAATGGATATTACGATTAATGCCCCAGCTGAAAAAATTGCTGAGCTTGAAGAACGAATGAAATCAGATGGAGATTTTCTCAAAGAGATTGCAGACGATCCAAGTGCCGCACTGGCTCCATATGGAATCGAGATGGATGAAGAAACCGAAGCTGCCGTAAAAGCTCACTTTGAGAGCATTGTTGCGCCAGGCCCTGGAGCTTCTCCAGTTTCCGTTGCTGTTGCAGTCGGGTTGGCTGTCGCCTTGGCCATTCCACACCAACAGTAACGTTGTGCAAACAAGTTCTGACGGCTTAGAAAGACAACAGGCTCCCAGCTTTGACGGCGATGTCGGCAAGAGCAACATTGTCACGCCAGTCTATCTAGCAATTCATTTGACTTATAAGTGTCCAGCTAGCTGCAGTCATTGCTGTTTCTCTTCGGGACCCGATGTCAATGATACAATCGACGTCAGTACAGCCTCACGAGCTATTGATGAGGCTTCTCTCATCAAAAGTATAAAAATGGTGGGCTTTACTGGAGGGGAGCCGCTTCTGTACCCGAGAGAGCTTCGAGTTCTGATATCACAGGCAAAAGAATACGGCTTTCAGACACGCATTGTGACAAGTGCCGCTTGGGCAAAGAACAAGAGAAAAGCCAATCAGATTCTTTCTTCCCTAAAGGAGGCCGGGCTAGACGAAATCTCACTTTCATATGATGATGCACATGCTGAATTTATCAGCGAAGAAAGTATAGTCAACTGCGTTCGATCAGCTGTCGATAACGGTATTCCGATTGCATTAAACGTCTGTGTTGATGAATCTACTGAGATCTCTGGACAGTCCCTGCGAGCCCTTTTTTTGAATGAGTCCATTGATATCTCAGCGGTGTATATTCAAGAAACTCTTATAAACACCACAGGTCGCGCGCGAGAAATAGACTTGGATAGGACGTCCGATCCTAGACGGCTAGTTGGTCCCTGCGATCATGTTCTTCGTGGCCCAACAGTCAACCCATTTGGAAGAATTCTCCCATGTTGCGGTACGATACCGTTCTATCAAGGTCTGCAGATTGGCGATATGAGAAACTCAACAGTTGTGGAGTCGATCAGCGCAGCGTTTGAAGACCCCATAATTAACTGGATTGCATTCGAAGGTCCCGCGGCCATCGTGGAATGTGCATCGAAAAACACATCTAATCCGCAGATGGCAAAAGATTTCGATAGTAATTGTGAAGCTTGTGCAGCCCTCTTTTCGAGACCAGAAGTGTTAGACAATGCTCGACGGATTGCACAACAAGATAAGAAGAAATCTCTAGCGACTCAGAGACTGATCTACCAGTTGGCTGGCACATATAGGGCTCCGGAGATTTCTTCGAGTATCGATGAAGAATGAAAAAAGATGTAGCTCTTGTTGTTCCACCCGTTTTAACCGTAGTAAGACCGCTAATTGGTCCAAGCATACTTGCTGCCCAGTTGAAGCAGCGGGGCATTTCCTGCTCGGTACATTATTCGAACATTGAGTATGCCGAAGAGATTGGTGTTGAACAAAATGAGTGGCTTTCAAACTTCTCAAGTACAAACTGGTTACTTTCGGAGTGGATTTTCTCTCATGCAGCCTTCCCTGCTCATCACAATGGTGATCCAGAAAAGTACTTTCTTACTGTTTTTGGAGAAGATTATCCAGCAGAGATGTTCGATAGAGTATGTCAACTAGCGCACGGCACAAGTAGTTTCGCATCGCGTCAAGCTAAGAAAATTCTAGATTCCGGTCCTCAGGTTGTTGGGTTCTCAACGTCTTTTGAGCAAACGGCAGCCTCACTAGCGATAGCTGAGGAAGTTAAGAAGTTGGCTCCCGAGACCGTCATAGTCTTTGGAGGGTCCAACTGCATGGGGGAGATGGCACGTGGTCTGACTAGCGCGTTTGACGTAATCGATTATGCGTTCAACGGCGAGTCGGATGTCGCATTTCCAAACCTTTGTCAGGAAATTCTAGATGGTGAACGGCCCACTGAGGCCGTTGTTCGACCCAAGAAAATCATGTGTTTGGATGATTTGCCCATACCAGAATATAGTGACTATTTTGACGCCATCGCACAAACGGAGTTCCGAGACGATGTAGAGCTGGCGTTGGCGCTCGAAAGTTCTCGCGGGTGTTGGTGGGGCCAGAAGAACCATTGTACATTCTGTGGTCTGAATGCCGCTGGCATGACTTTTCGATCTAAGAGCGCGCCTAGGCTCATCTCGGAGATAGAAGAGCTATCGTCAAAGTGGCAGGTGAACAACTTTGCTACCACAGACAATATAATGGACTTTGCTCATATCGATACCGTTTTTCGGAAACTAAAGCGAGGAGATCGCAGGTTCAGGTTCTTTTATGAGATAAAGTCGAACTTGAAGGACGAGCAGATTGAAATTCTGGCGCAAGCTGGAGTCGATACTATCCAGCCCGGAATAGAGTCGTTGTCAGATAACACTCTCAAGATCATGAAGAAGGGGGTAACGGCTCTTCAAAACATCTTTCTTTTGAAAAGATGTAAAGAGCTAAACATACATCCTATTTGGAATATACTTGCTGGCTTTCCTGGGGAGACGGTTTCTTCTTATAGAGAGACGATAGAACTAATACCAAAAATAGCGCACCTTCATCCGCCGCGAAATGTAGCTCAACTGCGGCTAGACCGTTTCAGCCCGAACTATGAGCAATCTGAGTTGATCGGATTTTCTGACGTGCGGCCATTGCCTGCATACAAATTCGTATTTCCTCTGTCTGAGAAAGAAATTCGAGACATCGCTTACTTCTTTGAGGGTACGTGTAAGGGGGCCATCGATGATAACATAAAGAGGGAACTTCAGACACTTGCGACAAGCTGGCAGGATCGACACTTCCGAGGTGGGGGTGCACCTTTGCTTTCAGCAGTGACAATCGCTGGGGCAGTAATGGTGAAGGACACTAGAGTTGCTACATCGGAATCCTTGGATACATACATGGGTGTCGAGGCGATGCTCATTCATGCTTTTAGGAACGTTAAGCCAACCGCTAGCGTGTTGCATGAGGTGGCTGAGGAAGTGGGTAGTGAAGTCGATGCCGTTGAAGAGTCGCTCGCAAAACTTGTGAAAAGAGGCCTAGTTGTAACGATAGGCCGCGCTTCACTTACTTTAGTCTGTTTTCCGAGCCAGCATGCTGTGCAACAGCCAAAGGAGAGACTATTTCCTGGCGGCGAACTGAAAAGGTCAATCGGCGATGCGTTTGCTTGTAAGGGTCGTTCTGGAGCCATGGGCTAAGCCCAGCGGGTTAGAAAATGTTCTTAGAAAGAACCTTTCGGAGGTCTATGATAGATCATTTGGCATACAGCCAGTTAATCCACGTAAAGGCGTTGTGAGTTTTAGATCACTCGATATTGTGGACCCAAGCCAACTTAGAAAAATAGATGAAATTGCGGATTTTGAGATATTCTACGATGAGAGAATAGAAGACGCCGAAGGTGGTGAGGTTGAATAATGGAGACTAGGGTATTTGTTGAACTCAATCGAGGAAACAATTTGATCGCTCTATCAGAGGCAGATCAAATTATAGGCCCAGCAATGATGAGGGATTCGCTTGGCGGAGGTGTTGGAGCTTCACCCGTTGGAGGTTCTCCAAACAACACTACCTTATTTTCCAATAAGGTATTCAGGGAAGCTAGACAGATTCTATCGACTCAGGTGCAAAGCGAAGACATTGGTAGTTTGATTGAAGACAGCAATATTGCAGCCATCTGGGAAGACCCACCGTTGCAACCCGCGCACTTGGAGATCGCATCTACGTCAAGTTTTGATCCCACCGTCGCTATCGGAACGAGTGCCGATGTAATTTCGCTGCTCAAGTGTCATGAGTTTTGGGATGACGGAATCAAAGGTGATAATGTCGCAATAGCAATCTGTGATTCAGGTGTAGATAAAGACCAGTTTCCAGTAATCGACGGGTGGGCGCCGGACGGAACGACGCCTTGGGGCGAGCAAGCAGATAGTCCCGGCGGCTGGCATGGTAGCATGGTTGCTAATGCAGCGCTTCTCGCGGCACCGAATGCCAAGATTCTAGACGTGGGCGTTCTGAAATACTCAAACCTTGATCGTGGGGCTTGGCTGTCGGATGCGCTCAAGGGGATGAACTGGATTAGCAACTGGATGGAAGCCAATCCAGGCTACAGAGTTATAGTTAATAATAGCTGGTCGACGTATCGCCGTTTGCCATCAGATTTGGACGCAAATGTTCGCACTTACGCAGATTCAAGATTGCATCCTTTTAACGAAAGACTTGAGGTGATCGTTGGTGATGGTACGCCGATACTGTTTGCAGCGGGTAATTGTGGGAGCCCTGATCCGGATTTGAGATGCGGCTCGGGCGATACTGGTCCAGATGTCAGTGTTTGGGGCGCGGCCAGTCTTGATAGTGTGCTGAGTGTTGCTGCCATTGATGTCAATGGTAATCGTCTTCCATATTCGTCCCAAGGGCGTGGATCAATTGATCCGGAGAAACCTGACTTCTCGTGCTACTCGCAGTTCAAGGGATACATGCCGAGTGTGGACCCTGGGACTTCCACTGCTTCGCCGGTTCTGGCAGGTTGCGTTGCTCTCCTGTTATCAGCGTTTCCTGACCTGAAGCCAGATGTGATCTTTAACATATTGAAGGCCTCGTGTGGAGCCGCTCCAAATTGGTCGTCAGATTTTGGGTATGGGACGCCGGGTTCAATCAGCCTTCGAACAGTATTGAATTCAGTCAACTAGTATGTGCGTTTCTTTGTAACCGCCCGGTTTAGGCCGCCTTTCGCTGCTCGGGCGCTGCTGGTGTCCAGTTCCATGGAAGCAACTCGTCGAGCCGGTTGATTTTGTGATCGTGGATACGGCTGAGGATATCTGTCAGGTAGGCTGATCAGCCCCACTTGAGTGGTCCAATTTGATTGTTAGTGCATGACGGGCCTCCGGTCCATCGTGATGAAGGTTTCCGGGGCCGGTGGGCGGTAGCCTAATGCGCTGTGTGGTCGTTTCGTGTTGTAGTGTTTCCTCCATTGTTCGATCAGGATCTGCGCCTCGCGCAGGCTGTAGAAGGTTTCGCCATTCAGGAACTCGTCGCGGAAACGGGCGTTGAAGCTTTCGCAGTATCCGTTCTCCCAAGGCGATCCAGGTTCGATGTAAGCCGTTTTCGCGCCGACAGCTTTGATCCAGTCCTGTACGGCTTGAGCAACGAACTCCGGGCCATTGTCAGACCGAATGAACGAAGGCACGCCGCGCAGGATGA
>NZ_VFSV01000081.1 GCF_007004065.1 Palleronia caenipelagi | reverse complement strand
GACTGGATCAAAGCTGTCGGCGCGAAAACGGCTTACATCGAACCTGGATCGCCTTGGGAGAACGGATACTGCGAAAGCTTCAACGCCCGTTTCCGCGACGAGTTCCTGAATGGCGAAACCTTCTACAGCCTGCGCGAGGCGCAGATCCTGATCGAACAATGGAGGAAACACTACAACACGAAACGACCACACAGCGCATTAGGCTACCGCCCACCGGCCCCGGAAACCTTCGTCACGATGGACCGGAGGCCCGTCATGCACTAACAATCAAATTGGACCACTCAAGTGGGGCTGATCACATGAGCATGACAGCGGTTTTGCGTCGAATGGGGCGCGACGGGATCACCGTGCACGGCTTCCGCTCGACCTTCCGCGACTGGGCGGGCGAGACCACGGGCTTTCCCCGCGAGGTGATCGAAGCCGCGCTCGCCCACCGTCTCAAGGACAAAGCCGAAGCCGCCTATGCCCGCTCCGATCTCTTCGACAAGCGGCGCGCTCTCATGGAGACGTGGGCGAGTATCGCTCTGGGCGAATTACTTGCGGCAAACGTGCTCCAACTGAAACTGTGAACCGATTCATTTGAGACTGCGAGAAAATGCAGCGGCTAAGGGGTAGACAGGTCTTCGCGCCCCCATGCAAAGTAACTGTGTGATCGCCCGTATTCAGGGAGGTTCAGCATAGTTTGCACCTCAGTAGCCTGAGGCATTTGTATCGGAGCGCGCATTTGAGCAAATCGGATCTCCCTGATCGCGGCAGTGGCTGCATTTCGACGGGCGATATTGGGGGCGACTTCGTCCGCGGGGGTAAGACCAGCTTTTTCTCCTCTTCGAAGACCGTCAACATCTACGAGAGCGCCGAGTCCTATAAGCGCGGGCAGGAGGACAAGGCTCGGGAGTTGGACGCGCGGATCACGGAACTGGAACGGGCTTGGGCCGAGGCACTTCGGCAAGAGGGGGCGGCCTCGGGCAAGGCGGAGTTGTTGCAGGAGCAACTCACAGAGGCCAAATCCGCCAAGGAAGCAGTGGAGGCAAACCTCGCCAATGTGCAGGCCTCCTATGAGGCGGCTCTGGAGCGGATCGAGGATCTGCAACGCCAGCTTGCGGAGCTCGGGGACAGCGTCCCGACAGAGTTCATCGCCGAGATCGAGGCAGCCTTGCAAGCGAGCGATCTGAACCGGGCCGAAGAGCTGATCGCCCCCCTGCTGAACCGACCCGCCATCGAGGATATGATCGCCGAACAGGCGCGGCTCTACCATCTGGCAGGCGAGATCGCGGCGGAGCGCTTCGACTACGGCGCGGCCCGGGCACGCTATGTCCGCGCGGCGGAACTGGCGCCGGAGAGCTTCGACGACCAGATCGCTGCATCCAATATGGCGCAGATAGCAGGCGCCTATCACCAGGCCGAGCATTTCGCCCGCTCGGCGTTGGCGCTGGTCGGAGAAGACAGCACGCAAGAACTCGACCGCATCCGTGCGGAGATGGTCTTAGCGTCAGCCCTCACGGCCCAAGGTCGCTACGACGCGGCCCTGCCGCTCTTTGGGCGCGCGCTGGAGAGCAGCGAACGGGTGCTGGACGCAGAGCACCCCGACACCCTCAGCAGCGTCAACAACCTCGCCTATCTCTACAGAGCCCAAGGCCGCTACGACGCCGCCGAACCGCTCTATGAGCGCGCGCTGGAGAGCCGCGAACGGGTGCTGGGCCCGGAGCATCCCGACACGCTCACCAGCGTCAACAACCTCGCCTGTCTCTACGAGTCCCAAGGCCGCTACGACGAGGCCGGGCCGCTCTATGAGCGCGCGCTGGAGAGCCGCGAACGGGTGCTGGGCCCGGAGCATCCCGACACGCTCGGCAGCGTCAACAACCTCGCCTGTCTCTACGAGTCCCAAGGCCGCTACGACGCCGCCGAACCGCTCTATGAGCGCGCGCTGGAGAGCAGCGAACGGGTGCTGGGCGCGGAGCATCCCCAAACGCTCATCAGCGTCAACAGCCTCGCCTATCTTTACCAAGCCCAAGGCCGCTACGACGCTGCCGAGCCGCTCTATGAGCGCGCGCTGGAGAGCCGCGAACGGGTGCTGGGCGCGGAGCATCCCCAAACACTCAGCAGCGTCAACAACCTCGCCGCGCTTTACGATGCCCAAGGTCGCTACGACGAGGCCCTGCCGCTCTATGAGCGGGCGCTGGAGAGCCGCGAACGGATACTTGGCGCGGAGCATCCCGACACCCTCAGCAGCGTCAACAACCTCGCCGTGCTCTACGAATCCCAAGGCCGCTACGACGCGGCCTTGCCGCTCTATGAGCGGGCGGCGACGGTAGATGTCAGCCGCTACGGCCCGGATATTCCTATGATCCGGACATTCGCCAGAAATTATCTGCGCCTGCTCGATCAGACAGGACAGCCCGAAAAGGCGCAGGATTTCATTGCCCGGCATTTCGGCGGGAGTGATCCGCGAGACTGATCTTGGGACCATAATGGCAAAATAAATACCTGCATATTGCGAGGAACATCCGCGAACACTATATTTGCGCAAACAGGAGCGAGTAGGCGCAAGATATGGCATCATTCAGTGGATTCATTCGGAAATCTCCGGCGGATCGGTTGAGGTGCTTTCTGGCCCCGCGCGGCGTGGATGCCCCGGAGGATTTTGACTGGACGAGCGAGGGGCGCGGGACAGCGTTGGTCCGCTCTGTTGAGAAACTGATCGGCAATCTGCCGGATCTGCAACAGGACCGGCTGAAAGCCGAACTCGACCATCTGGCGAGCCTCTCGGACAGCAACGGCCTGACCTGCGCGGAACAGATTTGCGCGCCGCTGGGCATTGATCTGGAAGGGCTGGAGGGCGTGCAGGATGTGCTCCTGACGCTGGCCAAGGATCACCCCGACCTGATCGACCGCGTGTCGGCACAGGCATCGCTGATGCGGCGGACGGGCGGGCGAAACTGGTCAGGGTTTCAATTCGAACAGGACGGCAAGCCATGGGCGCTGGATAACGAAAGCGCCCGCGCGGCGTTTCTGGAAGACACCATCGCCATTCTGGAACTCCCCACCCACCGCAAGCGCGAGGCGGATTGGTACACGGTTATTGAGCGGCACCCCATTACGGCAGAAGAAACCGAACACACGTGGGCCACCATTTACGTCGAAGAGCGGGCCGAGAGCGAATTGGCATTCGGCGCCACACAGACGCTGGAACGGCAATTGGTGCAAAAGGTTCTGGAGGTCGGCATTTCATGCGATGTGCAATCTCGGCGGGTCGAGATTTGCGCCAAGGGCGGTAAAAAGATTCGCGACCAATATGCCGATGCCTTCGCCAAACATTTCGCTCCGCATTCCAACCCGCCAGTCGAGACGCCGCGCCGCGAGGTCTTTCTGGATCGGCTTCGAAGCCCGTCGATCTTCGAAACCGAGCCTGCGGACGAGATTGACCGGATCGAGGTGTCGTCGCTCGATTTCTTTGGCACGAGCGGCGGATTTGCCCGGTTTGAGAAGCGGGGCGACGCTGAGACGATCTATCAGTTTCTGGACCGACGCTTTGGCGCGACCTCGCCGCTCAGTGCCAGCGGATGGAATCTGATGGGGGCGACCCTGCGGATCTATCTCGCAGCACAGGAAGGGCAGCGCCGCCGATCCCTGACCGTGACACTCCGCACACCGAACACGACGACGCTGCCGAACAAGACAGAGAAGCACCGCCAATTCGTCTTTGACCTGCTGGAGCGGTGGGAGCTTCTGGCACCACCGCCGAATGACGACGATCTGTTCGAGGTCATCGATTGAGCGCGGCGGGCGTTCTGTCGGAGATGATCGCCCTCGGGGCAAAAACCAGCGCGGCGTCGTTCAGGACGCGGAACGGTTATGACGGGCTGATCCGCGCGGGGTTGATCCGGGAGAGTGGCGTTGTTTCGTCGCTGGGCTGTGAGGAATGTAGCCTTCCGCATGATGCCGAGATCGTCTTCGAGGCTGGGCTCTACGGCTATCACTGCCCGGAGCTGGGCTTTGTCCCGGTTGAGCGATCCGAGGTGCTGGCCGTTCAGGTCAATTTGCCTGTGCTGGTCGAGCAGTTCGCCGAACTATTCGGATGCAAACGCCGCAAGACCGACCCGATCCACGAAGCGACCTGGCGCATTGGGGCGCTGGAAACGCCGCAAGGAGATGTCACGCTATATCTGCACCCGCGCCTGATCCATGATAGGGACGCCCGCGCCTTGACCGACGCTCTGTCGCGGGAGGCCCGATCTGCGTGGCGGCTGATCGTCACGGCAGAGGGCACGCTGTCTTTGTCGGATGTGACGACAGTTGCCCTGAGGGATCTGATCGAGATCGACGCGGGCACCGGCGCGCTGCGGGCGATTGCGCAGCCCGCCGTGCTGTGTGGGGTCCCGGAGCTTCGGCGCGGGGGCAAGCCAAACCGATACAGGGCGGATGTGGAACGCCTGATCCGAGCGCGAATCAAATCGGACGAGGCGCTGCCGGGGCGGAACGAAGAGGCGAAAGCCATCCGCGCCGCCTTTGAGACTGCTCATCCGGGCCGTTCCACTCCGTCCTTGGCCACCGTCAAAGCCTATCTGACCAAGATCCGCACTGGATAGAAACTGGATAGATTACCGACGTCTGTTTCTGTCCAGCCTGCGTCCGCGAACGTCCGTTCATACCCACGAAAGAAAGTATGAACGATGACCAACACCACCGAACTCCTGATCCACGCCGCCCAAGTCCTCGCCGTCTCGCCCAATGAGGCCGCACGGCTCTGCGGGATCGGACGGACCACGCTCTACGCGGCCCTGTCCTCGGGCGAGCTGCGCAGCGTCAAGATCGGCACCCGTCGCCTGATCACCATGGAGGCGCTCCGCGACTGGCTGGCGCGGAATGAAGCGTGAGGGCGGGCGATGCCAAAGCACACCCGCCTGACGGGGATCAAGCGTTGCCATAGCTACACGGTGGACGAGGCCGCGCAGGTTTGCGGCGTCACTGCCCGCACCATCCGCAACTGGGAGAAAGAGGGCTTGCGCGTCATGAACTGCGCGCGGCCCGCCCTGATCCGGGGTGACGATCTGCGCGCCCACATCAAGAGCCAGCGTGAGGGGCGAAAGGCCCCCCTCGGGATCGAGACCTTCTACTGCCTCCGCTGTCGCAAGGCCCGGGCAGCGGCGGGTGGCATGGCCGATTGCACGATCACCGGCCCCCGCGCCACGCTGTCTGCGCTCTGCGCTCTGCGCTCTGCGCTCTGCGCTCTGCGCTCTGCGCGATCTGCGAAGGCGTGGTCTCAAAACCCGTCGCCTTGTCTCGCCGCCCGGAGTTTGAACGCCTCTTCGATCTGACCATTCACCACGCCGATCCCGTGGCAGAGGGGGGGCATTCGATCTCTGGGCAGACGCCTTCGGAAACCGACCGCGCCGCCACGAGTCGCTAAATGGTAAGGTGGTGGACAGAGGCCCCCTGTTTTTCCACTTTCGGCGCCCCTCGATAAAAAAGGCCCGGGGGGTTCTCCCGGAACCTGTCGGCCTCCTGCCTTCGCAGTCCGAACGACCCGTGAACCAAGGGTACGCGACCGCGCCACCAGCCGACCAAATCCACTCATCCCTGACATGATCCTGAAAGGAGGATTCTATGGCCAAGCCCCCCAATGAACAGAACGAACGCCTGAAGCGCCGGTTCGGGGATTATCGCAAACATGCCCGGCGGCTGTCAGACAAAACGCTCGACCGGGAGATGACGGCTCTGGAGCGGTTCGACGTACGGAACGGGCGCAAGGACCTTGCGAAGTTTCACATCGACTGGGCCATGGGCTTCCGCGCGCATCTGGAGCAAGCCAAAGGCGCGACCGGCAAGCCCTTGGGGAAATCCACCCAGCGGGCGATCATGGCCACGCTGCGGGAATTTACCTTGTGGCTGTCGCAACAGGAGGGGTTCCGTCGCCGGATCAAGGCGTCTGATGCCGATTACTTCAACCTGTCCCGCCGCGACGAGGCCGAAGCCCGCGCCGCACCCGCGCGCCCCGCGCCGAGCCTCAATCAGGCCAAGCGCGCCCTGTCYCTGATGCCCGCCAGCACCCCGCGCGAGATGCGGGACAAGGCGATATTTGCGCTTCTGTGCCTGACCGGCATCCGCGTCGGCGCGCTGATCTCGCTGCGCATCAGCCATGTGGATCTCGCCGGGAAATCGATCACGCAAAACCCGCGCGAGGTCGCGACCAAGTTTGGCAAGAGCATCGACACGTTCTKTTTCAAAGGGTTTGACGAGGCCGAAGCCGCGCTCGCCGCGTGGATCACCCATCTGGACGAGGTTGAGCTTTATGGCCCGGATGATCCGCTGTTCCCCTCCACCGCCCTCAGCGCCAAGCCCGGCACCGGGTTTTGCGCCGAAGGCTTCACCCGCCGCCCATGGCGCAGTTCCGAACCCGTCCGAAAGATCGTCAACGGTGCCTTCAAGACCGCTGGTCTGCAAGCCTTCGGCCCCCATGCCTTCCGGCACATGCACGCCCGGCACACCGCGAAAACCTGTACCACCCCGGCGGAACTGGTCGCCGTCTCTCAAAACCTCGGTCACACGGACGTTCTGACCAC
>NZ_VFSV01000080.1 GCF_007004065.1 Palleronia caenipelagi | reverse complement strand
GACGCGCTGCCCATCCCCTTTCCCGACACCCCTTACCTCACCCTCGCAGGCGAGATCGTCACCCTCGACGGTCAGCCGGTGATCGTGACCGACGCCTGACAGGAGACCCCCATGCCCGATCTCGCTCTCACCGACGGACAAAGCCTCGCCGCCGCCCTCGTGGCCCAGATCGATGCCCATCTGGGCAGCGGCACCTGGCGCAATGGCGTCATCGGCCATGCCTGGAGCCCCGAGACCGGAAAGATCACCCTGACCTTCGGCGATGGCACCTCGCTGGTCACCGGAGACATTCGCGGGCCCGAAGGTCCGCGCGCCCGCGACATCGTCTACCGCCTCCATGACGGGCAGGTCTTCTGGGCCTATGCCGGGGAGGCCGACGAGACGCGGCTCTACAGCCTTGCAGACATCACCGGCCCAATCGGACCGGCAGGTCCCGCAGGCCCGGCCGGGGCCAATGGCGCTGATGGGGCGATCGGACCGCAGGGACCCGCCGGGGCCGATGGCGCGCCGGGGCCGCAGGGCGCGGTCGGACCGGCCGGGCCGGTGGGACCGCAAGGCCCCGAGGGACCCGAAGGCCCGCAAGGGGTGCCCGGCGTCAGCGAGGATCAGATCGAACTGAGCACCCTGCGCGTGATCAGCGCCGATGGCCCCATCCTCGCCACCGACCGGGGCCAGATCCTCGAGGTCGACGCGGCCACGCCGGTGGTGGTCACACTGCCCGATGACGCGACCCTGCCCATGTCAGTCGGTGCCTCGGTCACCATCGTCCAGATCGGCGCGGGCGATGTGACGGTTACCGCCGCCCCCGGCGTCACCCTGAACGGCATCGCGGGCGGGGCGGTCGCCACGCTCGGACGCTGGCAGGGGCTCTGGGGCTACAAGCGCGGCCCCAATGCCTGGGTCGTGGCCGGGGCGCTCTCCTGATGCCCGCCCGCCTGCGCCTCGCCGCCGCTCCCGGCCTGCTGGCCGCCCGCGCCCGGACCGCCGGTCCCGATCAGGTGCCCGGCCTCATCGGCTGGTTCGATGCCGCCACGCCAGAGACCCTGAGCCTCGGCGGCGCCGACGTGATCGCCAATGCCAACCGCGTCCCCGGTGGCCCGGGCCTGACGGCCGTGGGCGCGGGCGGTCCCGCCTATGCCCCCACGGGCGGCCCCGGCGGGCGTCCCGCTCTGCTCTGGCCCGACGCGCCCAACAATCTCGGCCTGTCGCTCGCCAAGGATGCCCAGGTGGCCGAGCTGTTCGTCGTCTGCCAGTTCGCCGGCGGTACCACCGCCACTTGGCCCACCTATAACGCCGTCTTCTCCTCCCGCACGGCGGTCAATGAATGCACGGCAGTGGGCGAGATCGGCAAATCCCATCTCGCCTTCGGCAATGCCGGGCAGCTCGTCTCCAGCGTCTCGATCAACGGCGCGCCCTTCGGCAGCGCCATGCTGCCCTTGCCGCTCTCCATCCTGCACTTCTCCGCCAGCACCGAGAGCCTGCCCCACCTCACCCTCGCCGCCTTCGGCTTCCAGCACGCAGCAGCCACCCTCGGGCGCTCCTGGCGGGGGCCGATCTGCGAGGTGCTGGCCTATCTCACAGCCCTGACCCCAAACCAGCGCGCCCATGTCCAGGCCTACCTGACCCGCAAATGGAGGTTCTGGTGAGACTGCCCGGCTTTGCAGATGACTTCTACGCCCGCCCACTGGCCTGGGCGGGCAATCAGGCCGGTCACTACCTGATCGGCGCCTATGCCGCCGCCGCCACGGGATGGTCTCCGGGCCTTCTCGTGGCCCTCTATATCGCCCTCATCGAAAGCTGGCAGATCGCCCGCAGCCCCGGCAATATCCGCCTCCTGCGCGACAGCGCCGAGGATACCGGCTTCGTCGCCCTCGGAGCCTTCGACCTGATTCTCTGGACCGCCGCGCCCCTCGCCCTCGGAGGGGCGATCCGGGCATGGCAACGGCGCAAGGAGGGCTGACACCACCCCCCCCGGGATCACCGGGAGGTCACAGAGCGCGGACACGCTCTGCAACACGGGGCCAAAGTCGCCAAACCAGAACCCCGCCGACCAGCCAAAGCCTTATGGCCGCTCCCACCCCTGATCAGGGATCGCCACAAAGGCATGATTCGCACTCCAATGGAAAGAGACCTTCTTCAGCCCGTCCTCCCCACCGCACCGGTCGCCCCCTGGCGCGGTGGCAAACGCAACCTCGCAGGCCGCATCACCCGCATCCTCGACGCGACACCCCACCGCACCTATGCCGAGCCTTTCGTTGGCATGGGCGGTATCTTCCTGCGCCGCAAAGCCCGCCCCCGGGCCGAGGTGATCAACGATCGCGGCCGCGATGTGAGCAACCTCTTCCGGATCCTGCAGCGCCACTATCCCCAGTTCCTCGAAGTGCTGCGCTTCCAGCTCACCACCCGCGCCGAGTTCGAGCGCCTCATCGCCACCGATCCCGACACCCTGACCGATCTCGAGCGCGCCGCCCGCTTCCTCTATCTCCAGCGCACCGGCTTTGGCGGGAAGATCTCCGGGCGCACCTACGGCGTCGCAAAGGATCGCCCCGGCCGATTCAACCTCACCACCCTCGAGCCCATGCTCGAAGACCTCCACAGCCGCCTGGCCGGCGTCGTCATCGAATGCCTCGATTACAGCGACTTCCTCCGCCGCTATGACGGCCCCGACACGCTCTTCTATCTCGACCCACCCTATTGGGGCTCAGAGGGCGATTACGGCAAAACCCTCTTCTCCCGCGACGACTTCACCGCCCTCGCAGACCAGCTCGCCGGGCTCAAAGGCCGCTTCCTCATGTCCATCAATGACGTGCCGGAGATCCGCGCGCTCTTCGGGACGTTCCACCTCACCGAGATCACCACGAGCTACACGATCTCCGCAAAGACCGATTCGCGAGGACAGCGGGCAGAGCTGCTGGTGGGGAATTGGCGGACAGGGTAGCTCCGATAAGCCCGGCAAGGCGCGTCAGCGAACAGCCCCGCTGACCGCCGCGCGCGCCTTTAAACAGGATCTTTAAAGAGGTGTTGAATAAGGCCCGTGACCGACGCCTTTAAACCCCCAAGCCAGCAAAACTGAAAATCCGCTGCTGACGAATCCCGTGGAGCGCTGTGATCGCGCCGCAGCGCCGAACGGCAGCAGTGAGCCCTTGTTGCAATTTATGTGCGGCATGACCAAAATCGGCTTTCAACGATAGGGTGCCGATGTTTGGAGTATTAAAAAATCGAGCGTTTGAAAAAGCGCTGCAAAAATCATTGCCGCAAGGCTTCGTATTGCCCGAAGGCATCTGGCAACTCATTCGCTGGTTGGAAGCCAAAGGTCAGTGTTTCCGATACCGCAGTAGTCAAGCGATGTTCATGCCTACGATGCCGGTCGATAGCTTTGACCAGTTGTGGTCGCACCTCGCCTTTGTCATTGAGCCTGACTTGGTTCGCAACTGGTTTGGAAAAGATGGGCTGGAAGACCTTATTGTCCCTCTGGTTAAATGCGGGGCGGATGGCAGCCATTTCGCAGCTTGGAGAAATGGCGCAAAGACCGAATTCGTATTTTTGGGTTCGGAAGGCGAAGCTTTCAGCGTAACGAATAGTGTCCAGGAATTTATAGCTCTTATCACAATGGGATACTTCAGCATAGAAGGCCGGTTCGATCTCGAACTCAGTCCTTCGGACAACTATTCAGAATATTTCGATAAGAAATGGCCTGATCCTGTAGACGTCAAAGAGTATGTCGGAGCCGCCCTCGGCGTCACCTATCCTGCCACTGTTGAAAGTCTCATCGCTCGAAGTGAGGAGGATCCGTTTGTTAAATTCGTAGAACGCACGCTTGCAGAGACTTAACGAGAACCGGTCGTTGATGCGGGGATAGTGAAACGCACACTTTGTCCCGCACACCCGACCTTCGGACAAATCTGCAGCGAAGGTCGGGAACGAGCCCAAACCTACTGGTCGTAATTGTGTATCATTGCGAAGGTTGAATTGGATTCAAAGTCAGATAATCATTTATGGACATGGAAAAGCTCAACATAACACCGCTATTAGATCGCTTTCGACTTGCAAGTCGCGAACTCTACAACAACCACTTCATGTTTCCTTCACCACAAGAACTGGGTGCTTGGGATTGGCGAGAAAATTTTGATTTCGCTGAAAATGCGCTTTTTAAAGCAATGGTTATATATCCATCTCCACTTTCGCCAGCAGAGTATGGCCCCAAGAATTCGCAGATTCTTGTCTCGCCAAATACAGACACAACCCCCGCATTTATTAACCGAGAGTACGGTAAATCCCATGGATATTGGGACTGCCCAATCACCGAGATTGATCGTACTGCGACACTCTATTTCGCATGTTTTTTTGATTTCGATATCGAACGGCAGATGGATAATCAGTACGCGTTGACATGGATCGAACAGTGGCCAAAAAATGAAGGATTAATTGGCAGATATGCTCTCATAGAACACCAATATCTATCTTACTATTTTGACATTGATGGACTGACTTAGCGAACGGAAGCAAAGTCCGCACACCCGACCTTCGGACAAATCTGCAGCGAAGGTCGGGAACGAGCCCTAGTCACCGCTTACTGCATATGCAAATGTCGCAGAATGAGGACTCTCAAAGTTGACGTTGCTGATTGTTTGACCGCTGACGACGTTTACGAGCGATTGCTAGCGGCTCTGCATGCTCCCGACTGGCATGGACATAACTTAGATGCCCTCTGGGATAGTATAACAAGTGATATTAATGGCTTGGCGCCGCCATACTCTATTGCAGTGAAGGGCCATGAGCAGGCACCCGCAGTGGTTTCTGTGTTGTTGTCTCGAATCCAAACTGTCTTTGCAGATGCTCTTAGGGGCAAGAAAATTCACGTTGAGCTGCGTCTTGTCTGAACGTCAACTTAGTCCGCGCTGCCGACCTTCGGACAAATCTGCAGCGAAGGTCGGGAACGAGTCCAGACCGTCGGTCAAGCTAGAGACACGCTAGGCGTTCCTGACCAGCTTCGGGGAACGGATCTAGATACCAAATTTGCTTCAAAACTAACTGTCCGTCGGCAGTTTTCTCAACTTCTGCTGAGTAGTCGTCATCGAATTCAAGGTGTGAGTGTTTGATTGAAAACCTGACATTCCAGCCTTTAGATGTGTCCTCCACGGTTACAGTTCTCAATCTCGAAGGATCAAAAGCAGAATCCGTACCGAAAGCAATAAGTTGTGTCTTGGTCTCCGGCGCGATGAATGGTGCTAGGAGGCGTGCGTAAGCTTCACTAGCATCTTGGAGAGCGGCGCGCTTCTTTTCCCCGGTTATGCCGTCAGAAATAGCCATCGCCGCGTTATTCCAAGTTGTATAGTCGGTACAAAAGCTTCGGACAAACGAAACGGCATCTGTACAATCCGGTCCATTAAAATTCCAACTCAATTCCTCATATCCCCCAAAGGCGCATTTCACTAAGTCCCGCTGTACCGACCTTCAGGTGCTGAGCAAGGTGCCGACAGGATCGGGCAGGAGGTTCGACGGACCACAGCCAGTCCGTCGACTCATAGGCCAGACCGTCAACAGATGTGTTAGACAGAATCGGGCGTAGGCCGCGTGCAGGCTGGAAGGGTGATCATCACCAAAAATCGCTTGCTGAAAAATTGAGTGTAACAGACTGAAAAATTCGATGTAACGCTACAGCTACAGTATACGCTACAACATCATCTGAATGGCTGGGGTGGTAGGATTCGAACCTACGGTACACGGTACCAAAAACCGCTGCCTTACCGCTTGGCTACACCCCAGCAATTGGCGGCGGTTTAGTTCGGAGCGCTTGAACGTGCAAGGGGGCTGAAGAAAATTTTCACCGGATCGGAAGGAATTTTTCCGCTCCGTTTGAAACGCCGAAAAAAGATTGAAAAAGTCAGCTCCGGGTGTCGTATCCCGCTTGACGCCCCGCGGCGGCCTGCCTAGAAATCGCCCATGCTGAGGGTGACCTCAGGAGCAGTGGGCGGTTGTAGCTCAGTTGGTTAGAGTACCGGCCTGTCACGCCGGGGGTCGCGGGTTCGAGCCCCGTCAACCGCGCCATAACTGTTCCTATCTGGCATACTACGCGCGGTTGTAGCTCAGCTGGTTAGAGTACCGGCCTGTCACGCCGGGGGTCGCGGGTTCGAGCCCCGTCAACCGCGCCACATAGATCGTCCACATTTAAGGTAGAAGACCGGCTTAACCTTCGTCCCTTTTTCCGGACAGTCTGATTGTTGATCCTACGCGGCCATTTTCCAACTCATTTCTGTGAACGCCTGAACCGGCGTCTGGTAGCCGATGGCTGAATGGCGGCGTTGGCGGCCCGTAGAAGACCTCGATGTACTCGAAGATAGAGGTGGTCGCGGGATTTCGGACCGGGTGCTAATCTGTAGTGTCTGAGGAAGAACGCACAGAAATGACGAAACGGAAACGCTATTCGGCAGAGTTCAAGGCGAAGGTGGCTTTGGAAGCCATCCGCGAGGAGCTGACGACGGCCGAGCTGGCCAAGAAGTATGACATCCACCCTACCATGATCAGCGGCTGGAAACGGACCGCGATTGAGAACATGGCACAGGCCTTCACCGGCCAGGCGACCGCGGAGCCGACGATATCGGCGGCAGAGGTCGGAAAGCTGCACGTCAAAATCGGGC
>NZ_VFSV01000008.1 GCF_007004065.1 Palleronia caenipelagi | reverse complement strand
GGGCGATGTCACCGGGCTTGATCTTCGCACGGGCGGCGGCCTGCATGCCGATGGCAAAGGGCTCGACCATGGCGCCTTCGGCAAAGCTCACGTGGTCTGGCAATTTGTAGGTGAACGCGGCGGGATGCACGACCGAAGGCGTCAGGCAGCCATGGACCGGCGGCGTCGCCCAGAACCGCACTGATGGATCGACATTGTAGACCCCGAGCTTGGCGGCGCGCGAGCGCATATTCGGAATGCCCGGCTCCATGCAGACGCGGTCACCCACGGCGAGGCTGGTCACATCGCGACCGACCTCGCTCACCGTCCCGGCGGCCTCGTGGCCCAGCACCATGGGCTCGCGCACCACAAAGGGGCCGATTTTCCCATGGGTGTAATAATGCACGTCGCTGCCACACACGCCGACCGTGTGGATCGCGATCCGCACATCCTCCGGCCCGAGTGTGTCAGGCAGGTCGATCTCCCGCAGCGAGAGGCGGTCTTTTTCTTCGAGCACGAGGGCCTGTTGTACCATGGAAAGGATCCTGTTCCTGGGTCTCAGTCTCCAGCCGCCTCAAGCAGCCGGAGCGCAGTCGTCTCATCGGTCACCAGCGTATCCACCAGCCGCTACCGCACCGAACGTTGAAAGATCGTTACCGCGTTGAACCGGTCCGCCGCAAGGATCAGATGCAACGGTAATCCCCCGCGATTTTAAGGGGATGCGGAAGTAGAATTTTCTCGGCAGGGTGAACGGGGAGCTTCAGATGGGCCTTGTTGCACGAATCGAGTGAGGGATTCACTGCGTGAATCCAGCGTGATAGCTGGAAGTTATGAGCAGTTGGTCCCCTACGAAGGACAAGACCACGAACTGGTCGGCTTACAATGAAGCACTGTGCCAGCGCGGATCGCTGACGATCTGGTTCGATCCCGACATGATGTGGAAGCCGCCGCCCAGCGGGAAGCGTGGGCGGCAGCCGGGTTTCAGCGATGAAGCTATCCAGACGTGCCTGACAATGAAGGGTGAAGGGCGCTCGGAAAACAGTCCGGTGGACTGTTTTCAGCCCTGAACRGGCGGAGCCCCGGGCAAGTTTGGCATGGTCGCCATTGGGAGCGCCATTGGTCCGAGCGACAATGGCRACGAGACAAACGACCGGGTTCGTTCAGAGCCTCCTGCGGCTGGTTGGGTTGGATTGGCGAGTGCCGGACTTCAGCACCCTGTGCCGCCGCCAAAAGACGCTGAATGTGGCGATCCCGTATCGCGGCGGCACGGGCCCGCTAAACCTGCTGATCGACAGCACCGGCATCAAGGCCGAAGGCGAAGGTGAGTGRAACGCCCGCAAGCACGGCGGAGCCAAACGGCGCATCTGGCGCAAGGTGCACATCGGTATCGACGAGGAAACATTGGAAGTCCGGGCCGTCGAAGTCACCGGCAGCAACATTGGCGATGCGCCCATCCTGCCAGATCTCCTSGACCAAATCCCGTCTGACGAAGAGATCGGTTCCGTGACGGCAGATGGCGCCTRCGACACACGCAAGTGCCACGAGGCAATCGCTGCCCGTTGTGCCGCTGCGATCATCCCGCYCCGCAAGAACGCCAATCCCTGGAAACCAACGAGCCCCGGAGCCATCGCCCGCAATGAGGCACTGCGCGCGTCCAAATATTTGGGTCGTGCCATCTGGCGACGATGGTCTGGCTACCACCGCCGGAGCCGGGTCGAGAGCAAGATGAACTGCATCAAGCTGCTCGGCCAATCCCTCATGGCCCGAGACTTCGACCGCCAGGTCGCCGAGCTGCAAGTTCGTATCGCCGTGCTGAACGGCTACACCGCGCTCGGCGTACCCATGACTGTGGCCGTAGGATAGGTCCGTCCGGGAAAGGGAAACCGCGCTCAGACCCCGATTTGTGCAACAGCGCCCAGACGAAGCCTGGATTTCGTGCGAAATGGACTGGGAAAACATGCAAACTGCAGCATGAGGCTCCAAGGCTAATTCGACAGTCATTTCATTTTAAATAAAAATTTGGTGACCCCGGCAGGATTCGAACCTGCAACCTGCCCCTTAGGAGGGGCGTATTCATATTCCTATTTCCTATTTTCTTTCAGTTGCTTAATCGTTTTGAGGGTGTCCGACCGTGCACGACCTGTGCGAACTCGTTCTCGAATTTCAGCTTCATTCTGCTCGCCATGAGCATAAACTCTGTCGGGCAATGTTGGGTCTTTCCAGCGTCCAGCCTTTGCCGCTGACATAGGGTCAACGCCTTGGCGAACTCGCAGCTCGGTGTAGAATCCATGACGGCCAGCCGGATGGGCAGACAAATAGGGAATACCGGCATTTTTGCAGATCGTGCGCCAGCGTTTGGTGTAGCCTGTACTTGATCCATACCCGAACACGCGGGGTGACATGCGTTCGCCAGTTTTGCGGTTTGCAGGGCATTTCGGGGGCAGGTTAGCAAGCTGGATCATCATGTCATGTGATATAGCAACCCACTGCGCTGGATGCCCTTTCGCCGCCTTGAGCCAGACGCGCTTATTCATCAGGTCAATGTGATCCGGCTCAAGGCTTATTGCCTGATCTATCCGAGCTCCTGTTTCGAACATGAAGTTCGCAAGCGCCGCATTGTAAATGTCCGCATCAGCACAAAAGGCTGCCAACCATTCGCGATCTCCAGGGGTGCGCTCTACCCTGCTCTGCTTCCCTCTGAATTCGTCTTGGTCAATCCGCTCCTTTTCGGAATATCGTTTGACTTTTATGGGCGGACATTTCCCTAGATCATGCGCGTTATTGATAATGGCGCGGATTGGTGACACGATCTCGCGCCACATCGTATCTGTTGCGCAGTTTGGTTTGAGCTCCACACCAAGGTCGCGTAGATATTTCGGTGTGATCGTAACGACAGCCATGTTCAGGAAGTCGTCGGCTTTATGTCCGAGCGCCTCAATAATTTTAAGTATTCTCTCCGCTTCAGCGGGTTTGGCTTTGTAAAGTAGGATCGCCTCATTCATTGTGAGCCGCTCCGCTTCGTCTCCAATGAGGTAACGACGGATTTCCCGGGCCTCATAGTGCGCGATCCAGTCTTTTGCGCCTGCTTCTGTAGATGATCCAGTGCTGAGCCTGAGATACTTCGTGATTGGCCTGCCGTTGTAATCGACCCGACCGTGCGCTTGCCAGACTTCACTGTCTGGTCTGAGTTTTGGACGGAGTGGCATTCCATTCCCTCGCGGATGATTGCGTCCATTTGTTCGCCTGTGATGACAGGCGTCCCGAAGCATTTGTAGCGGTACCCGAGTTCGTTTGCCCGCTTTCTTATTGTGTCAGCCTGAACCTTGACGCCCCTTTGATTCAGTAACGCTGCCCATTCCTCAGGCGTTTTCCCACTATCTAGGATAGTAGAGCCTGTAAGAATCGGCATTCCTGAATCTGTGGGGCGGTTAGACATTAGACGCTTCCGTTCAACCGGACCCGGACGGTGGTGGCGGTATCCGCCGCGGCTTCGGTGGCCGCGCCGATCAGCTTGTTGCCGGTCGCGGTGGTGGTCACGTTGGCGGTGTCGGCCTTCCAGTAGACTTTCGCACCGGGGGCGATAGCTCCGGCGACCTTAGGCAGCTCGAAGACGCCCACAACGGAAGCCTCGAAGGGCTGATTTGCGGCGGCGCTGGTGGCGGCGATCCCAAAGAGAGCGTTCATCACGACACCTTGGCCAGAGGTCACGGGATCGGCGCTGGTGAAGGTCAGCGTGTCCCCTTTCTGGATATAGTTGCGCATCAGGTGAGTCCTTTGCTGGTTTTCGGGTAGATGGTTCTCGGGCGGGAGCCGCCAGAAAGATTGGTGATTTCCGCCTCGATGGCTGCCAGCGCTGCGGCCATTTGGGCGTCGGATTTGTAGGTCAGGGTTTCGCCATCAAGCGTCACGGTGGTAATCCCCTTGAACCGGGCGCGCCGGAGCCGGTCCCGCGCGCTCAGAAGTTCATCGAGCGTCATACGCTGCCCGCGATGCGGTGCGCCGGGCGCCAGTCCAGCCAGCCGCAGCCGAAGTCGAGGAAGGCGCGGAACTTGAGCCCCAGCGTATCCCAAGCCTCGGTGCGTTGGATCTGGACCCCCTGCGCCGCGCTGAGATACGCGTACTGCATGGCGGCCAGCCGGGCCGGGTCCGCGAAGACGTACCAAAAATCTGCGGGCAAGCGGGGTTCGACCAGCAGCGAGAGTTTCCCCCCAAACGGGTTCACATCGTCCACCTTGTTGGGCTGGATCGACGCGAGCGCCTTTTCGGCTTCGGTCTCATGGTCTGCCCCCACCAGAACGTAGCGCGGCGCGACGGAGATAATCGTTTTGCCGTCCTGTCCCGTCCGGGTGCGCATCTTGCGGCGCATTTCGATCAGCAGGTTGACGCTCGGAGCGCCCTCAAGACCTGGAGCGGAGACGTTGCCCCGGCTGTCATCGAAAACCGGAGTCCCATCCGACATTGCAGGGTTTCCAGTTATCAACTTCACCAGCTCGTCGGCTTCGGTCTGTGCCGCAGCCTCGCCCAGCGCAGCAGTCATATCGCCCAGCAAGCCGAGGTCATCATTGATAAGGTTCTCCCGCGACACGCTCAGCCCGCGCGCCAAGGTCCCGAGCTTCATCGTTTCACCATTTTCGGTGCGGCTGGTGGCCTTGATTTCGCCAGCCTCCGAAAGCGGTTCGAGCCGCCCCATTTCGCTCAGACGGATGGCCGTGTTTTCCTTGAAGTTCGGCAGTGTTCGCTGGCGACAGAGCTTTTTGAGCGGGCTTTCTGCGGCCTTGTAGGTGTCGAGCGCCACCTTGTTCGCCGCGTTCGAAACGACAAGAGGGAAGTCGCTGGACGTGTGTGCCGCCCGCGTGAACACCTCGTCGGAAGACATGCCCCGCGTCGAGACGCCGTTGCGGGCGAGGCTGTCAGCGGCCATGTCGCGCAGGCTCATGTTGACATAGGCGCGGGCATCTTCGGGTAGATCGCCACCCGCCATCCGATAGGCCATCGCCTCGGACTGGCGGCGGGTGATGACCGCCGGGTCATCATTGGCGGGGGCATGGCTGCGGATGATCGGTGCGCTGCGCTGCCGGTTCTGCTGGGCGTCGAAGATTTCGGCCTTGGCGCGGGTCAGGTCCGCTCCGGCGTCGATCAGATCATCGGCAACCTGGGCGTCGAGATTCGCAGAGCGGACCAGCGCCCGTATCTCCCTGCGGCGGGTTCGCTCAGCCTCGTCCACGACGGGCGGATCGGTCGTGATAATGTCTTCGGGCATGGTTTCTGTCCTTTCGTTGTCTCTCAGTCTTGCGTTCGGATCGGCAGGGTTTGAGGTCAGGGTCACTTCGGTCAGGCACCAGTCCACCGCGCGGCGGGTCCGGGTTCCACCGCTCGCGCCGTCCGCCCAGCGGCGGACGCGATAGCCGATGGAAACGCCCCGCAAGGTCCCGTCCGCGATCCGTTCCAGAACCGGGGTCACGTCCGCCGCAGCGCTCAGCTTGAGCAACGCAATCGCCTGATCGCCCTCGATCCTGATCGCCGCGACCGTGCCGAGGGTCGCCCGAACGCTGTCGGTGCGGTGGCTGTCGAGGACCGGGAGCCCGGTCACATTCGCCGTTTCGAGGCCCGAACAGACCAGAATTTCGGTGAACACGCCGCGCGCATCACGTCGCTGGACCGGGGTTCCGGTCGCAATCACCGCCTCGACGGTGCGCGCGTCGGGATCGAAGGTTGCCGGGGCCAGAGAAGCATCAAACGGCATCGGTGTTCCCCTTGGGGCTGGTATGGGTCGGGGTGAAGTTAAGGCCCAGCTCGGCCTCGCGGGCACGGTCGGCGTGGATTTCCTCGTCGATATCTTCGGCGGACCAGCCCAATTCATTGATCGCTTGGGACCGGCTTTTCAGGCCGAGGGCGAGCGCCTTCTCGACCGCTTCCAGATCCTTGGCCGGGTCCACCTGCTGCGGGCGCGGCATGATCCAATCGGCGGCAGTGTCGCTCGGAATATCCAGCCTGCCAGACAGGATCTCGCCCAGAAGCCAGCGCTCCCAGACGGGGCGCAGGACCTGCGGGACAAGGGTCGAATATTGGACCTGTTCCATGCGGACTCGGAAGGGGATCAGACCCGCCCGCAAGCTGCTGTAATTCGCGTTCGTCAAATCACCCGACAGCAAGAACTCAGGGACCCCAAGCGCTGCGGCCATCGCCTGCAAACTCATGCGCAGGAGCGCCGGGGCGTCCTTGATCTGATCGGGCGCGGAGAATTTTACATCGGTGCCGTAGGGCAGGAACGTGATCGCGCCGGGCTCCCATTCGGGATCTCCGAACACTTTATCGGTGCCGCCGGTGTCGCTCGTATCGGTGACAAAGGCTGCGGCCATTGCGGACAGCTTCGCGGCCATCAGCAGCGCGTCTTTCCACTGGTCCAGCTCATTGGCCGTCAGGATCGCAGGGGCCAGCCAAGACAGCCCGCGAACCTGACCGGGACCGATCGGGTGGAAAAGGTGCAGAACGTCCGCTGCGTCGATCCGGCGGGCGGGGCTCTCGTTGGTGAAAACGGAGTGCGGACGCTCGGGGTGCAGCCAGTAGGCGACCCTGCGACCCGCAGCGTCGAACTCGATGCCGTTCACAATCATCCGACCGCCTTCCAGAACAGCCGTGCGCGCGGTGTCGATGTGATCCGGTGCGAGGGTTTGCACCCGCAGCCCGTCCGGGGTGTCGTGCATCAGCGCCAGCCCCTCTCCCCAGACCACCATGTCACGCGCCATCTGGGCCAGAACGCCCGCGAGGTCGGTCCGCTCCGAGTGATCCGCCCGCCCGCTCCAACGCTCGAAAGCCAGCTCAACATCGCGGCGCTGGCTGCGCTGCAAACCCCGGACCGTCAGTCGCGGCCCGGTGCCGATCAGAAACGTGACCAGATTGGCGACCGCATTGGACAGGTAAGGATTATTCGCAGCCATGTAGGCTGCCCGGCTGCCGACGATGTGATGGCCCGCAGCAACTTCCGCGTTCAGTCGGTGAAACGTCCCCATGCCGTTGCCGCGACGCCCGCCGGTGGCGGCATCGAGGCTTCGATGGAAGGTGCCGCCCGTGCCAGCCTGCGGCGAACGGTAAGCCGCAGGGGTTTCGATAGCACGGGCGGCGGTCGCCAGAGCGCTCGCGGCCCACCGGCGCGCTCCGGCCATCCCGGCTGTTATGGTGCCAAAGTCCACCACCGGAACTACACGTCCACCCGCGACCGCGAGCGGATCTTTTCGACGTATTTCACGAAGTCATCGTAGGCCGCAGTGGCAACCTCCTCCCCGTATTCGTCCGCAAGGTCTTCCTTGAACTGCCGCGCGATGCGCCAGCCGTCATTTTCCAGAGAGAACGTGAGGAATACGTCTTCATACTCGTTCGGACCTCGGCCCGGTTTGCCGGGAACACAAAGCTCGCCGTCCACGAAGCCGACACGAACCTGCCCGCCGCTGATAAACGTGTTGAAGTTTCCATGGTGCGCGGCGGCGCAGGCATCTTTCACCGACACCCCAACGGACATCAGCTTTTGCGCGACCCTCGCTTGCAGCAGGTCACGGAACTGGAACCGCATTTCGGGCGCGCGACCCCGGCCCGGCCATTCCGGCGTCGGCACAAGACCGTGGCGCTTGCGCCACGTACGAAAGGTTTCAACAGGCACTCCAAGGATGTCTGCGGCGGTGCGGGCACCTACGTCCCAGTCAGTCAGCTTTACGTTCATGATGAACTCCTATTGTCTAGTATCAACAATAAGGTTCAGCATGAACCTTAGTCAAACACATTCGGTGTATCGCTGTTGAAACTGTGACAGGGTGATCCATGCGGGAATGCTCAGAACGTCACCGCCGCGTCGGACAACGCGACATCGAGCGGAATTCCGTGGTGAACGGTGGCTTTGAGGGCATCGCGCAAGCGGGAGCGGGCTTCACGGTCCATTGTCTTGAGTTTTTTCTGCATCCAGAAAGCGTTTAGACGTTGCTCACGGTAGCTCAGGACAAATGCTCGCACATCGCCAAGAAAGAGCCAGTCCAAGTTTATCCCTTCCTCCGCGCAGAACCGGAGTATGTCGGTGCTAATCTGAATATCGCCGTCCACGATTGTCAGAGACGGCGGGGCGGTGTCGGTGAGCTTCGCGAAATAGTCGAGCCGTCCTTGAACAGCTTCAACACGTGGGGTGTCGTCTCCAGTGGCAGCGGGTGCGCAGCCGACGGGTGCGGCGGCAAGGGCGGTCAGAGCGGTGCGGCGGGTCATTGACATGGCGCGCCCTCCATCAGCTTGCGGGTCTGACGCAGAGCCGCGCGGACATAGCTGCGGGCTTCGCGCTCGGACTGGCTGTAGCCGCCGCGACGCTCGGTTCCGTCGAGGGCGAGACACAAGCAATCATGGATTTCGTAGAGACGACCGGCAGGCAAGCCGGGGGCATTCGCGCAAACGCGTTCGTTGGGCATTGTCAGGGTCTCCTGATAAAGTTATCACATAAGGTGCAACACTGCACTTTTAGCGCAGGCTGCACTATTAGCGCAAGGTGAAAATGATGACTCCTTCACAATGCCGCGCTGCGCGTGCGCTGCTGTCCATTTCTCAAGACGCCCTTGCAGCAAAATCTGGAGTAGCCAAACGAACGATAGCCAGCTTTGAAAAAGAGGATCGCAAGCCATACGATAGAACGATTGACGCGATTCGCGTTGCGTTAGAGTGCGCCGGTGTTGAGTTCATTGCCGAAAATGGAGGCGGGGCAGGCGTGCGGTTTAGAAAGGCGAACAATGGACATTAGTGGTGCACTCAGTGCGCTGACCAACACGGTCACGCTGGTCAAGGCTATCAAGGATCTTGATCACTCGCTGGGCAAGTCTGAGCTCAAGGCAAAAATGGCAGACCTTTACTCTGACCTCGCTGAGGTCAAGATGGCTATGGTTGATGCAGGCAATGAAATAAAGCGGCTCGAAGCTGAGAAAGCCGAGCTCTTGAAAAGGTTTTCGGCTAAGGACGAATTAATTCTACATAAGGGGTATCATTATCGAGCAGACCCGAACGATAAATCAAAGCCAATCGGGCACGCGGTTTGCCCACTATGCCTTTCTGAGGAAGGTATCCAAATGACCTTGAGAGATGTGGGCTACAAGCCCACTTGCCCTCGCTGCAACACTACGTACGAAGATGCCTTCGTTTTTGGCTACCCATAACGGTGTTTTAACAGTTCGAAAAACAGCAACTAACGCTGTGGTTCTGACTGACCAGTTAGACACTAAGAAACTTTGAACGGATCACCCGCTTAGGTGCTGGCCGGTCCTGTAGCCCGCCCGCCTTCAACTGCCCCTCCCGGTCTGCAAAGTTCACATGTACAACCTGTCGGGCGGCGATGGCGTAGACGACGCAATCCAGCGCCTCGGCGCGGCGTCCGGGAACCCGCTCGAATCGGCGCTGCGGCTGGCCTCGGGAATATCGAACCACCTGCCGTTCGCTGGCCAATTGCTCAAACCACACGGGCGGCAGATCGGCGGAGAAGCGGACAGAGCCGGGCCGGGCGAGACGCGCCATCAGACTGACTTTGATCCCGTCCACTCCGATCAGCCATAGCCGCGCCGCTTGGGCCTTACGTGACCGCGACAGCTCGATGAATGGGCGCGCCCCAGCAACTCCCTTGCCCGCCATTATCCTGCGGCGCTGTCGCGGGCCACAGAAGCGCATCACGGCTTCCATTGTCGATCCGTCCCCGGAGTCGATCACAGTCGCCTCGACGCCCAGCGAGCCGCCCAGCGGATGCGCCCAGCGCATCTTTAGCAGCCCGTCCAGCTCCGACCATGTGCGATCATCGTCCCATTGCCCCCAGATCACCTCATGGCCCAGCACCAGCGCCGTTTCGTCCTGGGAAAAGCCGATCAGGGTGCATTCCAGCCGGTCGTGTTGCACGTCCACACCTGCGCTGATCGTCAGAACCTCCGGCGGCAGCTTATCCAGCCCGAAAGCCTCTCCCCGGCTGGCCAGATCGTCGGCGTCGAGTTCATCGCCCGCACCGCGCCAGCCTTGGCCCAGAATGGTATTCACAAAGGTTTGCAGCGTGGTCGGGTCCTGCTTCGCGGACAGAAACTCAGCCACCAACTGCGGCCAAGACGCGTTGGCGTGCAGTGACACCAGCGCGTTGAGCTGAAACCCGGCATGTCCCTTCACGTCGGGCCGGGTGGCGCGCCATTGGCCTTGCGCGACCATGGCGGGCTTGTGCCGTTCTGCGATCCCGGCCGCGCAATGGGGACAAGTCCAGCGGGCAGTTTCGGGCTGACCTTCATCCCAGCGGATCGCGTTCCAAAGGATCTCGGAGAGCGTGCCGCAGTCAGGGCACGGCACCTCGAACACCCGCGCGTCGGACTGGGCAAAGGCGCGCAGGACGTTGCTGGTTTCCTCGTGAACCGGTGTGCTGCCGAGAACAATCTTGCGGTCTGGAAAGGACAGGGTGCGCTTTTCTGCCAGAAGGATGGGCGAGCCTTCGGCGGTGGCTTCCATGCCGTCCACTTCGTCCATGAACAGCACCCGGACATTATGCCGGCGCAGGTTGCGCGGTGCCTTCGCGGCCACGACCTTGAGCGATCCGCCGGGGAAGCGCCGCGACATAAGCGTGTTGCGTTCGTCGCCGTCGAGGTCATAGGCCAGCGCCTTGGCGACGGCTGGCGACGCGGCAAAGATCGGTTCCACGTCAGACACCATGTAGTCCCTGCAATCGGCCTCGGCTGGCAGCAGGCAAAGGATCGGCGCGGGCTCATTGGCGACGAAGGATGCGACCGCAGAGGTCAGGAGCGTGGTGAAGCCGACACGCACCGGCTTGACCAGCGTCACCCGCTCGATGGTCGGATCACCGATGGCGTCGGCAATCTCACGCTGAAACGGCCAGAGGCGCACCGGGCCGGGCTGGGCGCTGACGCCTTCGGGCAGGATCACATGCGACTCGATCCATTCCGAGAGCTGCAGGCGGGGCGGCGGCACCAGCGATTGCAGCGCGTTGCGGGTGATCCGCTCAATCGTGTCCATGTGCGGCCTTCGTCAGAGCATCGCGCAGCGCCCGGTCCATGGCATCGAGAGTCGGGCGGTCGAGGTCGGGCAGGTCGGAGCGGAGCCGCGACGGCACCGCGAGGATGCGCGCGCGGACCTGCCGGAGAATGTCAGCCCATGCCCGTTCGACCTCGCCTGCGTCCACCAGCTCGTCGCGCAGTTTGGCATTCTTGAGAGCCTGTGCGTCGGCTTGCTCTTTGGCCAGCCTTGTCCGCTCGGCTGTCAGGTTCGCCGCCTGATCGGCAGAGCCCCAGCCCGAAGCGATGCCCCGCAGGTGCAGGACATAGGCCCGGACGGTTTCAGTCAGATCATAGGCATCGTGTCCGCAGTGAACCGCAAGGCCGCGCTTCTTGAGGTCCGACAATGCCGCCGGGGAAAGGTCCAGGAGGTCGCAGAGGTCCTTTCCGCTGACATGGTGGACCGGCGCGCCGTCCAGAGGCAATTCGCTGATGATCTTCACAAATTTCACCCCCTAGGACATTCTGCAGCGGCTGAAGCGTCGGGCGGAATCGCCCCCGCTAGGCTGACCGGCGGGAAGGACCCGGCAGAGAAAGAGCACGGCAGCGACTGTTGATTGCGTGGGCCTGCCGCCTGCTGGTCTTCTGTGGTGCGTGTCGCTCATTGCTGCTGTCTCTCTCTGTTCTAACGTTGCTCTATTCTCTCACTGCTTAGTGGTGAGGGTTTGAGCGAAGGGCATAGGACGACTGCCCCCAGCGCTTGGCTGAGGCAGTCCCTATGCCCTCTGCGTGAAGTCACCTGCTCAGCGGAGCCGGGCCATCGCTTTGGGCCTGTCTGGTCGTGCGTTCCCGCCAGTCAGTCGGTTGCTGCTTGCGACGCTTGAACGCTGCGCCGGGGATCGGGCCTCAACCTCTCGGACTGCCCTTTGCCTGTGATCCCGCCCGTGGTAGGCTTTCACCCGTGGCGCCACCGTTGCTAACCCGAACCGCCACTTTGGCCCTGCGTGTTGCGGCGCGCAGGGTCGCCGTTTTTCTCACCTCTCGATCAGCTCGAAGTCTTGTTCCGGCGCGGTGCCGAGTTCTGACACCAGCCGCCGCATGATCTGTTCTTGCTTGACGGAGGGGCGCCATCCGGCGCGCTTGCCGTGTTTGGCGATGGACCTGACAAAGCCTTTCAGCCAGTCGTCCGAGTCGTCGGCCATCACCCGCCGCAAAACAAACGGCCAGCGATAGGTCAGGATTTCATCCAGCTCGCGGTCAGTCATACCGCCACCTCAAATTCGCTGATGCGCCGGTAGAATGCTGCCTGATCGCGAGGGTTCATCGCGTCGAAAGCCGCGAGGGCGTATGCCTTGAGTTCGTCGCGCGTGGCGTGGTCAGCCCAATGTCGGGCGTCAGCCATCCCACCGCAGAAAGCGAGACGGGGCATCCCGGCGGCGTCGAGGGCGGCTGCGGCGGTCGCCTCGGCCTGACCGGGGTCCATCGAGGTCAGGGCAGCATAGGCAAGGGCAGCTCTCTCACGCGCTGTCAGGCGCGCCGCGAGAACGATACTCAGGCCCAGCCATGCAGCCGCATCGCCCAGAGCGACGCAGTAGCCAAGCATTCGGACTGCTTTCAGGTGCCGGGGTTCCATAGCCTTGGCGAAGGTCGGGCGCTTGCTCATTCCCCGATCCCCCAATGCTGGGCGATAATGGGGTGACGGGCCGCGACAACCGATATATGCTGCCAACTGAAACGACCAGTTTCACAATCCATCAGAGCGCCGTTGCGGGGACCAGCCGCAGCGGCGCTTTTTTTTATCTCATTCCCAAAATTCGCGCGGTCGCAAAGATTCTGTGCACGATTTGTGTAACATTGTGCTGCCGTGGCGCGGTTTGTTCGTGCCACGTTCTGCTGTTCAATGACTTGGGCAGATTTTTCGGTTCCATAAATGCCTGTATTTTCAGGCGTTTCTGGTGACCCCGGCAGGATTCGAACCTGCAACCTGCCCCTTAGGAGGGGGCTGCTCTATCCAGTTGAGCCACGGGGCCGATAAGGCTTGATTACGATGACCGGACCGTGAAGGCCAGAGGGGGAGGGGTCACGGATCGTCAGAAACCATGCCAAGATCTACGCCATCGCGGGTGAAAGCGTCGGGGACGGTGGCGAAATCGGAGGTGACCACAGCAGGGACGCCGAGCCGGCGGATCGAGGCGATGGCGGCGCGGTCGTCGTCGCTGGTGCCGGGGACGGGTTCGCGCAGGACCACGGCCTTGATCCGCCCTCCATGGCGGTGGCAGGCGTCGAGATAGACATGGGCGTCATGCTGTCCCGTATCACCGATCAGCACGAAGGGCAGGCCGGGATTGGCCGACATAATCTGGTCGATGGCCTGACCTTTATGACCACCATGGCCGCCCTGGGGGGTGATGAACTGGCTCTCCGAGAGTCCTAGATCGCGGAGGAACAGGGGCGCAAAGACCAGACCGGCGCGGTCAAAAACGCTGACGAGAAAGGCGTGCAGGTTCCACGGCGACGACGAGACGAAAAACACCGGGTTGCGACCATGATCCGAGAGGTGGTCGAGCAGCACAACCGCGTCCGGGTAGACATGGCGGGACAGGGCGGAGCCGGTGAAGGTCGTCCAGAGGTTTTTCGCCAGCGAATGCGCGCCGGTCTGCATGACCGTATCGTCGATATCGGAGATGACGCCGATGGTGGCGCCGGGGCCGGTGACCTGTACCGGGGCCATGACGCGGCTCGACGGGTCGCTCTCGATTTCCAGAAGCACATGATGGGGACCGGCTGCCATTTCGACGGGCACGACCATGGAGAAGTAACCCTCTTCGTCGCTGAGGGCGGAGACGTTGTAGGTTGGGGCAGTGACGCGGACGCCGGAGACCTCGTCGGTCATGAAGAGCGCGGCCATCTCACGCAGATTCTGCCACCGGCTCTGGGTCGGGTCAGGGGTGGTGCGGCGCAGGGAGGCGAGCACGCGCCCGCGCAGGACGATGCCGCCCTCGGCACTGTAGCCGCGATAGGGGTCGAGCACGGGCCGATCGGGGCGCGGGTTCGGGAACACACGCGCGAGCGCGCGCTCACCCGCCAATGCGACCCTATGCACCATTCGTTTCAGGCCACCCGTTGCCATGTCATCCTCGCGTGGTTGTCAGGCGCTCAAGCGCCCACTGCGCCGCATCCGAGACGGCGGTATCGGGATCTTGTGTCAGACCTGCTGCCACATCTGTCAAGCGTGGGTCGCCGGAATTGCCGATGGCATAAAGGACGTTCCTCACAAAACGGTCGCGGCCCGTGCGCTTGATCGGCGATCCGGCGAACCGGGCGCGAAAGCCGGCATCATCGAGATGGGCCAGCGCGCGCAGTGGCGGCGCGCGACGGGTACCGTCTCCCATCAGCCGTTGGTCCCGCGCCGCTTTGGCAAACTTGTTCCAGGGACAAACGGCGAGGCAGTCGTCGCAGCCATAGATCCGGTTGCCCATCAGGGGGCGCAGCTCCGGGTCCACGGGCCCCTCATGCTCAATGGTCAGGTAGGAGATGCAGCGCCGGGCGTCGAGCTGGTAGGGCGCGGGGAACGCAGCCGTCGGGCAGATATCGAGGCAGGCGCGGCACGACCCACAGTGGCTGATCTCGGGCGCATCGGGTGGCAGTTCCAGCGTGGTAAAGATCGCGCCCAGAAAAACCCAGTTTCCGATCTCGCGGCCCAGCAGGTTCGTATGCTTGCCCTGCCAGCCGAGCCCGGCGGCTTGGGCGAGGGGCTTCTCCATGACCGGGGCCGTATCGACGAAGACCTTGATCTGGTGGCTCTCGGCGCCGGGTTGCGAGAGCAGCCAGCGGCCTACGCGTTTCAGCCGTTTCTTCACCACGTCGTGATAGTCCCGCCCATGTGCGTAGACGCTGATTGCGCCGCGGTCGCGGTGCTCCAGATCGTCCAGCGGGTTGTGCTCGGGGCTGTAGCTCTCGGCCAGCATGATGACCGAGCGGGCCTCGGGCCAGAGCGCGCCGGGGTCGCTGCGCCAATGGGTGCGCTCCGCCATCCAACCCATCTGCCCATGGCGTCCGGCATCCAGAAACGCCGCGAGCCGACCGGCGGCCTCCGGGATCGCATCGGGGCGGCAGATGCCCATGCGCAGGAAACCGGCCTCAAGCGCCTCGGCACGCAGGGCGGCTTTCAGCGCGTCAGAAGTCGAGATCGGCATAGTGGGGCGGGGGCGGGAAGCCCGGCACCACATCCGAGAGAATCCCCCGGAAGGCCGGGCGGGATTTGATTTTGGCGTACCAGTCTTTGACCCCTTCGTTGCGGGTCCACTCCACATCCGAGGTGTAGTCCAGCGCCGAGAGATGCGAGGCGGCGGCGAAATCCGCCAGCGTCATGGTATCGCCGGCCAGCCAGCGCCGCTGATCCAGCAGCCAAGCCATGTAATCGAGGTGGAACTTGATCGCTTTCGTCCCGGCCTTGATCTTTGCGCTGTCGGGATAGCCCGTTCCCATGATTTTGCGGTTCACCCGCTCATAGAGCAGGTTTGCGGTCACCTGATTGAAAAAGCTGTCATCGAACCAGCCGCAGAGACGCCGCACCTCGTAGCGCTCTTCGGGCTTCGACGGCATCAGGGCCGGGCTCGGATGAATATGTTCGAGATATTCGCAGATCGCCATGCTCTCGGACATGTTGCGGCCTTCGATACGGAGGATCGGCACCTTGCCCACGGGGTTGCGCCGCAGGAAATCCGGGTCGCGCTCCCAATACCGTTCTTCGACGAGATCAACCTCGATCCGCTTTTCCGCCAGAACCAGCCGCACCTTGCGGCAGAACGGTGAGAGCGGCATGTGATACAGGCGATACATCGGCACCTCCGAAGCGACTCCGGCCTTGTGCCGTGTCACGCCAGCCGGATCAAGGGGCCGTCGCGCGTTCAAAGCAGGCCGCGCGCCCATCTCGCTGGATGGTGGCGGCGCCGTCGAGGATGCTGGCGGCCCGTTGCCGAACGAATTGCGACGGGTTCGAGGCCGAGCGGCCCTTGGGGTCGGGCAGAATGGCTGCGAGACGGGCGGCCTGCACCGGGCTCAGATCGGCAGCGCTGACACCAAAATAATGGCGCGCGGCTGCCTCGACCCCGAACACGCCTTCGTCGAACTCGGCCACGTTGAGATAGATCGCCAGCATCCGCCGTTTCGTCCAGATCAGTTCGGTCACCGGGGTCAGAGCGGCCTCCAGCGCCTTGCGCGGCCAGCTCCGCCCCTGCCAGAGAAAGACGTTTTTCACCACTTGCTGGCTGATGGTCGAGGCCCCGCGCGCCGCCCCGTCGTCCAGCGCCGCCCGGATCGCCTCCATGTCAAAGCCCCAATGCTGGCAGAACCGCGCATCCTCGGCAGCCACCGCCGAGCGCGCCATGACCGGCGCGATCTCGTCCATCGGCACCCAGTCATAGGAGACCCCGCCGAGACGGCGCGATTCGGACAGCATGTAGGGGGTGGTGATCGGGGAGATTACAGAGAGCAGGGCGATGCAGAGCAGACCCAGCACCAGAACGGCCAGCAGGCCGCGCAGGATCCAGAGCCTGAGCCGGGCCAGAAGCCCCGGTCCCTGTGCCTTGCGGCGGCGTGACTTGGATTTTGCCATGCTCCTCCCCGGTTTGTGAGCTGCAACGATGCGCGGATCCCGTTTTCAGTGTCCACCCGTTTCCAGAGGGCCCGGAAACTTTGCAAGTTTCCGGTTTGATTTTTTGCAAAAAAATCGCCCCCGCCCAGAAACGCAATTGCCCCGGCCGGGAGAGGGGCCGGGGCAATTTCAGGCTGTCACCGGTCAGAGCATTACTCCGCCGGGATCGCCTGATCCTCGATGCCGATCGGGTGAGGCAGCTTGCCCAGCATCTCGATCGGGCAGACCTGCACGAAATTCGGCAGTTCCTGCTCCCAATGGGTCAGGATCTCGGCCGCGCGCTGGGACAGGGTCTCCTCGTGATGGCGCTCGATGAGGCCCTTCAGGAAGTCCTGCCAATGCCCCTGCGTCACCGGGCAGGTCACCAGCGTTTCGTGGTTGATCATCACCGGCGCGGTGCCCTCGGGATCGTAGAGGAAGGCCATGCCCCCCGTCATCCCGGCGCCAAAATTGGCACCGATGGAGCCAAGGATCACCGCCGTCCCGCCGGTCATGTACTCGCAACCGTTGGAGCCACAGCCCTCGATCACCGCAAAAGCGCCGGAGTTGCGCACCGCGAACCGCTCACCCGCGCGACCAGCGGCGAAGAGATAGCCCGCCGTGGCGCCATAGAGCACCGTGTTGCCGATGATCGTGTTGTCCGACGCCACCAGCGGGCTGGCCATGGGCGGACGTACCGCGATGGTGCCGCCCGAGAGGCCCTTGCCCACGTAGTCATTGGCGTCGCCCGAGACCTCAAGCTTGAGCCCCGGCGCGGCAAAGGCGCCCAGCGACTGACCCGCAGAGCCGGTGAGCTTTACGTGCAGGTGGCCCGGCTGGAGATGGTTCCGCATGCCGAACTTTGACACGATATGGCTCGAGGTGCGCGTGCCCACCGTCCGGTGCGTGTTGCGCACGGCGTAGGAGAGCTGCATCTTCTCGCCTTCCTCCAGGAACCGGCGCGCATCGCGCACGATCTCGGCGTCGAGCGTGTCATCCACGACATTGCGCGGCTGGTTGCGGTCATAGGTGATCGCATGGGCGTCATCGACGGTGATCAGGAGCGGGTTCAGGTCCAGATCATCCAGATGCGACGAGCCACGGCTGACCTGGCTGAGCAGATCCGCCCGCCCGATCACGTCATCCAGCGAACGCGCGCCGATGGAAGCGAGGATCTCCCGCACTTCCTGCGCGTAGAAGGTGATCAGGTTCACCACCTTATCGGCGTTGCCGGTGAACTTGTCGCGCAGCGCCTGATCCTGCGTGCAGACCCCCACCGGGCAGGTGTTGGACTGGCACTGACGCACCATGATGCAACCCATGGCGATGAGCGCGGCGGTGCCGATGCCATATTCCTCGGCCCCCATCATTGCCGCCATGACGATGTCGCGCCCGGTGCGCAGACCGCCATCGGTGCGCAGCGTCACCCGCGACCGCAGGTTGTTCATGGCGAGTACCTGATGCGCCTCGGTCAGGCCCATCTCCCACGGCAGACCGGCATATTTGATCGACGTGGCGGGCGAGGCGCCCGTACCGCCGTTATGCCCGGAAATCAGGATGATATCCGCCTTGGCCTTGGCCACACCGGCGGCGATGGTGCCGACACCGGAGGCGGCCACCAGCTTCACGGTCACCTTCGCCTTGGGGTTGATCTGCTTCAGGTCATAGATGAGCTGCGCCAGATCCTCGATGGAGTAGATATCATGGTGCGGCGGCGGCGAGATCAGCGTCACCCCGGGGGTGGAGTGGCGCAGTTTCGCGATCAGGCCCGTGACCTTCATCCCCGGCAACTGGCCGCCCTCGCCGGGCTTGGCGCCCTGCGCGACCTTGATCTCCAGTTCCTCGCAGTTCAGCAGATATTCCGCCGTCACGCCAAAGCGCCCGGAGGCCACCTGCTTGATCTTGGCGGAGCGGTTGTCACCGTTCTCGTCGGGCAGGAAGTCCTTCGGATCCTCACCGCCCTCGCCGCTGTCGGATTTCGCGCCGATGCGGTTCATGGCGATGGACAGAGTCCGGTGCGCCTCGGGGCTGAGCGCGCCCAGTGACATCCCCGGCGTGACAAAGCGCTTGCGGATCGAGGTAATGCTCTCGACCTCTTCGATCGGCACCGGCTTGCCCAGCGGCTTGAAGTCCATCAGGTCGCGCAGGTGGATCGGCTCGGCATTGCTCATCCGCTTGGAATATTGCTGCCACATCTGGAAGTTACCGCTGTTGCACGCGCTCTGGAGCATGTGCATGGAGGTCGCTTCCCAGGCGTGGGTCTCGCCCGAGCGCCGCGCCTTGTAGAACCCGCCGATGGGCAGGACGCCCGCGCCGGTGTCATAGGCCTTGGCGTGGATTTCCTCGGCCTTGAGCTGGATGCCGTTCACACCGATGCCGGAAATCCGGCTGGGCATGCCGGGGAAGAACTCGGCGCACATGGCGCGGCTGAGCCCCACCGCCTCGAAGTTCAGACCCCCGCGATAGGAGGAAATGACCGAAATCCCCATCTTCGACATGATCTTCAGCAGACCCGCGTCGATGGCCTTGCGATAGCGCGCCACGGCTTCGGTCAGGGAGCCGTCGATCAGACCGCGCTCGATCCGGTCGGCGATGCTGTCCTCGGCCAGATAGGCGTTCACCGTGGTTGCACCGCAGCCGATCAGCACCGCGAAGTAATGCGGGTCGATGCACTCGGCAGAGCGCACGTTCAGCGAGGTGAAGGTCCTCAGCCCCTTGCGCGTCAGCCAGCTATGGACCGCGCTGGTGGCGAGGATCATCGGCATGGGCACCTTGTCCGCGCCGGCATGCTGGTCGGTCAGCACCAGATGCCCGGCACCCGAGCGCACGGCCTCTTCGGCGCGTTCGCGCACGGCGACCAACGCTTGCGCCAGCCCCCCCTGACCTGGCGCGAAGGTACAGTCGATTTCAACCATCGGCGCGTTGAACGCCTCGACCATCCGGTCGAACTGGGCATTGCCGACAAAGGGGCTGTCCAGCACGATAATCTCGGTCTGGGCCGAGCTCTCATCGAGCACGTTCTTCAGGTTGCCGAACCGGGTCTTCAGACTCATCACGCGGAATTCGCGCAGCGAGTCGATGGGCGGGTTCGTCACCTGACTGAAGTTCTGCCGGAAGAAGTGGCTGAGCGGGCGATACTTTTTCGACAGCACCGCCGAGGGCGTATCGTCGCCCATGGAGGCCAGCACTTCCTTGCCGTCCTCGGCCATGGGCGCGAGGATCTGCTCCAGCTCCTCCATGGTGTAGCCCGCCGCGATCTGACGGCGCCGCAGATCGTCACCGCTGAACAGCGGCTGTTCGGTCACCTGCGACAGCGCCTCGTCCAGTTCGTTGATCCGCTCGCACCACTCGCCAAAGGGCTGCGCGGCGGCCAGACGGTTCTTGATCTCGGCGTCGTGGAAGAGGGTGCCCTCCTCCATATTCACCGCCAGAAGCTGCCCCGGGCCCAGCGCACCCTTCTCAATCACATTGGCCTCGTCGGTGGGCACCATGCCCGCCTCGGAACCCGCGATCACCAGCCCGTCGCCGGTCACCACGTAGCGCATGGGGCGCAAGCCGTTGCGGTCGAGCCCGGCGCAGACCCAGCGCCCGTCGGTCATCGCCAGAGCCGCGGGACCGTCCCAGGGCTCCATCACCGAGTTGCAGTAGGAATACATGTCACGCCAGGCTTTGGGCAGTTCCTCGGCCTGCTTCGACCAGCTCTCGGGGACCAGCAGCGTCTTCGCCATGGGCGCATTCCGCCCCGAGCGCACCAGCACCTCGAACACCGCATCCAGCGCCGCCGAGTCCGACGACCCCTGCGGCACGATGGGCTTGATATCCTCGGCCATGTCCCCGAACTCGCCCGAGGCCATGCGGATCTCATGGCTCTTCATCCAGTTCAGGTTGCCCTTCAGCGTGTTGATCTCGCCGTTATGGGCCAGCATCCGGAACGGCTGCGCCAGCCACCACTGGGGGAAGGTGTTGGTGGAATAGCGCTGGTGATAGATCGCAAAGGCGCTCTCGAACCGTTCATCCTTCAGGTCGGGATAAAACTCGGCCACGTCCTGCGCCAGCATCATCCCCTTATAAATAATCGAGCGGCAGGACAGCGAGCAGATGTAGAGTTGCCCGACACCGGCGGCGATGGCGGCTTTCTCGATCCGGCGACGGATCACATAGAGGTCGCGCTCAAACGCCTCCTCGTCCTTGCCCTTCGAATTGGAGATCATGATCTGCTCGATCTCGGGCCGGGTGGCATTGGCCTTCTCGCCGAGGCAGGACACATCCACCGGCACATGGCGCCAGCCATAGATGGAATAGCCCATGCGCAGAACTTCGGTCTCGACGATGGTCCGGCAGGTCTCCTGCGCGCCGAAATTCGTGCGCGGCAGAAACACCTGACCGATGGCCATCAGCTCGTCCATGCGCGGCTCGTGACCCGTGCGCCGGATCTGATCGTAAAAGAACTTCGCCGGGATCTGCACATGGATCCCCGCCCCGTCGCCGGTCTTGCCGTCAGCGTCCACCGCACCCCGGTGCCAGATCGCCTTCAGCGCGTCGATCCCGTTCTCGACCACCTTGCGGCTCGGCTTGCCATTCACCGAAACCACCAGCCCCACGCCGCAGGAGGAATGCTCGTCCTCTTCGCGGTACAGGCCATGCTCGGCCATGAACGCCCGCTTCGCTTCCTCGCGGGCCACCCAATCGGCATCAAACTTCATCATATCGCCACTCCCTGACGGACCGTCACGGCCTTAATTTCCCGGACCAAAAGCGGCGAGAACCTCCGCTTCGGTCATTCTCTGTCTCTCCCCGGCAAATGCATAGCCCGCCGGTTTGTGATCGATGTAGATCTCCGAGGTCAGCTCCAGCCCGTCGAGGCTGTCCAGCGACCCCGCGCTGAGCGCCACCATCCCCTGCATCGGCCCCGGCGCGGTCAGCCGCCAGAACAGGTTCGATCCGCATTCCCTGCACCAGCCGCGCTCGGCCCAGTCGGAACTGGCATAGGTGCGGATCGCTCCCTCCCCCTGCCACGCCACTCCACCGGGCGACACCTGAACCGCCAGCAGCGCGCCACCGCTCCAACGCCGGCACATGCCACAATGACACGCCCCATACCCCTCGGGCGCCTCGGTCAGCCGATAGCGCACGGCGCCACAAAGACACCCCCCGGTCTGGCAAGCAGTCTCACGCATGATCCTTCACCTTTCCCCAAATACCCCGGGGGAGCGCCGCGAGGCGCGGGGGCAGAGCCCCCATCTCCCGCCAAACTCCCGCGTCACATCCCATCATCGCACCTGCCCCAGCCAGATCTTCCGGCTCCGTAAGCCCTCCGAACGGGGCAGAGGCGCTGCCGTTTTGCGACCTCTCCGGTCTTTGGGGCGGTTTCGTACGATCTGGCAGGGTAAATTGCCAAATGGCGTACAATTCCGGCCCCCAAACCGGACGAACCTCACTCCGCCGCGACCGCTGCCTTGCTGGCGAATTGCGCCAACATCGCGTCCGCCGCCTCGCGCCCGTCGCGGATCGCCCAGACCACGAGGCTCGCCCCACGCTGGATATCACCGCAGGCATAAACTCCGGGCAGGCTGGTCTCATGGGTCTGGAAATCGGCCATCACCGTGCCCCAGCGGGTCACTTCCAGCCCCTCGACGCCCCAAAGCGCAGTCAGATCCTCGGGCTCAAAGCCCAGCGCCTTGACCACCAGATCGGCCTCTTCGACGTAATCCGCACCCTCGACGATCTCCGGCACCCGGCGCCCGGTCGCGTCGGGCTGACCCAGACGCATGGTCTGCACCATCACGCGCTCGACGCGGTCCCCGGCAAAGCCCTTGGGTGCCGAAAGCCACACGAATTCAACGCCTTCTTCCTCGGCGTTGGCCACTTCGCGCTGCGAGCCGGGCATGTTTTCCCGGTCGCGGCGGTAGAGGCACTTCACGCTGGTCGCCCCTTGCCGGATCGCCGTCCGCACGCAGTCCATGGCCGTGTCACCGCCGCCGATCACGACGACTTTCTTTCCCTCGGCATTCAGCTCACCGCTATCAAACTCCGGCACATCATCGCCAAAGCTCTTGCGGTTCGATGCCGTGAGATAATCGATGGCGTTCACGATCCCCGCAGCCCCGGAACCGGGGCCTTGCAGGTCGCGGGTCTTGTAGACGCCGGTTGCGATGAGCACAGCATCGTGGGTCTCGCGGATCTCCGCAAACGAGATGTCGTCCCCGACATTGCAGTTCAGCCGGAACGTCACGCCGCCCTTTTCGAGCTGCTCGATGCGGCGCATGACCACGTCTTTCTCCAGCTTGAAGCCCGGGATTCCGTAGGTCAGCAGCCCGCCCGCGCGGTCATAGCGGTCATAGACCGTGACCTGTACGCCGGCACGGCGCAGCACGTCGGCACAGGCCAGACCCCCCGGCCCGGCACCGATGATGCCAACGCTCTCGGTCCGCTCGGCAGAGGGCGCGATGGGCTGGACCCAGCCATTTTCCCAAGCCGTATCAGTGATATATTTCTCGACAGCGCCGATGGTGACGGTGCCATGACCCGATTGCTCGATGACACAGTTGCCCTCGCAGAGCCGGTCCTGTGGGCAGATCCGACCGCAGATTTCGGGGAAGGTATTCGTCGCCTGGCTGATCTCATAGGCCTCCTGCAAGCGGTCGCTCGCGGTCAGCCGCAGCCAGTCGGGGATGTTGTTGTGCAAAGGGCAGTGGGACTGGCAATACGGCACGCCGCACTGGCTGCACCGGCTGGCCTGTTCCTCGGCCTTAGTGGCGGCAAAGTCGCGATAGATCTCACCGAAATCCTCGCGGCGCTCTTCCGCCGTCCGCTTTTCGGGCATGTCTCGCCCAACGCTGATGAACTGCAGCATCTTTCCGCTCGCCACGGCACTCTCCCTATCTGGCTTGGGGTCGAGATACACCAATCCCGGCCCCTGTGGAAGACTCCAAACGGGATAAAAGTCACCTTTACTGTCCTAAATTTACGTTTTCTTTAATTTTCACCGTGAAACCGCTTTCATGGACGCGAAAAAAGATCCGATACGGCCTAATATTTCCTCTATGCACCGCGCGGTCAGTCGCTATGGTCTCGCGCGCAACCGCCGAAAGCGCCAGAATGCCCCTCTTCCACCTGCTCCTCGTTGCCTGCGTTCAAGGGCTTACCGAGTTCCTGCCGATCTCGTCATCCGGTCACCTGATCCTGCTCCCGGCCCTGACCGGGCTGGACGATCAGGGGCTGGCCATCGATGTGGCGGCCCATGTGGGAACGCTGGCGGCGGTGATTCTCTTCTTCTGGCCGGACATAAAGATCGCGATCAGCGGCCTGCCCTCGGTGATCCGGGGACGTATCGACTCACAAGGGGCGTGGCTCTGTCTCTGCCTGATCGTCGCTACGATTCCGGTGGTGATCGCTGGCGTGATCCTGAAGGTCACGGGTCTCAGCGACGCCTTGCGCTCGGTGACGATCATTGGCTGGACGACAATTATCTTTGGACTGATCCTCTACTGGACCGACCAGACCGGCTCCCAGACCCGGAGCGCAGATCAATGGAGCTTGCGCCATGCCGTGACCATGGGCCTTTGGCAGGTGCTGGCGCTGATCCCCGGCACGTCACGTTCGGGCATCACCATTTCCGGCGGGCGGATGCTGGGCTATGGGCGCGAGGACGCGGCGCGGCTGTCGATGCTCATGTCAATCCCGACGATCATCGCCTCGGGCGCGCTGTTGAGCTTCGACGTGGCGCAGGAAGCCAACTGGGCATTGGCGCGGGATGCGGGGATTGCGGCGGTGTTCTCGGCCATTGCGGCCTTTGCGGCGCTGAAGCTAATGTTCCGGCTGCTGCAATCGGTGAGCTTTACGCCCTATGTCGTGTACCGGATGGTGCTGGGCGCAGGCCTGCTGGCCTACGCCTATTATTAACGACTCAGGTCAGGAGACCTTGTCGCTGTCCACGCCGCGCAGGTTCGCTGCTGAGTTGATCGATTCGGCGAACTGGCCTTCGGGGCGGAAACGCCACAGGTAGGTGGGCAGGATGGCTTCAAGCGCAGTCGGGCGGATGCCAAGATCTTCGAGGCCACGCGCATCCTCAGCAACGACGTTGTCATTGCCAAGATTGCGCACCTGATCGAGGGTAAGGGGGCCTTTGAGCAGGCCAAAGGTCAGTTTGCCCAGCAAATCGAAGGTCCAGCCCATGAGTTTCGCAACCGGCATCGGCGTGTTCAGGATCAATGCGCGGCGCTGGATCACGCCCAGCATCTCCTGCATCAGCTCGCGGAACGTCGCCACATCAGGGCCGCCGAGTTCATAAACACCCGCTTCGGCCTGACCGAGCACAGCCTTCTCCGCAGCCGCGGCCACGTCGTCTACATAGACCGGCTGGAACCGGGTCGAGGCGCCCACCAGCGGCAGGACCGGGGAAAACCGGGCCATTCCGGCAAAGCGGTTAAAGAATTCGTCCTCGTCGCCAAAGATGATCGAGGGGCGCAGGATCGTGGCGGAGGGGAAAGCCTCCAGCACCGCCGCTTCGCCGGCGGCCTTGGTCTGCGCATATTCGCTGTCGGAGTCGGCATCTGCTCCAATTGCGGAAATCTGTACCAGACGTTCCACTCCGGCCTCGGCGGCCAGCCGCGCGATTCGACCTGCGCCGTCCCGCTGGAGTGCCTCAAAAGTCTGCTTGCCGCCCTCAGCGAGGATACCCACGCAATTCACCACCGCGTCGGAACCCTGAATGATCATGCGCACGCTGTCATCGTCGCGGATGTTGCAGAACACCGGCTCGACCTGCCCCACAACCCCGTAGGTCCGGACAAAGGGCGCGTCGTTGGGGTTGCGGCTCGCGCAGCGTACCCGCCAGCCTTGCTGGGCCATGCGCCGGGCAACATAGCGACCGACGAAGCCCGTGCCGCCGAAAATCGTGACGAGTTTCATCGCAAGTTCCTCCTGCATTGCCGTCATCCGGATTTAGGCCGAGGACGCCCCGGACACAACCGGCAAAGCCGCGCAGAAAAAATCGAAATCGCCTCTGAAATGCCGTTGACACCCCCCTGCGCCAACTTTAAACGCCGCCTCACGACACCTGCCCAGGTGGCGGAATGGTAGACGCGCTAGCTTCAGGTGCTAGTGTCCGTATGGACGTGGAGGTTCAAGTCCTCTCCTGGGCACCAAATTTCCGATAAAAGCCCGTGATCTAAACTAATTGCGAGGTTTCTTGTTTTATCAGACCCATCCGCAGCCCCATCAGGCGCGTCCGGTAGGGCGGTGCGAAATGGGACTGGTTCGGGGTTAGTCGACATCCAGCGCGGGCAGGCTGTCTACAAGCCGCATCGTCTCCAGGCTCACGGTGATCACCCGGCAGGACAGGTCTAGCGGGTAGCGGGGATCGCCTATCTTTTTGTTCGCGTGATCATTGGCGTCGTTGACGATGCCGCTCGCCTTGTCGGTCTTGACCACGTGCCGTTCCATCACCCATTCCAGCGCCGGTTTGCGGTTGACCACGCAGTCATAGGCTTCCAGCGGAATGTTCTGCACGGTGAATCGGTCATTGTAGATAACGGTGGTCTTGTCCTGCTCTTTGCCCTTGCCGCCGAATTTCACCTTGGTCACGCGGTAGAAGCTGACGGGATCGGCTGCGGCCTCGGGGATCAGGCGGTGGTCGCCTTCTTTGAATGTGACCATGAAGGGAGGGACGGTCTCGAAATTCACATGCAGGTCGCCAAGAGCGCGGCCTGCCTCGCGGAAGGTGGCGAAATCGGCAAAGGTTTTGACCGCCGGTATGCGGGGGAGTTGCTTGGCGAGCTTGTTCTTGACCCTAGCCGGTAGTGGTTCACTTTAAATGATCAGAACTTCGGAGATCGATGAATCAGGCTCAGAACCCATTGATTTTCGCCTAATGGCGTGATTCACCACTGAAAAAATGGCGGTGAACATGTCTGCTGTTTTTTGGCTGACGGAAGCGCAAATGGCGCGTCTTGATTCCTTCTTTCCGAAGTCGCACGGCAAACCACGCGTTGATGACCGGCGTGTGTTGAGTGGAATTATCTTCATTAATCGCAATGGCTTACGCTGACGGGACGCTCCGGCAGCATATGGCCCGCACAGTTGAAGGGGACCGTGGCCCCAGTGGGGCCGCGTAAACCCCGGAAACGCTCTACAATCGTTGGAAGCGGTGGAGCGATAAGGGCATCTTCGCGCAGATGATGGTCGGTCTGGCCGCCGACCACGGCGACGAAAAGACTGTCATGATCGATGATGAGGCCGGCGGCGCCATCGGTCCGAGCAGACGGCCGAATGATCTGAGGGCCCACCGAACAGCGACCAGCATGGGCGTCAAAAAGGGGGGCGTGGACGTCTGATCGGTCGTACCAAGGGCGGTATGAACACCAAGCTGCATGCGGTCGGCGATAGCCGAGGCCGTCCTCTGAACAAGCTCATCACGGCCGGTCAGGTCAGCGACGACATCGGAGCACGGGCGTTGCTCAGCAGCCTGCCTGATGTTGAGTGGCTCCTCGGGGACCCCGGCTATGACGCGGATTGGTTCAGAGAAGCGTTGAACGATAAAGGGATACGCGTATGCATTCCCGGCCGAAAGCAACGCAAAAAGCCAGTGAAGTACGACAAGCGCCGATACAAACGACGTAACCGGATCGAGATCATGTTCGGCAGGCTGAAAGACTGGCGGTGGGTCGCAACACGATACGACCGCTGTCCGAAGGTCTTCCTCTCAGCAATCGCGCTCGCCGCTATCGTTATTTGCTGGCTATTAGCCCTTACCTTAAGCGCGTCATCCAGTGCCGTCCAAACGTCATCGGCCATCGGGTCGCCCCGGATCACGAATTGAGACATGACGAAGAGGTCGTCGCGGCCATGCCCCAGAAAGACCACTTCCAGCCGGTTTCTCTGTAAGTCCACCCCTCCGATCACAAAAAGCACGTCCGCTGGGATCGCTTCAGGTAACGCGAACGGTTCCGCCCGAGCGGCCAAGGCCGCTTCGTTGATCTCTTTCGCGGCCTCGCGCCAGCCTTGCGCCAGAATGGTGTTGACGAAGACCTGCAAGGTGTCGGGCTGCTTCTTGGCCTCCACGAACTCAGCCGCCAGCTTACCCCATGAGGCATTTGCCAACGTGCTGACCAGAGCATGAATCCGGTTTGGTGCGATCCCCAGCCATTCCGCAAGATCAACGGCATTCACCACAGGGGAGTCCTCGACGGGGGGCGCCTCGCTGAAAAGCATCGCGTCCACTGTCTCAGGGGAATATGTCACCGCTCAGTTCCTCTGCCTTTCCCGGAGGACTTCTCGGCGGGGTTTTATCGATTCCAAATTTTTCCAAGCAGGGACAGCCCGGGGCTCTGCTTTCCCCCGAAGCTCCCGTGCCAGAGGGACCCGCAATCCCCTCAGTTGCCCAGTCCCCCACGCCCACGTAGAAGCACGCTCCACAGGCAGCCCGCTACCGTCACCTCAGAAGCACCGCACCATCGCCGTCCGGAAAGTCGGAAGCCCCTTAAGGGGGCTTTCCGGATTTTCCGGGATCGACTGGCGAATTGGCCTTGGAAGCTTTCCGGAAAATTCCGGCTTTTTCCAACTTTCCGAGCCTCAGTCATCGTCGTCTTCCCCCAGATCAATGTCCCCGAGAAGATAAGCCGCCGTGGAAGGGGTGCGGTAATTACCTCCGTTGAAGACCAGCACGCCTTTCTCCGTCAGCCCCCTTAGCGCGTTGTCCAGCGTTCGGCGGCGACTGTCCGCGTTGTCGGATGTGGAAACCCGCCGCCCGTCGATACAGGCTTGGCGTAGCTTCGATTCCTCCACACCGTCTTCGTCCGCCAGTTCGCGGAAGTGATCCATCACGCCCGCTTCGCCCTTGTTGAGCTTGGTTTCCTTGACCACGCTGGCGTCTGCTTCCCGGCAGATAGCCGTGGTGAGGGTGTCGCCGTCTTCGTCTGCGCCCTGCGCCCTCCGCCACGGTAGCGACGGTGAAGGCAATCTTCTGGTCCGTGCTGCCATTCCGGTTCTTGGTGAGCTTGCCCGTCACGACCCCGTCTTCCCGCTTGAGGTAGAGGTTCGCGTCCAGCGCACCGTTCAAGATGGAGTGCCCACGGGGCAGCCCGTTCGCCCCGTCCTTTGTGTCGTGGTGGATCAAGACAACAGCTGCGCCCCACTTCGTTAAGGACCGGGCTACCGCGACGACGCGGCCCATCGCCTTGGCGTCGTTCTCTTCCAGCCCGGGGAACGCCAGCGCCACGGTGTCGATCAAGATCAGGCTGGGGCGTTGGTCTTTGACGGCACAGGTCAGGTCTTTCAGGTCCGGGCTGTTGTCCCTCAGAAGATCGGACACGCCCTCCACCAGCCGGAAGGCGTCGGCCTCGCCATGCTCTTCCCAAAGCGCCTTGACCCGGGCACGCATCCCCCGTCGGTCTTCCGCCGTTACATAGAAGACGGTCCCTTGGCGCGTGCGGCGGTCAAAAGCGCCATCGCCCCGCGCTACCATATAGCCCAGATACGGGGCCAGCAGAGACTTACCCGCGCCGGGCGCGCCCACGATCGTGGCCACGTCCCCAGCTGCCAGCAGGCTCTTCACCACGTAGTCGCGAGTGGGCAGCGTGTCGCAATCGGATGGTGAAAGGAAGGGAAGCCGCCGGGATTTGGTGCGTTCCTTAATCGGCCCCACCAGCTCTTCAATCGTCGCCCGCGTTTCTTCATCCAGCGCATCTGAGCCAAAGCCCGCTTCGTCTTCGTCGGACAACATGGCCAGCGCCGCCGCGTGGTCATTACCCCAGCAATGCCGCCTTACCTCATAGAGCACGCTAGCCCCGGTCGCGCCCTCACCACGGCGGAAAGAGCGCCACACCTCTTCTGTGTGGGTGTCGCTGTAGCTGACATGCTGAGCGGACCAGAGTTGCACCATCTCCAAGCCCTCTTCGGAGCCGTCCGTTTCGTGGTGAACCGCTGCCAGCATCTTGACCCACCAATCCCGGCTGCCGGCGTCGGGATTGGTGTCGTCGTTCGGGATTGCCATGAGTGCCGCCGCGAACTGTTCAAAGGAAAGCCCGGTCGGTTCACCAGTGCTTTCGTGCGGCTCACGGGTGGGCGGCTGGATAGCATCGGGCCAAGGTTTCAGTTCAGCCAAGACCCGTTTCAACGGGCCGCTGAGCCGCCCATAGCTGCCCTTGTCGCTGACTGCACCGGGGGCAATGTCGAGGCCGCCTTCGGCCCGCACATCCACGTCGGGACCAATCTTGTCGGTGGAACAACGTAGCCCCTCCACGTGCCAGAAATAGATGTGCCGCCAGCCGGAAGGCGTAGAGATCACATGAGATGACAGCGCGTCCGGGTCGTGCCCAGCTCGCGCAACGTCTTGCAGCCGTCCTTGCCGTTCTTCTGGTCAAGGTCCAGCACAGCAATGCCCGAGCGGCTCCCGGTCGGCACGACGGGCATGGCATCGGGCCACTTTCCCCACCAGCGCCGGAGCTGAGTCGCATCGGTCGTGGCCCGACGCTGCCAGTCCGTGATATGGGGCCGCTTGCTCTCAGCCCGGGCCGGGAAGATCGGATCACCGGCTTTGGCCAGCTCCTCCACCACGTCCAGATTGCCTTGCACTTATTTAGTTTTGCGGTATTCAGATACCGCATCGTGACTTTCCTTTTGTCGCTGTGGAAATATCTTCAAGCTCCCCGCCGTTGGTCTCGGCGGGGAGCTTATCTTTTTATTGATGGAGCGAAGGGAACGCCAAAGACCCGGCGTCCCGACGGAAACCGGATGAATCTGTGCCGAATCCCAAAGACGCCGAGAATGAAGCGTTTTCGAAATGCCGTTAAGTAATTGAAAGAATTGGTCGGAGTGAGAGGATTCGAACCTCCGACCCCTGCCTCCCGAAGACAGTGCTCTACCAGGCTGAGCTACACTCCGACCGTGGTGCGGCTCCTAATGTGTCCTGTCACGGTTTGCAAGCGCAACGTGGCCCGGAGGAACACGATTTGCGCGGGCCAGAATGGCGTTGGCAATCCGGGGCGTTCCCGGCAGTTCGGGACGGGTGCGGCCGCTGGTGACAGGTGTGTTTTCGGAGGAGCCGCGGGATTCGCGCAGGACGACGTACAGACCCGACGCGATGACAATACTGGCACCGATCCAGGTGTTTCGGTCCGTCGGTTCATTGAACAGGAACGTGCCAAAGCCTGCCGCCCAGATGATCTGGGAATAATGCATGGGTGCCACCACGGCAGCGTCGGCACGGGTATAGGCCGCGATGGTGATGAGGCCTCCGGCAAAGCCCAGAAGAGCGACACAGGCAAACAGCACCATGTCTCCGAACGGAGCAGGGCGGTAGAGGCCGGGCAGGAGCGTCGCCATAACGAGCAGGTTCACCATCATGGGGTAGAGCATCATCACCACGGGGCGTTCCTCACGCCCGATGCGACGCGAGATCACGGAGACCAGTGATGCGGCGAAGGCGGCCCCAAGCGCTGCCAGATGACCCGGCCCGAGGTCAGCGCTGCCGGGACGGAGCACGACCAGCACGCCGATCAGACCGACGATGACAGCGGCCCAGCGGTGCCGTCCGACTTTTTCGCCGAGCACTGGGATCGAGAACACGGTGACCAGCAGCGGAGCGGCAAAGATCAGGGCATAGGCCTGCGCGAGCGGCAGCACCGTAAAGGCATAGAAGCCGCAGAGGGCTGCCATAACGGCGGCGGCGGTGCGCAGGGCGACCCACCAGGGATGCACGGGGCGCAGGGTGGAGGCCTGTTTCTCCCGCATCATCAGCATCGTGGCCAGGGGAAAGCTGAACAGCACCGAAAAGAACAGGATCTGAGGCGGCGCATAGCGCGCGCCGAGGATCTTCACGACCGCATCGTGACAGGCATAAAGACCGAAGGCGAGAAGGGCGAGAAGCGGCCCGGCGAGACGAGGTGACATGCCCCCGTCTCACTCCCGTTTCCCGCCCCGGTCAAGAGGCTTGTGGCCTCACGCAGCGTCGGAAAGCGTGGCGATGGCGGCGATCACCGCGTCGCCCATCTCGGAGGTCGAGACAGGGGCCACGCCCTCTTCGCCCAGCAGATCGGCAGTGCGCAGGCCATCGGCCAGCACCTTTTCCACCGCGCGCTCGACCAGATCGGCCTTGTCGCCCATGTCGAAGGAGTAGCGCAGCGCCATGGCAAAGCTCAGAATACAGGCGATCGGGTTCGCCTTGCCCTGACCCGCGATGTCGGGGGCGGAGCCATGGACGGGCTCGTAGAGCGCCTTGGGGCGTCCGTTCTCCATCGGCTGGCCGAGCGAGGCGGAGGGCAACATCCCCAGGGAGCCGGTGAGCATTGCGGCGGCGTCGGAGAGCAGGTCGCCGAACAGGTTGTCGGTGACGATTACGTCGAACTGCTTGGGCCAGCGGCAGAGCTGCATGGCACCCGCGTCGGCGTACATGTGGCTCAGCTCTACATCGGGGTATTCATTATCATGGACCCACTGGACTTCCTCACGCCAGAGGATGCCGGATTCCATGACGTTGGCCTTCTCCATGGAGCAGACCTTGTTGCCGCGGCGGCGGGCCAGTTCGAAGGCGGACCGGGCGACACGGCGGATTTCGTCGGTGGTGTAGCGCTGGGTGTTGATGCCTACGCGACCGCCTTCGTTGTCATCCATGATGCCGCGCGGCTCGCCGAAATAGATGCCGGAGGTCAGTTCGCGCACGATCATGATGTCGAGACCGGCCACCACGTCCCGCTTCAGCGACGAGAAATCCGCCAGCGCGTCAAAGCACTGGGCGGGTCGCAGGTTCGCGTAAAGGTCCATTTCCTTGCGCAGACGCAGAAGGCCGCGCTCGGGCTTCACCGAAAAGTCCAGCACGTCGTATTTCGGACCACCTACGGCACCGAGCAGTACGGCATCGACCGACTGCGCTTTGGCCATGGTGTCGTCGTGGAGCGGCGTGCCATGGGCGTCATAGGCGGCCCCGCCGACGAGATCCTCGGACACGTCGAATTTCGCATCGGTGTTGGCGCCGAACCAGTCGATCACCTTGCGGACTTCGGCCATGACCTCCGGGCCAATCCCGTCGCCGGGCAAGATCAGAATTGACGGGTTCGACATAGCTGGATCTCCTGCAAAAATGGGTCAACGCGGCCTAGCCTGCCCGCTTCACCCGGTCAAGCAGAGCGGTAGGACCCGGCGGCGATCCCGGCGCCCGGTTCGATGTCGGAGATCAACCCCAGGTCGGATGAAACCGTCCCGCCGGAGACAGGGTAAAGATCTCGGCCCCGTCGGCGGTGATGCCCACTGAGTGTTCAAACTGCGCCGACAGAGACTTGTCGCGGGTGACGGCGGTCCATTGATCCGACAGCACCTTGGTCTCAGGGCGACCCAGATTGATCATCGGCTCGATGGTAAAGAACATGCCTTCCTCCAGCACCGGACCTTTGCCGGGGCGGCCGAAATGCACCACGTTGGGCGGAGCGTGGAACACGCGGCCCAGTCCATGACCGCAGAAATCGCGCACCACGCTCATCCGCTGGCCCTCGGCATAGCTCTGGATGGCATGGCCAATGTCGCCAAAGGTGTTGCCCGGTTTTGCCGCCTCGATCCCCAGCATCAGCGCATCGTGGGTGACCTGAATGAGGCGCTCAGCCTTGCGGCTGAGCTTGCCTGCCACATACATGCGGGACGTGTCGCCGAACCAGCCATCCACGATCACGGTGACGTCAATATTCAGGATGTCGCCGTCCTTCAGGACCTTGTCGCCGGGGATGCCGTGGCAGACCACGTGGTTCACGCTGATGCAGCTGGCGTGCTTGTAGCCGCGATAGCCAATCGTCGCGGAGGTCGCGCCCGCCTCGACCACCCAGTCGGTGATCAGCTTGTCGAGCGCGCCGGTGGTCTGGCCGGGAAAGACATGTTCGGCAATGCGGTCGAGGATCTCGGCGGCGAGATGTCCAGCCTTATGCATCCCCGCGAAATCCCCTGCCTCATGCAAGCGGATGCCGTCCTTCGTCAGTCGACCGCTGGTTTCGTCCACGTCACTCTCCGTTTTCTGCGCGGCAGCAATATAAACGCAGGACGGTCAATTTGCCAGTGCAGCCAAGGGCACTCATGGGGAGAGGGGCATCGCGCGACCCAGCGTCACCCCGTCGGTCGTGATCACCGTACCATAGGCCAGCGCCTCAACGCCCCGCTCGGCGGCCAGATCAAACGCCGCGCCATAGGCCGGGTCCAGATCGCGGGCGAGGCGGAACCGGGCGCAATCATCTCGCTGGATCAGGTAGAGCATCACCGCCCGATGACCTTGCGCCACCATGTCGCCCAACTCCTGCAAGTGACGGGCTCCGCGCGCCGTGACGCAATCGGGAAACTCCGCCCAGTCCTCGTCGCGCCGCAAGTGGACGTTCTTCACCTCTACATACACATCAGGCAGGCTAGGTTCGGTCAGCAGGAAGTCCACCCGGCTTTTTGCGCCATATTTCACCTCCGGACGCACGGTTGTGTAGGCGGCCAACTCTGGGATGCCCCGCGCCCGCAATGCCTCGCCCACCACCCGGTTCGGCACGGCGGTGTCGATCCCGGCCATGTGCCCGCCCGGCAGTTCGACCAGCCGCCAGCCGTATTTCAGCTTTCGCTTCGGGTCGTCATTGGGCTCCAGCCAGATCCGCATCCCCGGCTCGGCCAGCCCGAGCATCGCGCCCGGATTGGGACAATGGGCGCGCACGATGGTCCCGTCGGCCAGCTCGGCCTCGCTCAGGAACCGGTTCCAGCGGCGGATCAGCCGCGCGGGGATCAGGGGGGATGGAAACTGCATCGCAGAGGGCTATACCCGTGCCAGACCCTCAGGCCAAGGACGTCGCGCCATGACAAACCCCACTGCCGCCATGCTTGTAATCGGAGACGAGATCCTCTCGGGCCGGACCCGCGACTCGAACGCGCATCATCTGGCAAAGGCCCTCACCGAGCGCGGGATCGAGCTGTGCGAGATCCGCGTGGTCAGCGACAAACCCGACGCGATCACCGGCGCCGCGCGGGACCTGTCCGGGCGCTACACCCACCTCTTCACCTCGGGTGGCATCGGGCCGACCCATGACGACATCACCGCCGATTGCATCGCCGCAGTGTTCGACACGCCCATCGGGGTGCGAGACGATGCCCGCGCGATCCTTCAGGCCCATTATGCCGCCCGCGATGCCGAGTTGAACGAAGCGCGCCTGCGCATGGCCCGGATCCCCGACGGGGCGGAGCTGATCGACAACCCGATCTCTTCCGCGCCGGGCTTTTCCCTGCGTAACATCCACGTGATGGCCGGGGTGCCACAGATTTTTGAGGCAATGCTGGCCGGGCTTCTCCCGCGTCTGGCGGGGGGAGCACCGGTTCTGAGCCGCACCCTGCGCGTCTCCCGGGGCGAGGGCGACATTGCCGCGCCGCTGGCCGCGCTGGCCGCTGAATTCCCGGATCTGTCCGTAGGCTCCTATCCGTCGTGGACCGGCACCGGGCATCAGGTCGCCATTGTCCTGCGCGGCACGGACGGGACGTTGCTGGAGCAGGCCGTGGCGCGGCTGCGGCAGGACTTCCCCGAGGCGGCGGAATGATCGACCCGGAGAGGTTTCTGACGGACACCTGGCCCGCTGCTGCGACCGAGCGGCTGGGACCATTCACCCTGCGCGACGGGGCTGGTGGGGGTAAACGCACAGAGGCCGCGACCTGCAACGGCGTACCGGATGACGCGACGCTGGACGAGGCCGAGGCCGCTTTGACCGCGCGCCAAAGGCCCCTCCTGTTTCGCCTGCGCAGCGATGAAACGGCATTCGACGAGATGCTCGCCGCGCGGGGCTATGCCCGGATCGACCCGACCCTTTGGCTCAGCCGCCCGCTGACAGAGGCGCCCTCACCGCCGCCGGTCACTGGCTTTGCCATCTGGCCGCCCCTGCAAGTGCAACGCGAGATCTGGGACGAGGGCGACGTCCCCGAGACGCGGCGCGCTGTCATGGCTCGCGTCGCGGTGCCCAAGGTCAGCGTTCTGGGCCGCGCCTCGGACAAGCCCGCCGGGACCCTGTTCGTTGCCGTCTCGGGACGCACAGCCGTGGTCCATGCGCTTCACGTCCGGCCTGAGTGCCGGCGTCAGAGCATGGCGCGGCACCTCATGGCCCATGCCGAGCGCTGGGCCATGCGGCGAGGCGCGCGCGAGATCGGACTGTTCGTGACCGAAGCCAACGCTCCGGCCCGCGCACTCTACGGCACGCTCGGATTTGAGGGCGGGCCATGCTACCACTATCGCATCCGAGACTGAGCCGCCGAGGACCCCAATGACCAAAGACGCGCCCACCGCCCTCGACCTGCCCGCGGTCGATCCGCTGCCAGAGTCGACGCAGAAATATTTTGACATCTGTCAGGACAAACTCGGCCTCGTGCCCAATGTGCTGCGCGCCTATGCCTTCGATATCGACAAGCTCAACGCCTTCACCGCGCTCTATAACGACCTGATGTTGGGCGAGAGCAATCTGACGAAGCTCGAACGCGAGATGATTGCGGTCGCTGTCTCAGCCTGCAACCGCTGCTATTACTGCCTCGTGGCCCACGGCGCGGCGGTGCGGGAGCTGTCCGGCGATCCGATCCTTGGCGAGCAGATGGTGATGAACTGGCGGGTGGCGGATCTGGATGCGCGGCAGACGGCGATGCTCGCATTCGCCACCAAGCTCACCGAGCGCTGTCCCGAGGTCGTCGAGGAGGACCGGCAGGCGTTGCGCGATGCGGGCTTCTCCGACCGGGATATCTGGGACATCGCCTCGGTCGCGGGGTTCTTCAACATGACGAACCGGGTGGCGACGGCCTCCGAGATGCGCCCCAATGATGACTATCACGGGCAGGCGCGATGAGGGCAGAGCTGGCGCTTGCGGCGCTGCTCTGGGCTGGCGCTGCTCAGGCGATGGCACTGGATTTGCCAGATGGGGCCGAGCGGACCGCCGAAGACAGCGCCCGTGCCGCTGTGGCGCTGCCGGTCGGGCCGTGGCACGAGGGGACGCTGGAGACGCGGAATGCGACCGGAACGGTGACCCGGACCGCCTGGCGGATCAGTGACGACGCCGAGATCGCCTCTGCCGACCTCGCGGCCACCTTGGGCCAGCAATTGGAAGCCGCGGGTTATCAGATCATCTACGACTGTCCGGCCAGCGCCTGCGGCGGGTATGACTTCCGCTTTGCCCTCGAAACCTTGCCTGCGCCCGCAATGTTCGTGGATCTGACGGAGTATCACTACCTCCTCGCCGAAGCCTCCTTTGGGGAGCTGCTGTCAGTGCTGGTCAGTCGCGGCGGACGCGATGTCTACGTGCAGACCACGACCGTTCTCCTCGATGCCCCCCCCGACCTGCCCGAAGCCGTCGAGGCAGAGGCGACGACGCCGACCGCGATCCCCGACGGCGCGGGAATCTGGGCGCGGCTCCTGCGCGACGGGCATGCGGTGCTCAGGGATGTGCGGTTTGAAACCGGATCGACCGCGCTGTCTTCCACCGATTTGCCCTCGCTCAAAGAACTGGCGGCCCGGCTCAAATCAGATCCGGGCGCGCGTATCGCACTGGTTGGGCATACGGATACGGATGGCGGTCTGGACACGAACCGGGCGGTTTCGCGCAAGCGGGCCGAGGCCGTGCGGGCGGCGCTGATCTCCGATCACGGGGTCGCGGCGGCGCAAATCGAAGCCGACGGGGTTGCCTATCTGGCGCCGCTTGCCTCGAACCTCATCGATGCCGGGCGCGCACGCAACCGCCGGGTCGAAGCGGTGTTGGTTACCGCTCCGGGCGACTGAGCATCCCATCGCGAAAGGATTCCGATGACCCGAGCTGTTGTCTTTGACCTCGACGGCACGCTGATCGACAGCGTCCCTGACCTCCACGTTGCGGTGAACCGGATGCTCGCGGATGCGGGCAAGTCGCCGCTGACGCTGGCGGAGGTCATGGCATTTGTCGGCAACGGCATCCCAAACCTTGTGAAATGCGCGATGGAAGCACGGGAGATCCCCATGGGCGATCATGGCGCGATGATCGCCGCGATGCTGGGCCACTACGCCCGCGATCCGGTGACCCTGACGCGAATCTATGACGGGGTTCCGGAGACCCTCAGCACTTTGCGCGGCGAGGGCTATCGGCTTGGGGTCTGTACCAACAAGAGCTACACGCCCACGCTTCAGATCCTCACGGCCTTGAATCTCGACAGCCTGTTTGATGTGGTGATTGGCGGCGACAGCCTGCCGGTCCGCAAGCCCGATCCCGCCCCGCTTCACGCCAGCTTCAGAGCGCTGGGGGCATCCGGGGTCTTCGTGGGTGACAGCGAAGTGGACGCTGAGACCGGACAGCGGGCCATGGTCCCCTTTGCGCTCTACACGCGGGGATACCGAAAAACACCCGTCGAGGCCTTGCCTCATGACGCGGTCTTTGATGATTTCGCCCAATTGCCGCAGATCCTTCAGCGCCTGACAGCTGCGTGAGGACCCGCTGTCCCGGCTTGTGTCAGCCGGATGCCGGATCTAGCGTCCTGTGCCAATATGACGGCACCGGGACGCAAGGGAGAGATTTCGGAATGGCATGGTCTTTCAGAGGTTTCCGCAGGCTGGCCAGTGTTGTCACATTAGCGCTGCTGGGCTGGCAGGCCGCCGCGCAAGAGGCACCTGCGGTCGCCACCGCCGCCCGCTACGAGGGGCCGACCAACCGCTATCCGCACAACATCATGGGGTCGATCCCCGGGCGTACGGATCTGGTGGTCACTCTGCAAACCGGCGGCAGGACACAGACCGTCACGGTGCGTCAGCCGGATCATCTGGTCTTTGAGGATTTCGCGCCCCGTCTGATCGACCTGAACCGCGACGGACGCCCTGAGATCGTAACGGTTGAAAGCGACCGGGACCGGGGCGCCCGGCTCACCGTCTGGGATGTGATCACGCAGGAGGGACGGCCGGGCCTCCGCAGGGGTGCCTCGACCGAATACACCGGCACCGCGTTTCGCTGGCTGGCCCCCATCGGAGCTGCGGATTTTGACGGGGACGGGGCGATTGAGCTGGCCTATGTGGAAAAGCCGCATTTGTCCCGCGTGCTGAAACTGGTGCGCCGGGAGGGGGACCGTCTGATCGAGGTTGACCGGGTGATTGGCGTTACAAACCACGCCATCGGGCAAGAGACGGTGCAAAGCCGGATCGCGCTGTGTTCTGACGGACCGCGTGCGGTGTTGCTCGACGGGGGTGGAACACGGATGGTCGCGGTTCGGTTTGACCGAGCGGAGCCGCAGGTGAAGGATCTTGGTGCCGCTCCTGCACGGATGGTGCTCGGAGATACGGAGGCCTGCGACGGGTAACACATCCTAATGGCTAGACGTCGCGTTGCGTAAATTATGTCAGGGTCAATGAAGACCAGCCGGCTCTGCGAAGCATTGACCACAAAATTCGGGCGCGTTTCCGAGTAGGCGCGAGCTGTCTTCTGTTGCCGGAGTATCGCTTTCGTGACGACTCCTATCCGCCCTCGTGAAAGAACCCGTAGATCTTCTCCGCGAGACCGGCGCTGATCCCATCTACCGCCTTGAGATCCTCCAGTGAGGCGCGTGACACGGCCTTGGCAGAGCCGAAATGGGCCAGCAGCGCGCGCTTGCGGGTTGCCCCTACACCTGCAATCTCGTCCAGAGGCGTGGCGCCCACCGCCTTGGCGCGCTTGGCGCGGTGGGTGCCGATGGCGAACCGGTGCGCCTCGTCCCGCAACCGTTGGACAAAGTAGAGCACCGGGTCGTTATGCTTCAGGGCAAAGGGCCGCTCGCCGGGGCGGTGGAATTCTTCCTTACCCGCGTCCCGGTCGATCCCCTTGGCCACACCGACCATGGCCAGGTCCTCGACCCCCATCTCGGTCATGATCTCCTGCACCGCCGAGACCTGCCCCGCACCGCCATCGATCAAGAGCAGGTCGGGCCACATCCCCTTTTCCCGCTCGGGGTCCTCCTTCAGCAGCCGTTTGAAGCGCCGGGTCAGGACCTCTTTCATCATGCCGAAATCGTCGCCGGGGGTGAGGTCGTCGCCCCGGATGTTGAACTTGCGGTACTGGCTTTTCAGGAACCCCTCAGGCCCGGCCACAATCATCCCACCCACGGCGTTCGTCCCTTGAATATGGGAGTTGTCGTAGACCTCGATCCGCTCTGGTGGGGCGTCGAGATCGAAGGCGTCGGCAAGTCCGGCGAGCAGTTTCGTCTGTGTGGCGCTCTCGCTCATCTTGCGGGCGAGGCTCTCACGGGCGTTGCGAAGCGCTCCGGCCACGAGGTCTTTTTTCTCCCCCCGCTGGGGGACGAAGATTTGCACCCGCCGCCCGGCCCGCTCGGACAAGGCGTCCTCCATCAGGGCGCGTTCCTCGATATCGTCGGAGAGCAGCAAGAGCCGGGGCGCTTCCTTGTTCTCGTAGAACTGGCCGATGAAGCCTTCGAGCACCTCGGCCGCATCCGCGCCGGAGCCGGTCTTTGGGTAGTAATCGTGGTTGCCCCAGTTCTGGTTGGCGCGGATGAAGAACACCTGCACACAGGCCTGCCCGCCCTCCATATGCAGTGCAATCACGTCAGCCTCCGTCACGCCTGCCGGGTTGATGCCCTGAGAACCCTGCACATGGGTCAGGGCGCGGATCCGGTCGCGCAATGCAGCAGCGCGCTCGAATTCCATCGCTTCGGCGGCGGTCTCCATCTCGCGGGCAAGGTCGGCCTGCACGCGGGTGGTGCGGCCTTGCAGGAACTCCTCGGCATCCCGAACCGACGCCGCATAGTCCGCCTCGGAGACGTACTCGACACAGGGGGCGGAACAGCGCTTGATCTGGTACAGGAGGCAAGGCCGTGTCCGCGCATCGAAGGTCGCGTCGGTGCAGTTGCGCAGCAGGAATACCTTTTGCAGCTGGTTCAGCGTCCTGTTCACTGCGCCGGCACTGGCAAAGGGACCGTAATAGCTGCCCTTGTCCTTTTTTGCGCCCCGATGCTTGCGGATCATCGGATAGGCGTGGTCACCCGTCACGAGGATATTCGGAAAGGATTTATCGTCCCGCAGCAGCACATTGTAGCGCGGCTTCAGCTGCTTGATCAGGTTTTGCTCCAGTAGCAGCGCTTCGGTCTCGGTCTTCGTCGTGAGGAACATCATCGACGCGGTTTCAGAGATCATCCGCGCGATCCGGGGCGAATGGCCACCGGGCTTGGCATAGTTCGCCACACGTTTTTTCAGGTTCCGCGCCTTGCCCACATAGAGCACCGCCTGCCGTTCATCGAGCATCCGGTAGACCCCCGGGGATCCGTCGAGGGTCCGCAAATAGGAGTGGATGCAGGCATGGCCCCGCAGGCCGTCAGCGTCGCTCATTCAGAGAATCCCCCGGGTGACTCGGGCTGCAAGATATTGGGACCTGCGGCAAGGGAAAAGGTCTCCACGATTCCTGTGGATAAGTCTGTGGTGAAAACTCCGTGAAGCGCGATTTTTTCTTTGTTCCGGCACGGTTGGTTAAATTGCCTAATTTTTAGGCACATAATTAGACCATTGAATTTAAACGCTTAATTTTATATCTTGCGATTTTTTGAGGTGCTTAGGAAGCGCGTCAGCCCGATTCCCTCACAAGCCATCACGCAAGAATAAGTCGCGATAGCGCCCTTACTCGACGCCAAGAATATCGGGGGTCTGCCAGGCGAGATGTTGTCCACCGTCCACGCAGATCAACTGCCCCGTCACGCCCCGTGCATCGATCAGGTAATTCAGCGCCGCGCAGATCCCTTGCGGGTCGGAACCACGCTGAAGAATTGTCGCAGCCCGCTGGCGGGCAAAGTGCTCTTCGGTCTGGCGCCCCCCGCGAAGAGTCGGACCCGGGCCGATGGCATTGACGCGGATCGCCGGCGCCATCGCCATGGCCGCGGTCTGCGTAAAGGCCCATAGCCCCATCTTGGCCAGCGTGTAGGTCATGAATTCGGGCGTCAGTTTGCGCACACGCTGGTCGATCATATTGACCACCAGCCCGGTGGCTTGCGGCTCGCCGTTCTCATCCGGCTCCGTTTGCAGCCCTTGCGCCAGCATCGCCTGCGTCAGCAGGAATGGTGCGCGCAGGTTTGAGCCCATATGCCGGTCCCAGCTCTCCCGGGTGGCGCTGGCCAGCGTGTCATATTCAAAGATCGACGCGTTGTTGATCAGCAGATCAATCGGGCCGCCCAGCGTCTCGGCAGCGTTCGGCAGCAGGGATCCGGTCTCAGTGTCTGAGAGCAGATCCGCCCCGAGTGCGACCGCCTGCCGACCCATGGCGTGGATATCTGCGACGACCTCATCGGCTGCGTCTGACGAGCTGTTGTAATGCACCGCCACATCCAGCCCGCGCTCGGCCAAATGCAGCGCCATGGCCTTGCCCAGTCGGGCGGCCCCACCTGTGACGAGCGCACGTTTCATACGATGATCCATAGATAGGTGAGGTAGAGCGCGCAGAAGGCCAGACCCACGGGACGGGTCATGCGTGCGTGGGTGAAGATAAACGGCGCCAGCACCAGCGACGCGCCCAGCATGACCCACAGGTCGAGACGCAGGAACTGCTCTCCGACCGGGACGTCGCCCACCAGGCCAGTTATACCGATAATCGCCAGCAGATTGAACAGGTTGGACCCGAGGACATTGCCGAGCGCCACGTCGGCTTCCTTGTTCCGAGCAGCGGCGATAGTGGTCGCGAGTTCGGGCAGAGAGGTGCCCACGGCCACCAGCGTCAGGCCGATCACAGCATCTGACACTCCAAAGGACTCTGCGATGACGCGTGCGTTGTCGATCAGCAAGTTCGCGCCCAGCGGCAGGCCGATCAGGCCCAGCGCCAGAAATAACGCGATGCGCCAGCCGCCAATATTGGGGTCAGCGCCCTCAAGATCCTCTTCGCTGGTGCCATTGCGCTGCTTGAGACCAATCCGGGCCTGATCGAGCAGGATCACGGTGAGAACGGCCAGCAGGATTAGCGCGTTCCACACTGTGAACGTGCCGGTGAAAGCCAGCGCGATGAACAGGACCGAGCCGAGCAGCATGGTCACGTAGTGCTTTTGCACATGGCTGTCGCTGGTGTCGAAGCCGTAGATCAGCGCGGGCAAGCCCAGCACCAGCAGGATATTGGCGATATTCGAGCCAACCACGTTGCCCATGGCAATGCCGGGCACGTCCTTGCGCACCGCGTCTATGCTGACGAGGAGCTCCGGCGCGGAGGTGCCGAAGGCCACGACCGTGAGACCGACGATCAGCGCCGGAATTCCCAGCCGCAGGGACAGGTTCACCGCCCCTTTGACGAGGAAATCCCCGGCCACCACGAGGATCACGAGGCCCAGAATGGCGAGAACAAAGGTCATGTCAGGTTTTTCTGCAGGAACACGGCCCCTTGCCGATCCGGTAGCGACCGCAAGAGGGACATTTGCGCGACGAGAGGTGCTTTTGCCCGGGCAGACGCAGGCGCCCGAACATCGCGAGGACCAGCATTCCGATCAGGAACAGGGAGACGATCTTGATCACGACAGATCGTATCGCGATTGCAGGAGCTGATCATCGAGCCCCTCGACAACACCATTGCTGAGCTGCGCACCAAAGCGGGAGAAGAGCGACTTCTTCTGCCGATACACAGCAAAGCGCGTCTTTTCCCCAAATTTCTGCTTCATGACCGGCACCAGATGGCCAATCCCGTCCACGAGGCCCAGCTCATGGGCCTTTTGCCCGGTCCAGAACGCGCCGGTGAAAAGCTGCGGGTCCTGCGACAGGCGCGCGCCGCGACGCTCGCTAACATGGGCCTTAAACGCCTCATGGATCTCGCCCTGCAATTCTTTCAACCGGGCGACATCCTCGGGCTTTTCGGCCTGGAACGGGTCCAGCATACTCTTCGACTCGCCTGCCGTGTAGACACGACGCTCGATCCCATAGCGCTGGATGAAGTTGTTCAGCCCAAACCCTGCCGAGATCACTCCGATGGAGCCCACGACCGAGCTGGTATCGGCGTAGATTTCATCCGCCGCGCAGGCCAGCCAGTACCCGCCGCTGGCTGCCACATCCTCGACGAAGGCAAAAACCGGAACCTCCTTCTCCTCGGATAGACGGCGGATCCGCGCCGCGATCAGCGACGATTGCACAGGCGAGCCGCCCGGCGAGTTTAGGATCAGCGCCACGGCGGCGGGCTTGCCCTTGCGGAACGCCCGGTTGATCAGAGGTGCCAGACCCGCATCGTTCAACCGGCCTGACCCGCCATTGGCGATCACGCCTTGCAGGCGGATGACCGAGACGAGTGGCGCGCCGCGACGGGCGAGGAATTTCAGATGCTCTCTCATACGTCGGGACATATGCATTCGGAGAGCCGAGGGGAAGGCCCGCCGATGCCTTAGTCCCTCAGCCGCCAACCGGTTTTGAAGATCCAGCCGATGATCGCGGTGCAGATCCCGGTAAAGCCGAAAATCGCCAGCAGCGACCAGCCCAGCGACACGTCCGCCATGCTGTAGAACGACCAGCGGAATCCCGACACGAGATAGACTACCGGGTTGAACAGGCTGATCGTCTGCCACACCCCTGGCAACATATCGACCGAGTAGAAGGTCCCTCCGAGGAAGATCAGCGGCTGGATCAGCAAGAGCGGCACGAGCTGGAGTTGCTCAAAATTCGTGGCCCAGATGCCGACGATGAAGCCCAGCAAGCTGAAGCTGAGGCAGGTCAGGGTCAGGAACAGCAGCATCCACAGCGGATGATCGATTTGCAGATCAACGAACAGGAACGCCGTGAGCAGGATCACGATGCCGATGGCAAAGGCCTTGGTCGCCGCCGCCAGCACATAGCCGGTGGTGATTTCGAGGAACGAGGCCGGGGCCGAGAGATGTTCATAGATCGAGCCGATGAATTTCGGGAAATAGATTCCGAAAGACGCGTTGGAGATCGATTGGGTGATGACCGACAGCATAATCAGGCCCGGCACGATGAAGGCACCGTAGCTCACGCCCTCGACCTCGTCGATGCGACTGCCGATGGCGGCACCGAAGACGATGAAATAGAGCGACGTGGACAGGACCGGCGAAACCAGCGTCTGGGTGATCGTGCGCAGGCCCCGCGCCATCTCGAAACGGTAGATCGCAAGGATCGCCCGGAGGTTCATCTGTGCGTTCATGCCTGCCCCTCCGCTTCGACCAGATCGACGAAAATGTCTTCGAGCGAGGATTGCTCCGTGCGGATGTCGCGCACCTTCACACCCCGCTCCGCCAGCGCCGTCAGAAGCCGGGTGATGCCGGTCCCGTCACTCTGTACATCGTAGGTGTAGACCAGCTCCGCCCCGTCCTTCGCGAGGCTCAGTTCGTAGGTGTCGAGTCCCGCCGGCACCTCTGTCAGAGGCTGCGCCAGCTCAATCCGCAGCACCTTGCGCCCCAGCTCATGCATTAGCGCCTGTTTCTCGCGGACTAGCCGGATCTGCCCGTCAGAAATGATGCCGATCCGGTCCGCCATCGCCTCGGCCTCCTCGATATAATGGGTGGTCAGGATGATCGTCACTCCGCGCTTTTGCAGCTCGGCCACGGTCTGCCACATCTCCTTGCGCAAACTCACATCCACCCCGGCGGTGGGCTCGTCGAGGAACAGGATCTGCGGCTCATGACTCAGCGCCTTGGCGATCAGCACCCGGCGCTTCATCCCTCCCGACAGCGCGCGCACCTGCGTATCGCGTTTGTCGTAAAGGGAGAGCTGGCGCAGCACCTCGTCGATATAGGCGTCGTTGTCCTTCTTTCCGAACAGACCGCGCGAGTACCGAACGGTCGCCATCACCGTCTCGAACGGCTCAAGGTTGATCTCCTGCGGCACCAACCCAATCAGGGAGCGCGCCGCGCGGTATTCGGTGACATTGTCATGCCCAGCCACCAGAACACGGCCGGCGCTGATCGACGTTATCCCGCAGATGCAGGAAATCAGCGTGGTCTTGCCCGCGCCGTTCGGCCCCAGTAGGGCGAGGATCTCGCCCTCGCGAATCGTCAGATCCACGTGTTTCAGGGCCTGAAAGCCGCCCTTATAGGACTTTGACAGCCCCTCGACGCGCACAATGTCCGCCATGGATCCCCTCGTGTTTTGCAGGGAGCTAGGGCTAACCCCGCCCGAGGCAAAGCACAACGCTTTGCTTTGCCGGCCCGTGCGCGTAGATCGTCGCCATGACCGATCCTGATATTCTCATCATCGGCGCCGGACCGGCAGGGCTGATGGCAGCCGAAGCCGCCGCGATGGCAGGTGCCTCGGTGCTGGTCGCCGACCAGATGCCGTCCCCGGCACGGAAGTTCCTGATGGCTGGGAAATCCGGGCTGAATCTCACGAATACGGTGCCGAAGGAACAGTTTCTGGCGGCGTTCGGCGACAATCCGGTGGCGGCCCACGTGGCCCGGTTCTCTGCGCGCGATGTGATGGACTGGGCAGAGGGGCTGGGACAGCCGCTCTTCACCGGCTCCACGGGACGGGTTTTCCCCCGGGCGATGAAAGCATCCCCCTTGCTCAGGGCATGGCTGGCGCGGCTGGACGGGCTTGGGGTGAGGTTCAGGACCCGCTGGCGCTGGGACTCGTCGTCGGTGCAAGAGGCCCGTTTTGACACACAGGACGGCCCTTTCACGCTCCACCCCCGTGCCACCGTTCTCGCTCTGGGCGGAGCGAGCTGGTCGCGCTTGGGCTCTGACGGAGCATGGGCCGCGCGGTTCGCAGCGCATGGGCTGGTCGCGCCTTTCGCCCCCAGCAACGCCGCGCTGTCGTTGCATTGGAGCCCCCACATGACGCCCCATTTTGGGGCGCCGGTGAAAAACACAGCGCTCCTGACCGGCGACCAGATTCATCGGGGGGAGTTCGTGGTCAGCGCACGGGGTCTTGAGGGCGGTGGGATCTACCCGCTGACGCCGTGGCTGCGGGACGGTGGTGCGCTGACATTGGACCTGAAACCAGACTGGAGTCTTGACCGCGTCGCCGAGCAACTCGCCCGCGCGAAAGGCTCCGTCTCCAACCGCCTGCGCAAGGGGCTGCGTCTGAGCCCGGTACAGATTGCACTGGCTCAGGAATTTGGCCGCCCCTTGCCTGCGGATCTCGCGCCGCTGATCAAGTCCCTGCCCATTCGCCACAATGGCCCCCGCCCGCTCGACGAAGCGATCTCGACCGCTGGTGGACTTCGATTCGACGCGCTGACCCAGGACCTGATGTTGCATGAATCCCCCGGCGTTTTTGCCTGCGGAGAAATGCTCGACTGGGAGGCGCCAACGGGCGGCTATCTGCTGACCGCTTGCCTCGCCACGGGGCGGAGCGCCGGGCAGGCCGCTGCGCAGTGGGTTCAGGCGACCGCCAATTCGGAGAGGTGATCGCAGAGCCGCCCTCGTGGGGGACGGCTGTCGCAGATCTTTTTGAGCTTTGTCAGGAGACTGCGGTTCCCGACCGTGTTCCACTGGTGCTGCCGCAACCGCCAATAGGCTGCCTTGCGCTGTCCCAGCCCGGATAGCTCGTTACGGCTCAGCAGGAATTCTCCCTCCGACGCGAACTCGTAGGGGTGCAGATAAATATGCGGCACCATCCCCTCAGCCTCGGCACCGGTGATGAGCCGGTCGGTGAGGACACGGGGAAAGAGTTTGAGATAGGTGCCGCCCAGGTTCAAAGCTGGAAAACTGCGCGTGGGCGGAGCAGAATAAATCGGCAGGATGTGGAGGGAGGTCAGTCCCATGCGTCCGCGAAACGCCGTCACCTCGGCCTTGGTCGCAACACAGAGCGAGGAATCGTAGGCAAAGAGACGTTCCACCTCCCGATACTGCGCCGGGTCGTCTTTACGGATGCGGAATTTTGGCGCACGAAACCCGAGAACCGGAGTGTTGGCGGCAGTCTCCAGCGCGGCCTTGGCCCGGGCGAGGCTCCGGGCGGTCTCGCTTGTCTCCTGCCGGTCCATCTCGTCGTGGAAATGATAGTGGCAGGCGACCTCATGCCCATCCGCCGCGATGCGCCGCACCAGATCAGGCGCCTGATCGGCGATCACGCCCGTGCAAAAGAACGTCGCCCGCGCGCTGTATCCGGCCAGAAACCGGTCGATGATCTCATAGCAGCGCCAAAGCGCGTCGAGCCGCAGCGGTCCGGTGTCCCACAGCCCAAGGTCACGCTTCAGATCATGGGCGAAATCCTCGAAATCGATCGAGAGAAACAGCCCTCCGCCCGTCATGACAGGTCTGCACGCCGGATCAGGTAAGGTCCCAGCGCCAGCACGTCTACGCCCGACGCGCGGAAGGTCGCCAGCGCGTCTTCGGGCGTGTGCACGATGGGTTCCTGAATGTTGAACGAGGTGTTGAGAAGCACCGGCACCCCGGTCAGGTCCCCGAACGCGGTCAGGAGTGCATGGTAGATCGGGTTCGCCTCAGGTGACACCGTATGCACCCGCGCCGTCCCGTCCACATGCGTCACGGCGGGAATGACCGAGGCCATCTCGGGTCGGACCTTGGCGACAATGTTCATGTAGGGGCTGGGCTGGTCAATCTCGAAGAAGCGCGAGGCCGCTTCCTCCGCCACGCTGGGCGCGAAGGGACGGAACAGTTCGCGCTTTTTGATCTTCTGGTTCAGCTCCTCCCGCACCGCATCCCGGCGCGGATCGGCGAGAAAGCTGCGCGCCCCCAGCGCCCGGGGTCCGAACTCGCTGCGGCCCTGAAACCAAGCGACGACCAGCCCGTCTGCCAACGCCTGAGCTGTATCGCGGGCGAGATCCGCATCCGACCGCGGCGGGGGCGGCGTCACACCTGCCGCGGTCATGGCGGCCTCGATCCGGGAGCGATCATAGGCGGCCCCCAGATAGGGCGAGCGGACCGTCTCCGTCTCAGGCGATACACTTCGCGCGGCCAGATCCGCCAGCCCCGCGCCTATGGCGCAGCCCGCGTCATGGGGAGCCGGAGGGATGATGATTTCGTCGAAGATCCCATCGGCCAGCAACCGCCCGTTCGCGGTCACGTTCAAGGCGCAACCGCCCGAGATGACCAGCTTGCGCAGCTCCGGCGCGCGTTCCCGCAGCGGTTCAAAGAGGTGGATCAGCGCGTCCTCATGGACCTGCTGCACCGAGGTCGCCAGATCCACATGCTCCGGCGACGGGTCCGCATCGGGCTGGCGCCGGGGTCCAAAAAGCTCTTCGGCCTCTGCCGGAAAATGCCCCTTGAGCGCGGCGTGATAGTCGCAGAGCGCGGTGTTCAGCCGGTAGCGTCCGCCGGGTTCCAGATGCAGGGCATGGGCTTTCAGCGCGTCGGCATAGCGGGGCGTGCCGTAGGGCGCCAAGCCCATCATCTTGTACTCACCCTCGAGCATCGTGAACCCGAGGAAGCCGGTGAAAAAGCTGTAATAATGCCCCAGCGAATTGGGCCAACGGTGGCGGGAGACGGTCTCACGCCTGCCGCCGCGCACCGTGCTCAGAACGGTGGAGTTCGTCTCTCCGCCACCGTCATATGAGAGAGACACAAACTCGTCCCAGTCGCGCATCTGCTCGGCATAGAGCTGATGGCACAGGTGGTGGTCGTGGTAGCTGATCCGCGCGTTCAGAGGACCAAAGTGCCCGGTCAGATGCTTGCGCAGGCGAAACAGATCGGACCAGGAGCTGCGCGGATCTTCCTCGGCATCTCCCTGTCCCATGATGTGCCGGAGCCGTCCCAGAATTGCGGAGCGCGCGTTAGAGGACCCGGCCATCTTGCGCAGGGTCTGAACGCCGCGCGAGGCCACACGCCATGGCTGCCAATAGACCGCAATCCGATCGATCTGGCTGGCCGTGATGCCGGCCATGGTCAGACATTCTTCGATGGCGAGAAAGGGCAGGGCGCCGTCATTCTTGATCCGGCTCAGGCGCTCTTGCTCGACAGCTGCGATCAGCCGACCGTCATGAAACAGTGCCGCCGCGCTGTTATCCATCGTCGCCAGACCCAGAGTATACGTCATGCTACGTCGCCATTCGTTGTTTCGCCCGACGGTATAGAGGGTCTGACGCCGGGGTGAAGCGCATTTCGGTGCAATCCGTCTCAACAGCCCTCCCGCAATCGGGATCTCCTCCCCGGAGGCCGGGCCCGCCATCGAGGCGGACCCGTTGAGGCGGTTCAGAACTCGACGACGGCGCGGATTGACTTGCCTTCGTGCATGAGATCGAACCCTGTGTTGATCTCGTCCAGCGTGAGTTTATGGGTGATCATAGGGTCGATCTCGATCTTGCCGTCCATGTACCAGTCGACGATCTTCGGCACGTCGGTCCGGCCCTTTGCGCCCCCAAAGGCCGTGCCTTTCCAAACGCGGCCCGTCACCAGCTGGAACGGCCGGGTCGAGATTTCGGCCCCCGCCGGGGCCACGCCGATGATCACCGACACGCCCCATCCCCGGTGCGAGCATTCCAGCGCGTCGCGCATGACCTTCACATTGCCCGTGGCGTCAAAGGAATAATCCACCCCGCCGAACTGGTCCTTTTCCGTCTTGGTCAGCTCAATGATCGCCTGCGTCACGGACTGCCCCTCGGGCAGCTCGGACGGGTTGACGAAATCGGTCATGCCGAATTTGCGCGCCATTTCAGCCTTATCGTCATTCAGATCGACGCCGATGATCTTGTCCGCACCCGCCATGCGCAGGCCCTGAATGACGTTCAGGCCGATCCCGCCGAGGCCGAACACCGCCGCGGTCGAGCCGATCTCGACCCCCGCCGTGTTGATCACAGCGCCGATGCCGGTGGTCACGCCGCAGCCGATATAGCAGATTTTGTCAAACGGGGCGTCGTCGCGCACCTTGGCCAGCGCGATCTCGGGCATCACCGTGTGATTGGCGAAGGTCGAGCAACCCATGTAGTGGTAAATCGGCGTGCCATCGAGCATGGAAAACCTGGTCGTGCCGTCGGGCATCAGGCCCTGTCCCTGCGTGCCGCGAATGGCGGTGCAAAGGTTCGTCTTGCCCGAGAGACACGCGTGACATTCGCGGCATTCGGGCGTGTAGAGCGGGATCACATGGTCGCCCGGCTTCAGCGTCGTGACGCCCTCGCCGACTTCGATGACGACGCCCGCACCCTCATGGCCGAGGATCGAGGGGAACAGACCCTCCGGATCGTCGCCCGAGCGCGTGAACTCGTCCGTGTGGCAAATGCCGGTGGCCTTGATCTCGATGAGAACCTCGCCCTTTTTCGGGCCGTCGAGGTTGACCTCCATGATCTCAAGGGGTTTGCCTGCTTCGAGTGCTACCGCCGCGCGTGTCCGCATAATCGTCTCCCTGCTGAATGTGTTACCCCAGCCTTGCTGGAACGCGGGCGCGGACGCAAGGATCTCAGGGCGCAAAGCCGTTAACGTGCTCGCGGATCGGCGTCCCGGCGATCTCCTCATCCCGGGTCAGGAGCCGCCTGCCGCCTATGGCTTCGTAGAACGCGATGGCGGGGAGGTTGGTGATCAGTACGCAGCAGGTCATGGGTTTCTGCGGGGCCAAAGCCGCCCAGAGCGCGCGCCCGATGCCTCGACGTTTGGCGTCGTCGAGCAAGTACATCGCCCACAGCTCCAGCGGCCAGTCGGCGGCGAACTCTGCTTCTCGTTGTGGCCCGAGCTGCGCAAACCCCGCACCCGGGGCGATGACGATCCGGGTCTGGCCCTGCTCCAACGCCTGTTCCCAGATCTTCTGCCGCGCGCTCACGTCTTGCCGGGCGAGCAGGTCATCGGGCAGAAGGCCGCGATAGCTCTCCTGCCACGCCTGCACGTGGATCCGTGCAATCTCAGCGGCATCTTTAGGGCGAGCGGGACGGATCTCGACAGGTAACCGGGTCATACAGGGATCATGGGGCATCGCTGCGGCAGGGCAAGCTTCTGTCTTCTCTTTCGCGCCGCTTTGGGCTATGTATCACCGCCATGATGTTCAGACTCGATATGAGCGACCACGCACGGCTGACCGAGCGCTTTGAGGGCGACACACGGTCGGTCCTCGCGCGACTTCGCGCGGCCTGAACCCGTCACCCCATCAAGACCCGTTACATTTTCTCCTGAAGGAGACCCGCCATGGCTGGCAAGACACTCTATGACAAGATCTGGGATGCGCATCTCGTGCATGAGGCCGAAGACGGCACGTCGCTCCTCTATATCGACCGCCACCTCGTCCATGAGGTGACGAGCCCGCAGGCCTTTGAAGGGCTGCGCATGTCGGGCCGCAAGGTCCGCCGTCCCGATCAGACCATCGCCGTGCCCGATCACAACGTGCCCACCACCCCGGGCCGCGAGGATCCGGCAAACATGACCGAGGACAGCGCCATTCAGGTCGCCGCCCTCGACAAGAACGCCAAGGATTTCGGCATCCACTACTATCCGGTCAGCGACGTCCGTCAGGGTATCGTCCATATCGTCGGCCCCGAGCAGGGCTGGACGCTGCCTGGCATGACCGTCGTCTGCGGTGACAGCCACACCGCCACCCACGGGGCGTTCGGTGCGCTGGCCCATGGCATCGGCACGTCCGAGGTCGAGCACGTTCTGGCCACCCAGACGCTGATCCAGAAGAAGTCGAAGAACATGAAGGTGGAGATCACCGGCAAGCTTTCGCCGGGCGTCACCGCCAAGGATATCGTCCTGTCGATCATCGCCGAGACCGGCACCGCCGGCGGCACCGGCTACGTGATCGAATATTGCGGCGAGGCGATCCGGGACCTTTCGATGGAGGGCCGGATGACCATCTGCAACATGGCCATCGAAGGCGGCGCCCGCGCTGGCCTGATTGCGCCGGATCAGAAGACCTTCGACTATGTGCAGGGCCGTCCTCACGCCCCCAAAGGCGCCCAGTGGGAAGCCGCGCTCAACTGGTGGAAGACCCTCTATTCCGACGACGATGCCCATTGGGACAAGGTCGTGACGCTAAAGGGCGAAGACATCGCACCGACCGTCACCTGGGGCACTTCGCCCGAGGACGCTCTGCCGATCAACGCGACCGTTCCCGCGCCCGAGAGCTTCTCCGGGGGCAAGCGTGAGGCCGCTGCCCGTTCGCTCGACTACATGGGCCTGACCGCCGGGATGCCGCTGACCGATATCGAGATCGACACGGTCTTTATCGGCTCCTGCACCAATGGCCGGATCGAGGATCTGCGCGCCGCCGCCGAGATCCTGAAGGGCCGTAAGGTCAAGGACGGCATGCGCGCCATGGTCGTCCCCGGCTCGGGTCTTGTCCGCGCACAGGCCGAGGAAGAAGGTCTGGCCGACATCTTCCGTGAGGCCGGTTTCGAATGGCGTCTGGCCGGGTGCTCCATGTGCCTCGCCATGAACCCCGACCAGCTCGCACCCGGCGAACGCTGCGCCGCCACCTCGAACCGGAACTTCGAGGGCCGTCAGGGCTACAAAGGCCGCACCCACCTCATGAGCCCCGCCATGGCCGCCGCGGCCGCCGTGACCGGGAAAATCACCGACGTGCGCGAGCTGTCCGCGACCGAAGCCGCCTGAGAGGGAACAGAGACCATGGAAAAATTCACCACTCTCACCGGCGTTGCGGCGCCTATGCCTTTGGTCAATGTCGATACCGACATGATCATTCCCAAGCAGTTCCTGAAGACGATCAAGCGTTCGGGTCTTGGCGTGAACCTCTTTGACGAGATGCGCTATGATCGCGAGGGCAACGAGATCGCCGATTTCGTGCTGAACAAGCCCGCCTATCGCGAGACCGAGATCCTCGTGGCGGGCGAGAATTTCGGCTGTGGCTCGTCGCGGGAGCACGCCCCCTGGGCGATCAAGGATTTCGGCATCCGTTGCGTCATCGCGCCGAGCTTTGCCGATATCTTCTTCAACAACTGCTTCAAGAACGGCATCCTGCCCATCGTCCTGCCGCAGGAGCAGGTGGACCTGCTGATGTCAGACGCCGAAAAGGGCCAGAACGCCCGGATGACCGTGGATCTGGAGAACCAGACCATCACCGCGTCGGACGGTATCGAGATCTCCTTTGAGGTCGATCCGTTCCGCAAGCACTGCCTGCTCGAAGGTCTCGACGATATCGGTCTGACGCTGGAAAAGGGCGCAGCCATCGACAGCTTTGAGGCGCAGGCCAGCCAGGCGCGCCCCTGGGTGTGATCCGCGCCGTCCTCCTCCTCGGGCTTTGCCTCCTCGCGGGGCCGCTCGGGGCGGAGACGGTTCGCGTCGCGACTTTCAAGACCGGGATCTCCGCGAGGGGGCCCGGTCTTTTGTTGCGCGACCTGATGCGCGGTGAGGACGCCCGGATCGAAGCGGCGCTGGCCCTGATCCTCGCGACACGCGCCGATATTCTTGTGCTGCAGGACATCGATTATGACGCCGGGCAGGCAACGCTCGGCGCGCTGGCCGATCGTCTGAGGTCGAATGGGTTGGACTACCCGCACCTGTTCTCCGCCCTGCCCAATAGCGGTATGCGGACGGGCCTCGATCTGGACGGGGACGGGCAGTTGAATGGCCCGCGAGACGCGCAGGGCTACGGGCGATTTGCCGGAGCGCATGGAATGGCGGTGCTGTCTCGCTACCCCTTTGACCTGGGGGGGGTCACTGACCTCTCGGCCCTGCTGTGGCGTGATCTGCCGGGTGGGATACCCCCGGAGCTGGGGTACGCGACAGAGGTCCAGCGCCTCTCCTCGGTGGCGCATTGGGTTCTGCCGGTGGTCGTCGGTGACACGCGCCTGACGCTGTTGACGTGGGCTGCCACTCCACCGGTCTTTGACGGCCCCGAAGACCGCAATGGCCGCCGCGCCAATGACGAGGCGGCGCTGTGGATGAGGCTACTCGACGGTGTGTTGGAGCTGCCCGCGCCAGAGCCGCCATACGTTATTCTGGGCCTCGCCAATGTGGACCCGCTCGATGGCGAGGGCCGACGGGACGCGTTGAACGCGCTCCTGAGCGACTCGCGCCTTCAGGATCCACAGCCCCGCAGTACGGGGGCAGCGCAGGAGGCGGACCCGCAACATAGCGGGGACCCGGCCCTCGACACTGCCGCCTACGATATGCCGCCGGGCAATCTGCGGCTCAGCTACGTGCTGCCATCCGCGGGTCTGCACGTGGACGGGAGCGGGGTTGTCTGGGGCGTGGACGGCCTCGACGATCTGCCTCCGCATCGTCCGGTCTGGGTCGACCTCCGCTTGAAAGACGCACCCTGACCACGGTCGCCCCCGATGAGATGGATCACCGTCCACCTTCACGCCACAGGGATGAAATGGCAAGACATATCAAAGCACTAAGTACCTTGACGTTTGTCCTGCCCCCGGCGCTCAACCGACCACGTTGAAGTCCGGACCATAGGGATAGCCGGTGATGTTTTCTGCGCCGTCTTCTGTGATGACAAGAATGTCATGCTCCCGGTATCCGCCTGCGCCGGGTTGACCGTCAGGGATGGTCAACATCGGCTCCATCGAGATCACCATGCCCGGCTCAAGCACCGTGTCGATATCCTCCCGAAGTTCCAGCCCGGCTTCGCGCCCATAGTAATGCGACAGCACACCAAAAGAGTGTCCGTAGCCGAAGGTCCGGTATTGCAGCAGATCGCGCTCTGCGAAGAAGCGGTTGATCTCCCCGGTCACCTCCGCGCAGCTCACACCGGGGCGGAGCAGGCTCATACCGAATTCATGAGCCGCGACATTGGCTTCCCAGATCCGCAAGCTGTCGGGATCGACCGTCCCGATGAACAGCGTGCGTTCGAGGGCCGTATAATAGCCGCTGATCATCGGAAAACAGTTCAGGCTCAGGATGTCGCCTTTTTCGAGGCGTCGCCCGGTGACCGGGTTATGGGCGCCATCTGTGTTGATCCCCGACTGAAACCAGACCCATGTATCGCGATATTCCGCGTCGGGATATCGGCGGGCAATCTCCAGCTCCATCGCGTCCCGGCCCGCCATGGCGATATCAATCTCACGCTGGCCGGCGCTGATCGCGTCGCGGATGGCATAACCGCCGACATCCGCCACCTCAGCCCCCGCCCGGATCAACGCGATCTCGGCCGGGGATTTGTGCATCCGCTGACGCATGGAGACCGGAGCCATGTCTACGGTCGCGGCGGGGCTCAGAAACGTGTCAAGCAGCGCCTTCTGGGTCAGGGTCAGGTGGTCGCTCTCAAAACCGATGGTCTTGCCCGTCCCGGTCACCGAGACGATGGCGCGCCAATAATTGTTCCGCTGCCAGTCGGTGTAGGTGATGTTGTCGCCATGGCAACGGCGCCACGGCTGGGCTGCGTCGATCCCGGCGCTGAAGGTAACGCTCTCCGAAGCCGTCACCACCAGTGCATAGGGGCGGCCGAACGCGCAGTAGAGAAATCCGCTATAATAGGCGACGCAGTGCATTGAGGTGAACAGGCAGGCATCCACGCCGTGATCTGCCATGGATCGCCGCAGGATTGCCAACCGGGACTCATACTCATCATCGGCAAAGGGCAAGATCTTCTCACCCTGATGAAACCGGTAGAATTCCGGGCGCTGTTGTGTTTCGGCCATGAACAGGCTCCTCCGATCCGAATGCGGTCCGGCCGGAGAGGGACTGTCTCCATCAGGCCGGGAGGCGACATGAAAACGTCCCGGCGTTCAGGAGATTGATTGCGGAGCACCTTGGGTGAGGCGCCGGCGACGCTATCGCCAGTCCGCAACCCGAACATGCCGCTATCGACCCCTCTTTTCAAGACAGAACGGTGCCCATGGGGCAGCGCTGCGCGGAAGCCGGGCGACAACCCGAGGGTGGAAACTGTCTGTTCAACCCAAGGCATGGGACCGGACATCTGATTCGCAGCGACAAGCCACGCCTGACAACGCGGTCAGGATCGGTCAAGCCGTGCGGACGAGGCGCACGTCTTCGGGGCGGAAGTTCACGTGGACCGTATCGCCGTGGGCAAAGGGGTGTGCGACCGGCGGGCTGAGGACAAAGAGCGGACCGACTGGCGTAGCCAGCGTGTACTGGATCACATTGCCGAGCCAGGCGGCATAGCTGATTTCCGCGGCAAAGCTGCCCGGCACCGGCTCGGGGCTGAGTTGGACCTGATGGGGACGCAGAACCATCTGCGCCGGGCCGGTCTTGTCATGGGCCAGAGGCAGGGTGATGCGTGTGTCATTCACCAGGATCTCGGTTTCGGCACCTGTCCGTGTTACCTCCACGCCGATCAGGTTCGCGTCCCCGATGAAATCCGCGATGAAGGCCGAGGCGGGGCGGTCGTAGAGCTCAAAGGGCGTGCCTTCCTGTGCGATCTCGGCGTTGCGCATAACGATGATCCGGTTAGAGACGGCCATGGCCTCTTCCTGATCGTGGGTCACATAGACCGCCGTCAGGCCGAGGCGCTGCTGGATCTCGCGGATCTCCTCGCGCACGTGGCGGCGCAGCTTTGCGTCGAGATTCGACAGCGGCTCGTCCAGCAGCAGCACCTCAGGCTCCAGCACGATGGCGCGGGCCACGGCCACGCGTTGTTGCTGGCCGCCCGACAGCTCCGAGGGCAGACGGTCGCCGAAGCCCTTGAGCCCGACCATGGCAAGACCCTCTTCGGCGCGGGCATGGGCCTCGGCCCTGGGTGTCTTCGTCACCGTCAGACCGTAGGCCACATTCTCCCGCACGGTCATGTGGGGGAAGAGGGCGTAGGACTGAAACACCATCGAGACCTTCCGATAGGTGGCCGAGAGATGAGTCACATCCTCGCCACCGATCAGGATGCGCCCGCTCGTGGCGCTCTCGAGCCCCGCGATGAGGCGCAGGGTGGTGGTCTTGCCGCAGCCCGAGGGCCCCAACAGCGTCACCAGCGTGCCCGGGGCGATATCGAGGGAGAGGGGCTTTAACGCCACCACGTCCCCGAACATCTTGGTCACGGCCTCAAATCGAACAGCACCTTTTGTCATCGAAGCTTCCTTCACGCGGTTTCCACCCGGTCCGCGCGGCGCAGACGGCGGCGGCCGATGATCAGTTGCAGGGTGAGAATGGCCAGCAGCATCGTGACGATGAGCACGGCGGAATAGGCGATGGCGATGCCGTATTCCCCGTTCTCCACCCGTCCCACGATGAAGGAGGTGGCCATATTGTAACGCGCCGAAACGAGGAAGATCACCGCCGAGACTGAGGTGATCGCCCGGACAAAGCTATAGGTTAGCGCGGCGAGGATCGCAGGCCCCATGAGCGGGAGGATGACCCGGCGTAGTGTGGTGGCGGAATTCGCCCCGAGGGTGATGGACGCCTCGTCGAGGGATTTGTCGAGCTGGCTCATGGCCGCGATCCCGCCGCGCACCCCCACTGGCATGTTGCGGAAGATAAACACGATGACGAGGATCAGCCCGGTCGCGGTCAGCTCGATGGGCGGGAAGTTGAAGGCCATCACATAGGCCACGCCAATCACCGTTCCGGGGATGGCAAAGGAGAGCATGGTCGAGAACTCGAAAGCGTCCTTGCCAAAGAACTTCTGCCGCACCAGCAGGTAGGCTGTGGCGAGGCCCACCGCAGCGGTCAGCGGCGCGGCGATCCCGGCGATAGTGAGCGTCGTCATGTAGCTGTCCCAGGCGGCGCCGGTGAAATGCACCCCGTTCCGGACGACGATGCCAAAGGCGCGCTTGTAATGCTCCAGCGTGAAGGTGTGATCGTATCCCCAGAGTTTGACGAAGCTGCCAAATACAATCAGCACATAAAGGAGCAGCGTGAACGCCGCCCAGGGGATGGCGACGAGGTAGCAGGTCCACCGCAGGGCCGGGTTCAGGGCGGCGTGGCGACCGCTATCGGCCTTGCCCGTGACGGTGGCGTAGTTCTTTTTACCGAGCCAGGTGCGTTGGGCGATGAAGGCGGTCAGGGTTAGAGACAGCAGGATCACCGACAGAATCGCGGCTTTGGCCGGGTCGGCGACCGTGCCGACGATTGAGAAATAAATCTCCGTCGACAGCACGTTGAAATTGCCCCCCAGCACCAGCGGATTGCCGAAATCGGCCACGCTCTCGATGAAGCCCAGCAGGAACGCGTTGGCGAGACCCGGGCGCATGAGTGGCAGGCTGATATGGCGGAAGGTTTGCCAGCGATTGGCGTCGAGGGTCTGGCTGGCTTCCTCCATGGAGGGGCTGACTCCTTCGACCACGCCAATGAGCACCAGGAAGGCGATGGGGGTGAAGGACAGCATCTGCGCGAGCCACACCCCCCAGAAGCCATAGAGCCATCGGGTTTTCTCGATGTTCAGGAGGTCGGCGAAGAATACGGTGAAGGTGCCTTGGCGGCCCAGCAGCAGGATCAGCACCAGCCCGATGACGAAGGGCGGAGTGATGATCGGCAGGATTGTCAGAACCCGGAGGAGTTTCTTTGCGCGAAAATTGGTGCGGGTGAAAATCAGTGCAAAGGCAAGGCCCAAGAGGGTCGTTCCGGTGGCCGTCGCGAGGCCGAGCAGCGCCGAGTTGACCGCTACCCCGCAGGACCCGTTGCCGGTCAGGCAAGCGACCGACCAGTTGGCGGGCGCAAAGAAGCGAGGCAGGAATTCCGTCAGCCCGAACCCTGCGCCGTCTTTCAGCTCAAAGGCGCGGATCAGGATGAAGCTCATCGGGTAGAACACAAACACCGCTACCAGCGCGATGATGGCGCCCACCATGCCGGTGATGAAGGCATCGCCCCGCCCGCGTCGGAGCCCGGAAATGCCGGTGGTCAGAATGAACAGCAATGCGGCGGATGTGACAAACGCCCCCATGCCCATGCCGGGCTGTGTGGCTCCGTCAAAAAGACCAAAGCGTGTGCCATTGCCGAGGATGGTCAGCCCCTCGAAGACAAGGGCTGAAAGACCCAGCACCCCGCTTGCCACCAGCCCGCGGGCCAGCGTGACGGAGTGGCCGAGGAACCCGAGGCTGAGCGTTGCGCCAAAGAGGCCCAGAAGCGGCAGCATCAGCCACGGCCGCTCTGCCGCCATCCACAAAACCGCCGGGGCGTCACCTGCAAACAGCGTCGGGAGCCAGCCAAAAGACCAGAACCCGCCCCCGGTCGCGTACCAGGGCAAGAGCACAAAGGCACCAAGCCCGATCAGGAGCCACAGCCCCGCCGTTCTTCGCATGATCTTGTCCCCGATCCCGTCAGGCCCGCCCGTCATCAGGCGGGCCGTCGGTCGTTACTCTTCGAAATTGCCGCCTTTGGCCTTCACGTCGGTCTCCCAGCGCTCCAGCAGACGGCTGCGGGTGTCGGAGGAACCGTAGGTGGCGAAATCATAGTCGATCAGCTTCACGGCCTTCATGTCGGGGGCGTCAGGGTCGGTGGAAGCGTTCGTGTTCGACGGGATGTTGAACACGCCGACCTCCAGACCGCGTGACTGGGCATCGGCGCTAAGCACGTAATCGACCCATTTCTTTGCGGCATCCATGTTCGGCGTGCCATTGATGACGGAGACGGCGCCTACTTCGTACCCGGTGCCTTCACAGGGCGAGACGATTTCGACCGGGAAGCCCTGCTTTTTGAGATTCACCATGTCATGCATGAAGCCCACGGCGATTGTGGTCTCCCCACGCGCGGCCATCTTGCCCGGCGCGGAGCCGGATTTGGTGTTCTGGTTCACGTTGGCGCCGATTGCAGCCAGCATCTCAAAGGCTTCGTCCTCGCCGAAGAGCTGCACCAGCGTGGCCAGCTGGGTATAGGCCGTGCCCGAGGATTGCGGGTTGGCCACGGTGATCTCGCCATTGTAGTCGGCCTTTGTCAGATCGCTCCAGCAAGCCGGGGCAGGCAAGCCTTTCTCGGCCAGAACCTCCGTGTTGTAGAGCATCCCGAGGAGACCCACATGAACGCCGATAGCCTTGCCTTCGGTCATCTCGGCCATGCTCTGGGACCAGTCATGCTGCTCAGAGGTATCCGCCTCCGAGGCCACGGTGAGCCCTTCGTTTGCAGCGATCAGATGCGGATCACCGGTGCCGCCCCACCAGACGTCAACCTTCGGGTTGCCGGCCTCGGCGCGGATCTGGGCCAGCACTTCGCCCGTGGATTTGCGCACGATGGCGGTGTCGATCCCGGTGTCGATCTTGAAGTTCTGGGCCATCAGATCGCACCAGGACTGCTCGTTCGAGCAGACCACGTTCAACGTCTCGGCCATGGCGCCGGTCGCGAAAAGGCTGGTCGTAACGGCAATAGCACTCACGGTTGTCTTCGTTATCATCAATAAAATCCTCCCTGTCCCGGTTTCTTCCATCCGGGCGCGACCACTGTGTTACGTGAAGTCGCGCCGCGCGAGCAATACTTTGTTAACAATATTGCTCCGCAGGTCTGTGCGCCGCACGATCTTGAGCCTGGTCCGGCCAGACTGCGCGTTGCGTGACCGGCAGACACCAGTCGAACAATTGGGTTCATTATGAAGCGCGGCCCATGGCTGTTGCTGCACATCCTGTTCGGCCCCGTCGGACCCGTATTTTGGTTTACGCTGGATTAATCATGTCTCGGTAGATCTGCAGACGGAATTGGTGGTTTGAGGGTGTTTTGGTGTTTTCAGGTGGTTTACTGTCATCTTTGGTCGCCCGCGTTGCGGGGGCCCGCCGGTCCCCCCGGCTCTCCCGCTGCGCCGACAGCAAACCCCCGGCCTCCGCCGAGCCCGTTCGGGTGACCTTTTCCGATGGAGTTCTGACTGGTTGGGATCCGCGGATCGCAGAGTTTCTCGGCAGATCACATGGCGCGAAAATGACGGATGATACGCTCTGGCGCCAGTTGGTCGCGCGGTTTCCGACTCTGGCTCCGCTCGTGCACGACATGGGTGATGGCGAAACAGAGATGCTCATGGCGGCTGACGGATTGTCCCGCGCCCGGCTCGAACGCTCGGGGAACCGGGTGACGCTGGAGGCCCTCGATGATCGCAATGATCGGGTCGAGATCGACCGGGTCTGCATCAATGCGCTGCAACTGGAGTGCGCTGCGAAAAATAGGTTGATCAAAGCGCTCCCGTTCCCTGTCTGGCAGCATGACGCGGCAGAACGGATCGTCTGGGCCAACCGGGCCTATATGGACGTGGTCGGCGCGGGGCAGGACATCTGGCCGATTCCCCGCATTGCAGGCCATGACATGTCCACCGACGGGGGACGCTTAGAGATGGGTGATCGGCAATATGTTTTTGCGAGCACCGAGTCTGTCGATTCGATCATCTGTGCCTTGTTGCCAACAGGTGAGGCACGAGGCGCTGGCAGGATCAATCAGTCCATGTCGCGGATCTTCTCACAACTCCCGAACGGGCTGGCGATCTACGACGCGGAGGGCCGGATTTCCGCGTTCAACCCGGCGTGGCTGGATCTGACAGGACTTGCTGCGGAATGGATTCTCACCAATCCGCTTCGGAACAGCCTGTTCGACCGGTTCGAGGCGTGCGGCATCGCAGGGCAAATCGAGGGCGAAGATCTGCGCACGCGCTTCGCCCGACAGGCGCAAAGGAACGGTCAGATCATGGAGATCTGGCGCCAGGAGGATGGTCGCATTCTTCGGTTTTCTGCCAATCTTCAGGAGGACGGTTCCTGCGGGTTCATGCTCGAAGACGCCACCGCCGAAATCAGGCAAGTTCAGCGCGCCCAAAGCGAACTCAGCAGCTACCGCGCGGCGTTTGATGCGCTGCCGGGCGCAACAGCACTCTGTGATCGCGACGGCGCGCTCACCTATGCCAATCACGCGTTCCGGAAGATCTGGCCATCGGCCCGCCCCGGCCAGTCATGGGGTGAGCTGTCAGACCAGTGGCGCCTGAAAATTCCAGCCGGTGATATTCCGGATCTTCACGCCCTCACCGGTTCAGGCGATCGGGTCGAACCGCTGGAGGACAGGGCATTGCAGGTCAACCCGCTGGGGCAGCATGGCTTTATCGTCCGCTACAACCCGGAGATGACGGCGGACGCGGTATTGGAGAGTTGGCGCGCCTGACCGTATTTGGTCTGCACGCTTGTCCCTTGCAGTGGGCGGCCTCTGCGGCCATCTTCCGCCCATGGCAAACGTCACGTTTTCTCTGCCCGACCCGTCTGCCACGGACCGGCTGGCTCAGGCGCTCGCTCCGATGTTGGAGGCGTGCGATACCCTGTTGCTTACGGGGGATCTGGGCGCGGGTAAGAGCCATCTCGCACGCGCAATCATCCAGTCGCTTCAGGAGCCCCACGGGCCGGTCGAAGACGTCCCATCCCCCACCTACACGCTGGTCCAGACCTATCGGGCCGGGCCGCTGGAGGTGCTTCATGCGGACCTGTACCGGCTGGGCGATCCGTCGGAATTGCCCGAGTTGGGGATCGAAGAAGCGCTGGGCGAGGCTGTCTGTCTCATCGAATGGCCCGAGCGCGGCGAGGGCTGGCCCGACAGCGCGCTGAAGCTTGTCCTGACCCCGGCGGGCGACGGTCGGATCGTGACGCTGACCGGTCAGGATGACCATTGGGCCGACCGTCTGGCGCATCTGGAGCAACAGCATGTCTGAGCGGTTTTTGTCGGATTGCGGCTGGGACTCTTCGAACCGGGCGCCGGTGGCGGGTGACGCGTCGGGCCGGAGGTTCACGCGCCTGACCGGCCCCCGAGGCTCCGCGATCCTGATGGAGAGCCCCGGTACCGACATTGAGCCGTTTGTTCGCGCGGCGGCGCATTTCTCAGCGCTCGGCCTGTCCTGTCCCGGTATCTTCGCAGAGGACCGCGAGGCTGGGCTCGTGCTGATGGAGGATCTGGGCGATGCTCTGTTCAGCGTCGAGATCGCCGCCGATCCGGCCCTGGAACTGCCGCTCTACGAAGCTGCAACGGATCTGCTCGTCGCGCTCCATGCTCATGCACCGCCCGACTGGGCCGAACGCTATGACCCGTCGCGCATGGCCGCGTTTCTCGAACCGTTTGAGGCGGCCTATGGCTCCAGCAATATTCCCGCGCGTCTTAACGAGCTGCTGACACGCCACGCCCCTGAGACAGACATACTTCTGCACCGGGACTATCACGCACAGAACCTGCTCTGGTTGCCGGATCGGACAGGTGTGGCGCAGGTCGGGCTTGTGGATTTTCAGGACGCACTGGCCGGCCATCGTGCCTATGACTTGGCTTCTCTCCTGCAGGACGCGCGGCGCGACGTCGCCCCGGCGCTCGAAGAGCAGATGATCGCCCGCTACCTCGCCGCGACGGGGCTCGACCCCGAGCGATTCCGCGCCGCGTATGCGCTGCAATCTGCCCAGCGGCACCTGCGGATACTGGGCATTTTCCGCCGCCTTGCTGCGCAGCAGGGCAAGACCCAGTATCTGGCGCTCGTCCCGCGGGTGCGCAGCTATCTCGAACGCTGCCTCAGCCATCCGGTGGCCGCCCCTCTCGTCGAAGAGCTGACAAAGATCATGCCCCAACCCGAAGGCACCGCATGAGCTTGCCCCTGATGATTTTTGCTGCCGGGCGTGGCACGCGGATGCTGCACCTGACCCAGACCCGGCCCAAGCCGATGATCGAGGTGGCCGGCCGTCCGCTGATCGACCACGCCATCGCACTGGGTCGGGACGCGGGTGCAGGCCGGATTGTTGCCAATGCCCATTACCTGCACGAGCGGCTCGCGCCGCATCTGCGAGCGCAAGACGTGCAGGTGTCGCTGGAATGGCCCGATCTGCTGGATACGGGGGGCGGGTTGCGGCTGGCGCGGCCTCTGCTGGGCGACGGACCGGTCTGGACGCTGAATTCTGACATGCTGTGGACGGGACCGAACCCGCTGCGCGCGCTGGAGGCCGCCTGGCGTCCCGGCATGGGTGCGCTGATGATGACCGTGCCTCTGGACCGCGCCCATGGCCGCAAAGGCGGCGGGGATCTGAGCCTTGACGCGAAGGGGCGGCTGAGTTTCGGCGGTGATCTGGTCTATGCGGGCGCGCAGATCATCGACCCGACGCTGGTCGAGGACATCCCTGATCGGGTTTTCTCGATCCGCGAGGTCTGGCTGCGGCTGGCTGACGAGGGTCGGTTATTCGGGCTCGTGCATCCCGGCCATTGGGCAGATGTGGGTCACCCCGAGGGCATTGCCATCGCAGAGGATATGCTTGCCCGTGCCTGACGCGCCCCTCCCCAACCTCTTTGCCCTGCCTGTGGGGGCGGATTTCACCACCGAGGTGGTGCGCGGGCTGGAGTCGCGTCTCGGCGACGACCCCTTGCTCTGGGCGCGGAGTACGATCTACGTGAACTCCGCCCGGATGGAGCGGCGCCTGCGCGAAAAACTGGCCGAAGGTCCCGCTCGGCTCCTGCCCCGGATGCAGGTGGTGACGCATCTCGCCGATCATCCACTGACCCGGGATCTGCCCCGCGCGCCCTCTGCGGTGCGACGGCGGCTGGAACTGGCGGAACTGGTGCGTAAGCTGATCGAGCAGGACCCGACCCTGGCCCCTCGAAGCCATGCCTTCGCCTTGGCTGACACGCTGATCGAGCTGTTCGAGGAGATGGAGGCCGAGGGCATCGACCCGGATGCGCTCAGCGCCCTCGATGTGAGCAATGAGAGCGGCCACTGGCAGCGCGCTTTGCGGTTTCTGACCATCGCCGACAACTTTGCCGCGCGCGATGATGTGCCGGGACAAAACACGCGGCTGCGGCAGGCCGCCCTGACACTGGCCGCCCATTGGAGCGGGTCTCCCCCGGCGGATCCGGTCTTTGTCATCGGTTCGACCGGGTCGCGGCGCCCGGTCACGCTGCTGATGGAAGCGGTGGCCCGGATGCCCAATGGTGCGGTGATCCTGCCCGGTCTCGACCTCGATCTGCCCGCCCCGGTCTGGCGCAGCCTCACCGCCGAGCCGCCCCAGGAGGACCATCCGCAATTCCTGCTGGCGGATCTGATCCGGCGCCTCGGGATGACCCCCGATGAGGTGCGCTGCTGGACGGATGCGCGTCCCCGCCGCGCCCGTGCCGCCATGGTCTCCATGGCGCTGCGGCCCGCGCCGGTCACGGATCAGTGGATGCGCGACGGGCCGGAGCTCGGCGACCTGATTGCGGCGACCGAAGGGCTCGACCTGATCGAGGCCGCCGACCCCGCCGAAGAGGCGCAAGCCGTTGCCCTTCGCCTGCGCCGCGCTTTGGATGAGGGCCTCAACGCCGCGCTAATCACTGCCGACCGGACACTGGCCCGCCGGGTCGAGGCCGCAGTGGATCGCTGGGGGCTGGTGGTTGATGACAGCGCCGGGGCGCCGTTGCACCTGACCGCACCGGGGCGGCTCTTGCGGATGCTGGCCCGGATCATGGGGCAGGCGCTTGCGCCCGAGCCGCTCCTGTCGATGCTGAAACACCCTCTGGTCGCCGCCCCCGACCGCCGTCTCCATCTGGAGCGGGTGCGGGCGCTGGAGATCTGGCTGCGCGGACGTCCGCTGCCCGCCGTGACGCCGCGCGACCTGAGCGAATGGGCGGACCAAGCTGAACTGCCGGAGCACGACCTGTGGCTCCTCTGGGTGCAGACGCTCACCTCGGAAATCCCGGTCATCGCCGCCGCGCCGCTTTCGGATCTGCTAAACGCCCATCTGACGCTGGCAAACCGTCTGTCCGGCGGGCCGACCGGCGACGGGGCCGATTTGTGGAAAGGCGATGACGGACAAAAGGCTGCCGAGGCGCTCGCGGCACTCACCGCCGAAGCCGACGCGACCCCGCAGATTGAGCTGGTGGATTTCGCCGCGCTGATCGACACCCACTTCGCGGGTGAACAAGCCCTTACCCAGCGCAAGGACAGCAGCGGGATCGTGATCTGGGGGCGCACCGATGCGCGGATGCAGGGCGCCGACCTGATCGTGCTCGCGGGGCTGAATGACGGGGTCTGGCCCGAGACCGGCGATCAGGACCCCTGGCTGAACCGGGCAATGCGCCGCGCCCTCGGCCTGCCGTCGCCCGAGCGACGCATTGGCCTCTCGGCTCACGACTTCCAGCAGGCCATGGGCGCACCTCGGGTTGTCCTCACTCGCGCGCGCCGGGATGCCGAGGCGGAGACCGTTGCTTCGCGCTGGCTGAACCGGATGACGACCTTGCTGGAGGGCCTGCCCGGGCAGAACGGTCCCGAAGCGCTTGCGGCCATGCGGACGCGCGGGTCCGACTGGCTCAGGCTGGCGCGCGGTCTCATTGACGAGCAAGATGTGTCGCCGCTGGCCTTCCGCCCCTCGCCCCAACCGCCCGTAGCGCTGCGCCCGAACCAATTGTCGGTGACGCGGATCCAGACCCTGATCCGAGACCCTTACGCCATCTATGCCGAACGGATCCTCCGGCTGAAGCCCCTCGACCCGTTGCAGGTTCTGCCCGACGCGCGGCTTCGCGGCATCCTGATCCACGAGATCCTGAAGAGCTGGATCGACGTCCTGCCCGAACCGGCGGATGCAGAAACGGCCCTGACCGCCCTGCGAGAGACAGCGGAGACGTATCTGGCCCAATTACCCTGGGCGATCACACGCGTGCAGTGGGCGGCGTTCCTCGAACAGAGCGCCGGAACTCTCATCCCCGACGAACTCTCCCGTCAATCCGAGGCCGATCCGTTGGTGCGTGAGGTCAAGGGGCGTCTTGAACTCAGCGACCCCCCTTTTACCCTCACCGGCACGGCGGACCGGATTGACCGGCGCCCTGACGGGGAGTTGCTGATCTACGACTATAAGACGGGCAAACTGCCCACGGCCGACCAGATGACCTATTTTGATAAACAGCTTGTGCTTGAGGCTGCCATGGCCGAGCGCGGGGCCTTTGAGGGCGTTGCCGCCGCGCCTGTGCACGGAGTTTCGCATATCGGTCTCGGTCCGAAAGGTGGCGCGGTGCAGCATCCCCTGCGCGTTGACGACCCCAAGGGGAAGAAGCCGACGCTGGACCCCGATATCGCGGTGGCTGAGCTGTGCGGGCTGTTGCGCTGTTATGCCCGGCCGGAGCAAGGATACACGGCGCTCAGGGCCATTGAGACCACCGGCGCCTACGCGCATTACGCCCATCTGGCGCGCTATGGCGAGTGGGACCTGTCAGATGAGCCGGTTGCGGAGCGGGTCGAATGAACGACGCAACGCAACGCCAGATCGCCGCTGCCAGCCCCGGCACGTCCACATGGCTCTCGGCGAATGCGGGGTCGGGCAAGACGCGGGTTCTGACGGACCGTGTTGCGCGTCTCTTGCTGGCGGGGTTTGCGCCGCAGAACATCCTGTGCCTGACCTATACCAAGGCCGCTGCGAGCGAGATGCAGAACCGCTTGTTCAAGCGGTTGGGCGAATGGGCAATGATGCCTGACACGGACCTGCTGGAGGCGCTGAGAACGCTGGGGGCGGAAGGGTTCGCACCCGATGATCTGCCCCGTGCCCGCCGCCTCTTTGCCCAGGCCATCGAGACGCCGGGGGGGCTGAGGATCCAGACGATCCACTCCTTCTGCGCTGTGCTTCTGCGCCGCTTTCCGTTGGAGGCAGGCGTCTCTCCGGCCTTTCGCGAGATGGATGACCGCAGTGCCACGGCGCTGCGTCAGGCGTGTCTCGAAGAGATGGCCCAGACCGACCCTGATCTGATCCGGGCCATGGCGCTGCGGATGGGTGATCTGGACCGCCTCGCACGCGACATCACGGGCAAGCGCGATCCTTTCGCCCGGACCACGCCCGAGGACATTCGCGCGGCGTTGGAACTGTCGCCGGCCGACACTGCTGACAGCATCCGCGCTGAGGCGTTTCTCGGGGGCGAGGCGGATCTGGCGGAGGAGATCCGCGATCTTGGTCAGGGCGTGACGAAGACGCTGGATGGCTTCATTGCCGACCTTCTGTCTGTCGATTTCTCCAATCCCGATGAGGCTGACTTCGCGACCCTTTGCAAGCTGTTTCTCTACGCCAACTCGCTTGAACCGAGGGCTGGCAAGTACCCGCAGACCAATCACAAAAACGCCCGCGCGGCGCTCGAACCGGTGCTGGACGATCTCGACGCCTGGATGGAGCGGGTTGCCGCGGCCAAGGGCCGTGTCGTGGCGCTGGAGCTGGCGGACCTGTCCCTGCTGGTGCTGCGTTTTGGGAAACGTCTGCTCGACATCTATGCAGCGCGGAAGGAAGCCCTCGGCTGGCTCGATTTCGACGACTTAATTCTGGGTGCGCGCGATCTCTTGTCAAAGCGCGAGGTGGCCGATTGGGTTCTCTACAGGCTCGACGGAGGGATCGACCAGATCCTCGTGGACGAGGCGCAGGACACCAGCCCCGTGCAATGGACCGTCATCGAGGCGCTGGCCCGAGAATTTGCTGCCGGGGACGGCACCCATCGGACCGGTGAGCGAACGATTTTTGTGGTCGGCGACAAAAAGCAGTCGATCTATTCCTTTCAGGGCGCGGATCCCGAAGGATTCGACCGAATGCACGCGCATTTCCACGACCGGCTCGGGGAAGGCGGCATCCAACGGCTCGAATTGCAGCACTCCTTCCGCTCGGCCCCAGCGGTGCTGGAGGCTGTGGACGCGGTATTCGCCGACGGGATGGGCGGCGATGACGTGCGGCATCTGGCGTTCCATGGCGCAAAACCCGGGCGGGTCGATCTGTGGCCTTTGGTCGAGCCGGAACCCAAGCCGGAACACGGGGACTGGTTCGATCCAGTGGATCAGCCCAGCCCCGAGGACGCGACCAACATCCTTGCCCGCACCGTCGCCGGGCAGATTCGCCAGATGATCGACCGGGGTGAGCAAATTCCCGATGGCAAGGGGGCGCACCGTCCGGTGACCGCGGGCGATATCCTGATCCTCGTGCGGCGCCGCAGCGGCGTCTTCGCCCCGCTGATCCGTGCGTGCAAGGCGCGCGGAATCGAGATCGCCGGGGCGGACACGCTGACCTTGCAGGACGATCTCGCGGTTCAGGATCTCCTGTCGCTCCTGCGCTTCCTCGGCCTCACCGCCGACGATCTGTCCCTGGCCGAAGCGCTGCGATCGCCGCTCTTTGGCCTGACCGAGCAGGACCTGTTCACGCTGGCCAATGGGCGCGAGGGGACGCTTTGGCGGGCGCTGCAACGTTCCGACGCCCATCCCGACGTTGTGGACACACTGCGCGATCTGTTGCAGGCGGTCGATTTCCAGCGCCCCTATGAGCTGCTCGACCGGATTCTGTTGCGGCACCACGGTCGGGCACGGCTGCTCGGGCGACTGGGACAGGAGAGTGCGGACGCGATTGAGGCCCTGCTCCATCAGGCCATCGAGTATGAACGTCTTTCCGTGCCGTCTTTGACCGGCTTTCTCAACTGGTTTGACAGCGAGGAGGTCAGGATCAAGCGTCAGCTCGACAGCGCCGGGTCGCTGTTGCGGGTGATGACGGTCCATGGGGCGAAGGGGCTGGAGGCGCCGGTGGTGATCCTGCCCGAGACCGTCTACACGCGGCCGCCAACCAAGGATCCACTTTTTGTGATCCCGGAGGGTCCGGTGCTGCGTCGTCCGGCCAAGCCGGAAACCCCGCCGGTCCTCCAGCCTTTGCTTGAGGCCGAGCAGATCGCGGACGAGGCCGAGCGTCGGCGCCTGCTTTATGTCGCCATGACCCGCGCCGAAAGTTGGCTGATCGTCTGTGGGGCCGGGACGGCACAGGACGCAGACAGGGGCTGGTATGGGCAGATCGAGGCAGGACTGTCGCGGCTGCAGACGGCGGAGCATGAGACGCCGTTCGGCATGGGGCAACGTTATCAGGTGAATGACTGGCAGGTACCGCAGATTCCTGACCGCGATTCGGTTGCGCCTGATGAGGATGTTCTGCCCGACTGGGTCCATGCTCCGCCGCCCACCATGCTGCCACGTCCGAGAATCCTGTCCCCTTCGGAGCTGGGTGGCCGCAAAGTTTTGCCGGGTGAAAGCGCCACCGCCGAGGATGGCGAGCTGGCGCGACAGCGGGGGACGAACCTCCATCTGCTGTTGGAACACCTGTCTCTCACGGAGCCTGAAAGTTGGCCGGCTGATGCCGCGACGCTGCTGCCCGACGAGCCCCCCGCTCTGCGCCACGCGCTCCTGTCGGAGATTAGCACCCTGATGGATGCGCCCGGGTTGGGCGCGCTCCTGAGTCAGTCCGCGATGACTGAGGTCGATCTGGTTGCACCCCATGGCACGGGCGCGGTGGCCGGGACAGTGGACCGGCTCATCGTCACCGAGGATCACGTCCACGCGATTGACTACAAATCGAACCGCATTGTGCCGGAGACGGTCGATCAGGTGCCGGACGGTATTCTACGACAGATGGGCGCTTATGCCTCAGCTTTGAAACAGATTTTCCCGGGAAGCACCGTGACGGTCTCAATCGTCTGGACCCGTGAGGCCCGGCTGATGGAGGTGCCGATTTCAACGGCTTTGGCGGCGCTGGAGACCGTGGGCGCTTGACGGGCTCGCGGGGCGTCCATACCTAGCAGATCGAGCTTTTGAACAGGAGAAAGCAAATGGCGACCGTAGCCGTGACCGACGCGACCTTCGACAGTGAAGTGAAACAGTCCGACATCCCCGTGGTGGTGGATTTCTGGGCCGAGTGGTGTGGTCCGTGCAAGCAGATCGGCCCGGCGCTCGAAGAGCTGTCCGCCGAGCTTGAGGGGCAGGTCAAGATCGTGAAGGTGAACGTGGACGAGAACCCGAATTCCCCCGCCCAGATGGGTGTGCGCGGCATTCCTGCGCTGTTCCTGTTCAAGGGCGGTCAGGTTGTCTCGAACAAGATTGGCGCGGCCCCCAAGGCGGCGCTCGAAAGCTGGATCAAGTCCGAGATCTGATCTGATCTTGTGACCCGAGAGAGAGCCGGCCCTGCGCCGGCTCTTTGCGTCTCAGGTCATGCCTTGGCGAACAGCCGAGCTGCCATCGCGCGCAGCCCCGAGAGCCGCTCAATCTGGGTTAGGCTCAGAACAGGGTCGCTTGCCATTTTACTTTTATCCCCGGAACTGACGAGCTTGGCCCAGTCCATCAGCGCCCGGTGGCGCAGGAAAAACGCGAGCACGGGACTGTCCGGGAGGGTCAGCCGGTAGCCGCTAAAGAACGCTTCGGTGATATCAGCGGGCACGGCGGCCCCATCCGGGATCTCATCATATGATGCGGAGAGCGCGCCGTAGCGGACCAGGAACAGCGCAATGTCACGCTCAAAGGGACCGGCATTCACCGGCAGCAGATCAACACCCCAGACGGCGTTGCCAATCAGCAGATTCCGCAGGTGGAAATCGCCGTGCAATTCTCCCGTGAGGCAGTCAACCTCGTCCATCTGCCGGCCCTGCCGGATGTGTTTGCGCGCTATGTTCAGAAACTGTTCCGGCATCGGAATGGAACTCAGCCCCTCGCTGGTCAGAGACACCAGATCTTTGATGTTGTTAATAAAGAACTTCGTCCGAAAGACACGCTCCTCTATGGCGCCGGTGCGATGGAACTGGTCCAGCCACGCCCCGGCGCGTTCGATTATGGGCAGATGCTCGGCTCGGGGCTTTTGCCTGATCAGATGATAGACATTCGAGGCTTCGGCATATTCGAGCAGAACTGCGCCGTCCTGCACAGCCAGTATGTGCGGCACGCGATAATCTGAATTGTCCGCCATCTTCTCGGCCGCTCGACGGTTAGCTGCGATTTCTGCCGGGAATTTCTTTTGTTTACGGGCTTCGAGCTTGCATTTCAGGGCGACCGGACCTGTCGAGCCGGAGAGTTTTAGGACGATGCGTGGACTGGAGGCATCGTGCCGCGAATGAAGCACCTCGACCCTTTCCAGATGCTCTTCGAGTCCGGCCTGTTTCGCGAGCGCAGGCCAGTGGCGCAAAGCTGCGCGCTTCAGTTGCTCTTGGGTGATCGTCTTATCGGGCATCGTCTCTCCGGTGCTGATGGAGGCATAGTATCGGTTGCAGCCCGCCGGTGACACACCCATATGGCGACAAACGGAACTGGAATGAGAAACATGTCTGAGCAAAGCTTCCCCGGATGGCACGGCACTACGATTATTGGCGTTCGCAAGGGCGGAAAGGTTGTCGTCGCCGGAGATGGACAGGTCTCGCTGGGCCAGACCGTGATCAAGGGCACCGCCCGCAAAGTGCGCCGTCTCTCGCCAGGGGGCCATGACGTCGTGGCGGGATTCGCCGGTTCAACGGCGGATGCGTTCACCCTTCTCGAACGGCTGGAGGCCAAGCTCGAAGCCACCCCCGGCCAGCTCCAGCGTGCGGCGGTGGAACTGGCCAAGGACTGGCGCACGGATAAATACCTGCAAAAGCTCGAAGCGATGCTGATCGTAACCGACGGAAGCGAGCTCTACGTGATTACCGGCGCAGGCGATGTGCTGGAGCCGGAGCATGACGTGGCCGCGATTGGTTCGGGCGGCAACTACGCGCTGGCGGCGGCGCGGGGTCTCTATGACAGCGATCTCGACGCTGAAGAAGTCGCACGGCGTGCCATGACGATTGCTGCGGACATTTGCGTCTACACCAACGGTAATCTCACCGTGGAGAGCATTGGCGCCTGAGCGGCCAGCCCCCCCCGTGCGGGCGTCTTGTGGTGGGCTTCAGATCTTCACAGTGATGGTTTTCGAGTGGCTGTAATGGTGGATCGCCTCGATCCCCTTTTCGCGCCCGTAGCCTGAGTTCTTATGACCGCCGAAAGGCGTCTGCACGGACATCGTGTTCCAGACGTTGACGAAGATTTGCCCCGCGTCGATCCGGTCGGCTACCCGTAATGCGCGGCTGACGTCCCGTGTCCATAGCGTGCCGATCAATCCGTAATCGCTGTCATTGGCGATGCGGATGGCGTCCTCTTCGGTGTCGAAGGGAATCAGCACGCCGACGGGGCCGAACACCTCTTCCTGCGCGATGCGCATGTCGTTCGACACATCGGCATAGACGGTGGGCTGCACATAGAACCCGTCGCCATCCGACGCTGCGCCACCTGCCACAAGTCGCGCGCCGTCTTCCTCTGCGACCTTGAAATAGCTCTGGACACGCTGGAACTGGGCGGGGGTGATGATTGGGCCGAGGGTGTCACCCGGCACCACCCCGGCGATCGCCTCGCGGACTTTGTCGACGAAGCGGTCATAGATGCCGCGCTGCACCAGCACCCGTGTCCCGGCGGAGCAGACCTGACCGGCGTTAAGGGTGAAGCCTTTGACCGCTTCGGCAGCGGCCAGATCCAGATCGGCATCGTCGAAAACGATATTGGCCGATTTGCCGCCCAGCTCCAGCGTCAGCGGGATGATGCGCACGGCGGCGATGGCTCCGATGGCGCGTCCCACGCCGACGGAGCCGGTGAAGGCCACCTTGCGCACGGCGGGATGGCGACCGATGGCCTCGCCGACCTCCTGTCCGGTTCCCAGAACGATGTTGATCACCCCGTCGGGGAAGCCCACCTCGGACGCCATCCGGGCCATGGCGATGGTGGTGCGCGAGGTGATTTCGGAGGGCTTCGCCACCACCACATTCCCAGCGGTCAGGGCCGGCGCGATGGCGCGGGCGGCCTGATTTAGCGGCAGGTTCCAGGGGGTAATGACGCCGATCACCCCATAGGGCTCACGCTTGGTAAAGACGTGCTGGTCGGGGGCCACGTCCAGCACATCGCCGGTCGGCAGATAAACGAGGCTGCCATAAAACTCGAAGTAGGCGATGGAGCCGTCGATTTCAGCCAGTGCCCCGGCCATGGGTTTGCCCGTATCGGCGCGTTCGAGCTCGGCCAGATGCTGACGATTGTCCCGCATTTTCGCGGCCAGCGACAGCATCAGACGTCCCCGGTCAGCGGCGTTGTAGCGGCGCCAGCCGTCCTTGGCGGCTTCGGCGGCGGCGCAGGCGGCCCCCACGTCCGCAGCCGTCCCGGCAGCGACTTCGACCGAGGGGGCGCCGGTCATGGGACAAGTGTTAGAGATGTAGGAGCTGGAGCCCGGAGCAATTGAGGTGCCATTGATCCAATGGTCCAGCCGGTCGAGATCGGCGGTCGCGGTGGTGTGAGTGTTCATAGAAACCTCGGGTCAGATATAGGGCATGGTGGCTTCGACGGAGGGGTGGCCATTCTGGCGCTCACGCCACGCGGCAAGCTCCAGTAGATCCGCCAGCCAGTCGCGGTCAGGGAAGCGGAAGGTGATGTAGTCGAGGGCCGTGATGGCCGCGATATTCCCGATATCGGGCCGGTTGGCGAAGTCGCGGGGCAGCCGTGCGTTCAGCCGCTCCAGTCCCTCGGCCATACTGCGGAAGCGCTTTGACCCGACCATATCTGAGTCGAAATTGTCGGACGATTTCCGGCCGATAATCACCGCCGTAGCGGCCTCCATGGCGCCCAAAGCCGGGGCGGCGATGGCCAGCGTTTCGGCCAACCCGTCAGATGGGAACAGGCTCGGTCTGGCGATCTCGTCAAGATAGCGCAGGATCAGATGCGCCTCGGCGAAGGAAACGCCGTCATCCGTGGTCAGGACCGGCACCCGGCCCGCCGGGTTGGCGGCGAGAAAAGCGGCGGGATCGGCCCAGGGGTCGACAATCTCTGTAGTGATCCGATCCGACAGGCTCTTTTCCTCGATGGCGAGCCGCACCAGACGGACGAAGGGCGAGGTCGTGTTGATATAGAGATGCATGTCACTTCACCTTCAATGTGATGCCACCATCGACGACCAGTTCGATGCCGGTGATATGCTTGGCCTCGTCGGACGCGAGGAAGACGCTGGCCCAGGCCACATCCCAACCGTCGCCCATTTGTCCCAGCGGCACCAGTGCATTGCGCGCCTCGACCATTGCTTCGGTCGAGCCATAGACCGAGGTGACGTTGCCCGCGTGGATCAGGGGCGTGTTCATCAGCCCCGGCAGGATCGAATTGCAGCGGATGCCCTTGGGGCCGTAGTTCAGGGCGATATCGCGGGTGAAGGCATTCACCGCGCCCTTCGAGGCGGAGTAGCTGATGCAGCTATAGCCCAGTGAATGGGTCGAGGCGATAGAGCTGATATTGATGATCGAGCCGCCACCCTGCGCCGTCATGATCGGCAGGATGTGGCGGCAGGTGAGGTAGATCGACTTGACGTTGATCGCCATCAGCCGGTCCCATTGCTCCTCGCTCAGATCTTCGGGGCCGCCGGGGTCGATGATGCCCACATTGTTGTCGAGCACGTCGATCCGCCCGAACTTGTCCATACAGGCGGCCACGGCGGCCTCGACCTGATCCGCCTTGGATACGTCGCAGACGGCGGTTTCGACCGTTCCGCCCTCGTCGCGGATGATCTGCGCCGTCTCCTCGACCGCGTCAGCGCTCAGATCGAGAGCAAAGACCCGGGCCCCTTCGCGCGCCATGGCAACTGCCGCAGCCTTGCCATTGCCCCAGCCCGGGCCGATGGAGCCCGCTCCGGTGAAGAACACCACCTTGTCCTTGAGTCTGTCACCCATCGCTCCCGCATCCTTTGCTGATCTGTCGAGGTTGCGACGATCATCCTTCGTAAGACTCTGCGGCACAAATACCATTCGGCTCTGTCCGATATTGCATTTCGCTCTAGCAGTTCGGCGATGTGCCGCGACGGGAAGATTCCGGGTCTCTTCGGCACGATCAAAGCGCCTGGTTTCCCAAATGGCGCGAGGCTGCGGTCACCGATCAACGCAAGGGTATAGGTTTTCCATATACGCGGCATGGGAAAACCGTCTTTGCGAAAATCGCGTTCAAAACTTCAGGATGGCGCCATCGATCGCCGCCCAACCATTGGCGGGATCATCTGGAGCACTGGAGAAGCCCATGACACTCGCCAAATTCCTGACCGTTTCCACTCTGGCCCTCACCGTAGCCGCACCCGCTCTCGCCGAAGACAAGACCATCAGCATTGCGGGCTTTGGCGCCGCCTCGGGGGTGGTCGGCATCTTCGGCCAGAATTCGGGCGCTGCCATGTCTGCCGCTGCCGAGAAGATTAACGCCGAGGGCGGCGTGACGCTGGCCGACGGCAGCACCGCAATGATCGAGACCACCTATTACGACGACCGCTGCAATGCTGAGGAGGGCATTTCCGTCCTGCGCCGCATCGCCACCACTGATGCTTTGGTGGCCGTTGGGCCGACCTGCTCGAACGTGGCCGAACCGCTCTTTGGCATCCTGCAGGCCAAGGTCGATGACGACGGTGACACGGGCCTGCAATTCCCGGTTTTTACCGACGTCGCGATCAAGGGCGGACTGGCCGGCATCTCGGAATGGGTGTTCCGCAACACGCCGTCCGAGGCGATGATGTATGACAACCTCTTTGCCTGGATCCGCGAAACCCACCCGGAGGCCAAGACCATCTATGGCGGCGTCGAGGAGGACTTCGCCCATTCCCGCGCGACCTGGTACGCCGTGATGAAGGAAGCCGCGATCAAGCACGGCTTCGAGGTAGTGGGCGAGGCGCAGTGGCTGCTGAACGACACTAATTTCTCCAATCAGGTGAGGGGTATGCGCCGGGCCGAGCCCGATGTGGTGGCGATCTCCGCCCACCCCTTCACCACCTGTGGCGCGTTGCGGGAGATGGCGCGGCAGAAGGTTGAGCCGGAAGTCCTTGTCGGCCTGACCTCATCGTCCTCGCTGGAGACCCTGTCCGGATGCGCGGCCGAGGCCGAGGGCATGATCATCCCCACCTCTTTTGCGCCGGTGAATGACGACGCCAAATTTGCCGCCGATGCCGTGGCTGCCAAGGGGGCCGCGCTGGATCTGCACAGCGCCGCCGCATGGGAGAATTTCATGATCCTGCGCGATGTGATCAACGCAGCCGGGATCGAGGGGACGGCCGACAGCCGTGACGCCGACCGGCGCAAGATCCGCGACGGGCTGGCCGCTCTGACTGAGGCCGAGGGTCTTCTGGGCCAGAACAAGCGTCTGCCCGATGGCGAGGCCGAAAAGCCTTACGTCTTCGTCGGCGCCAGCGATGCCAGCTGGACCGTGGTCCACGCGCCCGACAGCTGATCCTCAGTGCTCGCCCCGGGGGCTGACCCCGGGGTTTCCCCTCCCTCCGACCGCTGCACCGCGTGAGGTTCCCATGGATTATTTCTTCTTCATCGATCTGCTCCAATCCCTGACGGACGGTCTGCTATTTGGCACGACCTACGCGTTGATCGGCATCGGCTTTACCCTGATCTTCGGTGTCATGCGCAAGCTGAACCTCGCCTATGGCGCGGCTTCGCTGGCGGGCACTTACATCGGCCTTCTGGCCTTCCTCAATCTCGGCGCCCCTCCGGCGCTGGTCTTTGTTATCTCGGCGCTGGGAGCCGGGGTGATCGGGCTGGTGGTCTATTACTGCTGCTTCCGCTTCACCCCCGAAACTGTTCCCATGGCCTCGTTGCTGGCCTCGGTCGGGATGCTGCTCTTCATCGACGAGGTGGTGGTCCATCTCAGCCACGGGATGCCCTATCCCTATCCGTCCGTCTTCCGCGACTCGGTCATCGAGATCGGCGAAGTCTGGGTGCGCGGCGACCTGCTCTTTGTTTTCCTAATGTGCGTCGTCGCCATGGGAGTGCTGTTCTGGCTGTTGCACCGCACGCCTCTGGGGCTTGCGACCCGGGCCGTCAGCCAGCAACCACGCGCCGCCCAACTTTGCGGGATCGACAGTGCTAGGGTGAACGCCCTGACATTTGTGATCGCTGGCGTGCTCGGCGGGGTCGCGGGGGCCATGACTGCCGCCGCTGTCGGGGTGCTCTCGCCGATCATCGCCATGGGGCTGACGGTGAAGGGGCTGATCGTCGTGGTCATCGGAGGTCTCGGGTCGATCCCGGGCGCGATCATCGGCGGATTGCTGGTGGGTGCGGCGGAGAACATCTTCCTGCTGCTGCGCGGTGTGACCGAGCGCGACATCTACGTGATGCTCCTGCTCTTTTTGTTCCTCACCCTGCGTCCGGGCGGCCTGTTTGGCGCCCACGCGGGCCGCGACTGAGCGGAGGCGATCATGGATTTCTACTTCGGACTTTTGCAGATCTTTGGCGTGCACACGCTGCTCGGTCTTTCTGCCTATGTAGTACTGCTGACCGGACAGGTCAGCATGGCGCAGGCGGGTTTCTACGCCATCGGGGCCTATGCCGCCGGGGCCGCCACGGCCATGTTCGGGATGCACATCATCCCTGCCGTCCTGCTCGCCGGTCTCGTGTCGGCGGCCATTGCCTGCGCGGTCGGTTTCCCGGCTCTGCGGGTCAAGGGCCTGATGCTGGTCGTCGCCACACTGGCCTTCGGCGAGATGGTGCGGATGATTTTCTTCAACCTCACCTGGCAGGTTGAACGCGACGGTGCGCTGGTCGGCCCGAATGGTGCTGAAGGCTTTCGCGCGATCCGTTATTTCCCGGAGAATGGCTGGGAGATCTGGCAGGTGACGACGCTGATCTGGATCTTCGTCGCACTGGTCATGGCGGCGCTCTGGTGGATGGACCGGACCCGCGCCGGAGCGGTGCTCCGCGCAGTGGGTCATGATGAGGTCGCCGCGCAATCCATTGGCCTGAACCTGACCGCGGTGAAGGTCGGAGCCATGACCGCCGGGGGCTTCATCGCCGGGATCGGCGGCAGCCTTTACGCCCACACCGTGACCCATATCGAGCACGGGATCTTCGGCGTGCTGCTGGCGACCTTTGCCGTGGCCTATCCGATCCTTGGCGGGCTTGGCTCTGTCTTTGGCACGCTCATCGCGGTGCTCTTTATTCAAGGGTTTCTCGTCGAAGGACTGCGCTTCATGGGCGACTGGCGGTCGCTTCTGTTTGGCGCGCTGATCGTCGTGGCGATGAACCTGCGGCCCAAGGGCTTACTGGGTGACACCCCACTGCGACTGGGGGGGCTGAGGCGCAAACCCAGCTCCACGCCGGCATTACAGGAGGCTGACTGATGCTGACCCTTGAAAACCTGTCCAAGCATTTCGGCGGCGTGCGCGCGGTCGATGATGTGAGCCTGACGATCCGCGAAGGCGAGATCTTTGGCCTGATCGGTCCGAATGGCTCTGGCAAATCGACCACGGTAAACCTGATCACCGGCCTCTATGCGCCGACGACGGGCCGGGTGATGCTCGACGGCTACGATTTGACCACCATGGCGCAGCATGAGCGCACGGCAATGGGGGTGGCCCGGACGTTCCAGAACATCCGGCTCTTCGGCAACCTCACCGTGGCGGAGAACCTCTGGGTTGCGCAGAACGGCCATGAGCAGCGCCGCGCCCATTTCCTGTCCCGCTGGTTCAGGGCGGGCGGCGAAAGGGGCGCCGACATCGACGAGCTGCTGGAGTTTTCCCGGCTCCTGTCGAAACGCGATGTGCCGGCCTCGGCGCTCTCCTTCGGAGAGATGCGGCGGCTGGAGATGGCGCGGGCGCTGGCCTCAAACCCACGTGTCCTGTTGCTCGATGAACCGGCCGCCGGGGCAAGCCTGGAGGACGGCCAACTGCTGGCCGAGCGCATCCGTGCGGTGCAGGGGCGCGGCGTCACCGTTCTCCTGATCGAGCACATGATGGAGCTGGTGATGGGCATCACCGACCGCATCGCCGTGCTGAATTTCGGCGGCAAGATCGCCGAGGGCACGCCTGCAGAGATCCAACGCAACGACGATGTGCGCAGCGCTTATCTCGGCTCGAAGCACAAGAACGAGGAACTGGCCCATGCTTGAGATCCGCGACATCCGCACCTCCTACGGCAAGATCGCCGCGCTCAAGGGCGTCTCTCTGGATATCCGCGAAGGCGGGCTGACCTGCCTCCTGGGGCCGAATGGCGCGGGCAAGACCACGCTGATCTGGACCATCGCCGGAATTCTGCGCGCCCAGTCGGGGTCGATGACCCTCGATGGCGAGGAGCTGACCGGCCTGAAATCTCACACCATCGTCGGCAAAGGCGTCGTCACCGTGCCCGAAAACCGGCTGGTCTTCCCGGAAATGACCGTGCGCGACAACCTGATCGCCGGCGCCTTTTCCCGCCGGAAGGACAAGACGGGGGTGATGGCCGATCTGGAGGATGTGCTGCAGCGTTTTCCGCGTCTGCGCGAGCGGGCCAGTCAGGAGGCGGGGACGCTTTCAGGCGGTGAACAGCAGATGCTGGCGGTGGGCCGCGCGCTGATGGCACGGCCCAGGGTCCTGCTGATGGACGAGCCGTCCACCGGGCTTGCGCCGATCATCGTCGAGGAAATCTTCGCCATTATTGGCCAGCTCCGGGACGAGGGTCGGACGATCTTTCTCGTGGAGCAGAACGCCCATATGGCGCTCGACTACGCGGATCACTTCTATCTTCTCGAACAGGGACACGTGACCTTTGGCGGTCGTCCCGGCGAGGTGGATCACGAGGAGCTGATCGCGCAGGCCTATCTCGGCGCGCGCAAGGCGAGTTGAGTCCTCACCTCATCCCCTGTCGGGGGTAACCACATCCGTCGGGTCCAGCGCCTGCCAGATCCCACGGGCCACCAGATCGCGGATCACCTCCAGCGTGATCCGCTCCACCTCGCGGCTCGCGCGGGTCGCGGGGCGGCCCGGATTGCGCATCAGGTAGACGGGTCGGACCATGGCTGGGTCCACGATGGGCGCCATGATCAGCTCCCCCCGCTCCACGTAGTCAATGGCGGCAGCAGGGGCGAGGATCGTGTAACCTGACCCGCGCGAGACCATGGATTTGATATGTCCGAGGCCGTCCATTTCAGTGGGCACATTCAGATCGATGCCCTGCGCTTTCATGAAACGGTCGATCATGCTCCGAAGCCCGTGATGGGGCGAGGGCAGCACCAGTTCGGCCTCCGGCAAAGCGGTCATCGGGACGGGCGATCCGGGCGGGCTATCAAATGGCCAGGCATCGGGCGCGGAGAAGAAATGGAGCTCCTCGGTCATCAACTGCCGGTGCGACAGATGCCGGACTGATCCGAGGTCATAGAGGATGCCCATGTCGATGGTCTGGTCCTCCAGCCACGTCTTGATAAAGCCCGACATGGCATCGACGAGGCGCAACCGCACCTTCGGCAGTTCAAGCCGGACCGTTTCTGCCAGCGGGACCGACAGCACCATGGCGATGGAGGACGGCAGGCCGAACGTCACCTCCCCCTGCGGCTCGCTGCCCGACTGGCGCACCGCCTCTTCGGCCCGGCCCAGCGCCGCGATAACCTCGCGCGCGTGAGACAAAAGAATCTCCCCCGGCTCCGTCAGGGTCACGCCGCGTGGGCTGCGTTCCAACAGCTGCACATCAAGCTCTTTTTCCAGCGAAATGACATGCTGGGACAGGGAGGGCTGGGCCACATGAACCCGTTGTGCGGCCGCGGAGAGGGAGCCTTCTTCGGCGATGGCCACGAAATAGCGAAGTTGCCGAATATCCATCGCCAATACTCCCTGTCAGACAGATCCTCTATGATGGGTCCCGGCCGACACAGGGCTACAGCCCTGTTCCAAAGGGAAATCCTCCCGCCACAGGCTCAGTCAAAACAAAACCTTCTAACGACGCAAGAAAAACTGTCTTACCGCTCCGCAGATCAGGGCTGCTAGCCGTAGGTCATGGCCGAAACCGGAGGAGCGCCCATGACCGAGATCACCCTGCACCATTACGACCTGTCGCCGTTTTCCGAGAAAATCCGTCTGGCGCTGGGGCATAAGGATCTCGACTGGCGCTCGGTCAAGGTCGAAGCGGTGCCGCCCCGCCCGCTGCTAGATGTGCTGACCGGCGGGTATCGCCGGGTGCCGGTGTTGCAGATCGGTGCGGATGTCTATTGCGATACCGAAGTGATCTTTCGCGCGCTGGAGCGGGTGAAACCCACGCCGTCGCTCTACCCGACGGGCGAAGGTCTGTCGAAGGCTCTGTCGCTCTGGTGGGACCGCGCCACGTGGAAGCCCGCCATCGGCGTTCTGGTGGATTACATCGGCGAGCATCTCCCCGAGGAATTCTTGCGCGACCGCAAGGAGCATTATCTGGGCTATGACATCTCGAAGGATGCCATGGCTCCGCAGATGCCCGCCTATGTGCAGCAGATGACGGCCTTTGCCGCGTGGCTCGATGATATGCTGGGCGAACAGCCCTACCTCACCGGCGACGCACTCAGCGCGGCGGACCTGACCTGCTATCACTCCCTGTGGCTCCTGCGCGCCAATTGCGGAGCGGAGGCCATCGACAGCCGCCTGCGTCTGTCCACGCGTCTGACCGACTGGATGGACCGAGTCGCCGGGATCGGTCACGGAACCTCCACCGAGATGACCTCCGACGACGCCATTGCCGCCGCCAAAGCTGCCACACCCGTAGACGGATTCGACGCCGATGATGATCCGTCAGGCCTTCATTTCGGGCAACGGGTCACCGTGACCCCCGACGACAATGCCCGCGTGCCCGTCACAGGACAGATCGTTGCGGCAGATGCGCAGGAAATCGTCCTCGCCCGCGACACGGACGAGGCGGGCCTGATCCACATCCACTTCCCGCGCGCCGGGTTTGAGGCGCTGCCCGCCTGAGGCACGCAAACCAACGGAGATCCCCCAATGACTGACATCATCGAAGCCAACCGCCAGCGCGCGCAGGATTATTTCAAGGCCTTCGCGAGCAAGGACCGCGCCTGGCTCGAAGCCAATGTGAGCCCGGACTATATCCGCAACGACACCACCCTGCCATTCGAGGTCAAAGGCCCCGAGGGCGTGCTGCAACTTGGTGACCTCCTGCTGGGCGCGTTCTCCGAGATCGAGCTCGACGTGCAGGATACCGTGGCCGAGGGCGACAAGGTTTTGGTCCGTCTCCAGTTTCGGGGTGTCCATTCGGGCGCGTTTGGGGACTATCAGGCGACGGGCAAACGGTTTGACGTGGCCGTGCTCGACCTCTTCCGGATGGAGGATGGGATGATCGCCGAGCAATGGCCCGCCATCGACAATATCGGCCTGCAACAGCAGATCGGGATGCTCTGATGCGGCTCGCTGGCAAATCGGCGCTGGTCACCGGCGGTGGGGCGGGGTTCGGAGCGGAGATCGCCCGGGTCTTTGCCCGCGAGGGCGCCAGCGTGGTGATCCTCGACCTGAACGGGGAGGGTGCCGCTGCCACCGCTGCGGAGATCGGCCCAGTCGCGCGTGCCGTCACCGGGGACGTGACCCGCGCCGAAGATATCGGCGCTGCCGTCTCGGCCGCCCGGGATAACGGTGGGGCGCTCGACATCGTAGTGAACAATGCCGGCTGGACCCATCGCAACAAGCCCATGCTGGAGGTCACCGAGGACGAATTCGACCGCCTCTACGCCATCAACGTCAAGTCGATTTATCACATGGCGAATGCCTGCGTGCCGGTGATGCGGGCGCAGGGCGGTGGGGTAATCCTGAACATTGGTTCCACCGCCGGGATCCGCCCTCGTCCGGGCCTGACCTGGTACAATTCGACCAAGGGCGCGGTGAACCTTCTGTCGCGCTCCATGGCGGTCGAGCTCGCTTCCGACAGGATCCGGGTAAATTGCGTGGCCCCGGTGATGGGGGCGACAGGGCTGCTGGAGTCCTTTATGGGCCTGCCCGATACGCCGGAGAACCGCGCCCGGTTTATCGCGACAGTACCGCTGGGCCGACTGGCCGAACCGCGCGATATTGCCAGCGCCTGCCTCTACCTGGCCTCCGACGAGGCGGAGTTCATCACCGGGACGGTCTTTGAAGTGGACGGAGGTCGGACGGTCTGAGCCATGACGTTGCCGGTCACATATCTCTTTGTCCCCGCCGACCGTCCTGACCGCTTCGCCAAGGCGCTGGGGTCTGGTGCGGATCGGGTGATCCTCGATCTTGAGGACGCGGTGCGGGCCGAGGCCAAATCCGCCGCCCGCGAGGCCATCCGGAACGCCGGGCTGGACTGGCGACGGATCGTTATCCGCATGAACCCGGCGGACTCTCCTTTCTGGGATGACGATCTGGCGCTCCTGAAACGGATCCGCCCGCCAGCGGTCATGCTGCCCAAGGCCGAGTCTGCCGCTGTCATTGCCATGATCGTGGAGCGTTCGGGTCCCGGCACCACCGTTTTGCCGCAGATCGAGACCGCACGTGGCCTTGACCGGATCGACCAGCTTCTGACTGCGACCGGAGTTCGGCGTGTGGCGTTCGGGCATCTGGATTTCGCCGCCGATCTTGATGCCGAACCCGTGAGAGAGGCGCTCAGCTTTGCCCGGCACAGGCTGGTCTGGCGGTCCCGGGTGATGGAGCGCGGCGCGCCACTGGACAGTGTCACCGCCAGGATCGACGACGCTGCGACCCATGAGGAGTCTGCGGCGGCCCGGGCGCTTGGCTTTGGCGGCAAGCTGCTGATCCACCCGGCGCAAGTCGCGCCCTGCGCCCGCGCTTTTGCCCCGACCGACGCCCAGATCATCTGGGCGCGGAGAGTTATCGCGGCGACTTCCTCCGGTCAGCCGGGCGCGGTGGCGCTCGACGGCCAGATGATCGACAAGCCGGTCGAGAACGCGGCGCGCCGGGTCCTTGACCGGGCCCGGCAGAATGCGGAGTAGCAGATGATTGTTCTTCCCAGAGAGATTGACGGCTACGGCCCGCTGAAGCTGCCGACGGGCCGACTGAGGCCCGCCCGCAGACCGTCAAAGCTGCTGGCGGATCTGGACGCTGCGCTTGACGCCTGCGAGATACGTGATGGCGCGACGGTGTCCTTTCACCACCACCTGCGCAATGGTGACGGGGTGCTGAACCTCGTGCTCGACCGCCTGGCTGCGCGCGGGCTGAAGGGTCTACATGTCGCGGCCACGTCGATCTTTCCAGTGCATGCGTCGCTGGTCGGGCACATCCGCAGCGGCACGGTGACGCGGCTGTCCGCGAACTTCATCTCCGGACCGGTGGGCGAAGCGGTAAGTCACGGCCTCCTGCCCCATCCGGTTATTCTGCGCACCCATGGGGGTCGGGCACGGGCGCTCGATCAGGGAGAGTTGCGCGTTGACGTGGCTTTTGTCGCCGCTCCGGCCGCTGATGACATGGGCAATATCTCCGGGCGCATTGGCCCCACCGCCTGCGGCACGCTGGGTTATCCGCTGACCGATGTGGAGGTTGCGCAGCATGTGGTGGCGGTGACCGACACGCTGGTTCCTTTTCCGGCGCCCAGCATTGATATCCCACAGGGCAAGGTTGATTACGTCGTGGCCGTCTCCAGCATCGGGAACCCGGGTGGCATTGCTTCGGGCACCACCCGTCCTGCCAGCGATTCAGTCAGCACCGGGATCGGAAACACCGCAGCCGCAGCGATCGCCGCCAGTGGAGTGTTGGTGGACGGATTCTCTTTCCAGACGGGCGCGGGTGGCGTGTCACTGGCCACAGCCGATGCGGTAGGTCAGATCATGGCCGAGCGCGGCGTGACCGGTAGTTTTGCTGCGGGGGGGATTACCGGCTTTCATGTGCGGATGTTGCGGGACGGATTGTTTCGCGGGCTGATGGACGTGCAATGCTTTGATCTCGAAGCAGTCGAGTCCTACAAGTCAGACCCGCGCCACCAAATGATGAGCGCGGCCACGTATGCCGGGCCGCATATGGGTGGAGCTGTGGTTGACCGCGTCGATACAGTCGTGCTGGGGGCCGCTGAGTTCGACCTGTCCTTCAATGTAAACGTGACGACCAAAGCGGGCGGAATCATCATCGGTGGCTCCGGAGGGCATGCAGATACCGCCGCCGGTGCCAGTCTGACCGTTGTCACCACCCGGCTTACCGCCTCCGGCTATGCGAAAATCGTGCCTGAGGTCGGAACGCTGACGACCCCGGGATCAACCGTAGATCTGGTCGTTACCGAAGAGGGCATCGCTGTGAATCCCCTACGTCCTGAGCTGGCCGAACGGTTGAGAGCGGCCGGACTGAATGTGACGGGGATCGAGACCCTCTTTGACAAAGCGCAAGGATTGGCCAAGGTCCCGACACCGCCCCGATCGCAGGGCCGGGTCGTCGCGGTTTCCGAATATCGCGATGGCAGTGTGACGGACGTGGTTCGTAAGATTGGCGCGGGCTGAGGGGGTCGTCTCTCTTGCACTTTGAGACGCCGGACAGTACCGCGCCGACATGAAGCGTTTTTTGATCCTGCAACTGCGCCCGGAAACCGAGGCGTCTGACGAGGAGTTCAGGTCGATCCTGAACAAGTGCGGCTTGCCGGAGGAGCGGACTCACCGCATCCGGGTCGACCAGCAGGATATCCAGGCCGATCTCGACGTGACCGCCTATGCCGGGGTTATCGTCGGCGGCGGGCCGGGCTGCGTCAGCGACCGGCCCGAGGACAAGAGCCCTCTCGACGCTCGGATCGAAGGGCAGATTCTGGCTCTGATGCCGCAGATTACTGCGGCAGATCACCCCTTCATGGGGTGTTGTTATGGCTTGGGTATTCTGGCGCATCATCTGGGTGGCGAAGTCAGCAAGGCCCGCTTTGGCGAGCCGGTGGGGCCGTCGCTTTGTACCATGACGCCCGAGGGTGAGGACGATCCGCTCCTGCGCGGGCTGCCAGCGGAATTTGAAGCCTTCGTCGGTCATAAAGAAGCTGTACAGGATCTGCCCACGGACACTGTCCACCTGGTCGGCTCTGCCCCGTGCCCGTTTCAGATGATCCGCTACCGAAGCAATGTGTACGCGACTCAGTTTCACCCCGAGGCCGACGCAAATGACTTTGAGCGGCGTATTCAGATCTATCGCGGGTATGGGTACTTCCCGCCCGAAGATGCAGACCGTCTGATCGCGGCCTGCCATGCCGCGCGCGTTTCCGTTCCGGGTGAGATCCTGCGCCGGTTCGCCGTGCGCTACGGCTGACCGGCGGTACGGATCAAACCCTGTCGTCGGTCCAGGGGTTTTCGCCAAGGGCGGCGCGATCTTCGGTGATTTCTACGGCATCGCGGGGCCAGACGATGGTCACGACGGCCCCGGACCGTTCGCCCTCCTTTAGCGCCGGACCAAACTTGTCGCGACCGTTGGCAAAGGTGATTTCGGCCCCGGATCGCTCCAGCAGGGTTTTGGCGATGAACAGCCCGAGGCCCATGCCTTCGTAACTTTCGCGCGGTGTGCTATTGTCGGGGGCGCGGCGGTGACGCTGGAACGGGTCGCCCAGATGCGGCAGCACCTCGACTGGAAAACCCAACCCGTCATCCGCGATTTGCACGGTTATGCGCTCCGTCGTCCAGCGGACGTCGATCCAGACCGTAGTGGTGGCAAAATCAACGGCGTTCTGGATCACATTGCGCAATCCATGGATCATTTCCGGGCGCCGCGCGACACTGGGGTGGCCCTCTGTGGGATCACTGACATCCGGTGTGTCGATGATCACATGCTTGCTCCGGTTCAAATGAGGCTCGGCGGCGTCCTCAATCAGCCCCAGGATGGGCACGATGCGAATGTGGATGTCTTGCTTGCCGGCCTGCCCCATCGACCTCAGGATCTCGCGGCAGCGCTCGGCCTGAGCGCGGATGAGCAGCGCATCGTCGCGCATGTCTGCGTCCACTGCCTCATCCGCCATCTCCTGAGAGACCAAAGCGATTGTCGCAAGCGGTGTCCCAAGCTCATGTGCCGCCGCAGCCACCACGCCGCCCAGATCGGTCAGCTTTTGCTCGCGCGCGAGTGCCATTTGCGTGGCTGAGAGTGCTTCGGCCATAGCGGCGACCTCTGCTGTCACCCGACGGGCGTAGCTTGCCTCGAACGTGATCCCGACCACAAGCGCCGCCCAAAACCCGATCCGGAACAGTTCGGGGATCTCCAGCAGGTCACCGGTACGGGTCTGCAAGGGGGCATAGAAAAACAGCATGAGCGTAATGAGCGTGATCGCCAGACTGCAAAGGCCGATGATCTTGCGAGACGGGAGAGCTGTGGCCGAGATAGCGACCTGAGCCAGCACCAGCAGTGCGAACGGGTTGTTCAGGCCTCCTGACAGCGCGAGCAGCGAGCAGAGCTGGACCATGTCGAACGCCAGAGCCCCTGTGAACTCGGCTTCGTTCAGGCGCCGGTTCGGGGGCAGAAGTTGCAGGGCCATCAGGTTTGTGATCACAGCAGCGTAAATCACCAGCAGCACAAGCCCGAGATCAAGCCGAAGGTCGAACACCCATTGCGCCACCAGAACGGTGACAAGCTGGCCGCTGACGGCAATCCAGCGGAGTCGGGTCAGCGTACGCACCCGAACCCAATCGGACCGGTCCCGGATACTGGGCGAGCCGTCGAATGGGCTGAGCGAGAGGGGAAGGCGGGTCTGCGGCATTGCCCCCCCTTGTAGGCAGCCGAAAGCTTTGAGATCAATGCGGCGACCTGTCGACGTGAGGCGCGCTGATGAAACGAACCTATGTAACAGTGGCCGCGACTGCCGCGACAGCCCTCCTTGCAGGTAGCGCAATTCTGCTGTGGCTCGGCGACGAAGACACGCCCTGCCGCTCCGGCACCACCGTCGCAGGCGGGGCGCTGGGTGGCCCGTTTGAGCTGGTCAGCGAGACCGGCGACACCGTTACGGACGCCCAGATCATTGACCGCCCGTCGCTGATCTACTTTGGCTACACCTATTGCCCCGATGTCTGTCCCCTCGATGCGAGCCGCAATGCCGAAGCGCTCGATCTGCTCGCTGAGCGCGGCCATGATAACGTGCAGGCTCTGTTCATCACCGTGGACCCGGAGCGGGACACCCCGGAGGTACTGACCGAATACACCGATTATATGCATCCTGACATGATCGGTCTGACGGGCACCCCCGAACAGATCCGCGCGGCGGCCAAAGCCTACCGGGTTTATTATCAGCGGCAAGGTGACGATCCGGCGACCTATCTCGTGGATCACACCTTCTACACTTACCTCGTCACGCCCGAAGAGGGATTTGTGGATATTTTGCGCGGTGCGCCCGGTGCTGGCGGATCCGAGGGGCAGAGCGCCGAAGATGTCGCTGCGATTACGGCCTGCTATTTGGAACGTTTCTAAATCCACCCCTTTGAAACTGCGCCCCTTGTGACTAGTTAAGGGCTGCAACAGGAGAGGAGCGCACGGCATGTCGGATACGCAGGCACTGGAAATCGGCCCGGATCCGTCCCTGTTGCTGGTCGATGATGACGAGCCGTTTCTGCGGCGTCTGGCCAAAGCGATGGAAAAGCGTGGTTTTCAGGTAGAAACGGCGGACTCGGTCGCGGCTGGGATGGTCATTGGCAATCACCGGCCTCCAGCTTATGCGGTGGTGGATCTTCGGCTCGGGGATGGCAACGGGCTCGACGTTGTCGAGACGATTCGGGCAAAGCGCGCGGACGCAAAGATCGTTGTGCTGACCGGCTACGGCGCGATTGCGACCGCCGTGGCTGCCGTAAAGATCGGCGCTACAGATTACCTCTCAAAGCCAGCCGATGCGCATCAGATCACCGACGCTCTGCTCAGCGAGACGGCCGAGCTGCCTCCGCCGCCGGAAAACCCCATGTCCGCCGACCGGGTCCGTTGGGAGCATATCCAGCGCATTTATGAGCAGTGTGATCGCAATGTCAGCGAGACGGCGCGGCGTCTCTCCATGCACCGGCGAACTCTACAGCGTATTCTGGCGAAACGCAGCCCGCGCTGATCAGGACCCCGCCACCTCAGCCAGAAAATCACGCCCCGGCATTTCCTAGAAGTGCAGAAGGTCGATGAAAATCTAGTTTTGGCCCAGCTTGTCCCCGTCGCGGCGGTAGACATCGATTACCCGGAAGTCTCCGGGCCACCCCGTGGGGGGATGTCCCATGAAGGGGCCTGACAGGGTTGCGGTGAAATTGGGCCAGCCAAGAAAGCCGCCAAAGGCTTCCTCCGCCAGACGCGCCAATGCCGCGGAGCGGCTTAGTCCTTGGGCCGGAATGCTGCTCTGCGTCGCGGGCGATGGTGTAGGTCGCGCCGATCCCCTCCGGACCCCACCAGAGCATGTCATCGGCCCATGTCCGCGCCAGCTCATCCTCCAGCGACAGCTCAGAACTCCACTGCCCGAGATCCGTGATCATCCTGTTGATCAGTGCGAGGGTCTGCTGACCTTCTTCGGGGGGGGGGGCGGGTCATAGAGGAGCCCATCATGGGTTGCCGGGCCGGGCTGGACCAGATGCTGGGCCGTCTGATCGCGCCATATGGGCAGCCCTGCCTGCGCCATGAGGTGCGGGAGGTCGAAATACATGGCGGTTTCGGTGATCCGGTCGCCCTCAACCCGGTAAAAGCTGCAGTAGCGGAGCATGGCGATCTTCTCCGTGGGCCGGACCCCCAGCCACGGCCGGTCGAATAGCCCCATCAGATGCCCCATGGACACCACCCATGTGGTGGCAAAACCGTCCATCTCGTTTCGCCCGGCAAAGAAGATGTCTTCACGGTGGGTCAGGGCAGTGAGAGCGGCTTTGAGCGGGGTCCAGAACTTTGTGGCCATCTCCTGTGGTTCTGTGATCAGGACAAAGGTATGAAAGCTGCGCCACAGTTGATCCGGGCTGAGAAATCGCGCCAGTGATTCGCCCGTGGCGTGATCTGAGGCGGCGTCCAGAGCTCTGTGAAACTCCCGAAAGATGGCCTGTTCTCTCTGGAACCTTCTATCTTTCCAACCTTCTGGGGAAAAATTGCATACGCCTTCAAGAAAACAATCCCCCAAAAGACAGATAAAAGTCCGCGTTTATTGCCAGCGTCTGCAATTATCGATTGCCGGGGAAGGCTCCAGTGGCCGAGATCAGATTGTCGGGCGTCTCAAACCGCCGGGGCTCCTTTGTCTGTGTGGGCAAGCTCGACCTGACTATTCCTGACCGCGAATTCCTCGTCTTGCTGGGCCCCTCGGGCTGCGGCAAGACCACCACGATGCGGATGATCGCCGGTCTCGAAGACCCGACCGAGGGCGAGATTCTGATCGACGGGAAGGTGGTGAACGATCTGGAGCCCAAGGATCGGGACGTGGCGATGGTGTTGCAGAGCTATGCGCTTTACCCGAACCTGAACGTCTATGAGAACATCCGCTTTCCTTTGCGCGTGCGTGGCAGCGACCCGGCGGGACAAAAGGAAAAAGTGATGCTTGCCAGTGCGATGGTCGAGCTGGACGATTTTCTGCACCGCAAACCGGCGGAGCTGTCTGGCGGTCAACGCCAGAGGGTCGCGCTCGCCCGGGCCATTGTGCGCCAGCTCAATGTTTTCCTCATGGACGAGCCCCTGTCCAATCTCGATGCGAAGCTGCGCGTCTCCACACGGGCGCAGATCAAGAACCTCAGCCACGAACTCGCGGTGACCACGGTCTACGTCACCCACGACCAGATCGAGGCGATGACCCTCGCGGATCGTGTGGTGGTGATGGAGAAAGGCGTGGTTCAGCAGGTGGGCAGTCCGACCGAGATCTATGACCGACCCGCGAATACCTTTGTGGCGAGTTTCATCGGCAGTCCGGCGATGAACCTCATCAAGGGCCAGATCTCCGGCGGTGTGTTCCGCGCCGAGAATACCGAAATCGGAGGTCTGCGGGCCCCTGACGGGCCGGTGACGCTGGGCTTCCGGGCCGAGGATGCGGAGGTCGGCACCGGGTCCGGTCAGATCACCGGGCCGATCTACACGCTGGAGTTGCTTGGTGACGCGACCATGGTCAGCCTGCGCATCGGCGGCGCGCTGGTCAGCGCCAAGGCCGACAAGAGCTTTCGAGCCGAAATCGGGGAGCCGGTCTCGATCCGCGTCCCCGGCGAACATTGCCATCTCTTTGATGGCGGGACCGGAGCGCGGCTCAGCGAGTGATACCCAAAGACCTGGATGCGTGGTTGCAAGGCGCATCCCGAACCAAAAGGAAACAGGGAGGACAACATGTTTCTGAGAAGCCTGACTACCGCCGGAGTTCTGGCTCTGACCGCAGGCGGCGCCTTTGCCGAGTGTGAGATCACAGCGCGCGTGAGCATCGTGGGTAACGAATTCCCCGCGATCCAGACGGTCGGCGCGGGAGCACAGGACTGCTCCGGGGCGGAGGTCACAACGAACCTCACGGCCGACCACCAGAAGATCAATCTGGCGGGCATGCAGGGCGATCCGGCGGAGTATACCTCGGCGATTATCGCCAACTCCTCGATCGTCGCGCTGATGAACGAAGACGTGATCCGCCCCCTCAACGACCTGGTCGACACCCATGGCGACCGGCTGAGCGATCAGCAGCTGATCCGCATTGGCGATGATGTGATGGCTGTGGCTTTCATGGCCAACGCCCAGCATCTGGTCTACCGCGCGGATGTGCTCTCAGAGATCGGGGTCGAGCCACCGAAAACCTACGAAGACATGCTCGCCGCCGCAAAGATGATCCGTGACAAGGGTCTGATGGATAACCCGGTCGGCGGCGCCTATGCGGCGGGCTGGAACCTCGCCGAAGAGTTCGTGAACATGTTCATCGGCTATGGGGGCGAGTTTTTCGAGGCCGGGACCGCCAATCCGAGCGTGAACACCGAGGCCGGTGTGAATGCGCTCAACATGATGAAGTCGCTGTCGGAGTACATGAACCCGGATTTCCTGACCCATGACAGCAATGCCACCAATGCCGAGTTCCGCGTTGGCAATGTGGCGCTGATGAACATGTGGGGCAGCCGGGCCGCGACCCTGACCGATGCCGAGGGCGTGCCGCAGGAGGTCATTGACGGCATGGCCATTGCCGGACCGATGACTGTCGGCGGCGGCGAGATCCCCGCATCGACCCTGTGGTGGGATGGCTGGACCGTGGCGAAAAACGTCTCTGACGACGAGGCCGCCTCCACCTTCAAAGCGCTGAGCTATGCCATCCGTCCGGAGATCCTCGACGATGAAGAGGTGGCGAAGCAGGCCGTATGGCTGATCCCCGGCTATGAGCGGACCGAAGCTGCCAAGGGCGTCTTTGCCGCCGCGCAGATGGGGACGAAGCCCTATCCGATGCTGCCCTATATGGGGCTGATGCACACCGCGCTCGGCAATGAGCTGTCGGACTTCATGCAGGGCAAGGAAAGTGCGGAGCAGGCGCTGGCCGATGTGGAGGCCGCTTACACCGCTGCTGCCAAGGAAAACGGCTACCTCCAGTAAGCCACCGCGCTGGGGACCTCAGGGCCCCCTGCCTTCCCCGTTCCGTCGAGAGACCCCGATCCGATGAAGCACCGCACGTTCTTTTGGTTTTTTCTGCCCACAGGTCTGGCGATGCTCCTGTTCATCGCCGCGCCGATCGTATCAGTGGTGACCTAGTCCCTCTTTGCCCCCCATGAGGCTGTGCTGAAGGTGGTCGAGAACTGCACCCCGCTGGTGGGCTGCACCAAGGAAACCACGGTCGATCAGGAGGCCACCCGTGCGCTGCGGGACGCGGCACCGCTGGGCCGGTTCATCGGGCTGGATGTCTATCTCGACCGGGGCCATCTGGCGGTCGCCGAGGTCGGCGAGGCGTGGCGGAGCAGCGACAGCCTGGGCGCTTTCTTTGGCAAGCTGCAAAACCTGCCCTTCTACCGCGCCATGAGCTTTACGCTGGTCTACACGTTCGTCACCGTCCCCTTGCTGATCCTGCTGGGGCTGATGATCGCGGTGGCGGTCAATTCCCTGCACCGCCATCTCAAGGGGCTGGCGATCTTCTTTTCACTCCTGCCTATGATCGTCACGCCGATCATCGGGGCGTTGATCATGTTCTGGATGATCGACAGCCGCGGCGTCATCGGCAATCTGATGATCTACCTGACGGGCGATCCGCAGCTCTCGCTGAAGGCCTCGACGCCGCTCATGTGGATCGCAATCATCATCTACGGGATCTGGCACTCGGCGCCCTTCGCCTTTGTGGTCTTCTATGCCGGTCTCCAGACCCTGCCCAAAGACCAGATCGAAGCGGCGCAGATCGACGGCGCCAGCCGGTTCCAGCAATTGCGTCTGGTGGTGGTGCCGCATCTGATGCCGCTCGTGACCTTCGTCACCCTGATCAAGCTGATGGATAACTTCCGGGTGTTCGAGGAGATCGTCGGGTTCAACGCGCAGGCCCATGCCACGTCCCTGTCATGGATCATCTTCAACGATCTGGGTGGCGAGACGCGCCAGCTCTCCGCCGCTGCAGCGACCTCGGTTCTGACAATCCTCGGGGTGGCGGTTCTGCTGTCACCGGTTCTCATCCGCACATGGCGGGATTCCAGGAGTACGCACTGATGGCTTCCAAAGCGCAACGCGCACCCCTCGGCCTGCGGATCGCCACAAACGTCTTCATCATTGTCTGGCTGATCATCGCCGCATTCCCGTTCCTTTGGACGTTCTGGGGGTCGTTCAAGGTCGAGCTGGATTTCTTCTCTATCTCCGACTGGACCAATGCGCTGACGGGCAAGAACACCGAAGAGACTTATGGCAGCCCGTTTACCGGCGCCGGTTACTACGGCGCTTGGGTCGCAGAGGGTTTCTGGCGGCCCGCAATCAATACCTTCATCGTCTGCTTCTTCGTGGTCTGCACATCGCTGACCATTGGCACGCTGGGTGGCTACGCCCTGTCGCGGTCCTCCTACCGCTACACGTTCTGGCTGCTGATCACCGCGCTGATTTTCCGCGCCATGCCGCCGATCACCCTCGTGTCGGGCTATCTGCTGCCATTCTTTGAGTGGAACCTCTGGGGCATCCTGCCCACGACCATCATCGTGCTGGTGGCGATCAACCAGCCTTTTACCCTTTGGATGCTACACAGCTTCTTTCAGAATATTCCCAAGGAGCTGGACGAGAGCGCCAAGGTGGACGGGTGCTCGCAGTTTCAGGCCTTCCGGCTGGTCATCGTGCCGGTCATGTGGCCGGGGGTGATCACCACGGGGCTGTTCAGCTTCCTTCTGGCCTATAACGATTTTGCCGTGACCTCGATGCTGCTGGCCGAGAGCCACCGGACCATGATCCCGCAGATCGCGGCCTTTCTCGGGACGACCCAGACCGAAGGCAACGTCATGTTCGCCGTCGCCGCCGTGGTCTCCGCACCCGCGCCGCTGTTCATTCGGGTGATGTTCCTCCAGCGCCAGATCGTTTACGGTCTCACTGCAGGCGCAGTGAAGGGAGAACGGGTCATGGAGCGGGGTTTCGACATCAAGGCGCTGGGCGAGATCGCCATTCGATGCGGAGACGTTGGGCGTCAGGTGGCGTTCTACCGCGATGTGCTCGGGCTGGAAGTGCTCAGCGGATCCTCCGACGACGACGGCATCGTGTTTTTCCGGATCGGGCCGGGCTATGGAGGGCATACGGCGGTTTTGGCGCTGTTCGCCCGCGACGCCGGGCGGGCCGAGATCCATCCCCACACCAGTGACGCACCCCGGACCGGCGCCGGGTCCTCCCTGCATCACCTCGCTTTGACCGTGGACCATGAGGCGCAGGAGAACGCCATGCGGTGGTTCTCGCATCACGGCATCGATTACCGGGTCGAGGTCTTTGACTGGATCGGCTGGCGGGGCGTGTTCTGCCTCGATCCGGAGGGAAACACCGTGGAACTGGTTGCGTTTGACCCGTCGCTGCTCGCAGCGGACGGACAGGAAAAGGAAGACTCCGATGGCAAAGGAGTGTCTCAACCGTAGTAAGCCCGAGGTGGAGAGGACCGAGGATGATGCGAATGTCCGCGAGGCCGTGGCCAGCACGCTCGCGGATATCGAGGCACGTGGCGATGTGGCGGTGCGCGAACTGGCGATGAAATTCGACAGCTACGACCGCGACAGCTATCGGCTGAGCGACGACGAAATTAAATCGATCATAGCCAAGGTCCCGCCGCGCGACATGGAAGATATGAAATTCGCACAAGAGCAGGTGGTGAATTTCGCCCGCGCCCAGCGCGCCTCCATGACCGATATCGAGGTCGAAACGCTGCCGGGTGTGATCCTTGGGCATAAGAACATTCCCGTGCAATCGGTGGGTTGCTACGTGCCGGGTGGCAAGTTTCCCATGGTTGCCTCCGCCCATATGTCCGTAGCCACGGCCAAGGTCGCAGGCGTGCCCCGCATCATCGCCTGCACCCCGCCCTTTCGGGGCGAGCCCAACCCGGCGGTCATCGCGGCGATGCATCTGGGCGGCGCGGATGAGATCTATGTGCTGGGCGGCATTCAGGCGGTGGGCGCTATGGCGCTCGGGACCGAGAGCATCGCACCCGTGCATCTGCTGGTTGGTCCGGGGAACGCTTTTGTTGCAGAGGCGAAACGGCAGCTGTTCGGTCGTGTCGGGATCGACCTCTTTGCCGGTCCGACCGAGACCATGGTGATCGCGGACAACACTGTCGATGCGGAGATCTGCGCCACCGACCTGCTGGGGCAGGCCGAACACGGCTACAACTCCCCGGCGGTCTTGGTGACGAACTCGTGGAAGATGTGCGTGGGCGAGGTGCGGTCGAAGGGTCAGGGCGAGCTTGAGAAAGACATCGCCAATCTGCGGGCCGCGATGGCTGTGCACGGGGCGGAGCGGGGCTTTATGAATGCCGCGTCTCCGGGGGTGATCTCGCTGTTTTTGCAGAACGACCACTATGCCACCCGCGACGCCTATCTGGCCGCCCTCGCGGACGCGATGAAGGCGGAGTACGAGACCATCGTCGCCGCCGGGCTGGATCTGCAGCTGGACTGCCCCGATCTGGCCCTTTCCCGGCACATGCTGTTCAACGATCTCAGCGACGATGAGTTCGTGACGATCGCCGACAGTCATGTGGAGGTGCTGAACCACGCCCTGAGCGACGTTCCGCAAGAGCGGGTGCGCATCCATATTTGCTGGGGCAATTACGAAGGCCCCCATTGCTGCGATATCTCCATGGCAAAGATGTTCGACACCCTGATGTCGGCCAGGGCCCGCTATGTTCTGTTCGAGACCTCGAACCCCCGCCACGGCCACGAATGGGCCGTCTTCCGCGATCGGAATGGCGATATCCCCGACGATAAGATCCTCGTGCCCGGCGTCGTGGACACCACCACAAATTTCGTCGAGCATCCGGAGCTGATAGCCCAGCGGCTGGAGCGCTTTGTCGATATCGTTGGGGCGGAGCGAGTGATGGCGGGCAGCGATTGCGGCTTTGGGACCTTCGCGGGATTTGGTGCGGTGGACCCAGATATCGCCTATGCGAAACTTCGCGCGATGGCCGATGGGGCGGCGCTGGTCGGATGAGCCTGCCCCTGGTCCTCTTGCCCGGCATGATGTGCGATGCGCGGCTCTTTGGGCCGCAGATCGCGGAGTTCTCCCGGGACCGCGCGGTGCAGGTCGCTCCGATCACCGGGGCAGACACGGTTGAGGCGCTGGCCGCTGAGATATTGCTCCACGCCCCGCCCCGCTTCGCGCTGGCTGGCTTGTCGATGGGCGGGATCGTGGCCATGGAGGTAGTCCGGCAGGCGCCGGAGCGGGTTGCCGGTCTGGCGCTCCTTGGTACCAACCCTAAGGCTGAGGCCGACAAGATCCGCGCCCTGCGCCGGCCGCAGATGGAGCGGGTCCGCCAAGGGGAGCTGGTTGCTGTGATGCGCGATGAGATGAAGCCGAACTACCTCGCCCCCGGTGCCGGCCGCGAGGATGTGCTGGCCCTCTGCATGGAGATGGCAGAGTCGCTTGGGCCGGACGTGTTCCTGCGTCAGTCGCAGGCGCTGATGGACCGGCCGGACCAATGCGACGCGCTCCGCGCCTATGGCGGTCCGGCGCTGGTGCTCTGCGGGAGCGACGATGCGCTTTGCCCGGTCTTCCGGCATGAATTGATGCGCGACCTCCTGTCTCGTCCGCGGTTGGTGGTCATCGAAGGCGCCGGGCATCTGCCAACACTGGAACGCTCCAAAGAGACCATCGCCGCACTCAGGGACTGGCTGAAGGAGACAGACGATGAATGACGCGCTGCTGGATTTGCTTCGCCGGGTGGGTACGCCCTCCGTCTGCAACTCCCTGACCGCAAAGATCGCTGTTGTCGCGCCTCCGACTGAGCCCGCCGATGTCATCCGGGCGCGTCGGATGGAATGCTACCGCCATATGGCAGAGGGCCCGCGTCCGGCCCTCGCGGTGCTTGGGCATCTGGACTGCGCAGAGGCTGTGGGCGCGTTCTGGGGCGAGATCAATACCACGATCCACCAATGCTTCGGCCTCTCTGGCGCGCTGACCAACGGTGTGATGCGGGATCTGGATGACATGGCGGATGGATTCCCGGTGATCGCGGGGTCTGTGGAGCCGAGCCACGGCTTTGTCCATGTGCTCGATATTGGCGCGTCGGTGACGGTGTTCGGTCTGACCGTTGACGATGGCAACCTGGTTCATGCCGACCGTCACGGAGCGGTGGTTATCCCGGAAGCCCATGTTGCGGAACTGGATCGGGCTATTCACAAGCGGCTCGATACCGAAGCGCTGATCCTCGGTTCAGCCCGGCAACCGGACTTTGACTTCGAAGCGGCCGGAACTTAGGCTCCGCAGAGCTCGCTGAAATCCCGGCAGAGGCGCAAAGCGATCAACCGGTGGGGATCTCCGAACGCGTCCTCAAAAGCCTGCTGTATCGATGCGCCAGCCGCGACGGCGTCGACCCATGCGTCGCGCTCTGACGCTGTGCCGAGGCTGTATCGCTCAGCCAGTTCTGATTGGATCTGCGTCGCCAGATCCCGCCGCCGGGAGGTCTCGACGGTTTCGGCAGATGGCGCCGTCGTGACTGATACAACCGGCGGTGCGGCGAGGGCAGGTCGTGCCGCCGGAATATTCGCTTTCACCAGAAGCGCGTCGTTTTCGGCATTGGCTTGCGCCAACAACTCGGTCAACTCGTCTTTCCGGGCGGTCAGGCTGGCGATTTCTTGTTCGAACATTTGGGCCCGCCCTGAAAAATCCTGACGGAGATCAAGCAGCTCCGCACGCGACGCATTCCGCTCCGCAACGAGCTCAGCCAAAACCGCGTCGCGCTCCGCCAGCCCCTCGGAGAGCTGCTGTTCCCGAGAGCGCGCTTCGGCGATTTCAGCGGCATGCTGGGTTTGGAGCTTGGCAAGCTCTGCCGTCGCCGATTTGGCCTTCTCTTCGGCGACCTGACGCGCCTCGGTCAGTTCCCTGATCTGCTCTGAGAGTGCGGTGCTCTGCCCGGCCAGCGATCCGAGTTGGGTCTCTGTCTCGCTCTGTAAAGCCGCCAAGGCGTTCTGGCCCTGCTTCACAGACTGGATGGCGGAGTCTCGCTCGTCGCGCAGGGTGGCGACGACACTGTTTAGTGCGCTGATTTCACCGACGAGGCGGGTGTTCTCGTTCGCAAGATCCGTCGCCGTGCGGACGCTCTCGTCGATGCGGGCCTCGCTTGACCGGACCTGCCCGATGAGATCTGTCCGGTCGATTGTCAGTGCAGCGAGTTCTGCCTCGGCTGCTTCGGCCCGATCTTCCGCCACCTGACGCGCCTCGGTCAGTTCTGTGATCTGCTCCGAGAGCGCGTCGGCTTGCCCGGTCAGCGATGCGATTTGAACCTCTGTCTCGCTCTGCAAAGCCGCCAAAGCGTCTTGGCTTTGGTCCACAGACCGTATGGCATCATCTCGCTCGTCGCGAAGGGTGGAGACAACTTCATTCAGCGTGCTGATTTCATCGGACAGGCGGGTTTTCTCATCGGCAAGATCTGTGGCTGTGCGCGCGCTCTCAGCGATCCGGGTCTCTCTGGACCGGATTTGCTCGAGCAGATCCTTCTGATCGATCTTCAGCGCGGCGAGCTCGGCCTCCGCCGCTTTGGCCTTCTCTTGGGCGACCTGACGCGCCTCGGTCAGCTCTGCGATCTGAGTCGACAGAGCGTCGGTCTGGCCGGCCAGTGATCCGAGTTGGACCCCCGTCTCGCTCTGCAAAGCCGCCAAAGCGTCTTCGCTTTGCTGCACTGACCTGAGAGCAGCGTCCCGTTCTTTGCGCAGGGCGGAAACGACTCCGTTCAGTTCGTTGTTCTCATCGGACAGGCGCGCGTTTTCACTCGTGAGATACCGGGTTGTACGCTCGCTCTCGGCGATCCGGGCTTCGCGTGATCGAACCTGTTCGAGGAGGTCCTGTTGGTCGATCTTCAAGGCGGCCAGTTGGGCGTCCCGCGTGGACAGGGCGCTTTGTAGCGCGGAGGTTTCGGCTGTGGTCGATCCTGCGTCGCGCAGTTGCGCCTCCAGCTCCTCAATCCGTGCTGCGAGTTGATCTCTGGCGCGCTGGCTGTCGCTGTTGGCGGCTTCGAGCGCGCTGATCTGGGCATCACGCGTGGCCAGGGCGGCGAGTTGTTGTTCGGTGGGAGCAGGAACAGCAGCGATCTCCGTGGGAGTCGCCGGATCCTGATCTCCGGTCCACAGCACCAGAGCCCCTGCCAGAAGGCCGACAGCCAGAGACGAAGAATAGAGGGTCGCGTGGCGCGCGACATGCCCCCGGGCGCGGGCCACCAGCCCGGTCTGAGCCGTTGGCAGCACCATGGGCACGGGTGGTGCGTGGGCTGCCTCAGCTTGGGAAATCAGCGTATTAAGTTGAAAAATAGTGGCCGCGTGAGACACTGGTCCACCAGCTTCGGGCATGAGCTGAAACAGGGTGATCTGGGTGATCGCATCGTCGATTTGCTGATGGGCCTGGGTAACTGTGGCAAAGCGATGGAACCCGTGCGCATGGCGCAGAATTGGGAAAAGCAGCTTGGCGTTTGCAGACAATAATAGCGGCGTCCAGTCCCGGATCTCTGCACGGATGCCGGTGACAAATCCGCTGACCCATTCCGCAATTACCCGCCGTGGCTCCAGCCGGTCGGGCATAAAGATGGTGGCGTCGCCCTCGCCGATCATGTGACGTATCTGCTGTGCCCGAGCGATGACCCTTTGGCGCAGTTCGGGATCAGGTGTCCGTTGGTCGGCGTCAACGTGGCCGAAAATGCGGGTGAGGTGCCGCTCGCGCAGGGACAGTTCCCCCAAGGACGGCAGGAAGATCGCGGTCAGAAACCCGTCCAGTTCTGCCGCAGTCATCGTGTCGAAGGGCCCGGCCTCTTCGAGGCTGACATCGAGGCGGTGGTACTCCGCCATCGAGAGAGGCCGGGCCGCCTGCATCACTTGGCCGTCTGGCTCAGGCAGAGCTGCCGGGTGATCGGGTTGACGATCTCGCCGCATTGGGACGGGTCGCTAAAGACGGTATCACCACCGGTCGCGAGCTGTTCTCCACGGCGCACACATTCATCCTTCTCCCAGCCGGGCGGCACGTCCTGAAGGTCGACCGCCTGCCATTTCGGGTGGCCGCTTTGCTTGAGCGCGTCGATATTTTCCCAAACAGCGCGGGTCACATCGGTCACAATCGCGCAGGACTGTTTGAAATAGCTGCTGGGGTTGGAAGAGAAGTCATAGGTCATCAGCACCGCTTTGACCGCCAATCCATTATAATCCGTCGGCTGAAAGGCGTAGGTTCCTGCCGGGATTGTGCTGGAGACATAGTAGTCGGCCAGTCGTGGATCATCCAGCGGCAGAAGCTGACTGTTCTCCGGCGTCAGGCGCGGATCGGCCAGCAGCTTCAGGGGAGCCCCGCCGACATAGAAGAACGCGTCGATGTCGCCAGCCAGAAACGCTTCGAGCGCCTCGGTCGTGCTCAGCGATACCGTTTTGCGCGGTGTCACTCCGGTCGCATCAAGCAGGAGCGACGCGGTGAGCTGGCTGCCGCTGTCCTGTGGTCCGACACTGACCCTAGCCTGCGACAGGTCGGAGAGCCCCGCCAGTCCGGGCCGAGCGACCAGATGGATTTCCTCGTTATAAAGCGGCATGACCAGCCGGACCTTGGCCGCCAGGCTGTTTAGTTCGGCATCGCTCGCTTTAAGGTTGCGGATGAAGTCCAGAACGTCATTCTGCACAATGCCCAATTGAGTCTGGGGGCGTTTATAAACCCCGTAAATATTTTCCAATGAGCCGTTCGATTCGTTGACAATCAGATCCACGCCATCGGCTGGCAAAACCGCCGAAATATCCCGCCCGATCTGGATATAGGTCCCCGAAGCGCCACCCGTCAAAATATTGGCATCGATCGACTGAGGCAGTGCCTGCCCCGCTGAAAGACCGAAAACCATCCCTGCCAGTAAAGTTACCCTCATGACTCTCCCCCACATAATCCAACAGTATTCGGGCAGGGGAGAGGTGCAATTGTCAACCTCCGGTCGAAATTTCGCCGAGCGCTTGTTGAATTGGATCGCTCTTGGGTGGCTTGGGGGTCACGCGACCGAATGTCATCCCGTTATGGTGTGGCAGGGTTCAGCGCGACCGTGGAGATCGACATTTTCGCGGAGCCCTCTTTGATATCGCGGGCGTGGGAAAGGTAGATCAGCACCTGATTCTCTTCGTCGTAGATGCGTTTGACCCGGAGGCTCTTAAAGACGATCGACCGGCCCTTGCCGAAAACCTCTTCGCCCTCGTCGTCGCGGTCGATATCGCCAATCTCGATGGGTCCGGTCTGTATGCAGGAGATGGAGCTGTTCGAAGGATCCTCGAACCAGTTGCCCTTGGATACGCGGTCGATCACGCCCCGGTCGAAATAGGCGACATGGCAGGTCACGCCTTTGACATCCGGATCGGCGAAGGCTTCGATCAGGATGTCATTGCCCAACCAGTCCACATCGACCTTGCCGACCTCTTCGGCGAGGGTCCCGGTTGCGGTGAGCGCCAGAGCGGCGGCGAAGGCGAGCTGTTTCATGGCTGTCGATACCTTTGCAATTGTTGGCCCGGAAACGCGGCGGGAGCCAGATCGTTCCGAAGATGCCTCACCAGCGCAGCAGATCGCCCGGTTGCGCCCCGGCGACATTCACGTACAGCGCGTAAACGGAGTGGCTCGCGGCCATGAACAAGCGGCTGTTCGAGCGCCCGCCAAAGCACAGATTGGCGCAACGCTCGGGCAGGACAATGCGGCCAATGGGTGTGCCATCGGGGGCAAAGATCATCACCCCGTCGAGATCCGGGTCACCCATCCCCCAGCCGCACCAGAGATTGCCCTCCACATCGACGCGGAAACCGTCCGGCGTGCCGGGACCGGCATCAATGAGAACCCGTTTGTTCGACAGGCTGCGCCCGTCTTCGCTGACGCTGTAGGAGAGGATCTTGCGCGTGGGGACGCCACGGGATTCGACGATATAGAGATGCCGCTCATCAGGGCTGAAGGCGAGGCCGTTCGGCCCCAGAATATCGTCCGCCACCACCCGCACATCGCCGGTCTCGGGGTCCAGCCGGTAGACGTTCTGACCCAGCTCCGGCTCGGAGCGGTGGCCTTCATAATTACCCAGGATGCCAAAGACCGGGTCGCTGAACCAGATGCTGCCGTCGGATTTCACGATCACATCATTGGGGGAATTCAGCCGCTTGTCATCATAGCTGTCGATGAGGCAGGTGATGGTGCCGTCATGCTCCGTCCGCGTCATCCGCCGTCCGCCATGTTCGCAGGTGATGAGGCGGCCTTGCAGATCGCGGGTCTGGCCGTTGGCGAAATTCGACGGCGCGCGCCATGCATCCACCCGTCCGCTCACCTCGTCCCAGCGCATGGTGCGGTTGCTCGGAATATCGTTCCACAGCAGATACCGCCCGTCCCCGAACCAGACGGGCCCTTCGTTCCACCGACAGTCGCTCGCCAGCCGCTCGACCCCCGCCAGAGGCAAGCGCAGCGCGTCAAAACGCGGATCGAGAGATATCACCGACGGGTCGGGATAGCGCAGCGACGGGCGCCAGTCATCGGGGGGCAGGTCAAGATCGGCCATCGGGTTACGCTCCGGCTCGGGTGGGTCTGTGGGATCAGCCTAGGTCACCGGGCCGGGGTTGAACAGAGCGAGCTGATTGCCGATCCCCAGCCGCTCGGCGCAGGTCTTCTGGCCGCTCGCCGTAGCCAGGATCGTCTCAAAGATCTGCTGGCCCATGGTCTCGATGGTTTCTCCGGCGGTGATGATCCGGCCTGCGTCGATGTCCATGAGGTCATGCCAGCGCCGGGCCAGATCGCTGCGGGTGGCGAGCTTCAGAGTCGGGACATGGGGCAGGGAATACGGCGTGCCGCGCCCGGTGGTAAAGACGTGCAGGGTCATCCCCGCCGCCAGTTGCAGCGTGCCGCAGATAAAATCCGAGGCGGGTGTGGCGGTGAAGAGCAGGCCCTTTTGCTCCGCCCGCCGACCGGGACTGACCACGCCGCTGATCGGCATGGAGCCTGACTTCACGATGGATCCCATGGCTTTCTCAACGATGTTGCTGAGGCCGCCTTTCTTATTGCCCGGCGTCGTGTTGGCGCTGCGGTCGGCCTGTCCCCGCGCCAGATAGGCGTCGTACCACGCCATCTCTGAGAGGAGCGCTTCGGCCACCTCGTCGCTGGCGGCGCGCCGGACGAGCTGGTCGATACCGTCACGCACCTCGGTCACTTCGGAAAACATCACCGTGCCGCCCGCCTGCACGATCAGATCCGCCGCATGACCCAGCGCCGGGTTGGCGGTGACGCCCGAGAGCGCATCGCTGCCGCCACATTGCAGTCCCACCACCAGATCCGAGGCCGGACAGGTCTCGCGGTGGCGCTGGTCGAGGCGGATCAGATGCCGCTCGGCGGTCGTCAGGATGGAGGCGATCATCGCTTCGAACCCCGTATGGCTCTCATCCTGAAGCGTCACCAGATCGGGGAGCGCTTCGGGGAAAAGCCGCGCGGGTTGCAGTTTTTCGCATCCGAGGCTCACCGCCATGGTGGCGCCGCCGAAATTGGGATTGCGGGCAATGTTGTGCAGGGTGCGGATCGGGATCTCCGCGTCGGGCGCGTCGATGGCGACGCCGCAGCCATAGGTGTGATCGAGCGCAACCACATCGTCCACATGAGGGTAACGGGGCAGCAGTTCGGCGCGAATGCGGGCGACCGCGTGATCGACCACGCCGGAGACGCAGTGCACCGTGTTGGTGATCGCCAGAATGTTGCGGGTGCCGACGCTGCCATCGGCGTTGCGGTAGCCCTCGAACGTGTAACACGTCAGCGGCTCGGGCTGAGGCTGGTCCGGCCCGCGTGCGAGGCCCGTCAGTGCGGGAGGTGCAGGCATGTCGAGGCTCGCCTCGTTCACCCAAGTCCCCGCTGGGATCGCATCGCGGGCGGTGCCGATGGTCACGCCGTAGCGGATGACCCGCGCGCCCCGCGCCAGATCCGTCAGCGCGACCTTGTGGGCCTGTGGCACATGCGAGGCGAGGGTGATGCCTTCGACCTCGGTCCCCGCCGCGAGGCCGCCTTCATTTGCTACCACGGCCACATTGTCAGAGGGGAGCATCCGGATCAGCCGCGCGGGTGTCATGTCTCAGTCTTCGGCCACTTGATGACCGGCCATCAGCTCCAGCGCGCGGACCATTCCGGAGTGGTCCCATCCGGCCCCGCCATTCGCGACACAGGCGTTGAACAATTCCTGCGTCGTGGCGGTGTTGGGCAGGCTGACACCGATCGCGCGGGCGCTGGACAGGGCGAGGTTCAGATCCTTTTGATGCAGCTCAATGCGGAAGCCCGGGTCAAAGGTCCGGTTGATCATCCGCTCAGCGTGGATCTCCAGCGCCTTCGACGAGGCAAACCCGCCCATGAGCGCTTGCCGGACCTTCGCCGGGTCAGCACCAGCCTTGGCGGCAAAGACCAGTGCTTCGCTCACCGCCTCGATGTTCAGGGCGACGATGATCTGGTTGGCGACCTTGCAGGTCTGCCCGTCCCCGACGCCGCCCACATGGGTGATATTCTGGCCCATGATCTCGAAAAACGGCTGCACGCGGGCAAAAGCGGCCTCGGTGCCTCCGCACATGATGGTCAGCGTCCCGGCCTTGGCCCCGACCTCGCCGCCCGAGACGGGTGCATCCACGTAGTCGCAATCGAGTTCGGCGATGCGGGCGGCGAAATCCTTCGTGGCGATAGGTGAGATGGAGCTCATATCGACCACGCATTTGCCCTCCGACAGGCCAGAGGCAACGCCGTTCCCGGCAAAGAGGACTTCCTCCACATGGGGCGTGTCCGGCACCATGACAAAGGTGATCTCGGCGGCCTCAGCCACGGCGCTGGGGCTGTCACAGGCGGTGCCACCGGCCCCGGTCAGATCGGCAGGAACGCCGCTGCGGGTGTAGAGGAACAGCTCATGCCCCGCGTCGATCAGATGCCGCGCCATGGGCGTGCCCATGATCCCCAGACCGATGAAACCCAGCTTGCTCATAGAAGTCTCCTGTCGATGTCAGTAGCCGCCGCCGTCACCCGTCGGCATGCCGTCGCGCATGACCGACAGAGCCTGCTGCGAGCCGGTGGCCAACAGCCGCGCATCGGCGCCTGCAGTGACGAATTGAAAGCCCATCTCCACGCGCTTCAGCGCGGCTTGCGGGGTTCCGTTATGGATGCCCGCGATCTTGCCCGCTTCGCGGGTCTTGGCGCAGATATACTCGACAGCCTCGGCCGCGGGCGGGTCGAGATCGTCGAAGAGCGGGCTGCAACCCAGCGCCAGCGACAGGTCGGACGGGCCGATATAGACCGCGTCGATGCCCGGAACGGCGAGAATCTCTTCGAGATTGTCGAGTCCCGCGCGGGTCTCGATCATCGCAAAGACGACAATCGTGTCATTGGCAGCGGACGGATAATCCGGTCCGCCATAGAGCAGCCCCCGGACAGGCCCGAAGCTGCGGGTCCCACGGGGCGGATAGTGGGTCCACGCGGCGAGGCGTTCGGCATCTTCGCGCGTGTTGATCATCGGGCAAATGACGCCATAGGCGCCCCCATCGAGCGCCTTCATCAGGTGGCCCGCATCGAGCCACGGCACCCGCACCACGGGCACCGTGTTGGTGGTCGAGATTGCCTGCATCATGGTGACGGCGGCCTGATAGTCCACCAGACCGTGTTGCAGGTCGATGGTCAGGCTGTCCCAGCCCTGATGGGCCATGGTCTCGGCGGAAAAGCTGTTGGGCACCGCCAGCCAGCCATTCACCACGGCGCCACCCGATGCCCAGATCTGTCTCAGCTTGTTTGCACGCATGAAAATCCCTTAGGGTTGAAGTCGAGGATCAGTCCTCGTGAATACCATCGGCGCAGAACAGACCGCCTTGCAAGCGGGCACGTGGGTCTTCCGGCCCCGGGCGTGGCTGGGCGGCGTCGAGTTTCGCGCGATACGCCTCGGCATTGTCTTTGGGCTGCCAGCCCAGATAGGCGACTTCACGATTGTCCCACCAGCCCGCATCGTTGTTCGAGGCGCCGTAGATGATCGGACATCCCAGCACGGGGATCGCAAAGATCCGCTCGATCAGCGAGATGAGGTCATCGGGGCTGAGCCATGTGGACAGCATCCGGTGGTCGACAGGCTCGGGCACGCAGGACCCGATGCGGATGCTGGCGGTCTCGATGCCGAATTTGTCGAAATACATCCGCGCCAGCGCCTCGCCAAAGACCTTGGAAACGCCGTAATAGCCGTCGGGCCGGGTGGAAGACTTTGCATCAAGCCGCTCCGTCTGCGGGTGGAACCCGATCGCATGGTTGGAGCTGGCAAAGACGATACGCGGGCGGGTCGGGGCTTTGCGGGCAGCCTCGTAGAGATTCACCATCCCGTCGATATTGGCGTTGCGCACGATCTCCCATGTGGCCTCGACGGGTTGGCCGCCCATATGAACGATGCCGTCGCAGCCCTCGACCAGCGCCTGAACGGCGGCCTTGTCGCCCAGATCGCAGCGGATGATTTCTTCGTTGGGACCGGCCTCGCCCAGATCGCCCCGGGCACTGACGCGGATCACCCTGGCCAGATGACCCAGCCGGGCACGGCAAAGGGAGCCAAGCGCACCATTCGCGCCGGTGATGAGCAATCGTTCGAGCATGGGGCGGTCTTTCCAGTCAGGGAGTCCGGGGCGCATCGCAACGCCCCGGACATGAGCTTAACGCGATTATTCGGTGTTCTGCACCGCTTCGAGGAGTTCGGCGCCGTTCTTCTCCTTGAAGTCCTCGTAGACGGGACCCATCCGGTCGCGGAAGGACGCCACATCGGCCTCGTTGATTTCCATGCCCTTGGCCTTGAGCTCTTCGAGTGCCTCGGCACCAACCTGCCCGGTCAGCTCGATCTCGTATTCCTGCAGCGCGGCGGCCTGCTCGGTGATCGCGGCCTGTTGCGCTTCGTCGAGACCGTTCCACGTCGCCATGCTGATCGCCACGACCCCCGGCGGACGGAAGTGCTGGGTCAGGGAGTAGTAGCCGCTGACCTCGTAAAATTTGTCGTTCAGCACGTTGCCCGCCGCGTTCTCGCCGCCGTCCAGCACGCCCTGTTCCAGCGCGGTGTAAAGCTCGGAATAGGACATGGGCGTGGCCGAGCCGCCCATGGCGTTGACGGTGTTCACCATCAGCGGGCTCTCCATCACGCGGATCTTCAGCCCGTCGAGATCGTCTGGCGTGTTGATCGGGCGGACCTTGTTGAACACGTTGCGATAGCCGTTGTCGAACCATGCAAGGATCTTGATACCGCGCTCTTCGGCGAGGGCGCTGAACTCTTCGCCCACGGGACCATTTACCACGTTTTTGAAGTGGTCGGTGTCGCGGATCAGGTACGGCAGGCTGAACAGATCAAACTGAGGGATAAAGCCCGAGAGCGGCGCGGTTGAGACCTGCGCCATCTGGATGCTGCCCAGCATCATGCCTTCGATATAGTCTCGCTCGCCACCGAGCTGCGCGCCGTCGAGCACCTCGATCTTCAGACCCACATCTGCTGCGGCGATCTGGTCCGCGAACCAGCGCAGCGACACGTTGTGGTGGTGGGTCGGGCCGGTCACCGACGCCACGCGGATGGTGGTGTCGGCGGCCAGAGCCGGTCCGGCGAGGCCGCCCGCGACAAGGGCCAGCGCCCCGGCGGTCGAGAGCAGTGTTCTGCGGTTCATCATGGTTTTCCTCCCTTTATGACGTCTGTTTTGTACGGCTAGCGGCACCGTGATTGGGGCCGCGGTCATCGGTGCAGGTTCAGCGCTGCACGGCGAAATCGTCGGGCATGTCGAGCACCAGCTTATTCAGCGGACGCACGCCGTCTTCGGTCACGGCCACCACGACTTCGACACGGTAGCCCCCGCCGGGCAGGTCGTGCAGGTCGAGTTTCACCGCCAGCGTCATCCCGGCCTCCAGCTCGAAATCACTGTCGGAGCTGAGGTTCGGCGGCTCCACCACGTCGAGCCCCACCGCGTGACCCACCCCTCGCAGACCCTGCGCGTAAGGCGTGAAGTTGTCGGCAAACCCGTGTGGCTCCAGCTCGGCCAGCAGCGTGTCAAAGATCGACCGCGCGGTGATGCCGGGGCGGATGGTTGGGATGACTTTCTTCAGCGCCTGATGGCCCACAACCAACGCGCGCTCCTGTTCGGGATCGGCACCGGGCATCAGGATCGTGATGCCGCCATCGTTGCAGTAATGGCCGATGGCCGGGTTGAAATCGAGCATGACGAATTCGCCGGGCTGGATCTTGCGATCCGTCGCGCGCCATGCCGGGTAGTTTGTATTCGGGCCCGACATCACCACCGTCGCCGAGCCGATATCGGCGTTCATCTCGCGGGCGAGGCCTTCGGCGAGACCGGCGACCTGAATTTCGGTCATGCCCACCTTCACCTCTCTGGCGGCGCGCTTCAGCACCGCGTCATTGATGTCGGCGGCCTGCTCCATGAGGTCGATCTCGGCGGCGGTCTTGATCTTGCGCAGGTCCAGCATGATGTCGTCGCGGTTCTCGATCACCGCCTCGGGGACCGCATCCACGAGCTGTTCGTAGATCTCAAAGGGCAGGATGTTCTTGCCGATCAGGCCTATCTTGCTGGCGCGCCCGACGATGGGTTTGAAGACCTGCGGGAAATCCGTGTAGGGGCGGTGGATGCCGCGCACATCTTCGATCCAGCACATATCCTTGGCCGCGTAGGCATTGAGCCGCCCGAGAAACACCACCGGCGCCTCGTCCCCAACAATCAGCACCAGTTGCGGGCTCTCCTCGATGACGTTGATTGGCTTGTAATCCGTGACATAGGTCGAGTGGCCCGAGCGGTATTCGTCCGAATAGATGATCAGCGCGTCATAGCCTTCGGACTTCATCCGGCTGCGGAGGTTCTTGACTCTTTGTTGGAGTTCTTCGGTGGCGATAGTCACGGGCAGGATCCCTTTGTTGTGTGGGGCGTCAGTTTCCGAAAATCGCCGGCACGGTCATGACGAGCGGCGGGAAGAGGACGCAGAGGAAGAGGACGAAGACCAGCACCGCGCAGAAGGGCACGAGCCCTCGCATCGCTTGCGAGATCGTGATCCCCCCGATGGCGCAGGAGATATAGGTGAGGATGCCGACGGGCGGCGTGACCGACCCGATCACGACCGACAGAACCATGATCACCCCGAAAAAGACCGGATCGATGCCGAGGCCCTGAATGACCGGCAAAAGGACAGGGGTGAAAATGATCAGGATCGGGATGCCCTCGATAAAGAGGCCAAGGATCAGGATGAAGAGGACGATCAGCATCAGCGCGACGGTCGGGTTGCTGGAGATGCCGCCGAGGACCCCGAGCACGGCCGCACCGAACCCCGCCCAGGCCAGGAGCCAGGCAAAGGACGTGGCCATGGCGATCAGGAACATCGCGGCGGCTGTGGTCACGGCGGCGTCGATCAGGAGCGTGCCGACCAGCTTGAAGGACAGGGTTTTGTAGACAAATGTCCCGATGATGGCCGCATAGGCGACGGCGACAACCCCGGCCTCGGTCGCGGTGAACACGCCGGAAAAGATCCCGCCAAGGATGATGATCGGCATGAGGAGCGCCAGCGCCGCTTCCTTGAGCGAGCCGAGGATCGGCGGCAGTTCGCTGCGCGGCGGGGCCGGGTAATTGCGTTTCTTGGCGATGTAATAGGCCACGCCCATCAGCCCCAGTCCCATCGCGATGCCGGGCACGAAGCCGGCGAGGAACAGCGAGGCGATCGAGACATTGGCGATCGAGCCGTAGATGACCATCATGATGCTCGGCGGGATGATCGGGCCGATGGCGCTGGAAGAGGCGTTCACCGCGACCGCATAATCTGCGTCGAAGCCGTTCTTCTTCATCGCCGGGATGATCATCGACCCCAGCGCTGAGGCGTCCGCCGTGGCGGAGCCGGAGATCCCTGCAAAGAACATGCTGGAGACGATGGACACATGCGCCAGCCCGCCGCGGATGAACCCCACCAGCGAGCGCGCAAAGGCCACGATCCGCTCGGTGATCCCGCAGGCGTTCATCAGCTCGCCGGCGATGATGAAAAACGGGATCGCCAACAGGGTAAAGCTGTCCACCCCGACAAAGGCCCGCGTGACGATGCTGTTGATCGGTAGCACCGGGTCGGTGAGCAGTGTCACAGCCGTCGCGATCCCCAGCGCGAATGCAATGGGCATGTTGATCAGCAGCAGGACGAAGAAGGTCAGGAACAGGATCGTCAGCATATCACACGCCCTCTTCGGCGGCGGGGGTGCGCAGGATGTGGATCAGTCGCTCCAGACAGATCAGCACGATCAGCACCATGGAAACCGGGATGGCGAGGTAGATCCACGACATCTGGACGCCCAGCGCGGGGGAACGCTGCATCATGTTCATATTGATCACCGGCACGCTGGCCCAGATCACGGTCGCCGCAAAGACGCCGATGAACATGGTGGTAAGGGCTTCGAGGCCGCGTCGAATGCCCGGCGGCATCGCGTTGACCAGCAGATCCACCCCGAGGTGAAACCCGCGCTCCAGCCCGACGGCACCGCCGAGGAAGACGATCCAGACAAAGCAGTAGCGGGCCAGCTCCTCCGACCATGGCAGGGGTTCGGCCAGCACGTAGCGAAAGATCACCTGCGCCAGCGTCACGACCACCATGACGACCGAGATTCCGATGATCGACGCTTTCACCACGGCCAGCAGCGCTGTGAGAATGACTGAGTTTTTCTGACCCGTCGGCCGCATCATGCGCCTTCCTCTCTGCGTAGCTTTGGTGCATTTATGAAAACGATTTCATGTACAGAGGCGATTCGTGTCAACGTTTTTCTGGCGCTTTGGGTAACTTTATTCTAAAATCGACATCAACAGAGCAAGACTCCGGTTGGTTGGGATCGTTCATTGAGAGATCGTTTTCATGATGGGGCGGCACGGGTACGGGTGACGGATGTTGCGCGTCGGGCGGGGTGTGCCGCGGCGACGGTGTCGCGCGTCCTGAACACGCCGGACATGGTCTCCCCGGACAAGCGGGCAAAGATCGAAGCCGCCATGCGCGAGCTCGGCTATGTGCGCAACCATGCGGCGCGAGCCTTGCGGTCCCAGCGTTCCAACATGGTGGGCGTACTCATCCCGACGCTGGACTACGCCCTCTACGCGAGCCTCGTCGGCGCCGCGACGGCGAGGCTGTCGGAGGCTGGGCTGACAACGCTCATCGCGACCTTTGGGTATGATCTGGAGGCGGAGTTTCGAGAAGCGCGCCTGCTGGTGGAGCGCGGGGCCGAGGCCTTGATCCTGATCGGCGACCGGCATCATGAGGACCTCTATCGCCTGCTCAGGCAATTCGATACGCCGTTCGTGAACACCTATGTGCTGGATCCCGCGAGCCCCCGCCCCAGCGTCGGGTTTGACAACGCCGCCGCAGGGGCGAGCCTTGCGCGGCATCTGATCCATCTGGGGCACCGGAACATCTGCGTCATTTCCGGTCTGACGACAGATAACGACCGGACAACCCAGCGACTTGAGGGAATTCGTGCGGAGATGCAGCGCCACGGGCTGCCACTCGACACCGACCACATCATCGAGCGACGGTACTCGATCGGTAACGGGCGTGAGGCCTGTGCCGCGCTGCTGGACCGGCTCTCACCGCGTCCCACGGCGATCATCTGCGGAAACGACGTTCTGGCGCTGGGCGCCATGGGAGAATGCCGGGCGCGGGGACTGGCGATTCCGGCTGACATCTCTCTGGTCGGGTTCGACAATCTGGAACTGTCCGAGCACTGCTCTCCGCCTTTGACGACGCTGAACGTGCCCGCTGGCGAGATGGGCACACGGGCGGCGGGGTATCTGCTTGACCGGCTTGCCGGACGACAGCCCTCCGATCATATTCCCGTGGGGGTCGAGCTGATCCTGCGCGACTCGACTGCGCCGCCGCCAACTGTCTCCTGAAGCCACCGAAGGATCCTCGATGACCGATCTGAGGCGAGTCGCCCGCACTATGTTTGACGCCGCTGTTCGGCGCGCCGACCCGGCCCGCGCCGTAAAGCGTCATCTGGAGGTCCCGGCGGCAGGTCGGTGTTATGTTCTGGCGGTCGGCAAGGCCGCCGTGCCGATGATGCGCGCGGCGCTCGCGAAACTGCCTGAAGTCGCGGATGCCCTGATCGTCACTAACCCCGAAAACGCTTGCGAGGTTGAAGGGGCCACCGTTCTGACCGGCAGCCATCCAGTCCCCGATGTCGCCTCCGCCGAGGCCGGGCGGGCTGTGATGCGGTTTCTGGATCAGGCCGGGGAGGATGACACCGTGATTGCCCTGATCTCGGGCGGGGGGTCGGCGTTGATGACCGCTCCGGCCGAGGGCATTTCGGTCGCGGAGTATGGCGCGGTGAACACGGCTCTGCTCGGCAGTGGCCTCGGGATCGAGCAGATGAACCTGGTGCGCCAACAGATTGATCAGCTCAAGGGCGGCGGGCTGTTGCGTCTTGCGGCTCTGGCACAGGTGCGGGGCTACCTGCTCTCTGACGTGATCGGAGACGACCTGCGGGCGATTTCCTCGGGTCCGACCGTTGCTCCCATCGGGACGGCGACGGAGGCGCGACATGTGCTGGAGAACGCCGGGCTGTGGGAGGGCTTGCCAAACAGTGTGCGTCAGCATCTTCAGTCCGCGTCTTCCCCCGGACCCTTGCCTGCTGCAACGAACCTGCTCATCGGCTCAAACCGGCATAGCCTCGAGGCGATGCTGGACGCCGCACCGGACGGCTATCCGGCACGCATCGTCAATGACGCGTTGACCGGCGATGTGGTGGAGGCCGCTGAGGAGATCGTAGAGGCGGCTTTGGCAGCCAAAAGTCCGGTCGCGTTGATCTTTGGCGGCGAAACGACGGTCCGGCTGCGTGGCACGGGGCTTGGTGGACGCAATCAGGAGCTGGCGCTCCGCGTGGCTGAGTTGGTCACAGACCGCCTGCCTGCGGGATGGGTCTTCCTCTCGGGCGGCACAGACGGGCGCGATGGCCCGACAGATGCGGCAGGCGGCATAGCGGACGCGGACACGCTGGGCCGGGTTCGTACGGCAGGCGGTGACCCTGCCAAGTTGTTGGCAAATAACGACAGCTATGCCGCGCTGGCTCTCGCCGGGGATCTTCTGATCTGCGGCGCGACGGGGACAAATGTCGCGGATGTGCAGGTCTTGCTCATCCCGGCCTGACCGGGATCAGAGCCAGGCGCGGTAGTCGCTGACCAGCAGATGGGTCGGTGCCTCGTCTTCTTCGATCTTGGCAAAACGGCCGATTGGCTCGCGAAAGATGTTGTCGGTCTCGTCATCGTTCACCGTGGAAACCTCGCCGATCAGCACGTCACCGCCCTCGCCCCAGAAGGCATGCCAGTCGCCGGGCCGCAGAGTGACGCTCTCGCCCGGGGCCAGCCGCAGCTTTTGCCCGGGTGTGTAATCCAAGGCGATCCCGTCGCACCACACGCGTCCGCCACGATCCTCGGCGAACTGGCCCGCGTCATCGGAGCCGTAGAGCTCGATAATCAGCGTGGCGCCGCCGCGGTTGATGATGTCCTCGGCCTTGATCACATGGGTGTGCATGGGGCTGAGTTGGTCCTGCCGGGAGATCAGCAGCTTTTCCGCGTAGCACATGCCACGCCCGGTGTTCAGGTCCGACAACAGCCCGTTGCGCAGGGTAAAGAGAAACAGCCCCATCTCGTCGAATCGTCCTTCGCCATAATCTGTGATATCCCAGCCGCAGCGGGCGTCGATCACGTGACGGGCGTCAGAGGCGCGGGCGCGGAAGGTCTCCGGGCTCCAATAGGCGAAGGGGGGTAGGGTGAATCCGTGGTGGCGGATAAGCTCGTCCGCCTCCTGCATAATGGCATTGATGCGCGAGCGCTTCATCTCGGGTCCAGTTCGTTGACGGTCCTTCGCTCTTTGTCGCGCGACCGGGGCTGTGCGGCAAGGGGACATCCCTCTCAAAGGCGCTATGACCGCCGACAATTTTCGTCTATGAATGACGAAAATCCGTCACGGAGGTTTCATGGCCCGTCGTCCCACGATCCGCGATGTGGCCCGCGAGGCCGGGTTCAGTGTTACCACGGTGGACCGTGCCCTGAACGGGCGCGCGCGGGTTCGTGAGGCGACCATGCAGCGGATCATCGAGGCGGCCCACGCCGTCGGCTACCACGCGCGTGGCCTGTTGCAGCAGAATATGTCGTCCAGCGCGCCGCCGATGCGGCTGGGCTTTCTGCTCATCAAGCAGCAACAGGAGTTCTATAAGATCCTGTCCCGCGAGATTGAGGCCGCCGTCGCGCGTCGTACCGATATCCGGGGCAAAGCCGTGATCCGCTACGTGACCTCGCAGGCGCCCGATGACTTTGCCGAGGCCATACGGGAGCTGGGGGCCAGTTGCGATGCGGTTGGCGCGGGGGCGGTGAACCATCAGAAGCTCGCAGAGGCAGTCGGAGACCTGCGGGCCGAGGGTGTGCCGGTGTTCTCGATGTTCAACGATTTTGCCCAAGGTCTGCGAAGAAATTACATTGGAATGAATAACGTAAAGGTCGGTCGCACCGCCGCCTGGATCCTCAGCAACACCATTCGGGGACCGGGAAAGGTGGCGATCTTTGTCGGCGGCAATCGCTGGCACGGGCATGATCTGCGGGAGGTTGGGTTCCGGGCCTATCTACGGGAGGCGGCGCAGGGGATCCACGTGCTCGACCCGCTGATCAATTTGGAAACCCGACAACTGACCTATGAGGCGACCATGGATCTGGTTGGGCGACACCCGGATCTGGCGGGGATTTACGTGGCGGGTGGCGGGATGGAGGGCGCCATCGCGGCGCTGCGCGAACTGCATGAGGCCCCCAAAATCCGTCTAGTGGTGAATGAGCTGACCGTCGAAACGCGCGCCGCCATGGCGGATGGCTACGTCACCATGGTGATCTGCACGCCGATCGCAGATGTGTGCCGCGATCTGGTCGAGCTGATGATCCGCGCGGTGCTGGATGGGGATGACGGCCTGTCGGGACAGCATTTCCTCGATCCGATGCTGGTCGTGCCGGAAATGCTGTGATCCCCTCGGTAATTTCTAGACAATGACGTTAAAACGTCATTTTGCACGCGCAGAAAACGTCATTTCCTGACGCATAATGCCCCCCGCATATTGACCGAATCGTGCATTGTCGCCCAGCGTGCCCCCAACAAGATGCGGCTCAGACTGCACATTTGGGAGGATATCCGGCTCGTGAAGTTCGGACTTAATCAGGTGACGGCGCCGGTTCTGGCGTATCCGGAGTTTCTCGATCTGGCGGCAGAGCTCGGATGTGTGGGTGTCGAGCTACGAAATGATCTGGGACGACTGCTCTTTGACGGGATCGAGGCGGCTCAGGCCGGTGATATGGCGCGGGCGCGGGGACTGCGGATCCTTGGGCTCAGCGAAGTGCCGCAGTTCAATGACTGGGGCCTGGAAGCCGAGGCCCGGACGCGGGCGTTGATTGGTGCGGCACGGGACGCCGGGGCCGAGACAATCAGCCTCATTCCCCGCAATGACGGTCTGGGGGGCGCAAATGGGGAGCGGCAGGCCAATCTGCGCATCGCGCTAAAGGCGATCTGTCCGCTGGTCCGGGAGGCAGGCCTGCGGGCGCTGGTCGAGCCTCTGGGCTTTGCCAGCTCATCCCTTTGCGATGGTCGTGAGGTGGCCGAGGTGGTCGAGACGCTGGGGATGATCGACTGCGTGTCGCTGGTCTACGATACCTTCCACGCCGCGCTGGCGGGAGGCGCTCCGATGGCGGCGGATCGGATCGGGATCGTGCATATTTCGGGTGTCACCGACCCCGGGGTCGGCCTTGCCGAGATGCAGGACGGCCACCGGGTTCTCGTCGCGGACGGGGATCGGCTGGGCAATACGGACCAGATCGCCGCCCTGCTGGCGGACGGCTATGACGGCGTGTTCAGCTTCGAGTGTTTTTCGCCGGAGGTGCAGCGGCTTGAAAACCCCGCCGATGCGCTGCGGCAATCGATGGAATTCATCACATCCCGGGTGATGGCCAAAGCGGCCTGAGCGCGGGACGAATCAGCCCCGCACGGGGCTTCCGGTGGAAAAGAACGGTGGGCCGGACACCATCCTTGGGAGGAACGATATGAAAAAGACCCTTTTGGCCGCGACCGCGATGGCGATGCTCGGAGCCCCGATGGCCATGGCCGAGACGATCGGCGTGTCCATTGCGCGCTTCGACGACAACTTCCTGACCGTGATGCGCAACGGCATGGAAGACTACGCGGGTGGCATCGACGGTGTCGATCTGCAGGTCGAGGATGCCGTCGATGACGTGGCCAAGCAGCTCGACCAGATCAACAACTTCATCGCTTCCGGCGTCGATGCGATCATCGTGAACGCTGTGGATACCTCCGCGACCGAAGCCATGTCGCAGGCCGCCGCCTCCGCCAATGTGCCGCTCGTTTACGTGAACCGTGAGCCGGTGAATGTGGACACGCTGCCCGACAATCAGGCCTTCGTGGCGTCCAACGAGATCGAATCCGGCACGCTGGCGGCGTTCGAGGCTTGCAAGATGCTGCGCGCCGCAGGTCATGCGGGCGGGGCCAAGGGCTACATGCTGATGGGTCAGCTCTCCAACCAGGCCGCCGTTCAGCGCTCGAAGGATGTCGAGGACGTGATCGGCATGGACATGTGCAACTTCATCACGCTGATCGACAAGCAGACCGCCGAGTGGTCGCGCGACAAGGCACAGGACCTGATGACCAACTGGTTGTCCTCGGGCGAGGAGTTCCAGGTCGTGTTTGCCAATAATGACGAAATGGCCATCGGTGCCATTCAGGCGATGAAGGCCTCGGGCGTCTCCATGGAAGACGTGGTCGTGGTCGGCGTGGATGCGACCCAGGACGCTCTGGTGGCCATGCAGGCCGGCGATCTGGACGCCACCGTGTTCCAGGATGCCGCCGGTCAGGGCCAGGGTTCGGTCGATGCGGCGCTGTCGCTGGCTCGCGGCGAGGACGTGGAGCAGAAGGTCTACATCCCCTTCAAGCTGGTGACCCCGGCCAATATCGACGACTTCCTGAGCAAGAACTGATCCCGCGCGTGACGTGAGATCTTCGCGGCCGGGCGGCCCTGATCGCCCGACCGCAGCCATTCGGCAGACAGACTTAACCACTTTACACGCACGGGGTAACCCAATGTCCAAGACTGACCACGGTGTCGGCGGGCTGACCTATGACAAGTCCAAGAAGGGCTGGCCGAACGAGGTCAACATCTTTGCCGCGCTGATCCTGATCATCCTGATCTTCGAAGCGCTCGGGCAATTCCTGCCTTACATGAATGACCAGAGCTTCCTGTTCGACACAAACGGTCGCTTTGACACGATTTTCAACGAAGCCCGCCTGAAGATCATTATCCTGCAGGTCGCGATTATCGGGATCATCTCTCTTGGGGTCACGCAGGTGATCATTTCCGGCGGGATTGACCTGTCCTCGGGTCCACTTGTGGGCGCTGCGGCGATGATCGTCATGTCCTTTGCCCAGACGGAGCTGGTGAACGGTAACCCGAACCCCAAGGCGGTGTTCGGCGACTGGGCTTTCGATTTGCCGGTTATTGTGCCCGTGATCGTGGGCTTGTGTTTTGGCGCCTTTATCGGCGCGATCAACGGCTCGCTCATTGCTTTCACCCGCATCCCGCCCTTCATCGCAACGCTGGGCATGTTCCTGATCTGCCGGGGCATCGCCCAGTGGTGGACCAAAGGCCAGCCGGTCTCTTTCCCCACCGAGAGCTTTGCGGCGCTGGGTTCGGGCATGATGCCGGTGGTCTGGTTCGCGCTGCTGGCCGTGCTGTTCCATCTGGTGCTGCGCTACACGCTCTATGGCAAGCACACCTACGCCATCGGCTCGAACGAGGACGCGGCGCGGATGTCGGGCATCAACGTTAAGCGTCACAAGGTGCTTGTCTACATGATCGCCTCGATGCTGGCCGCCTTCGCCGCCATTATCCTGAGCTCCAAGAACCTCACCGCCCAGACTGGCATGGGCCAGTTCTATGAGCTCTTCGCCATCGCCATGGCGGTGATCGGCGGGGTCAGCCTGACCGGCGGACGCGGCTCGATCATCGGCACCGTTCTGGGCGCCATGGTGTTCGGCGTGATCCAGTCGGGATTTACCTACATCAAGCTTGATGCGTTCTATCAGCTCATGGCCATGGGCGCGATCATCATCAGCGCTGTGGTGCTTGACCAGTGGCGTCAGCAACGCGGCTCTTCGCGGAACTGAGGCAGAGGAGGGACTTATGACCGAATTAGGCAATATCATCCTCGAAACCCGGGACCTGACCAAGCATTACGGCGGTGTCCACGCGCTGGAGGGGGCGGACTTTACCCTGCGCAAGGGCGAACACGTGGCGATCATGGGCGATAACGGGGCGGGGAAATCCACCTTTGTGCGCCAGATCACCGGGGTTGAGCAGAAGACGCGCGGCGACATCATCTTCGACGGCAAGCCGGTGAACTTCACCGGCCCGCTGGACGCTCGCGAGGCGGGGATCGAGGCGGTGTTCCAGACGCTGGCGCTGGCTGACCATCTCGACGTGCCCGACAACCTGTTTCTCGGGCGCGAAAAGACGAAATGGAACTGGCTCGGCCCGTTCCGTCGTCTGGATTACAAATCCATGCGCGAGGACACGCTGGAAGCGTTGCAGAAAACCGGGGTGAAGATCCCCAACATCCGCAATACGATCCAGAACATGTCTGGCGGTCAGCGTCAGTGTGTGGCGATCGCCCGGACGGCGACCTTCCACTCGAAGCTGACGATCATGGACGAGCCCACCGCGGCGCTTGGGGTGCAGGAGACCGCGCAGGTCGAGAACATTATCCGTACGCTCAAGGAACAGGGCGAGCCCCTGATCCTGATCAGCCACAACATGCGTCAGGTCTTTGATCTGATGGATCGCGTGGTGGTGTTCCGCCGGGGCCGGATCTGCGCCAATCTCGATATCCGCAACGAGGATATCACGGGCGAGGACGTCGTGGCCTATATTACCGGCGCGAAGACCCAGCCGGAATACGAAGACGCCGCCTGACCCGAGACGCGCCCGGACCGGTTCCGGGCGCATCCCCCCACACCTCACCAGAGGGAGGTTCCCTTGACCCTTCGTTTTGCTGTTCTGGGCGCGGGCCGCATCGGCGTCACCCATGCGCGCGCCATCGCCGCCGTGCCGGGTGCCACGCTGGTGGCCATGGCCGAGCCGAGCGAGGCCGCCGCCACTTCCGCCGCCGAAACCTTTGGCTGCGAGATCCGCAGCATCGAGGCCATCGAGGCCGCTGGGGATGTGGATGCGGTGGCGATCTGCACGCCCACCGACACCCATGCCGACCTGATCGAGCGCTTCGCCCGCGCCGGCAAGGCGATATTCTGCGAAAAGCCCATCGATCTGGATGCCGACCGGGTCCGCGCGGCCCTCGCCGTGGTCGAAGACACCGGGGCGACGCTCATGGTCGGGTTCAACCGCCGCTTCGATCCCGATTTCGGTGCGCTGAAACAAACCATCGACGCCGGCCGCATCGGCGCCGTCGAGATGGTCACCCTGACCTCCCGTGACCCGGGCCCGCCCCCGGCCGAGTATATCAAGGTCTCCGGCGGGATCTTTCGCGACATGACGATCCACGATTTCGACATGGCCCGCTGGCTCCTGGGGGAGCCGGTGGAGACCGTCACGGCGCAGGCTTCTGTCCTGACCGACCCCGAGATCGGCAAGCTCGGCGATTATGACACCGCGACCGTGATCCTGCGGACCGCATCAGGGCGGCAGGCTGTGATCACAAACTCCCGCCGTGCCACCTATGGCTATGACCAGCGCATCGAAGTGCTGGGATCCGACGGGGCGGTCAGCGCGCAGAACCACCGCGAGGCCAATATCGAAATCGCCGACAGTGCCGGGTTCCACAGCCCGCCGCTGCTGAATTTCTTCATGAGCCGCTACACCGCCGCCTATGCCGTCGAGATCACCGCTTTTGTCGAGGCGGTTCGGGATGGCACCCCCCCGCCCACCACGGGTGAAGACGGGCTGATGGCGCTGCTGCTGGCGGATGCCGCCGTGCTGTCCGTGGCAGAGGGCCGGACCGTGCGGGTTGATGAATTAACCAGATAAAATGACCGGGCCTCCGGGCCTGAGACACAGGAGACACAAGAGATGAGCGGAACCATCCGATTGACCGCAGCTCAGGCGCTGGTGCGCTATATTGCGGCGCAAAAAAACGAGGACGGCGAGACCTTCCTCGCAGGTTGCTGGGCGATCTTTGGCCACGGCAACGTCGCGGGTCTGGGCGAAGCGCTCTATCAGGTGCGCGAGGAGCTCCCGACCTATCGTGGCCATAACGAGCAGACCATGGCCCACGCGGCCATCGCCTACGCGAAACAACTCCGCCGCCGCCGCGCCATGGCGGTGACATCTTCCATCGGGCCGGGCGCCACCAACATGGTGACGGCTGCGGCGCTCGCCCATGTGAACCGCTTGCCGGTTCTGTTCCTGCCCGGCGATGTCTTTGCCCATCGCGGCCCTGACCCGGTGCTGCAACAGATCGAGGGGCACACGGATGGCACCACCTCGGCCAATGACTGTTTCCGTCCCGTCAGCCGTTATTTCGACCGGATCACCCGGCCCGAGCAGCTCCTGACCGCCCTGCCGCGCGCGTTCCGCGTGATGACCGACCCCGCTGAGTGTGGTCCCGCGACGCTGGCGCTCTGTCAGGATGTGCAGGCCGAGGCCTATGACTGGCCCGAGGCGTTCTTTGAGCCGAAGATCTGGCATCAGCGCCGCATCCGCCCCGATCTGGGCGAGCTGTCGCGGGTGGCCGAGCTGCTAAAGACCGCGAAAAACCCGGTGATCGTCGCCGGTGGCGGTGTCCACTATTCGGGTGCGACCGAGGCGCTGAAGGTCTTTGCCGAGGCGCATAACGTGCCCATCGCCGAGACGCAGGCGGGCAAGTCAGCGCTGCCTTGGGATCACCCGCTGAACCTTGGGCCCATCGGGGTCACGGGCGGGGAGCCCGCCAATGACCGCTGCGCCGAGGCGGATGTGGTGCTGGGTGTCGGCACGCGTCTGCAGGATTTCACCACCGGATCGTGGAGCATTTTCTCCGGTCAGCTCGCGACACTGAACGTGAACGCCCATGACGCGGCCAAGCACCACGCCGAGCCGCTGCTCGCCGATGCGCGGGTCGGGTTGCAAGAGCTGTCCGAGGCTCTGGGCGATTACCGCGCCGAGGCCCCGGATGCGGGCAAAAAGGCGGATTGGTTCGTCAAGGTCGATCCGCTCACCGACGCGCCCACGGGCAACGCCCTTCCGACGGATATGCAGGTCGTGGGCGCTGTCCAGCGCGCGGCCCGGGACGAGACCGTGGTCATGTGCGCTGCGGGCACCATGCCGGGCGAGCTGCATAAGCTGTGGAAAGCGGGCAAGCCGGGCTCCTATCACATGGAATACGGCTTTAGCTGCATGGGCTACGAGATCGCCGGGGCCATGGCGATCAAGATGGCCGAGCCCGAGCGGGACGTGATCTGTTTTACCGGCGACGGCACCTATATGATGGCCAATTCCGAGATGGCGACCGCCGCGATGATGGGCATCCCTTTTACCGTTGTGATCACGGATAACCGGGGCTTTGGCTGTATCAACCGGCTGCAAATGGGCACGGGCGGGGCAGAGTTTAACAACCTGCTCGACCATGCGGTGCATGAGACGCCCTCGGCCATTGACTTTGCCAAGCACGCCGAAGCCATGGGCGCCGTATCGGTAAAGGTCAGCACCATCGCTGAGCTGGAGGAAGCGCTGGCCAATCGCGACGGGCATAAGAAGCCTTACGTGGTGGTGATCGACACGGATCCTTACCCCTCAACGGAGCACGGTGGGTCGTGGTGGGAGGTCGGCATCCCCGAGGTCAGCCCGCGCGAGACCGTCAATGCCGCCCGCGCCACCTACGAGCAGAAGAAAAAGCTGCAAAAGGCGCTCTGAGACGCATGACGCAGACCTGCGCTCCCATCGGGTGGCGTGGGTCTCGCCTGTTTGCGGGTCTTTCAGCAGGGAGGAGGATTGAATGACGCAGCATCACGGGTTTTTCGATGCCAATTCCGGCGATCTCGCCGCGTTCAAGGTGCTGATCGACCGCCAATTGACCCAGGCCGAGGTGCCTCTGGCAGACGAGATTGCGCAGAATGTGCCGCTCTATCGGGTTGGGGACCTGACTGATCCCATCCGGCGGACCGCGGTTCTGTCGGAATGGGGGTCTGTACTGGGCCGGTCTGCTGGTGTGCTGGTGCTCAAAGGCGCGCTGCCTGATCCTGCCGTGATCGACCAGGCAACGGAGGTCTATAACCAGATCATCGCCGATGAGCGGGCCGGGGCCTCGGGCAAGGGCGACCACTTTGCAGCCTCCGGCGCCAATGACCGGATCTGGAACGCGGCGCAGAAACATTGCCTCCGCGACCCGGAAAACTACGCCCGCTACATGGGTAGCCCGTCTGTTGCCGCTGTGTGCGAGGCGTGGCTGGGTCCGAATTATCAGGTGACGACGCAGATCAATCAGGTCCGGCCCGGCGGTCAGGCGCAGTCCGCGCACCGGGATTACCACCTCGGCTTTCAGACCGCCGAGGCTGCCGCGCGGTACCCGGTCCACGCCCATTTGGTCACCGCCACTCTGACCTTGCAAGGCGCGGTGGCCCATTGTGACATGCCGGTGGAGAGCGGCCCGACGAAGCTCCTGCCGTTTTCGCAGCTCTATGAGCCCGGCTATGTCGCGTTCCACGACCCCTCACATGCGGAGGTTTTCGAGGCGCGCTGCATCCAGTTGCCGCTGGAGAAAGGGGATGCGGTGTTCTTTAACCCCGCCCTGTTCCACGCGGCGGGGGAGAATCGCAGCGCGGACATTCACCGCATGGCAAACCTGTTTCAGGTCTCCTCCGCATTTGGCCGCGCCATGGAGAGCCTCGACCGCCTCGCCATGTCCAAAGCGCTCTTTCCGGTGTTGCGGGACGCGGGGCTGAGCGTGGCCGAACGGGATGCCGCCATCGCCGCCACCGCCGAGGGCTACCCGTTCCCAACCAATCTCGACACCGATCCGCCCGTAGGCGGACTTGCCCCCGAGAGCCAGGCCGAGCTGATGCGCCGCGCGCTTGACGCGGGCTGGTCTGAGGCCGAGTTTGCGGAGGCGTTGGACGCACAGGCCCGCCGCCGCCTGCCCTGAACGAGGAGGACCCATGCCCGATCTGCTCAGAAAACCCTTTGGCACCCATGGCGAGGTGCACCGGATCACGCCTGAGAGCGCGGGGTGGCGTTATGTGGGTTTTGCGCTCCACCGTCTGCGCGCAGGGGAGAGTGCCGCAGAGGCGACCGGCGACCGCGAGGTCATTCTGGTGATGGTCGAGGGTAAGGCCCGGATCACCGCTGCCGGGCAGGATTGGGGCATCTTGGGCGACCGGATGAGCGTTTTTGAGCGCACGCCGCCCCATGCGCTCTACGTTCCGAACGGGCAGGACTGGTCGCTGGTCGCGGAAACCGATTGCACCGTCGCTGTCTGCTCGGCTCCGGGCAAGGGCGGCCACGAGGCGCGCAGGATCGGTCCCGACGGCATCACCCTGACCGAGAGGGGCAAGGGCACAAACACGCGCTATATCAACAACATCGCCATGGAGGCGGAGGATGTGGCCGACAGCCTCTTGGTGACCGAGGTCTTCACCCCCGCCGGGCACTGGTCCAGCTACCCGAGCCATCGTCATGACGAAGACGACTTCCCCCGGATCACCTATCTGGAAGAGACCTATTACCACCGACTGAACCCCGCTTCGGGCTTTGGGATTCAGCGGGTCTATACCGATGACGGGGGGCTCGACGAAACGATGGCGGTCAGCGACGGGGATGTGGTGCTCGTGCCGCGCGGTCACCATCCCTGCGGCGCGCCCTACGGGTTCGAGATGTATTACCTCAACGTGATGGCGGGTCCGCTGCGCAAATGGCGCTTTGTAGCTGCGCCGGAGGTTGAGTGGATCATGGAGCGGGATGCCTAGGCAACAGCCTGCTCAAGGATCATCCGGGCGATCATCAGGTCCAGATGTGCACCACCGCCGTTCTTGAACACGGTGATGTCTTCCGGCGTTTCACGGCCAACTCTCCCGGCGACGAGATCGTAGAGATCGCCCACCACATCCTGCGCCGTGATGACGCGTTCCGAGACGGGGATCATCAGCTCTCCGATATGGCCAAGGGTGGTGTCGCGACTGTCCACGAACAGCCTGCCCCGCCTCAAGACCGTATCGTCAGCTTCGCGCATATCCGCCTTGAACGCGCCGATCAGATCCACATGGGTGCCGGGCCGGAGCCAGTCGCCCCGCAGAATCGGTGCTGTCGCCATGGTCGCAGTGGAGATGATGTCGGCCGCGCGGGCGGCGCTCGTCAAATCGGCCACAGCTTGCAGTGGCGCGGGCGGAGTGTCGATGCTGTCCACCAGCGCCTGGGCTTGCTCGGGACGCCGCGCCCAGATCAAAATCCGCTCCAGCGCCGGGAAGATCGCGCCATAGGCCGCGACCAGATTGCGCGCCACCTGCCCTGCTCCGGCGATGAGCAGGGTCCGGCTGTCCGACCGCGCCAGGAGCCGGGCGCCCAGAACCGAGTCGGCAGCGGTCTTCAGATCGGTGACCAGCGCGCTGTCGATTACTGCCAGTGGGGTGCCATGCGTATCGTCAAACAGCAGCATGGCCCCCTGAACTGTGGGCAGGCCCGCTTTGGGATTGTCGCCATAGACCGTCACTGATTTCTGGCCGAAGCCCAGCCCCTCAATCCGCGCGCCCCGGCTGAGCAGGGTGCGTCCCGCAGGGCCGAGAAAGATGTCGCCGACTTCAGCGCGGGGCAGCCGGTGTCCGGCCTCCAGCGCCGCGACCGCTGCGTGCCAGTCCGGGGCGTCGGGCAGGTCGTCACCCGTGATCATTCGTAGTGCCATCGCTCAATCTCCGTCGCCGTGTCGGGCAAATGTGATCCAGGTATCGCCGTATCGCCGCGCGTCGAGACGGCTGAGGCCGTGGGGCAGGGCGGCCTCGGAGGCGTCCTCCCAGACGATCAGCGCGCCGGGGGCGATCCATCCGCCTGCCAGCGCAGCGGTGAGCGCGGGCGCGCCAAGGCCTTTGCCATAAGGCGGGTCCAGGAAGACCAGCGCTGCGGCCGCCGACGCCTCACGCAGTCGGGTCGCGTTGGATTTGACCACGCGAGTCCGGGCAGCCTCGCCGAGGCTCGCGATGTTACGGCCAAGGAGCCCCAGCGCCACCCGCCCGTTTTCGACAAAGGTCACATGCGCCGCGCCGCGCGACAGGGCCTCAAGCCCCAGCGCCCCTGTCCCGGCAAAGAGATCCAGCACCCGCGCGCCTTCGATCGGATCGCCAAACCGCCCGCCCTCCAGCGCGGAAAACAGGCTCTCGCGCACCCGGTCGGTGGTGGGTCGCAGATGGGCGCCGGGGTCGCCCTTGCCGACGCTGGCCAGAACCCGGCCTCCGTGACTGCCGCCGATGATCCTCATCCGCGCAGGAGCGTCTTCAGCTCGGTTGCGGGGTCTGCCACGGCATCGGGATCGGGGGATTTGTCCATGGAGACCAGACGCTTGCCGACCATGAAGGCACGGGGGTCGTTCAGCGCATCGACCGCCACGAAGCGGTCGCCCGCATAGTACCAGTGGGACACACCGTCACCGTCTGTTCGCGTGATGATCCTGTCATAGTCGCGCGCAAGACCGGCGATCTGCAGTTTCATGTCATATTGGTCGGACCAGAACCACGGCACCGGCACGTAATCCTGACCCTGACCCAGCATGTCAGAGGCCAGGGCAGCGCCCATGTCGATGGCGTTCTGCACGCTTTCGAGCCGCGTCGGCTGGCCTTGATAGGGGAAGACAGCCACATCGCCCGCCGCCCAAATGCCTTCGGCACTCGTCCGGCCACGCGCATCTGTGACGATCCCCCCCGCTATTTCCAGCCCGGCCTCCTCCGCGATGGGACAGGCGGGGCAGAGGCCGATGCCGACGATGACCAGGTCGGCGGCAATCTCCTCGCCATCCGAGAGCACCGCTCCAGTCACGCGGGTGTCGCCCGTCAGCCGCTCCAGCGTGACGCCCTCGCGCAGGGTCACACCATGGCTCTGGTGTAGCGAGCGCATGGCATCGGCGGTCTCGGCGCAGGCGACACGGCCAAGGATCCGCTCTCCGGCCTCCAGCACGGTCACCTCGGCCCCGAGCTTGCGCGCGACGGCGGCGGCCTCAAGACCGATATACCCGCCGCCTACCACAACCACGTGCCGCGCCGATGTCAGAGGCGCCTCCAGCGCGTCCACATCGGCCAGTGTCCGGATGGTAAAGACGTTCTCCAGATTACCCCCAATCTCCGCAGGCAGGCTGCGCGCGCCGAGACCCGGGGTCAGCACCAGCCCGTCATAGCCCAGAACCTCGTCCCCAACCCGCACCGTCCGGGCCACCGGGTCCAGCGCCTCGGCGCGGGTGCCCAGACGCAGATCGACCGCACGCTCGTCATACCAATCCTGCGGGCGCAGGAGCAGCCGCTCACGGGTCATCTCGCCCAGGAGATAGGCCTTCGACAAAGGCGGGCGCTGGTAGGGCAGGTGCGGCTCGCCGCAGATCAGGGTCAGCCGACCGGCATATCCCTTGGTCCGGAGCGTCTCGACGACCGACTGCCCGGCCTGCCCGCCGCCCACGACAACAATGTGATCCATCCCGGCCCCCTCTGGAAAGCGCTGCTCACCCGCCTATAAACGTGCATGAGTCCAACGCAAAGGAGTTCGCTCATGGCCATCAAGACCGGCGACCGTCTGCCCGACGCTACTTTCCTGATTTTCGACGACGAAAGCGGCCCCGGTGAGGTCCAGCTCCGGGAGAAGCTGGAGGGCCGCAAGGTGGTCATCTTTGGCCTGCCAGGCGCCTATACGCGCACCTGCACGGCGGCGCATATGCCGTCTTTCGTGCGGAACGCCGACGCGCTTCGTGAAAAGGGGATCGACGAAATCATCTGCATTTCGGTCAACGATCCGTTTGTGCTGGCGCAATGGGGCAAGGATACGGGCGCCGCAGAGGCCGGGATCACGATCCTTGGCGATTCGGCGGCGGAGTATTCCAAGGCCATCGGCATGAGCTTTACTGCCCCGCCGGTTGGGTTCTACGACCGCTCCAAGCGCTATGCGATGGTGGTTGAAGACGGTGTGGTCCTGACCCTCGACGAAGACGAACCCGGCACCTGCAACACCAGCGGCGGCGAATATATCCTCTCGACGCTCTGACAGGCTGAGGGCCTGCCCGGCGTCGGGCAGGCCGCGCCCTCACACGAGGAATTCGGCGAGAATCTGATCGTCGGTGATATCGCGATAGGCGAAGTCCGCCCGGTCGAGCCGCTCGAACAGAACGTCGAAATTCTGCGGCTGCGTGGTCTCGATGCAGATCAGCACCGAGCCGAAGTTCCGGGCTGATTTTTTCAGGTACTCGAACCGGGCGATGTCGTCTTCGGGACCCAGCATCTCCAGAAAATCCCTGAGCGCGCCCGGGCGCTGGGGCATACGCAGGATGAAATACTTTTTCAGCCCCGCATGGCGCTGGGCGCGTTCCTTCACCTCGGGCAGGCGCTCAAAGTCGAAATTGCCGCCGGAGGTGACGCAGACCACGCGCTTGCCCCGGATCTGGTCGGCCAGTTCGGGCAGCACGTCCACCGACAGGGCTCCGGCAGGTTCCAGAACCACGCCTTCGACATTCAGCATTTCGAGGATCGTTTCGCAGACCCGATCCTCCGGCGACAGCAGTACGCTCTTGGGTGGCACATCACGCAGGATGTCAAAGTTTCGCGCGCCGATTTTGGCCACCGACGCGCCGTCCACAAAACTGTCCACCTGCGGCAGCGCCACCGGCTCGCCTGCGGCCAGCGCGGCGGTCAGACTGGCGCCACCGGTAGGCTCGACCAGAACCAGCGGGATTTCGGCGCCCACTGCTTCGAAATAGCGTTTGATGCCCGAAGACAGGCCGCCGCCGCCCACGGGCAGAACCACCAGATCGGGCGCGTCGCCCAGTTCTTCGAGGATTTCCACCGCGACGCTCGACTGCCCCTCGATGACAAAAGGATCGTCGAAGGGGGCGAGAAAATGCCCGCCCTCGGCGGCGCAGAACTCCTGCGCGACCCGAAGGGTTTCGTCGAAATAGTCGCCGATCAGCTTGATCTCGACATGCTCGCCGCCAAAAGCCCGGGTCTTATCGACCTTTTGTTTTGGCGTGGTCACCGGCATGAAGATCACCCCACGCACGCCGAAATGCGCGCAGTTAAAGGCCACCCCCTGCGCGTGATTGCCCGCACTCGCAGCAACGAACAGCGTCTGATCAGGGTTTGCCTCGCGGGCCTTGCGCATGGCGTTGAAGGCGCCCCGGATCTTGTAGGAGCGGACGGGCGTCAGGTCCTCGCGCTTCAGCCAGATCTCGGCCTCGTATTTCTGGCTGAGATAGGCATTCTTTTGCAGCGGCGTCGCCGGAAACATCGCGCGCAGGCGGGCAGTGATGGCGAGGGCGGTGTCGGTGAAATCGTTCATGGGCTCTCTCGCGCAGGGTGACAGTCTCCCTGCATCGCCCAGACCGGATCAGATCGCAAGCTGGCGCTGCATCTCCGCCACGGGATCGTGAGGTGTATTTCTTTGCCCTTGCTGGCAAAAGCGCGCCACGTCAGGGTGAGCCGCGAGGGAGTGTGCGTGACAGAAGTTCAGCTCAGATCGGTGGCCAAGCGCTTTGGGGATGAGGTCGCCATCGAGGCGCTCGATCTGCGCATTCCAGACGGCGAACTGGTGGCGCTGCTGGGGCCATCGGGCTGCGGCAAGACCACGACACTGCGGATGATTTCCGGGCTGGAGACGCCGAGCGCGGGTCAGATCCTCTTTGAAGGGCGCGATGTCTCCGGGGTGAGCGTTCAGGAGCGCAATGTGGGCATGGTGTTCCAGCGTTACGCCCTTTTCCCGCACATGACCGTTGAGAAGAACGTGGCATTCGGACTGAGCATACGTGGGCTGCCGAAATCCGAGATCGCGGAGCGGGTCGCGGAGATTCTCGGCGTGGTGCAGCTCTCGGAGTATCGGAAGCGGTTCCCGTCGCAGCTCTCGGGCGGGCAGATGCAGCGGGTGGCCATCGCGCGGACGCTGATCACCGAACCGGATGTGCTGATGATGGACGAGCCGCTGGCCAATCTCGACACCGGCCTCCGGGGCGAGATGCGACGCTTTATCCGGGAGTTGCAACAGCGGCTGGGAATTACGACGATTTTCGTCACCCACGATCAGGTCGAAGCGATGGAGCTTGCCGACCGCGTCGCGGTGATCTTCGACGGGCGGTTGGCGCAGTACGGTGCGCCTGACCGGCTGTATCGCAAGCCCGCCAGCCTCAACGTTGCGCGGTTTTTGGGCGCGACAAATCTCGTGCCCGGACGGTTGCGGGATCCTGACCTTGTGGACACGCCGTTGGGAACGCTGGTTTGCCCCTGGCGTCAGGGACAGACCGGCGACGCGGTGCACGTCATGGCGCGCAGCGAGCTCATCGATATAGGGACAGAGCGCACGGCCCCCACAGATATCGAAGGTCGCATCATTGCCCGCGAGTTTTTCGGTGCGACGGTCAGCTACTCGGTTGCGTGTCAAAATACTCACGTGAATGTCACTGAACAGGCGCGCAGAATGCTTGAACTCGGGGCGCCGGTCTGGCTGAAGCTGGCGCCGGAACACATGTGGATTATACCAGAATGACAGGGTCTTGGCCCAAACTGCGGGAGAAAAGAATGAAACGGACAGTCGCACTCGCGGGGCTTTTGACCCTGACCACGGCACCCTTGGCATTGGCGCAGGATGCTGCCGCGTTCCGGGATGCATTTCTGGCGGGCGAAACCGGCTGGCCTGCCGTGGAAGCCCGCGCCCGCGATGAGGGCGAGGTGAATTTCTACTACTGGGGTGGCTCTGACTTGCTGAACGTTTGGGTCGACAGCATGGCTGTGCCCGCTCTGGCCACCAAGGGCGTCACCCTGAACCCGATCCGTATCACCTCGACCAAGGACGTGGTCGATGTAATTCTCGCCGAAAAGGCCGCAGGCAAACGCCTCGGTGATGGATCAGTGGACGTGCTCTGGGTCAATGGTGAGAACTTTGCCACGCTGAAAGTGCAGGATGGCCTTTTTGGCAGCTTTGCCCAACTCCTGCCGACGTCGGCGAATATCGAGTGGAACGCCGAGGATCCCCGGTCGCTCCTGAACCTTCGTGATTTTGGGGTCGAAACCGGCGGGGCCGAGATGCCCTGGTCGGGCGAGCAATATGTCTGCGCTTATAACGGCGATACGGTCGAAGAGGATGCTCTGCCCGCCACATTCGACCAACTCAAAGCCTACCTGACCGAGAACCCGGGCCGGTTTACCTATGTGAAGCCGCCCCATTATCTCGGGAATACCTTCGTCCAGCAGGCCGTTTATGCGTTCAACCCTGACGGCACCGGTGCTGAACCGTTTCAGCAGAACCGCGACGACATTGCGCCGGAGGAGCTGGCCCGTCTGATCGCGCCGGGGCTGGAGTACCTGAAGTCTCTGGAGCCGCTGTTGCTTAACGGCTCCGACAGCGGCGCCCGCTACCCCGAAGATCCGGCTGCCATTGACGGGATGTTTCTGAACGGCGAGGTCGATTTTAACTGCAAGTTCGGCATCTACGCGGTGTCCACCGGCCTCTCCACCGGCACCTATCCGGAAGCTGCGCGGGAGTTCATTTTCCCCGAAAAGGGCATGATCAAGAACAAGAACTACCTCGCCATCCCTGCCAACGCCCCGAACCCGGCGGCCGCTCTGGTGCTGGTGGACTGGATGACCACGGTGGATGCGCAGGCGACGAAGCTGGAAGCCACCGGTTTCCCGGCAGGAATCGACGGCTGGACGCTGGAACTGTCAGATCGCGCAGCGCTGGAAAGCGCCTCGCCGGGCCTGATCGCCCTGACCGAGGAAGATCTTGAGGCGAACGCGGTCCCCGACACCAACGCGACGCTGGTGGATGTGATCGAGGCCGTCTGGCTGGACTACATCGAGCGTGACAGCACCGAGGGGATCGAGGCGCTCGTCCAACGCGCCTACGAAACGCTGGGCCAGTAAGACCCTATGCCGCCCACCACATCTCCCGACGCCCGTGCGCGTTTGTGGCGGGCGGCGCAACTGGCGCCGGTGCTGAGTGTGCTGGTGCTGTTGTTTGGCGGAGCGCTGGTGCTGGCACTGGCCCAGTCACTGGGGTTCGCGCCGTGGTTTGGGGTGAACACGTTCCCCGATCCCAGCTATTTCGGATCACTCTGGGGATCAGCGGATTTCTGGGTCTCTCTGGGCCTGACGCTGGCCTACGCGCTCGCCGCCACGGGGCTCGCCCTGATCCTCGGGACTGCGCTTGCACTTGCACTGGTGCGGGCTTTCCGGGGCCAGCGGCTCTACAAATACATCTACAAACTGCCGCTGATGATCCCCTACACGGTGGGTATCGCGCTGGCGGTTCTGATGCTGGGCAATGGGGGGATGGTGTCGCGGCTGGCCGCTTTTGTGGGTCTGATCGACTCGCCCGGAGAGTTTCCCCGTATCCTCAACACCCATTACGGCTGGGGCATCATCGCCGTATATGTCTGGAAACAGACGCCTTTTGTCGCACTGTCGGTCTATGCGGTGCTGCTCGGGATCGGGCGCGACACCTCCGAAGCTGCTGCGATCCTCGGCGCGAACCGGCGTCAGATCTTCTGGCGGGTGACCTTGCCCCAGATCCTGCCCGGGATCGTCTCGGCGGCGCTCATCTGCTTTGCCTTCAACGTTGGCGCGTTCGAGGCGCCGTTCATCCTCGGGGGCGGCTATCCGGACACGCTGCCCGTGGTCGCGTGGCGCTATTTTAACGACGCCGACTACACGCTGCAAATTCAGGGCATGGCAGTGGTGGTGTCTATCGCGCTTGTGGCGGGGCTGATCCTGTTTGCATGGCTGGCGCTCTATCGCTGGCAGGAACGCCGGATGGGGCGGCGCTGAGATGGGCCGCTTGTCACCGTTTCAGAAAATCTACCTGTTCCTGATCGCGGGCTTCATCCTCGGCCCGTTCCTGCCGCTGATCATTCAGAGCTTCGCCTTCCGCTGGGCCTGGCCTGATCTCCTGCCGGGGACATGGTGGCTGGAGCAACGCGAAAAATCACCGATCCCTCTGGCCTGGGACTACGTCCTGTCCCCCTACAGTCGGATCTGGGAGGCGACCCTCAACACGGTCCTGATCGGCGGTATCGTCACCGCGATTTGCCTCGCCATCTGCCTGCCCGCCGCCAAGGTGCTGGCGCGGGATCGGTTCCGGGGCAAGAGCCTGCTGGAATTCGGCCTGTCCCTGCCGCTCATCGTACCCGAGACCGCCATCGGCATCGCGTTATTGATGATGTTCATCCGGCTGGGGCTGGCGGGGACCTATACAGGCATCATCATCGCTCACCTGATCCCGACCATCCCTTACATGATCCGGATGCTTACCTCCGTCTGGCAGGGGCTCGGCCGCGAGTTCGAGGAGCAGGCCATGATCCTTGGCGCTTCACGCTGGCAGGTGTTGCGCCTTGTAACCTTGCCGATGCTCATGCCGGGCGTGGTGGCCGGGGCGCTGTTCAGCTTTCTCGTCTCGACGAATATCTTCCTGCTGACCTTCCTGCTGGGGCAGGGCAAGATCGTCACCCTCCCCACGCTCCTCTTCTCCAAGATTTCGGGAGGCCAGATTGATGCCACCGGCGCTGGGATCGCTCTGATCGTCACGGTGCCGGGGATCGCCATGCTGCTGATCTCAGAGAGGTTTCTGAGGGAAGAGGCGTTTGGCCAAGGGTTTGGAAACTGAGTGTCCGGGATGGGCAGCCCCCTGCTAGGGCTGCACGGTCGAGCACATGATGCCAACACCTAACGGGCAGCGACGGTTTCCAGAAGCTGACGGCCCAGTCCTTCGACTTCGACCTCCATCACATCGCCGGGTTTCAGAAAGCGCTGCGGCTTCATTCCCATGCCGACCCCGGACGGCGTGCCAGTGGCAATGATGTCCCCGGGACGCAATTCCATGAACCGGCTCAGATAGCTGATGATCTGGCGCACGCCAAAAATCATGTCCGAAGTATTCGAGTTCTGCACTGTTACACCGTTCAGGTCGAGGGAAACGCGCAGGTTTTGCGGATCGGGCACCTCATCTGCCGTGACGAGATAGGGGCCAACCGGCCCGAAACCTGGCGCGGATTTACCTTTGATCCACTGTCCCTGCCGGTCCAGCTGGAACGACCGCTCCGAGACGTCATTCACCGTGCAATAGCCGGCGACATAGTCCAGAGCATCGTCTTCGCTGACCTCATAGGCCGTTGCGCCGATCACGACGCCAAGCTCGACCTCCCAGTCGCTTTTCTCCGAGCCACGGGGCAGAACCACCGGGTCGAAAGGACCGGACAGGCAGGAGGTTGCTTTGGAGAACAGGATCGGCTCGGAAGGCGGTGGCATTCCGCTTTCCTGCGCATGGAGTGTATAGTTCAGGCCGATGCAGTAAAAGTTCGGAACCGTGGCGAGGCAGCAGCCGATGCGGCCCGGATTTTCCACAATCGGCAACGCATCTGTGTCAATCTCCCTGAGCAGATCGAGCGCCGCAAGCGATACGTTCTCGCCGGCGAAGTCCGGTGCGTGGCCGGAGAGATCGCGGATCCGACCATCGGCGTCGAGAAGACCGGGGCGCTCCGTCCCCTTTGATCCAAATCGCAGAAGTTTCATCCTCGTCCTCCCCAGATGCTGGCTCGCATCGCCATCGGCCCCACCGTGGCGGCCGTGAGTATGGGGCAAACTCGTCCGATGATTGTCAATGGGGCATTGTGAGCGGATCCGCAGGCCTTTTCGGGGACTCCGATGTCGCGGTGGGTCGCGTAAACTGATCGGGAAATCGCCTCAGCCGTTCTCGCGCAGTATCCGCCCGGCGAGATAAAGCGACCCACAGATCAGGATGCGCGCGGCTGGATCGCTGGCGGTGATCGCGGTGACGGCGTCCCGCACGCTGTCTGCGGTATCCGCGTCGATGCCCACGGCGCGGGCGGCTGCGGCAGTTTCCTGGGCGGGCAAGGTATTGGCTTCCCCGGGGATCGACACAGCGGTCAAGGACACGGCTTGCGCAGCCAGAGGCCGGAGAAAGCCGCCGATATCCTTGGTGTTCAGCATGCCGCAGACCAGATGGGTCGGGCGTTTCGGCAGGGTGGCCAGAACAGCGGCCACGGCCTCGCCTGCGGCCGGGTTGTGGCCACCATCGAGGTAGAGCTCGGCAGTTCCGGAGGCCTCGATCAATGGCCCGCGGGTCAAGCGCTGCATCCGGGCGGGCCAGTCGGCGCGGGTCACGGCGGCCTCACACGCGTCTTCGGAGGCGTCCAGATGGCGCAGGGCTGCCAGCGCAGCGCCCGCGTTCACGATCTGATGCCCGCCGGGGAGGTTCGGCAGGGGCAGATCCAAGAGGCCGCGCTCGTCCTGAAAGATCAGCCGCCCACGTTCTTCCCAGACATGCCAGTGCTGCCCATAGGCCAAAAGCGGCGCACGGAGACGTTCGGCGCGGGCCTCGATCACCGCCAGCGCGGCGTCTTCTTGCGGGCCAACCACGCAGGGCACGCCCCGCTTAATAATCCCCGCCTTTTCACCCGCGATTTCAGGCAGGGTCTCGCCGAGGAACTGCTGGTGGTCGATGGACACGGGCGTGATCACCGACAGAGCCGGGGTCATCACATTTGTGGCGTCGAGGCGACCGCCCAGCCCCACCTCCAGCAAGGTCCAGTCCGCAGGCGTTTCGGCAAAGGCGAGAAAGGCGGCGGCGGTGGTGATCTCGAAAAAGGTGATCGGCTGCCCATCATTGGCGGCCTCGCAGCGGGCCAGATGGTGGGCCAGAGCAGGCTCGGAGATCAGCTCTCCGGCCAGCCGGATGCGTTCATGAAACCGGGCGAGGTGCGGCGAGGTATAAGCATGGACCCGCGACCCATCAGCCTCCAGACCGGCGCGGATCATGGCCTGGGTCGATCCTTTGCCATTGGTTCCCGCGAGGTGGATTGCCGGGGGGATGCGTGCTTCGGGGTTGCCGAGCGCACCCAGCACCCGTTCCATCCGGTCGAGCGACAGGTCGATAACCTTCGGGTGCAGTGACAGGAGCCGCTCCAGAATGGCGTCCGAGCCGCTCGAGTGGTCCATCGGTCAGTCGGCTTTCTGTTCTTCGGTGTCTGGAGCCTCAACCTGCGCAGGGGCGGGCAGGTCTGCCATCACCGCAGCATCGCGGCCGGTCAGCATCCGCAGGAGCGTGATCAACTCATCCCGCATCTCCCGGCGGTCTGTCACCCGGTCGAGCATCCCGTGTTCGAGCAGATATTCGGCCCGCTGGAAGCCCTCAGGAAGGGTCTCGCGGATCGTTTGTTCGATCACCCGGGGTCCGGCAAAGCAGATCAGCGCGTTCGGCTCAGAAATCTGGATGTCCCCGAGCATCGCGTAGGAGGCCGTCACCCCGCCGGTCGTGGGGTGAGTCAGCACGACGATATAGGGTAGATTCGCCTCGCGCAGCATCTCCACGGCAACGGTGGTGCGTGGCATCTGCATCAGGGAGAGAATGCCCTCCTGCATCCGCGCGCCCCCGGCGGCGGAGAACAGCACCAGCGGACGTTTGCCCGCCACGGCGGCCTCGGCGGCAGCAACGATAGCGTTGCCCACATACATCCCCATGGATCCGGCCATGAAGCTGAAATCCTGCGCGGCGGCAACGATGGGAACCTCGCCCAGCTCACCTTCCGCAACCAGCATGGCCTCCTTTTCGGAGGTGACGCGCTGGGCGGCCTTCAGCCGCTCGGGGTATTTCTTTTGGTCCCTGAACTGCAAGGGGTCGGTGATCGGCATCGGCACCTCGACCTCACGGAAGGCCCCGCCGTCGAACAGCGCCGTGAACCGGTCCCGAGGGCTGATCGGCATGTGATGACCGCATTGAGAGCAGACGTTCAGATGCTCGGCCATTTCTCTGTGAAACAGCATAGAGCCGCATTCGGAGCACTTGGCCCAGAGATTGTCGGGCGTCTCACGGCGTGTGAAAAAAGAGCCGATCTTCGGCCGGACGTAGTTGGTGATCCAGTTCATCGGGTCCGCTTCCCTTTGGTTAGGTCGGAAATAGGCCCGGCGGGGCGGATTTGCAATTGCTCAGGTGGTCCGGCGTCTCAGCCACCAGCGCATCAGGGCCCAGACCAGCGCCGTTGTGGCCAGATCGCCTACCATCACAAGCGGCGAGGCCCCCATTTCGGCGGCGGTGTAAGGCGTGAGGTGCAGCGCCAGTCCTGTGATCGTCCCGTCTGTCGCGACGAAGAGCAGCGCCACCACGTTGTTTACGAAATGCAGTCCCCAAGCGGCTCCGAGCGAGCCTGTCACCCGTGTCAAATCCGCCGCCATCAGGCCGAAGAGCGTGGCGGACGCGGCCACGAACAACGCGTTGTCCCCTGCCGAGCCCGGGTCATAGTGCAGCGCGCCGAAGATCACGCTGGGAAGGACCAGCCAGACCCAAGGCGAGCGGAATCTGGCGGCAAGCTGTTGCAGCAGGTAGCCGCGAAAGACTAGCTCTTCGGCGCCGGTCTGGAGCAGGATCAGCGGCAGAGCGACAGGCAGGAGACCAATCCATGTGTCGAAGGGCAGGCCGGGGACGGCATCAAAGCCCTGCGACCAGACCGTGATCGACAGCGCCAGCAGCGTTCCAATCAGCGCACCCGCGCGCAGGAAATCCCGCATCACGACGGTCCGCGGCCCAAAGAGCGAGCCCACCGAACGCCGGTGCCAGAGCCGGACGGCCAGCATTGGGCCGAGTGCCATACCAGCAAATGTCGCGAGCAGCAGCAGCGTCCCGGCGGGCGTGACCGGGCTCATCAGCTCGGACATCATCCGCAAGGCTCCGTCCTCTCCACCGTGCCAGACCAGCACAGCGCCAAGGGCGAGCAAACCGAGGAGATAGACGAGGAGCATCGTCAGGGTCCCGGCAAGGAGACGCCAGAATTGCGGACGGGTCCGGGCGGGGGCGATATAGCGCTCAAGGGCGGTCTGATAGGTCATAGGCCCTATATTGTGGCTCCATCGTGACTTGTCGATCCGGCGCGTCTGGCCTATGCGGAATGAAACACGCCAGAGGAGTAGAGACATGCTGAAAGGCAAGATTGATAAGTCGAAACTGCCGAGCCGTCATGTCACGGAAGGTCCGGAACGCGCGCCGCACCGGTCATACTACTATGCGATGGGTCTGACCGAGGACGAGATTGCGCAGCCTCTGGTCGGCGTCGCCACCTGCTGGAACGAAGCCGCTCCCTGCAACATTGCCCTGTCCCGTCAGGCACAGGCTGTGAAGCTCGGGGTGAAATCTGCCGCTGGCACGCCGCGCGAATTCACCACGATCACCGTCACCGATGGCATCGCTATGGGCCACGAGGGGATGCGGTCTTCGCTGGCCAGCCGCGAGGCCATCGCGGACACGGTTGAGCTGACCATGCGAGGTCACTCCTATGACGCGCTGGTGGGTCTCGCGGGATGTGATAAGTCGCTGCCCGGCATGATGATGGCCATGGTGCGCCTGAACACGCCGTCGGTCTTTATCTATGGTGGTTCGATCCTGCCGGGCAAAGTGCCCGCCGGCGCCAACGTGCCTGAGGATTTCGCCAGCCGCGATCTGACCGTGCAGGACATGTTCGAAGCCGTGGGCCGTCACCAGAACGGCACCCTCTCGGACGAGGCTCTGGCGATCCTTGAGCGCGTGGCCTGCCCGTCGGCAGGGGCCTGTGGCGGCCAGTTCACCGCCAACACCATGGCCTGCGTCTCTGAAGCGATCGGTCTGGCGCTGTTCAACTCCTCCGGCGCGCCCGCGCCCTATGAGAGCCGTGACCAGTACGGCACTGCCTCCGGTGTCGCGGTGATGAACCTCATTGAGAAAAACATCCGCGCCCGCGACGTGGTGACCCGTCAGGCACTGGAAAACGCCGCGCGCGTGGTGGCCTGCACCGGGGGGTCCACCAATGCCGGTCTTCACCTGCCCGCGATTGCCCATGAGGCGGGGATCGACTTTTTCCTCGAAGATGTGTGCGAAATCTTCCGCGACACGCCCTATTTTGTCGATCTGAAGCCCGGCGGCCAGTACGTGGCCAAGGATCTCTACGACGCCGGTGGCATCCCGGTGGTGATGAAGGAACTGCGCAAGGCCGGTCTGATACACGAGGATTGTGTAACCGCGTCCGGTCGCTCCATCGGCGAGGAGCTCGACCTGATCGACCGCGAGGCCGATGGCAAGGTGATCTATCCCATCGACAACCCGATCACGAAGACCGGCGGCGTTGTGGGCCTGAAGGGCAATCTTGCCCCGGAAGGTGCCATCGTGAAGGTTGCCGGCATTCCGACGCAGGAGCAGAGCTTCACCGGCCCCGCTCGTGTGTTCGAGAGCGAAGAAGACGCCTTTGCCGCCGTGAAGGCGCGCCAGTACAAAGAGGGCGAAGTCCTCGTGATCCGCAACGAAGGCCCAGCGGGCGGGCCGGGGATGCGCGAAATGCTTGCCACCACCGCCGCTTTGTCCGGACAGGGTATGGGCAAGAAGGTGGCGCTGATCACCGATGGCCGCTTTTCCGGCGCGACGCGCGGCTTCTGCGTGGGCCACGTAGGTCCCGAGGCGGCCCATGGCGGTCCGATTGCGCTCTTGAAGGATGGCGACGTCATCACCATCGACGCGGTGAATGGTGAGATCTCCGTGGCGCTCGACGATGCGGAGCTGGAAGCTCGCCGCAAGGACTGGTCGGGCGCCAAGCCTACCAACTACGCCAGCGGGGCCCTGTGGAAATTCGCCCAGCTCGTGGGTCCGACCTACAAGGGCGCGGTAACCCATCCAGGCGCAGAAGCAGAAACCCATATCTATATGGATATCTGACGCCTCAACTGAGCTGGTGTTACGGCTGGTGTCACGATGGAAAGAGTAGTGGTATGAAACTCATTGGTGGCCTTGACGAGATTGTCCATCGCCGTGCGATCAAGCGGTGGACGAAAATCGGTGATGAAACCGAGGATCTCGACCGCTTTTCGCTGGCGGCGCTGCGAAAGCAGGCGGAAGACCTGCGTGAACGACTGGATCGGGTGATCGAAATGACGGATCACCGTCTGGCCAGCCCCGTCACCGGATCGTCAGACCTGATGCAAACGTCGCTCGATGGTGACTGGATCGGTCGACCGCGCACGTTTCGCCACAAGATCGTCCCGGCCTTTGTCTCAGAGCCCCAGAGCGGCGCGTCTTTCGGAAACGAAATCAACCTCTTTCACGATGCCGGACGGCCTGAAGTGATGATCAAGCAGCGCGCCGGGCAGGGCCGCACGGGCGCTGCGCCCTATGGGCTCGAAGTCGACACGCTGGATTTCGACGGCAGTTTTCTCAGCCTCGCGTTCAATATCGATGACGAAATCGCGGTGGGTCTGATCACCTCGCATATCGTACAGATTGACCTGAACTGGGAGACTGAAAGCCTGACGACCTGCTACGCGCGGCTGAACGTGCAGCACGGACCTAATACGGAGCAGATCACCCGGTCTGTTGACATCGCCTCAACCAGCCCGACCGTCGAGTTCGACCTTGCTTACTCCGATATCCACGAGGAGCGGGTCGAGCGGGTTTGGGTCGACGTGATTTTTGAGCGCCCCCGCATGAGCTGGCTTGCCCTTCGTGACATGATTGTCAGCCGCCGCTTGCGAGCTGAAGTTTGACGAGGACATTTGATGAGCAAACAATCTGATACACTGAGTTGGACCGCGTCCTCCGAAACGCTCAAGGATGGGGTTTGGACCATTCGTCTTGAAGGCGATGGCGATCTCCCCGAGGTCGACGTCATTCACCATGGTGAAACACTTGGCCAACCTGACATGACCGCGACCGAGGATGGGCAGATGGCCACGTTCTCAATGTCTGACATAAAGCTGTCTGATGGTGTGCAGAGCGTCTATCTGGTCGAGCGGGCCACGGGCGTTGCGCTGTGCAGCCTGCACATTGCGGCAGGGCGGGCGGTGGATCAGGATCTGGTCACCGAGGTCGCCATGTTGCGCGACGAGCTGGATCTGCTTAAGCGCTCGATCCGGCGCAAGGCTCATAACGGCTGAGCAGCCAGAGGGTTTACGCCTGCGGTCGGACAGGGCATTCCGGGACAGGTAACAACCGGACCGCCTTTCCATGATCCGCCGTATTGGCTCATTTATCGACGCTTTCCGCCCGGCCAAGGGCCCGCCGCCCCGCCGTCCGGGGCGCTTTATGCTCTGGGCGCTGTCGGGCGCCTGGCCCTGGCTGATCATCGCCGCGTTTTTCTCCGCCCTCGCGGGCAGTGCGGAGGTGATCTCCGCCGTGCTTCTTGGTCGGGTCGTGGATGCGGCGGTGGAGACGGGTATGAGCGGCTTTTTCGCCGCCAATGCGGGTCTGCTGATCTCTGCGGTGCTGTTCTTCATCGTGGTCCGCCCCATCCTGTTTGGCCTCGCCGCGACCTCCAACGCAGTGATGATCGCGCCAAATGTGAATCCCATGGTGCTGATGCGGCTGCATCGCTGGACGCTGGGACAGGCGGTCGGCTTCTTCGACGACGATTTCGCCGGCCGCATCGCGCAAAAGCAGATGCAGACCGCCCGCGCCGCCACTGATGTGACCTCCGAGACGATCAATGTGGTGTGCTTTGCGCTGGCCACGCTGGTGGGGTCCGCGGTTCTTCTGAGCACCATCAGCGGCTGGATGGCGCTGGTCTTGCTGGTCTGGCTCGTGGGCTATTTTGCCGGCATCCGCTGGTTCCTGCCGCGCATCCGCGCCCGCTCGAAGGCCCGTGCCGCCGCGCGGGCGATGGTGTCGGGGCAGGTGGTGGACACGATCACCAACATCAAGACGGTCAAGCTCTTCGCCCATGACGATCACGAAGACCGCGTTGCGCTGGACGCCATCGGGTCCTTTCGCGAGCGCGCGCTCGATTTCGGAGTGATCACGGCAGGGTTCCGGCTGGCCTTGATGACGATGGCCGGTGTGCTGCCGGTCCTGCTGGTCGGCGGCACGGTCTGGCTCTGGTCTGATGGCGCGGCCAGCACCGGGGATATCGCGGCGGCGGGTTCAGTTGCGATTCGTATCGCGCAGATGACCGGATGGGTCTCTATGGCGATGATGGCCATGTATTCCAACATCGGCGAGGTGGAGGATGGCGTGAACACCCTCACCCCGCCGCACACCCTGACCAACGCACCGGACGCAATCGCTTTGCCGCCCGGCGCCGCGGTGGAATTCGAGAACGTGCGTTTCACCTATGGGCGCGGCCTGGGCGGACTCGACGGGATCTCTCTGCGAATTGCCGAGGGCGAAAAGATTGGCCTCGTTGGCGCGTCGGGTGCGGGGAAATCCACCCTCGTAGCCATGCTCCTGCGGCTCTATGATACCGAGGAGGGCGCCATCCGCGTCGCGGGTTACGATGTGCGGGAGGTCACGCAAGAGAGCCTCCGGAGCCGCATCGGCAAGGTCACGCAGGATACCGCCATGTTCAACCGCTCGGCCCGGGACAACATCTGTTACGGGCGTCCTGATGCCAGCGAGGACGAGATCATCGCTGCCGCGAAACGGGCGGAGGCGCACGCGTTCATCGTTGGCCTACAGGATTCGAAGGGCCGCACCGGCTATGATGCGCATCTGGGCGAGCGGGGGGTAAAGCTCTCGGGCGGGCAGAGACAGCGGATCGCGCTGGCGCGGACAATCCTGAAAGACGCCCCGATTCTGGTACTGGACGAAGCGACCTCGGCGCTCGATTCCGAGGTGGAAGCGGCCATTCAGGACTCTTTGGAGGGGCTGATGGACGGCAAAACCGTGGTCGCCATTGCCCATCGCCTGTCGACCATTGCGCGGATGGACCGGATCATCGTGCTGGAAGAGGGCCGGATCGTCGAGGAAGGCACCCATGCGGAGCTGCTGGCACAGGGTGGTACCTACGCGCGCTACTGGGACCGGCAATCGGGTGGGTTCCTGAATTTCGACACAGAGGCGGCCTGACATGCGGGTGACCATCGATCGGCTGGGCCATCAGGGCGACGGCATTGCGCCGGGTCCGGTCTATGTCCCGCGCGCCCTGCCCGGCGAACTTTTCGAGGGCAAGGTCGAAGGCGACCGCATGAGTGACCCGCAGATCGTCACGTCCTCGTCAGAACGAGTCACGCCTAGTTGCCCCCATTACGACACCTGCGGTGGCTGCGCGCTGCTCCATGCCTCCGACAGCTTCGTGGCGGAGTGGAAGATCGGTGTGGTGCGTGAGGCTCTTCGCGCCCGCGACCTGCCTGCGCCGATCAAAGGGATCGCCACGTCGCCCCCCGCCAGTCGCCGCCGCGCGTCCCTGTCCGGGCGGCGGACGAAGAACGGGGCATTGGTGGGGTTTCATGGGCGTCGCTCGGGCACGATCACCGAGATCACCGGCTGTCAGGTGCTCGCGCCAGAGATCCTCGCGGCCCTGCCGGTTTTGACCGAGCTGACGGAGGCTGCGGCATCACGCAAGGGCGAGCTGTCCCTGCTCGTGACCTCGGGACCAGCCGGGCTCGACGTGGCGATGGCAGGGGCCAAGGCGAGCGACGCTGCCCTCCTGACCCGTCTGGCCGAAATCGCGGGTCATGCCGATCTCGCACGGCTGACACTGGACGGTGAGCCAGTGATCGAGGCGCGGTCCCCGCGTCAGGTGATCGGTGGGATGACCATTGTCCCACCGCCCGGCGCGTTTCTTCAGGCTACATCACATGGCGAATCAGCCCTGATCGCTTGCGTTGCGCAGGCTCTGGGCGACGGTGGGCCGGTGATCGACCTGTTCGCGGGCTGCGGCACCTTCGCCGTGCCGCTGAGCCGCCGCGCGCCGGTCCATGCGGTCGAAGGCAACGCTGAGATGCTCCGGGCTGCCGCGCGCGCTGGCTCCGGTCGCGTCACCACCGAGCGGCGAGACCTCTTCCGGGATCCGGTGGAGGCGGCCCATTTGTCGGACTACGCTGCCGCCGTTATAGATCCGCCCCGTGCGGGTGCCGAAGCTCAGTGCCGGGAGCTGGCGGAGTCCACGCTCCAGCGGATTGCCTTTGTCTCCTGCAATCCTGTGACCTTCGCCCGCGACGCCGGGTCCCTGATTCGCGGTGGCTATCGGCTCGACTGGGTCCGGGTGATCGACCAGTTTCGCTGGTCGCCCCATGTGGAAATAGCGGCAGCATTTTCCAGACAATGAAACGGGTTACTGCACTGATGGGCGAGCGAAACTCCGCTCCACTCGTATAGGTGCTTTCCCGTGGAGAATTTGGTAGCTATCCTACGTGTATAAAAAAACAGGTTTTCGAGGCAGAAAGCAGTCCAATGGCAATTCTCCGTATCCTCCTGCTGGGGTTGGTCCTGATCGGCGTGGCCAGCTGCGGTGGCAACAGCAAGTTCAAGTCGTATAACGGCCCTGAGGTCACTCGGCTGGTCGTTTTGAAAGGTGAGCGAAAGCTGCGCCTATACCATGGCCGCAAAGTGCTCGAAGAGTACGATATTGGGCTCGGCTTCCAGCCACGCGGGCACAAGATCTACGAAGGGGACGGTCGGACCCCCGAAGGGCATTACTACATTAACCGGCGCAATCCGAACAGCAAGTATCACCTGTCGCTCGGCATCTCCTACCCGGATGTGAACGACGTTCAGGTCGCGCGGGCCACTGGCCGGCGTCCGGGTGGCGATATTTTCATCCACGGTCGCGGCAAGTTCTACGAACGCGGTCGTGGAAGTGACTGGACGGCAGGGTGTATCGCCGTGACTGACCGCGAGATCGAGCAGATCTACGCTATGGTCCGGGACGGGACGCCGATCACGATCTACCCGTAACGGAAGCTTGACAGAGTGAGGAAAGGCAGCTCAGGCTGCCTTTTTTATGAGATCTGGCGCTTAACGCCGTCCGGTGACCATAGTCCACCAGATTTTGCCGGTGGGCTGCTGATACCACGCGAAGCCCAGATCCTGCGCGTTCGGATCCGTGATGACAGCTCTGGTGTTAGGGTCTTCCATCCAAGCGGCGAGGGTCTCCAGCTCTGTCTCATAGGTCTCCGAGATATTCTCGCCCAGGACCCGACCGTAATAGCCGGTGCGCCGTGCCCGGTCGATGGGCGAGGACCCGTCAGACCCGAAATGCCAGGGGCGGTTCTGGACGCTCATGTCTCGCGAGTGGGTTGCCGCAGCGGCGTTCAGCTGCACATCGAGGGCCACGGGCCCGACACCGGCCGCCTGCCGCAAGGCGTTCATTCCGTCCAGAAAGCGGAGCTGGATCACGTCCCGCCCCTCAGACGCCATGTCGTATTTCTGGGGCAGCGGCTTGCCATCGACCAAGGGCGGGGCAGGCGGAGCGGCGCAGGCCACCAGTGCCAGCGAAAGGGCCGTCATTGTCAGCGTCGCGCGGATCATCTGTGTCTCCAATCTTGCTGCTCTCTGGCGCATACAAGCATCGCGGTACCGGATCAATCGGTGCTGAGCGAACTGACGCTGGTGTGAATTGCGCGGTGGCCCCGACAGGCGTATTCTTCGCCACATAAAAAAGCAGACGGCCACCTTTTCGAGGCAGTAACAATGACCCAGACCACCCCCGGCGCGCTGAAGCGACGCGCTTTCATCGCAGGAGCGGCGAGCACCATGCTGGCAGCACCCGCCATTGCCCAGCAGGCGGGCTCCACCGAGTTCCGCCGGACGATTGACAGCAGTACCCGCCGCAATGCGTCCAGTTTCCGGACCTATAGCTGGCAGCCCTTCTTTGACACTCTGACGAACGGAGCAATTCTCTGCGATGTGACGTCCCGCGCCCTGCACTTCTGGAGCGAGGACGAATCGGTTTATAAGCTCTACCCGACGTCTGTTCCGCAAACCGACGATCTGACCCGGAAGGGCCGGACCGAGATTATCCGTAAGGTTGAGGGACCCTCCTGGGCGCCGACACCAGATATGCGCAAGCGGAATCCTGAGTGGCCGGAATTCGTGCCGCCGGGGCCGGACAATCCGCTCGGAACTCACGCGCTCTATCTGAGCTGGCAATACTATCGGATCCACGGCACCCATGACACGCGCAAGATCGGACGGCGATCTTCAAATGGCTGCATCGGGCTGTATAATCACCATATTGCAGAGCTCTACAGCCTGACCGGCCCGGGCACGCAGGTGTTGCTGATTTGACATCGTTGCGTGGCGTTATGGTGCTGTCTGATCAAGCAGGATTTGCCTGCCCTCCCGGTTAGGCTTATATCGCAAGCTAAGGTACACGCTACCTGATTGCTGTTGCGGTCTGCGAAGTGCAGACCGCACTATCAACTGGAGATGACAGAATGAAAAAGATCGCCCTCGCCGCCGCGCTGACCGTTGCCGCCACCGGTGCCTTCGCTGGTGGTTACGTTGAGCCCGCCCCCGTTGCCGAGCCCGTCGTGGTTGTCGAAGAGAACACCTCTTCCTCCTCCGCCACCATCCCGCTCCTCGTGCTGGCCGTGATCGCCGCCGTGGCCGTGGCCGCCGACTAATCCGATCTTTCGGACCTCATACAAAGAAGGGCGACCAGATGTTCTGGTCGCCCTTTTTTCATGCCTTCGTTGCGGAAGCCCAAAGGGCTGGTCAGAGCCAGCCCGACAGATTTTCGACAATCGCCTCCTCGAGGGCAGCCATATGCGCTTCGTCATCGTTGAGGCAGGGGATGTAGGTAAAACGCTCACCCCCCGCTTCCTCAAAGCTCTCCCGAATCTCTTCGTTGATCTCTTCGAGCGTCTCGATGCAGTCGGCTGAGAAGGCCGGAGCGCAGATTGCGATGTTCTTCATCCCGCGTTCCGCCAGTCGTGCTACCTCCTCAACCGTATAGGGTTGGAGCCATTCCTCGGGGCCGAATCGGCTCTGGAAGGTTGTGATGATCTGGGTGTCGTCCCAGCCTAGCCGCTCTTTGAGCAGGCGCGTCGTTTTCTGGCACTGACAATGATAGGGGTCGCCCTCTTTCAGGTAACGCTGCGGCACTCCGTGATAGGAGCAGACGAGGATGTCCGGCTTTGTCTCGAGTGCGCCATAGCTCCGCTCCACCGACTGGGCCAGTGCGTCGATATAGCTCGCGCGGTCGAAATAGGCCGGCACGGTGCGCACGGGCGGCTGCCATTTTTCCTTCATCAGCGCGCGGAAGAACTGGTCATTCGCGGTCGCTGTCGTCGCCCCCGCATATTGCGGATAGAGCGGGAAAAACACGATCTTCTGGCAGCCAGCGGCGATCATCTCGCGAACGACCTTGAGCGTAGAGGGGTTGCCGTAGCGCATACAGAAGGACACCATCACGTCTTCGCCGTAGCGCTCGGTCAGCCGGGCGCGCAGCTTCGCCGTCTGGCTCTTGGTGATCGTCATCAGCGGGCTTTCGCCCTGCTCTTCGTTCCAGATCGACTTATAGGCCGCGCCGGAGGAGAATGGCCGCTTGCTGAGGATGATGCCCTGCAGGAGCGGCTGCCAGATCAGAGCGGAGTAATCGATGACCCGCTTATCCGACAGGAACTCACTGAGATAGCGGCGCATGGACCAGTAGTCGTAGTTATCCGGCGTACCAAGATTGGCTACCAGCACACCGACCTTGGCGCGCGGAATCTTCGGGTGATCCGCTGGAGCGTGGACGGGGCATTTGGCCTCACGCGCGGCGGTCTCGATCGGATCGTCGGTCGAATGGCTGTCCAGCATATCACTCATCCTCGTTGCGGTGTGCAGTCACATAAGGAAGTCGGGCGCGAGGTCAATCGCTCTGACCGGGCGAATCGTCGCGCAACCGGGTCTCGGCCGTGCCCAGCGCATCGGCGAGCCGGGCTGTGGCGGAGCCGGGGCGGAGTGGCACTGGCTGACTGTCATCGGGCGCCCACCCCAGCAGATGCACCAATTCAAAGGTCGCCCGAATCCGGGTGCCGTCCTCCGTGGCGTGATGATCGTGGTAGAGCCGGGCCGCTTCCGTCAGGACGCCGCGTGGCAGGAACCGACGATCGCGAGCGCTTTGGGCGTTAGCTTCGCCCATCGTCCGCAGCTCTTGCATGAGGGCGGTGATATCGGCGTAGCTGACGTCGTATCGATCCGTGTCGGCAACCGGCAGGGCGAGGCCTGCTCGCTGTAAAAGACTGCCCGCACTGCGCAATTCCATCATTGGGAGCACCCGGGGTGCCAGCCCTCCGCGCATCTGCGTCTCAGCCGTGGCAAGGGCCTCACGCAGTTCCTGCAAACTCCCGCCGCCCGGGAAGATCGCGAGAAACAGCCCATCAGGGCGGAGGGCTCTGCGGCACTGGATCATCTGTCCCACCGGGTCATTCGCCCAGTGCAGCGCCATGGCGTGGATCACGAGGTCATGGGCGGCCTCGCGCAGGTCCAGCACTTCCGCATCTGCGACGAGCCGTGCGTCGGGAAATTCGCGGGACCAGAAATCCGGATGTCCGGTCACAATCGCAGGGTTTCGAAACGTCCTTTTAACAACCTCCAGTGTTTCATGGAGCCGTTCCGCAGCCTGCTTATGGAGAAACAGCGCTTCGGGTTTGATGCGGCGACGGGCGCGGGTCAGAGCCTCGCGGTCGGTCAGGAGAACAGGTGTGGTCGACATTGGATGGATCTAGGCAAGCCATGCGATACGTTCAATCGCTTCTTGATGTCGTTTATCCGCCGGTTTGCGCGATATGCGATACCCCTCTTGCGGGGCGGGTGGGGCTATGCGGGTGTTGCTGGTCTTCGGCCCATTTCATTCAGGGCTTGTGCTGTGAAACCTGTGGCGCCCCTTTGCCAGGCGAATCCTGCAGGCGACCGCTATGTGACGAGTGCCTCGCGACACCGCGGCTTTGGTCCGCCGGGCGCGCAGCGGTTGCCTATTCGGGAACCATGCGTGATTTCGTGTTGCGATTGAAGCATGGAGATCGGCTGGATCTGGTCGCACCTGCGGCCGATTGGATGAGTGCGGCCTCCCGCCAAATCTGGCCTGATGATGCCGTGGTGGTTCCCGTTCCGCTGACGTGGCGACGGCTGGTTCATCGCCGTTACAATCAGGCGGCGCTTTTGGCCCGGGCACTGGCGAAACGGCGCAACGCCCGATTTGCTGCGCGTGCCTTGGTCCGGGTGCGCGCTCCGGCCCCGTCGGGCGCCGATCGGACAGCACGGTTCGCAGCATTGGACGGCGCGATCCGACCGCATCCAAACATCGCGGCGGCGCTTCTGGGGCGTAATGTCGTGATCGTGGATGATGTTTTGGTGACCGGGGCGACGCTGACTGCAACGACACGGGCAGCCTTTGCTGCCGGTGCGGCAGATGTGAGAATCGTGGTACTGGCGCGCGCGCTTCAGGAGGCCTAGATAGTCGCAAATGACTTTTGGGAGCGGTGCCATGGCCACGATCGAAATCTACACCTCTGCGCTCTGCGGATATTGCCACGCCGCCAAGCGATTGTTGAAAAGCAAGAACGTGGGTTTTACCGAAATCGACGTGACGACAAAGCCCGCGCTCCGGCAGAAGATGATGCAGCGGGCCAATGGCCGCCACACGGTGCCGCAAATCTTCATCAACGGGGCGCATGTCGGTGGCTATGACGATCTGTCCGCGCTGGACCGTCAGGGCAAGCTTGACCCATTGCTCGCGTGAAGATCGGCCTGATCCAGTGCAGCGCATCGGATGATCCGGTAGCAAACCTGTCGATGCTCACCTCGCAGATCCGCCAGGCAGCGGCGCAGGGGGCTGAACTGATCCTGACGCCCGAGGTGAGCAATTGCGTGTCGCTCGACCGTCGGCATCAGCAAAAAGTGCTCTGCCTTGAGGAGGAAGACCCCTGTCTGGCGGGGCTTCGGGCCTGTGGCCGGGATCTCGGGATCTGGCTGGGGGTTGGCTCACTGGCGTTGAAGACCGGCGACGCGGATGGGCGCTTTGCCAACCGTTCGTTTCTGATTGACCCCAGTGGCGAAATCGTCGCGCGCTATGACAAAATCCACATGTTCGATGTGGCGATCTCCCAGCGGGAGACCTATCGCGAATCCGATGGCTACCGGCCCGGAGACCGGGCGGTGCTGGCCGAGACCCCGCTGGGGCGGATCGGGATGACGATCTGTTATGACCTGCGGTTTCCGCATCTTTACAGACGTTTGGGGCAGGCGGGGGCGGAAATTCTGCTTGTTCCGGCAGCCTTCTCTCGGGTGACCGGCGCGGCACATTGGGAGCCGTTGTTGCGCGCGCGGGCCATTGAGACCGGGTGTTACGTGCTGGCAGCCGCTCAGACCGGGCGGCATGCGTCCCAAAGCCGCGTTCGAGAGACCTTTGGCCATTCCATGGCCGTCGCGCCGTGGGGGGAGGTGCTGTTGGACATGGGGACAGAGCCTGGCGTGGCGGTGCTGGAGATTGATCTGGTTGAGGTGGCGCAGGCAAGGGCGAAGGTCCCCAGCCTGATCACCAATCCGTCTTTCGATGGACCCTAGCTGGATCGCGCCAGCATCATGTAGTTCACCGATAAGTCGGTGGGCGAGAGGCTCCACTGACGGCTGAGAGGCGCCATCACCATGCCGGTGCGGTCGAGCACATCCAGCCCGGCCTGTTCGCAGAGTGCGGCAAGTTCATCCGGCGTGACAAAGCGCGACCAATCATGAGTCCCGCGCGGCAGCCAGCGGAGGACCCACTCGGCGCCAATGATGGCGAGGGCAAAGCTTTTTGGAGTTCGGTTGAGGGTGCTGAGGATCAAAATCCCCCCCGGTTTCAGCAGCGCATGACAGTCGCGGACAAAGGTCGCTGGGTCAGCCACATGTTCGATGACTTCCTGCGCCAGAACCACGTCCACCGGCTCGATTTCGGAGGCAAGCGCCTCGGCAGTGGTGGCGCGGTAGTCGATGTCGAGGCCCTGCTCAACGGCGTGGTGACGTGCCACGCCGACGGAGGTCTCCTCGGCGTCACAGCCTGTGACCTCGGCTCCGAGCCGTGTCATGGGCTCACACAGCAGCCCGCCACCACAGCCGATATCCACGATCCGCAGCCCCTCAAGCGGTCGGGGCGCCGTCAGGTCGCAGCCGAATTCAGCGGCGATCTGACGGGTGATGTAGTCGAGGCGGCATGGGTTCATTCCGTGCAGCGGCTTGAATGCTCCCTCGGGGTCCCACCACTCGGCGGACATGGCCGCGAATTTCTCGACCTCGGCCGGATCGATGGTGGACATGGCATTCTCTCCCGAATATCGCCGCTTCGCTCTCGCAACAGAGCGGTTTCCCGTTATATAAGTGTGGTATGGACCAGATGGCAGCCCAAAAGAGCGCGGCACATTATCTCTACCCGCGGATAGAGCCCTATGATCAGCGGATGCTGTCCGTCGGGCAGGGGCACCGCGTTTATGTGGAGCAATGCGGCAACCCCGACGGGATTCCGGTCGTGGTGTTCCATGGCGGGCCGGGTGGCGGCTGTTCCCCGGCCATGCGGCGGTTTTTCGACCCAAAGGTCTACCGGATCATTTTGTTCGACCAGCGGGGCTGTGGCCGGTCACGACCCCACGCGTCTGTTGAAGACAACACCACCTGGCATCTGATCGCCGATATCGAGCTGATCCGGCGGACGCTGGGTATCGAGCGGTGGATTGTGTTTGGCGGCTCCTGGGGGGCGACCTTGGCGCTGCTCTATGCGGAGGCCTGTCCGGAGCGGGTGGCGCATCTGGTTCTGCGGGGCGTGTTCCTGATGACACGCGACGAGCTCGACTGGTTCTACGCCGGTGGCGCCGGGCGTTTTTGGCCAGAGGTGTGGCGCAGTTTCGAGGAACTGATCCCGGAGGAAGAGCGTGGCGACCTGATCGCAGCCTATCACCGGCGTCTGTTTAGCGGCGACCGAAACACCGAGATCCGCTATGCGCGCGCGTGGGCGGGCTGGGAAAACACGCTTGCCTCTATTGATACCACCGGCCCAGGCGGGGACAGCCCGGCGGAATACGCCCGTGCCTTTGCCCGGCTGGAGAATCACTACTTTCTCAATGGTGGGTTCTTGGAGCGGGACACGCAGATCCTCGACGAGATCCACCGAATCGCCCACATCCCCGGCACCATTGTTCAGGGGCGATATGATATGATCTGCCCCCCCGCTGCGGCGGAAGCCTTGCACCGGGCCTGGCCAGCGTCCCGCCTTGTTATGGTTGCAAAATCCGGACACGCCATGTCGGAGCCGGGAATTAGTGCGGCGCTGGTCAAGGAAATGGACCGGCTGGCGGCGGCGTAACACAGCTTGCATTTTCAGGCGGCTGCGACTATGTGGACGTCAACAGCGGCGTTGCCGGGGTCCACACCCGGTACCCACCGACCACGACAACGGGCCGCGCGCCCGTTTTTTTGTGCCCAAACGCAAGAGAGAAACCCGGAATGTCCGACCTCATCGCAAAGGCCAGTATCGACCGACGCCTCGCCGAGGTGGTGACCCCTGTGATCGAAGATCTGGGGTTTGAGCTGGTGCGCGTCCGGTATCAGGGTGGCAACACGCCTACCGTACAGATCATGGCTGACCGGCCTGATGGCGGGATCGAGGTGGACGATTGCGCGACGATTTCGACCGCGATATCGGCGCATTTGGATGTCGAGGATCCGATTGAAGGTGCCTATGACCTCGAAGTCTCGTCACCCGGCATCGACCGGCCGCTGACCCGGCTGAAGGATTTCGAGATGTGGGCGGGCTATGAGGCCAAACTTGAGACCACCGAGATGATCGACGGCCGCCGCCGCTTTAAGGGCGAGCTGGCGGGGATCGAGGGGTCCGAAGTGCTTATCAATATCGAGGAAGGTACCATCGGGTTGCAATTCGACTGGCTGTCCGAAGCCAAGCTGGTGCTGACCGACGACCTGATTCGCGACGTGCTGCGTTCGCGCAAGGACAAGGGCCAGATTGACGAAACCCAATTCGACGAGGTCGAAACCGTGATTGACAGTGAAGACGACGCGCGTCTTCCGCAACAAAAGGACTGACAGATGGCGATTACCTCTGCCAACCAGCTTGAGCTGCTCCAGACCGCCGAGGCGGTGGCGCGCGAAAAGATGATCGACCCGGGTCTCGTGGTCGAGGCGATGGAAGATTCCCTCGCCCGCGCCGCCAAGTCCCGCTACGGCAGCGAGATGGACATCCGCGTGTCCATCGACCGGAAAACTGGCAAGGCGACCTTTACCCGCGTGCGCACCGTGGTCGAGGAAGAGGAACTTGAGAACTATCAGGCCGAGATGACCGTCGAGACCGCGCGTCAGTACCTCGAAAATCCCGAGGTGGGCGACCAGTATGTCGAGGAGGTCCCGCCGGTCGAGATGGGCCGCATCGCCGCCCAGTCCGCCAAGCAGGTGATTCTGCAAAAGATCCGCGAAGCCGAGCGTGACAAGCAGTACGAAGAATTCAAGGATCGCGTGGGCACCATCATTAATGTGGCGGTAAAGCGCGAAGAATATGGCAACGTCATCGTTGACCTGAACCCGGGTGAGGGCGTGCTGCGCCGGACCGAAAAGATCGGCCGCGAAAGCTACCGCAACGGCGACCGCATCCGCGTGTTCATCAAGGATGTGCGCCGCGAGCCGCGTGGCCCGCAGATTTTCCTCAGCCGGACGGCGCCGGAATTCATGGCGGAGCTGTTCAAGATGGAAGTCCCCGAGATCTACGAGGGCGTTATCGAGATCAAGGCCGTTGCCCGCGATCCCGGCAGCCGCGCGAAGATCGGTGTGGTGAGCTACGACACCTCCATCGATCCCGTGGGCGCCTGCGTCGGTATGCGCGGCTCCCGCGTGCAGGCCGTGGTGAACGAGCTTCAGGGCGAAAAGATCGACATCATCCCGTGGAACGAGGATATGCCGACCTTCCTCGTGAACGCGCTGCAACCAGCCGAAGTGTCGAAGGTGGTGCTCGATGAGGATGCCGAGCGGATCGAGGTCGTGGTTCCCGATGAGCAGCTCAGCCTCGCCATCGGTCGGCGCGGTCAGAATGTGCGTCTGGCCAGCCAGCTGACCGGACTTGATATCGACATCCTCACCGAGGAAGAAGAATCGAAGCGCCGTCAGGCGGAGTTCGAAGAGCGGACGAAGCTCTTTGTCGACACACTGGATCTGGATGAATTCTTCGCCCAGCTGCTGGTGGCCGAAGGCTTCACCAACCTCGAAGAGGTGGCCTATGTGGAGCTGGATGAGCTGACTGTGATCGACGGCGTCGATGACGACACCGCCAACGAGCTTCAGGCCCGCGCCCGCGATTATCTGGACGAGCAGAACCGCAAGGCGCTCGAAGCCGCACGCGAGTTGGGTGCCACGGACAGCCTTATTGATTTCGAGGGCCTCTCTCCCCAGATGGTAGAGGCGCTGGCCAAGGACGATGTGAAGACGCTCGAAGATTTTGCCACCTGCGCCGACTGGGAACTGGCTGGCGGATGGACCACCGACAATGGTGAGCGCGTCAAGGATGACGGTATTCTGGAGCCCTTCGGCGTGGATCTGGCCGAAGCGCAGAACATGGTAATGACGGCGCGCATCCAGCTTGGCTGGGTGGACCCCGCGGAGCTTGAGGCCGAAGAAGCTGAAGGCGAAGAAGACGAGACCGAGGAGGCGCAGGCCTGATCGTGACCCGCGGCAAGCCCCGTCCCGCGCCTGAGGAAACAGAGCGCAAGTGCCTCGTGACCTGCGAGGTGAGCCCTAAACGCGGGCTCATCCGCTTTGTCGTGGGGCCGGGGGATATAGTATATCCGGATGTGGCGGGAAAGCTGCCGGGACGCGGCATGTATGTCTCGTCCGAGCGCGAGGCGCTGGAGACCGCGGTGGCCAAACGGCTGTTCTCGCGCGGGGCGAAACGACAGGTCTCGGTGCCCGAGGGCCTCGTGGATCAGGTCGAAGAGCAACTGGCGCAACGTTGCGTCAACCGCCTCGGGTTGGCGCGTAAGGCTGGCAAGGCGATTGCCGGGTTTGAGAAGGTGAAGGACTGGCTGGAAAAAGACCAGTGCCGCATCCTCTTACAGGCCTCGGACGGCTCCGAGCGGGGCAAGTCCAAGCTCTTCCGCCCGGGTGGGCGGGGCAGCTTTTTTGACATTCTGACTGCGGATGAATTGGGTTTGTCCTTCGGTCGGGAACGTGTGATACATGCGGCGCTGGCTGCAGGCAGACTCGCTGAGGATTTCAGGGACGATGCCGTGCGGCTTTCAGGCGTTCGCAAGACAGAAGACCAAGGCGGCGACGCCGGAAAGGTGAAGAAGACCTGATGAGTGACAACGACGGCAAAAAGACCCTCGGCGTGCGCGGCTCCGGTCGTCCCGGACAGGTAAAGCAGAGCTTTTCTCACGGACGGACGAAAAACGTTGTGGTCGAAACCAAGCGCAAGCGCGTGGTCACGCCCAAGCCCTCTTCGACGAAGTCGGGTGATGGCAAGCCCGTGATGGGTGACCCCAAACGACGCCCGGCCGGTATTTCCGACGCCGAGATGGAGCGCCGGATGAAGGCGCTTGCCATGGCGAAGGCCCGCGAATCCGAGGAGGCCGCCCGCCGTGAGGCGGAGGAGAAGGCCCGTGCCGAAGAGCGGGAACGCCGTCGTCGCGAGCAGGAAGAGAAAGAGCGCGAAGAGCGCGAGCGCGAAGAGGCGTTGAAGGCCAAGGCCGAGGAGGACGCCCGGCGTCTGCGCGAAGAGCAGGAGGCCAAGAAGAAGGCCGCCGAGCCCGCGCCCGCCAAGCAGGCGAAGCCCGCAGCCGCCGCGCCGACCCCCGCCGATGTAGAAGCGCAGGCGAAATCCGGTGGCCGCCCCAGCGGCGGCGGTCGTGATCGGCCCGGTACCCCGGACAAGGACCGCACTGCGCGTCCGGCCCGTGGTGGCGGTGACAAACGTCGCTCCGGCAAGCTGACCGTGAACCAAGCACTGGCTGGAGGCGAGGGCGGACGCCAGCGCTCGATGGCCGCCATGAAGCGTCAGCAGGAACGCGCCCGCCGTAAGGCGATGGGCGGGAGCCAGGACCGTGAAAAGGTCACGCGGACCGTCCAGTTGCCCGAGGCGATCGTGGTCTCAGAGCTCGCCAACCGGATGTCCGAGCGTGTCGCCGACGTGGTTAAGTCGCTGATGCAGAATGGTATCATGGCGACCCAGACCCAGACCATCGACGCCGACACTGCCGAGCTCATCATCGAGGAATTCGGCCACAAGGTGCAGCGCGTCAGCGATGCCGATGTGGAACAGGTGATCGAGCAGGATGAGGACCGGCCCGAGGATCTGAAGCCGCGCGCTCCGATTATCACCGTCATGGGCCACGTGGACCACGGTAAAACCTCTATCCTCGATGCGATCCGCAATGCCCGCGTGACCGCCGGCGAGGCTGGGGGGATCACCCAGCATATCGGCGCCTATCAGGTGAAAACCGATGGCGGGTCCACGCTGACCTTCCTCGATACGCCGGGCCACGCTGCCTTTACGTCCATGCGGGCGCGCGGTGCTCAGGTGACGGATATCGTAGTGCTGGTCGTGGCCGCCGATGACGCAGTGATGCCGCAGACGGTCGAGGCGATTAACCACGCCAAGGCCGCCAAGGTGCCGATGATCATCGCGATCAACAAGATCGACAAGCCCGCCGCCGATCCTGATAAGGTAAGGACGGATTTGCTCCAGCACGAGGTCATCGTCGAGAAACTCTCGGGCGACGTGCAGGATGTGGAGGTCTCCGCCCATACAGGTCAGGGGCTCGACGAGCTTCTCGAAGCCATTGCGCTGCAGTCGGAGATCCTGGAGTTGCAGGCCAACCCCGAACGTCCCGCCATGGGCGCGGTGATCGAGGCTCAGCTCGATGTGGGTCGTGGCCCCGTCGCCACCGTTCTGGTGCAGAGCGGCACGCTCAAGCAGGGCGATATCTTCGTCGTCGGCGAGCAGTGGGGCAAGGTCCGTGCGATGGAGAACGACCTGGGCGACCGGGTCAAGGAAGCCGGGCCGTCTGTACCTGTCGAGGTGCTGGGTCTTAACGGCACGCCGGAGGCGGGTGACGTTTTGAACGTTGTCGAGACCGAGGCGCAGGCCCGTGAGATCGCCGAGTACCGTCAGCAGGCCGCGAAAGATAAGCGTGCTGCCGCCGGTGCCGCCACCACGCTGGAGCAGATGATGGCTAAGGCGAAGGCTGACGAGAACGTCGCCGAGCTGCCGATTCTGGTGAAGGCCGACGTCCAAGGCTCCGCCGAGGCGATCGTTCAGGCGATGGAAAAGATCGGCAATGACGAGGTACGTGTCCGGGTGCTCCACTATGGGGTCGGCGCGATCACCGAGACCGATGTGGGTCTGGCCGAGGCGTCTGGCGCCCCGATCATGGGTTTCAACGTCCGGGCGAATACCTCGGCGCGGAATACGGCCAACCAGAAGGGCGTCGAGATTCGCTACTACAGTGTCATCTACGATCTCGTGGACGACGTGAAAGCGGCGGCGTCGGGCCTTCTGTCGAACGAGGTGCGCGAGAACTTCATCGGCTATGCCCAGATCAAAGAGGTCTTCAAGGTCTCCAAGGTCGGCAATGTCGCGGGCTGTCTGGTCACCGAAGGTGTGGCGCGCCGCTCCGCCGGTGTACGACTGCTGCGCGACAACGTGGTGATCCACGAGGGCACGCTGAAGACGCTGAAGCGCTTCAAGGACGAGGTGGCCGAGGTCATCTCCGGTCAGGAGTGCGGTATGGCCTTCGAGAACTACGAAGACATCCGCCCCGGCGATGTCATCGAGATCTTTGAGCGCGAAGAGGTTGAGCGGTCGCTCTGATTGCTGCACATGCAACAAAAAGGCCCGCCTAATGAGGCGGGTCTTTTTCGTTTATGGCCAATGGCTAAGGAAATTCTTGGAATTTTCCCTCACGTCACAGTTGAAAATGCTGCGGTGCAGCGACATATGTACCTCAACAGAAACGCAGATATAGAGGACCGACATCATGGCCACCAAGACCACCAAAGCTGCCGCCGAAAAAGCCAACAACCTGCTGGACAACAGCTTCGTGCAGAGCCTGACCTCCGTCGGCTACCGCTTCGCCAACGTGACGCTGGACCTGGCCCAGAACACCACCCAGATCGCAGCCACGGCCTCCTACGAGACCATCGGCAACCTTCGCGAAGTGTACACGCCCCGCACCGAGTTCGGCGCATACGCCAACGCCTACACCGACCTGGTGAAGAAGCAGTTCGACCTGACCTCCCGCTCGGTCAAATCGCTGGGCGAAGCGGCCTCCGAGTTCGGCTCCAAGGCTAAAGACATCGCCACCGATGCTGGCGAGCAGATCACCGACACGGTTTCTGCAAACGTGAACGCCGCTGCTGAGAAGGTCTCGGAAACCGTCTCTGATGCCGCTGATAAGGTTTCTTCGGCCACGAAGTCCGCCGCCTGATCCAAGGCAATCCCTCCAGAGAGCCCTGCCCAGCCGGCGGGGCTTTTATTTTTGAAAGAACTATTTTTCGGGGCTCAGCCTTTGTCCAGTTCTGTGATAAGCTACTATATCTTAGTCCATGCTGATCAACAGGCTCCGGCGGCGATTTGCGGCCTCTGATGGCGGTGGGCGCCGGGGGTGAGGCCTCGGAGCAGTGTGATCAGCCAGATGAAATGGCACAGACAGACCCTCAGGTGGCGCAGGATCATGCGGATGTTGTGACCGCAGCCGCAGAGGACCGCGAAAAGGGCATCACCTTCGGTTCCTTTGAGTGGGCATCGGGTCAGACGTCCGTCGGCTTTCATATGGCCCGTCATTGGTTCGATGGCGCTTCGTCGTCGCAGCAGTTTCGCGATGGTCCTGGTGACGCC
>NZ_VFSV01000079.1 GCF_007004065.1 Palleronia caenipelagi | reverse complement strand
GAGCACATCGCGTTCGTCGGGAAATTGATCCCCCGGATCAATTTCTTGTCCTCCTCACCATCCACGGCCCGCCATAACCACATCTTGATACCGTTGATCGGAACGGCGACTTCATCGAGGTGCCACTTATCTGACGCTGCGGGCCGGTCGCGCTTGATGCAATGCGCGAAATGCCGACCAAACCGGTTCACCCATTTCCGAACGGCTTCCCGGCTGACGATGACGCCTCGCTCGGCGAGCAGATCCTTTACATCCGCCGTGCTCAGCGCGAACCGATGATAGGCCCAAACGGCGTAGGCGACGACTTCACGGGGAAAACGGTAGCCCTTCAGGCGCGGCATCTCAGCTGGTACATTCATGGCGACCGGCTAAACACCCTCGGGCGCGTCTGCAAGTTGGCAATCCCTTCTGGCGTACTGCCGACCGAATTTCTCTGCCCACGCCCGCACAGTCTGGTGCGACACGATGATCCCGCGCACGGCTAACAGATCTTCAACCATCCGCAGGCTGAGCGGAAACTTGAAATACAGCCAAACTGCATAGGCGATCACGTCCGGCGGGAAACGGTGGCGGCGATAGAGGTCAGCGGGGATCATGCCGCCAGATCCCATATCCCAAAGATCACCGCACTAACTTTACAGTGCCGTGGCGGCTACACCCTTGAGGCCGAACTGGGCATCTCGCCCAACGGCTATGCGGAACCGGACTATCTGGGCTGGGAGGTCAAACAGTACGGCGTGCGGGATTTCGTGAACTATCTGGCGAAGAGCCCGGTCACGCTGATGACGCCGGAACCCACCGGCGGCCTGTACCGTGAGCAGGGGGTAGAGGCGTTCCTGCGCCGCTATGGCTATCCGGACAAGTCTGGCAAGCCCGGCAGGATCAACTTTGGGGGTATCTATGCCAACGGCCGGGATTTCCACGCGGATACCGGTTTGAAACTGGTGCTGGAGGGGTTTGATGCGGACAAAGGCAAGATCACCAATGTGGACGGCCAGATTGCTCTGATCGACCGGGACGACGTGGTGGCCGCGTCATGGGGGTTCCGGGGCGTGATCGGCCATTGGAACCGCAAACATGCCAAGGCCGTCTATGTACCGTCCTTGATGCGCGCGCCACCACCCGAGTACGCCTATGGTGCGCGTGTCGAGCTGTGTGAAGGAACGGACGTTCTGCTATTGCTGGGTGCTTTGGCGTCAGGCGCGATCTACTATGATCCGGGAATGAAGATGGAGAGAGCCGACACGCCAGCGCCGGTGACCAAGCGCAGAAGCCAGTTTCGGGTAAGGCACAACGATCTGACTACGCTCTATCAGGCGAGTGTTCACGAAAACATCGACCCGTGAAGGCGGATAAGGCGCTTTATAGTATCATCCGCCCGAGCCTGCTCGGCATCCATAGCCGCCGCTAACTCATCGGGCGAACGCTCTGCCTGCGGAGCACCACCGGCTGAGACATCGATTTGTTCAGTGCCTTCAAACATAACCATATAAGATCATTATCTTAATAATATATCATAAAAACTGTTTTAAATCTAGTAATTACTAGTTTGTAACCAAACTACGCAAATCTTCAAGCAGAGCTCTGGATGCTGCTGCATCATCTTCAGCTGCTTGTCTTTCAAGAGTTGCCACTCGGGCATAATAATCACTCTGACTTGCTGCATTAGCTTGACTACGCAAGACCATAAGCTCACCAAAACGTTTACCGATATCTGGCATAGATAACTCTTCATCTTCGGCAAAACCAAGTAGCTTTGGTGACAACTCTCCACTAGCAAAAACTGGTGGAGGTGGAATTTCAACTAGACCTGAATCTGCATTAAAGAATGAAGCTAAAATAGCTACATCACGAGGATTTCCTAAATCATTTAAAGCTCTCCAATAACACTCGTCCATGCCGGCTGGCATTTCAAGTGCCGTAGTTTCTACTGTTTCTGTAACTTCAGGCCCACCGTAACCGGCTGTCGCAATAATTCGCGGGTCTTCAGCACTGGCAACAGAAAAACCCAGCCCTGTATTGAGTATCTTACAAGCTATTTCGGCGGACGAGGCTATCACAAGTTCATTGTCAAGAATTCTCGCATTGGGATCAATTCTGGAAACGGTCGCTACCAAGTTTTGGGGTATATTTTCCTGCGCGAGCGAAAATCCCGAGAAACCCGCGATAATCGCCGTCGTCAAAACCAATTGCCGCGCCATGCGCCCGACCTTTCCATGAATAGAACAACCGTGTCGCAAATTACCACATCAAGCTGGCTTGGCAAAGGTTGGGCGCATAACCCTCCTGTTCCAACACCCCCAGACAACCTGTTTTCTTGCGTGTCCTCAAGTGAAGTGTAATAGAACTATGCCCGAAAGTGGGTGATGGCGTGATCTTCGAGTACATTTTGGTCTTCTACAAACGCCAGCGACGGCATTCAGCCATCAGCTAGCAGACGCCTGCCAAGGATAGAGGTGGTCCTAGGTTTTAGACCAGCTTGCAGCCGGTTTAAGGTGGATCAGGGGTTCATTTAGGCTGCTATTCTCATTGTCTTTGTTTTGCTGGCATAGGCCTCGTTGGGGGTCAACACTCCATGGGTCGAGTGCGGTCGCGCTGAGTTGTAGTAGGTCATCCACTTACCGATCCCGGCACGCATTTCTGAGCCAGTCTCGAAGGCGTGCAGATAGACGCATTCGTACTTCAACGACCGCCACAATCTTTCGATCATTCGGTTGTCGCGCCATGCTCCCTTGCCATCCATACTGATCCTGATCTTTGCGTCTGTCAGGACGTCAATCCAAGCACCGCTGGTGAACTGGCTGCCCTGATCGCTGTTGAAGATTTCCGGCGTACCGTGTTTGGCGATTGCTTCTTTCAAAGCCTGCACGCAGAAGTCTGCATCCATGCTGTTGGACAGACGCCAGGCCAAGACTTTGCGACTGTACCAGTCCATGATCGCCACGAGATACAGGAACCCGCGCCGCATTGGGATGTAGGTAATGTCTGCGCACCAGACCTGGTTGGGGCGATCAATCACGATGTTGCGCAGCAGGTATGGCCAGATCTTGTGCTGGGGATGCTTCTTGCTGGTGTTTGGCTCTTGGTAAATCGGCACCAGCCTCATCAGACGCATCAAGCGCCGTACTCGATGCCGACCACATCGATGCCCATTCCGCTTCATGTACCGGGCCATCTGGCGCGATCCATACCATGGCGTTTCCAAGAACTGCTTGTCGATCATTTCCATGAAGCCCAGGTTTTCTGCGCTTTCGCCAACCGGCTGATAGTAAAGCCGTGACCGTGATAGCCGCAACAGTTCGCACTGTTTACGAAGGCTTAACTTGTGATCTCGGCTCACCATTTTTTGCCTCGCGTCCCGAGAAGTTGATGCGAGGCTTCGGCTAAAAAATCCCGTTCCACCACCAGCTGGCCAATCTTCGAATGCAGCTTATCGACATCAGCGGCGCTTACCTGTTCCGGAGCCGAACCACGGCGCGTAAAGGCCGTCGCCATGTTCTCTATCGCTGCCCGCTTCCACGTGCCGATCCGCGTCGGGTGAACGCCATATTTCTTGGACAGTTCCGCCAGCGTCATCTCCTCACGGATCGCTTCAAGCGCAACCTTGGCCTTGAAATCCGGCGAATGGTTCTTGCGTTTCTTCATTTTGGATCGTCACTTTCGTCATACGATCCACCTTAACGACTGGCCCAAATTTCCGCGGCCACCTCTATCCGAAGGGGGCGTTAATCTTACCAACCAAGGAGCTGTTGCGCGAGAGTGAAGGCCGATAAGCGGCTTTATGGCATCATCCGCCCGAGCCTGCTCAGCATCCGTAGCCGCGGCTAATTCATCGGGCGAACGCTCTACCAGCCCGTCGATATTTTTGGCTTCAGTAACTATGGCGTTTATTTATCACCACACCACAACAGAAAAAAATTGTTAATAAGAACTAGTTTGATGTCGCTTCCTTAACAGACTGCAATAAAGCTCTAGCAGCTTCTGCATCTCTAGTCGCAGCTTCTGCATCAACTTCTGCAACTCGTGTATAGTAGTCAATTTGAGCTGTTGCTGATACGTCAGCCTGTACGCCTCTTAAACGAGCAAACTCTGGGGCGATCCTCGCAGGGAGAGCGTTTTTTTTAAGGCCTAACAACGTTGGATCTGCTAAAAACACTGGCAATGCTGGAATTTCCACTTCACCAGTCTCAACACTAAACAATGAGGTTAACAGCTTTACATCGTTTGGTGCTGCGATATCATTTAACGCCCGCCAATAACACTCATCCATGCCTTCTGGCCTAACAAGATCGCCCGTTTCAGTAGCATCTGTTACCTCAAGGTCACCGTAACCGGCTGTCGCAATAATTCGCGGGTCTTCAGCACTGGCAACAGAAAAACCCAGCCCTGCATTGAGCATCTTACAAGCCATTTCGGCTGACGAGGCTACCACAAGTTCATTGTCAAGAATTCTCGCATTGGGATCAATTCTGGAAACGGTTGCTATCAAGTTGTCGGGTATATTTTCCTGCGCGCGCGAAAATCCCGAGAAACCCGTGATAATCGCTGTCATCAAAACCAATTGCCGCGCCATGCGCCCGACCTTTCCACAAATGGAACACCCCTGTCGCAATTTACCACATCAAGGCTGGCTTGCCAAAGGTCGGGCGCATAACCCTCCTGTTCCAACACCCCCAGACAACCTGTTTTCTTGCGTGTCTTCAAGTGAAGTGTAATAGAGCTATGCCCGAAAGTTGGTGATGGCGTGATCTTCGAGTACATTTTGGTCTTCTACAAACGCCAGCGACGGCATTCAGCTATCAGCTAGCTAGCAGACGCCTGCCAAGGATTTCGAAGAAATTAGTCGGAAAATCGCCGCGTGGGTCAACAATCAGACTTTCCAGAAACCGGGACGAAGTTCCAACACTTATTAAAATCTACTACCTATTTTAGGGCTATAAAAAAGCAAAACCACAAGCACCTAAGAAAGCCGGTCAATTAACTTTCTGATAAAAGCCGCTCGAGCCTCTGCGGCAGCTCGTTCTTCGGCGGTCATTTGGGCTCTCGCTTCTGCGGCAGCTCGCTCATCTGCCGTGATAGCAAGCATATCTTCCGCCGCGGCTAAAGTTCCACTGCTATGTCCAGACTTCGCGTCACGACAATCTACTCGCGAAGCCTCAATCTTTAAAGTTGGTGCCACCAAGCCACTTGTACTACGACCTTCTGGCTCACGGCAACTCCAAATCACCGCCGCAGCGGTTTCCCATAACTTACGATTAATTTCTGGCGCACCATTGTAAGTAATGGCTGCAACATAAGCCGGAATTTCATCTATCTGGCCCGGCCCACCGCCAATTTCTGGTAAAGGCGCTCGCGTTTCTTCTAAAAGTCTGGCAAAGTCAGAAAATTCGTACGCAGTAACAATTTGCTGTTCAAAATTGGTTGGCGGCTTCCAACCTTCAATTTTACAGACCCCAAAATACTCAGTTTGTTCACCCCGTTGAAACGAAACCTCATCACACCCGGGTACGCGACTTCCTCTGGGTAAAGCTCCAGCGATTTTATAAGTTCCATCTGGCTGTCGTAAAAACACCAATGAACCAGCCCCTCCCATGTCCACCTTAAAAGCACCAGTTTCTGCTATCATGGCCTCGGTGGCTTCTGGAGAAGTTAGCTCGGCCATTGTCGTAGGCCGGGTAATTTCAGCGGATGCAATTGTGGTTCCAAAAACGGCAACCCCCAAGTTGACCATGAAAAGCATGTGCCGCGTCATGCGCCCACCCTTACAAATTGAAATGACTATCATTTGGCAGCCTATCACACTCTTACGACGCCGCCAAAGGGTGGGCGCTCCGCCCACCCATAGTAAAACAGCGATAGATTTGCCTGATCTTTAAGTCATGTGTAACATATGGGCACCTCGATTTTTCACTGCCTTCGGCTGATCTGCACGAGTTTTGTGGCGTGACGCCGACAGGAAGTGGCTTTTGGGGATGTTTTGCGGCATAGCCATGGCCCGTTCCGCCTTGTCATTGCAGGCTTCGGCCCCGTCGGCCTGAAGTCGGCGCTCTGGATCACGCCGGACAAGGGTTCAGGCGGCGTAGCTGCGCCAGCCGTCGCATGTTGTAGGCGAGGTTCTTCATGCCGATCTTCGCCTTCGCGCGGGTGAGGCCGATGGTGCGCACCAGCGTCCCGCCCATGTCGTTGGTCTGTGGGTTCTGTCGCAAATTTCGGGTGTGATCTTCCGTCTAGCGGGTGACGTCGGTATGTTGACAGCTCCAACGACACCGCTGACGGAATGACAGGATGATCGACTTCAAGGGCGCCCACTATCCCAAAGAAGCCATCCTTTACGCGGTGTTCTTCTACGTTCGCTACGCCGTATCGTATCGTGACCTGGAAGAGATCATGGCCGAGCGTGGCGTCCTTGTTGATCACGCGACGCTGAACCGCTGGGTGGTGAAATACGCGCCGCTGATTGCAGACGTGGCGCAGCAGCGCAAAGCGGCAACCGCCAGATCATGGCGCGTCGATGAAACATACATAAAGGTAAAGGGCGAGTGGACCTATCTCTACAGGGCGGTGGATCGGGACGGTCAACCCCTTGATTTTATGCTGTCTGAACGGCGCGATGAAGATGCAGCCACCCGGTTCTTCGAGCGGAAGATCGACCGGAACGGCTGGCCGGACAAGGTGGTCATTGATAATGAGCGGAGCCAATCTGGCCGGTCTCGACAACATG
>NZ_VFSV01000078.1 GCF_007004065.1 Palleronia caenipelagi | reverse complement strand
GGCTGAAGTCGGCGATCACGCAGAGAAGGCGGAACCGGCGGCCATCGGCGAGCGCATCCGACACGAAGTCCAGCGACCAGCGCTGGGGTTCGGCCCTTGCGGGATCGCCATCGGCGCCCTGGTTCCGATCGCGCGCTTGCGTCCGCCCCGTTTACGGATGGTTAACCCTTCTTCGCGGTAGAGCCGGTAGAGCTTCTTCCAGTTCACGTCCCAGCCCTCCCGCTTCAGCAGGATGTGCAGCCGCCGGTAGCCGAACCGCCGTCGCTCCGAGGCCAGCTCCTTCATCCTGGCCCGCAGCTGCAAACAGCTCTTCTCTTTCATGGCCCAGTCCACGGTTTTCTTCCCCGAACCAGGCCTCAGAAGGTTTTCCCGAGCATCTCTTTCAGCGTCGCCACATCCATCATCTGCTCCGCCAGCAGCTTCTTGAGTTTCGCGTTCTGAGCCTTCAGCGCCTTCTGCCGCTTGGCATCGGCTACTTCCATGCCGCCATACTTGAAACACCACTTGTAGGAGGTCGCATCGCTGATCCCGTGCCAGCGGCACAGATCAGCCGCCGTCGCGCCTGCCTGATGCTCTTTCAGTATGCCGATGATCTTCTCTTCGCTGAAAAGGCTTCTCTTCATCGTCTGTCTCCTCAGTTGAAGAACAGACTAACCTCAAAGCGCGGACCGGTCAGGGAAGAAGGTCAATGGGGCTGATCATGTTCGCAACTGATTGGTCGAACCTTATCCATTGGGAATGTCTTGGTCTGATCCCGTACGAAGCGCTTTTTCCAGAGCGATGATAAGATCATCCCGCCGAATGGGTTTCATCAGGCGGATATCCTCGGGTCGGAGCCCGTTGCCATGGACTGAGGCTTCCTGTGGGTAGCCGGACATGAACACGTAGCGCAGGGACGGATCGTTCCGGCGCAGCGTGCGCACGAGATCGGGCCCGGTCTTCTGTCCTGGCATCACGATATCGGTCAGAACCACATCTACCGACGGGATATCCTGCACCATGGCCTCGGCAGTGTCGGCATTTTCAGCAGCGCTGACCTGGTAGCCGGACAGGCGCAGCTGTTGGCTTAGAGCCAGACGCAAGGCGGGCTCGTCTTCCACCAGCAGGATATGGGCTCCTGCTGTTGGCGTGGGCGTTAACCCGATGCTCGTTTGAAGTCTCGTAGCTCCGCGCGACAGCGCGGGGAAAAAAAGTTTGAACGTCGTGCCGATCCCCGTTTCTGAATAAGCGCGGATCAAACCTCCGGTCTGATGCATGAACCCGTGCACCATCGACAGCCCCAGACCGGATCCTTTCCCGGGGGGCTTTGTGGTGAAAAAGGGCTCGAAAATGTGATCCAGATCCGCCTGATCAATGCCCGATCCCGTGTCGCTGACTGCTAACATCGTGTAGCGCCCAGGCCGGATCGGCGCTTGCCGGTCTTCAATATAGTTCTCGTCGACCACGACGTTGGCGGTTTCAATGGTCATCTCTCCGCCATTCGGCATCGCGTCCCGAGCATTCAACATAAGGTTTAACAACGCACTTTCAGTCATCGCCGCATCCGCCGAAACGTGCCAGGCGCCGCTTTGAAGGACCACTTCGATCGAGATATTCTCGGGGATGATCCGGGAACTCCAGTTCGTGATCTCATGCACCGTCCGGTTCAGATCGAGATTAACGGCATCAAGATGCGACTCGCGGGCAAAAGATAACAGGCTACGTGTGAGGGTCGCGCCGCGTTCACTGGCGGTGATGATTGGCGTGACATGCCGGATCACCCGGGAATCTTTTTGCTCCGCCTCCAGAAGCTGAGCGTTGGCAAGGATCACGCCAAGGATATTGTTGAAATCATGGGCAACTCCGCTCGATAACTGGCCGATGACCTCCATTTTCTGGGCTTCCTGCGCTGATTTCTGAAGCGCGCGGGCGTGGGTCACATCTGCGATCACAGCCGCATGTTCGTTTTGCCCCAAGTCGATCAGGGTCATCTCGTAGACGGACCCATCCCCGGAGTACTCCAGCTGAAAAACCGTATGCGAGGGTGCTGTGATCTGTGGCTTCAGTTCGCGCACGGTAAAACCCGGTGGTCTGAGCGACCGCAGCTTTTCCTCGACCGCATCCGAAGGCGTTCCGGCCCCGGGTGCGTCAGCCGCGAGCTCGGGATGAGAAATGCCGTAATCCTGCACCTGACCGTCTTCGCCGAAGTGACGGATTGCAATTCCGAAATCAGACAGGACTTCTGTCAGGATCTCGACCTGTCTGCGATTGCGCAACGATGTGGCCTCGATATCGGAAAAGGCCGTGTCGATGGCAACCGAGAGCTCACGGATCTCCAACGGCGCGTCCGCCTCTGAAGCTTGGAGATCCCGGCCCTCCCGGATGACGTTTCGATGCAATGCCCGGATCGGGCCTAGCAACCGGGCGCGCAAAAAGATGTAAATGGCAAAGGCAAAGGCCGCGAAAAGAGCGCCGGTGCCCAGAGACGCAACGATGATCCGCAGATAAGTATTCGGTCCGATCGCATGTTCGCGAACGAGATAAGTCGCGTTGGCCAGCCTGACCCCGGAGCCGTCCGTGATATCGAGCTTGACTGGCAACCAGCCCACCTGACGGGCGGTGATATCGCCATTTTCAGCAATGATCCTGCCAAAACGATTGACCACCTCAAAGGCCTTGATCTCAGGGTCCTGGGTCAGCAGCAAGCCGATGCGGGCGGCGCCCTCATAGTCGACGTCCGAGACCATATAAGACATCATCTCGTGATAACCGGTGAGCCTTTCGCGGGCTTCTTCAAGGGCTTGACGTCGCGCTTCCGCGAGATTGAGAGTGGCACTGATCAACACAGCCATCCCGACCACCACCGTTGCAACAACACTGATCTGAATGAGTAGCGTCCGATTGAGGGTCCGCTTCGGCCGAGCGTCCTGGCGGGTCGCGCGCCCGCTCATTCCGCTCCCTCACAGCTACACTCTCTGCGTTGGTAGGCGGCATTGAGGGCCGTCAGCAGGAGGTTCAGTCCGCGGTCATTCAGCTCTTCGATATAGGTGTCCCATTCTGTATCCACATCGCCGATACCGGCGATCCAGTCCATGGACCGCTCGGCCATGTATTCGCGCAGTGGACGCCAGTAGCGCAGGTAGATCCGCAATTCGCTCTCGTTCAGGGCCAGATGGGGCAGGGGGTCTGCCAAAAACGCGCCATCCTCATAAAGACGGATCCCTTCGAGAGCGATGTCGTTCATCCACTGCGCTTCGTAGGCAAAATCCTGTGGAAACCCGCGCGGAATTTGCGCTCCGTCTTTCAACAACAGGTCCACGACCGAACTCGGTCCATTCAGAATCTCCGGACGAAACACCGGGGCGCCGTCGATCAGGTCATAATGAACGCCATCGACGCCAAAATTCGCCAGCCTCCTGCCTTCGGGCGAGAACCAATAGTCAAAATAGCGAATGGTTTCGATGGGGTGAGGATTGGTGTGCGAGATCGCCCACCCATGGGGAAAGATCTGTGGCCGCTGTCGTTCTTCTATACGACGGCCCGAGGGCGATTGCGGCGGAGCGATGGGGCGCAGTTTGAATCCCGGGATCTCCTCTCCGATAATGGTATTATAGGCGGCGGTCGATCCGAACCAGTCATGGGTCATCCCGCCCAGATTGCTTTGTAAAATCGTGTCCCGGTCGCTGCCCGGGGCGTTGATGAGCGCAGGATCGATCAGTCCCTCACGATACCAAAGCGCGAGATTGCGGATCGCCCTTCGGTAGTTGTCTTCGGCGGCGCCGTGTCTGATGACACCGTCCTCGATATAGAAATCGAAAAACTCCGTCGATCCGCTGTTTCGGGCGTCCCAGAGCGTGACAAGGTGCAGGAGTTCCGATTGCAGACGGGCGAAAAAGGGGATCTCGTCTTGTTCGCCATTGCCGTTGGGATCGTCATTGCGAAAAGCCAGCAGAACGTCGTGCAACTCATCGACCGTCTGCGGCACATCCAGCCCGAGCGTGTCGAGCCAGTCCTGCCGGATGAAATAGCCGAGTGAATAGGCGCCGTCCGGAAAGTTAGGCACGTGATAGAGCTGCCCATCCAGCGCGCGTGCACCAGCCACAAGGTCGGGGCGGCTTTGCAGGAAATGGTTCAGGTGCGGCGCGTGGTCGGCTATCAGACTGTCCAGAGGCAGGAAAGCCCCCTGAACTCCCCAATATCGGATGGCATCCTCAATGTTGTTACCTCCGAAAATGTCCGGCATGTCGCCGGAGGTCAGAAACATGTTGATTGCGTCGGCGGGCTTTTCGGCCCGTTTCAGAGGCACATTGCGCAGTGCGATCCCGGTGCGGATGGCGGCTTGTCGCTCAACTGGCGTGTCTTCGTCATAGGTGTTGCGCCCCGAATAATCTCGAAAGTGGATGTTGAGGGTGATTGGTGGGTTGGCGATGGTCGGATCTTCAGCCGCCTCCGGAGGCGGGCTGATCCGGGTTTCAGGGGATGGTGCACAGCTGCAACCCTGCTGACGATATGCGGTGTTCAAAATCTTCAAGAGGTCCGGCAAACCCAGCGCGATGAGTTCGGCCTGATATGCACGCCACTCGTCGTCCACGTCGCTCTCACCCGACACCCATGCCGTCAGCCGCTCGCGCATGAAGTTCCGGATCGCGGGTGCCTTGAGGTCGTAAAATCTCTGATCCGCAGGCCGGAGAGAGATCGGCGGCAACGGCCTTTGCCAGAAGCCACCCGCCCGGTAGAGGTCCACCGCCTTGCGGCCTGCCGGAGGCAGAATGGCCCGATCAAAGGCCGGGTCTGGTGGATAGCCACGCGAAATGCGGGCTCCGATTGTGCGCATCTGCGTCTCGATATCTGCGGGTGAGAGCTTCTCAACCCCGCGGAGCACCGCCTCACCGCTGATCCGATCATACTGAACGCCCTCGATGCCGAAATTCGCCAGTGCTGCCCCTTCGGGCGAGAACCAGAAGTCGAAATAACGGATCGTGGCTTCGGGGTTCGGATTGCGGAACCCGATCCCCCACCCCTCATCCCTCAGCGTTGACCTGCGGGGCGGCCCCACACGATATCCGGTGACCGAGGCGGGTGGCGCCAAGACCTGCAGGCCGGTGGGCATACCCTCTGCACCCAGCGCGGCGGGATCGATCAGGGACATGCCCCATGGCTGATCCGCAGCGGGTGCAAGGTCGATCAGCCCTTCGCGCGCCCATTGTGCGAGATGCCGGACGCCGGTCCTGAAGGCTTCGGTCGTGTATCCATGGGTGATCCGCCCCTGTTCCATCCGGAAATCCGCAGCCAGACCCGAGCCTGAACCCCGACCGTCCCACAGCACCAACAGGTGATCCAGCCTTCCGGGCATCGTCATCGCCAGAGGCACGTCATCGCGCAGGCCATTTCCATCGGGGTCGCCGTCCCGAAAGGCCGTCAGAACGGCCTCCAGCTCGGCAACGGTGTTCGGCGGCGGCAGATCCAGCCGCGAGAGCCAGTCCTGGCGGATGACCCAGACGGGACCCGTTGGAGCCGGATCGATGACCGGGATATGGTAGAGCTTGCCATCATGGGCGCGGGCACCGGCAAGAGCGTCCTTGTTCGCCTCCAGATAGGTCGCGATATTGGGGGTATGCTGTGCAATCAGCGTATCGAGCGGCTGAAGCGCACCCTGAGGACCGAGCGAGTTGAACACCTCCCGGAGACCGCCTCCACCGAGAATATCGGGAAAGGTATCGCTGCTGATCAGGCTCTGCAGATGGTCCCGGGCCGTGTCGCCACTCTCCGGAAAGGTCACCGGCTCAAGCCGGACCCCGGTTCGTTCCTGAGCACGCTTTGCGATGGGCCAGTCCGGATCATGGCGCGCGCCGTCTGTTCCGTTCCGGAAATAGATCGACAGCTCCGTTTGCACCCCAAAGGATTCGCGCCCGTCTTGCGCAAAGGCTGGCAGCGAAGATGCCAAGATTGCCGAAAACCAAACGGCCCGCGCCCGGCTCCGGTGTTTGCAGAGTTTGCCTTGTCCTCGGTTATCTGCTGTCATTTGGCACGATCTCTTGGGAAAATAGCTACGCAGGCACCGCCACTGTTAGATGAGCCCGGCAAAGGCAGCCGCTGCAATAGGCGCAGACAAAACAGACAGAAATCCATACTGCCTAAGCTAGCACAGTGGGCGCTTGCAGAGGGAATTTTTCTTGTCGCAGCGAGAGTCATGACCCATTGATATCAGCTGATCCTTTTGGTTCACCGCATGAAAGCAAATATTTGAAATGTCTGATCTTTTATAGTTTTCCGATGCGCAGATTGGTCCGCCGGCCGTTGGATGGTCCGAGTTGATTGTTGGTGCATCGTGGGGCTCTGGTCCATTAGTACCGTGCATTCCGGCGCGGGTGGCCTGGGCTCAGGATGCATTGATTTGCGTTGCGCTGCGTTATTCACGCCTCCGAAAACGGAGTGGTGACATGATCGATCTCTTCTGGTTGACCGACGTGCAGATAGCGGGTCTGCAACCTGTCTTCCCCAAATCACACGGGAAGCCCTGGGTTGATGAAAAGCGTGTGGTGACCGGGATTATCTTCATCAATCGCAATGGCTTGCGTTGGCGTGACGCTCCTGCTGCATATGGACCGCACAAACCACTCTTCAGCCGCTGGAAGCGTTGTAGCGAAAAGGGCATCTTCGCGCGGATGATGGCCGGGCTGGCGCCGGAACACGGCGAGAAGACGACCGTGATGATCGACGCCACATGCCTCAAGGCCCACCGAACAGCGACCAGCATTGCCGCCAAAAAAGAGGGGCGTGGTCGCCTGATCGGTCGCACCAAGGGGTTCGAAGGAGGATGAAGCGGTCCAGTGGACAGTTTCACCTGAGAACGGAACACCAGGTTGCACGCCATTTGTGACAGCCAGGGAAGACCGAACGACCTGTTCGTCACCGTCGGACAGGGCAGCCGGCGCACGGGCACTGCTCACTGGCCTGCCAAGCGTCAAATGGCTCCTCGGGGATCGTGGCTATGACGCTGATTTGTTCAGAGAAGCTCTGCAGGAAAAGGGGATACGCGCCTGCATCCCGGGCCAGAAGAAACACAAGACGCCGGTCAGATACGACAAGCGGAGATACAAGCGGCGCAACCGGACCGAGATCATGTTCTGCAGGCTCAAGGACTGGAGGCGCGTCGCCACCCGCTATGACCGCTGCCCAAAGGTGTTTCTGTCTGCCACCGCTCTCGCAGCTCTCGTCATTTACTAGTTGTTCAGTCCCGGCATTTGGTGGATCGGATTTAGGATGAATCGATCTGGCTCTGAAGTCCAGATCTTGCAGATGTATTCGTAAGGCGTCAGCCCGCTGAGGGTCTTGAGCCTGCGGGCGAAGTTGTAGGCTGCCATGAAGTCGGCAAGGTGTGTTCGCAACTGGTCGTGATTTTCGTAGTGGAAGCGTTTGACCGTCGCCTCCTTGATGGTGCGGTTCATTCGTTCGACCTGGCCATTGGTCCACGGATGGTTCGGCTTAGTGAGCCGATGTTCGATCTCATTTGCCTCACAGA
>NZ_VFSV01000077.1 GCF_007004065.1 Palleronia caenipelagi | reverse complement strand
TCTCGATGGATGGCCGGGGCCGCTGGATCGACAACCGGATGATCGAGCGGCTCTGGCGATCCCTCAAATACGAATGCGTCTACTTGAACGCCTTCGAAACAGGTTCCGAAGCCCGGGACGGGATCGGTGACTGGATCAGCTACTACAACAAAAGACGCCCGCACTCATCACATGGGATCATGACGCCGGACGAGGCCTATGACAGGCAATCTCCGGACCTGAAGGTTGCCGCCTGAAATGAAACCAATGCTATAGCTTAGCACGGCGGCAAACTGGTCGAATTTCAAGGACCACCTCTGTGATATCCAACATTGGCCGGTATCGTAGCTCGAAACCCGAACCGCGCACCATTGGCTGCGAAAAACATGTTTCCAGGCCCAGAACTGTACGCAAGGGGAAACAGAAACAAAATCAGTGCAAGTGTTGTCTGAAGCATTTCAATGGTCCTGTGGAATTTGGACCATTGAATTACATCATAAGCCGCCTCAGCGACCCGCTTCTTGCGCAAAGTGCTGATCTATTGACTTCGGTGTTTGGGCTCCAAGCTGACACGCGGCGATGCGGCATAGCGGGCTGGGTCGTTGATCGACACGCCGTCGCTCCCGGCCCAAAGCAGACATCTCTCTGGGACCGCGATGCGGCGGCCCCACTCGCGTTTGCTGCCGTTAGACCGGGTGCGCAGTATGTTTGTCTCCCTCAGGTTGCTAAAGTGGGACGAGCAGCCGTTCGGATCTTGCTTGTTCTGGTTGGCGGTGAGTATGCTGCAAACATCGACTGAGTGGTGACTAGGGTTCCGGGCGATCTGCCTCAGGACCGAGCGTTACAGAGACCGGGGGAGTTCCCCGGGCCAGCACCCAAAGGATAAAAGCCTAGGGGAGGAGACGTCGAGATCAACCGCGCCTGACCGGCGTATCAGGAGGTCTCAATGACGCTTGGCCAGATCTTACTCGTTGTTCTTGCATCCCTCATTACGCCACATGGAACCTGCTCGCGAAACGTGCCGCATCGATCGGCCCGGTTTTCGTCTTCGCCTACAACCTGATCGCTTGCGTCGCCTATGGCCCGTGGGTGCTGTATTTACTGATTACAGGTAGCATCAGCTGGACCTTGGCAGGGATCGGCTTCGTTCTGCTCAGCGGAGTCATCTATCTGGCTTACAGTCTCTGCCTGCAACGAGGCTATCAGTTGGCAGACCTTTCGGTTGTCTATCCTGTAGCACGGGGAACCGGGCCAATGTTGTCGAGCATCGGGGCCTTTCTGATCCTTGGCGAGACGCCCACTGGTACAGGTCTGACAGGGCTTCTTATGGTTGTAGCCGGCATCCTGCTGATCGCGACACAGGGAAAGATCCGCGCCTTCACCAGTCACGATGGGCAGGCGGGTATCCGGTGGGGCGGCGTGACCGGTGCATTAATCGCCAGCTATACGGTGGTTGACGCCTACGCGGTCAAGACCCTCGGGATCGCGCCTGTTGTGCTGGACTGGTTCACCAATCTGCTACGGTTTTTCCTGCTGCTACCATGGGTCCTTGCGAACCCCGGCCATACCATTGCGGCGATGCGCCGGAACTGGTGGACCGCACTTGGGGTGGGACTGCTCTCACCGCTCTCGTATATTCTCGTGCTCGCAGCACTGACGGGAGGCGCTCCGCTCAGCTTGGTGGCACCAATGCGTGAAATGTCGATGATGGTCGGCGCGCTAATGGGAATGCTGATCCTGCGAGAAGCGGTCGGTGTCTGGCGACTGATCGGCTGCGGAGTGCTGATAGCAGGCGTGATACTGCTCTCCACAACATGACGTATCTGGCCGTCCAGTAAGGGCTCATTGCTGGTGATCAGTGCTTCGCAACATCAGTATGTCAAAGCCAAGCTGTGGTCGCCGAACTCCGGCCCTGTGCCGCCGCTCATTTCCATCTCAGCCGCCGCGATGCTGCCCGCGTTTCCTGCCGTTCAATTATGTGCGCAGCATTTTCACCTGTCGAGTGTCGGCCAAACGAACGAGGCGGCCATTGACCAAAAGGCTGAACTGGCAAATCGTCGCGAAATGGAAACGATAGCGACGATAGCCATGAACGCGGGTCTGGCAGTGCAAAATTACGCGGAATGGCGAGGTGGTGGGCCGTCACTCCCATCTCGGATTGCTGATCAATTTGGCCCAGGCTTTTCACGCAAAAGCGTTAGATTTTCTGCGCTCATCTTAGCTTCTGCATTCGTCGCGATTCTCAGTGCGGGCGGTTTGATTTTCAACGCCGGGTGGCTAATAGCGATAGTTTCAACGGCTTTGATTGCGAACGCAGTCTCCCAGCTAGCGGTGTCTGCTTTCTACAGAAAAATTCAACCAGGTACCGCTTCCGGGATATTAGTCATGGCACCATCAGCCGCTTGGGCACTTTCTTCTACGAACAATCAACTTGGCTGGCTCGTCTACTTTCTGGGGCCAGCTTTGTCCGTACCAACGTTGGTTTTATTGTGGCTTGCTGCCAGGCGAGTTGCTCGATGAGCTCGCCTAAAGAGGTTTTCTCTTGGGCTCACAACCGACACTCGGCGGCGCGGCATAGCGGGCCGAGCCTCCGACCGGCGCACCGTCGGTCTCGGCCCAGACCCGACGCTCATCACCAATTCAGATGCTGCGTTGCGGCCCGCGTTTCCTGCCGTTCGACCCGGTATGCAGCATCGCCGCGTGTCGGCAATACGGACCGAGCTTCGATTGGCCCCGCTTGGTTCAATAGTTCAAGCTGAATGAACTTGCAGTCTGCCGTTCTGGTCGTTTTTGCGGCAGATATCAGGTATGGCGGCGGCGATGACTGTGGCGACGATGGCGATCAGAAAAGCCAAGAGAGGCCTCAGATGCGCGACGATCTTGCGGAGGCTGTGGGCGCAGCCGCAGAAAATGGCATCGCCGGTCGCACCCTCCAGCGGGAAACGTGACAGGCGGCCGTCGGGTTCCATGTGGCCGATTTCCAGCTCGATGGCGCGGCCCCGTCGCAGCATCAGTTTGAGCGCCGGGGTCTGGCTGCGGCGGGTGTCGCTAATAAGGACCTGCGTTCGCGTCACGCCGTGGACGACGGCCAGCGCAGACGTCTGACCGGTCAGGATGCCCACCTGCTCCATCGCCTCCGGCAACGTGTTGCCGTCGCAGGGATTGCCCGGCATGGACCGCAGACCGACGCCAAAGCCCTCGTCGATCGTCGTCGCCATGCTGACCTCGGTGCAAAGCACATACCGCTTGCGAGCCTTGCCTTTCGAGATGCAATCGACCTGTGGCGCGTGCAGCGCGTAGATCTTCGCCCGGGTTTTCAGCCCCTCGGCGCCTACCATTCGCCGTCGCCGAGGAACTTGACCCCGGTGCTGTCCACGAGCAGGTTCGGTGGGCCATCGGCGCGGCGACAGGGGATCTGCATGGCCAAGGTCTTCTGCCTGGGCATAAGGTGGAAAAATTCGAATCTGACCAGTCGAGCACCGCCAGCTTCAATTGGCTCGCCACCCTCCCCAAGGTGTGGCCCAACGGAAGCTTGAAAAGCACTTTGATCGACGCGCAGAACCGGATCGCTCAACGGAAAAGGCTGGTGGACATCCAAGGAGTTCGTCACGCGGCGCGCGCCGGATCATGTCATTGTTGACCCAGATGGCAGACTCACCCGCTTACGCCGAACGGCGTTGTCGCCAGCCCAGTTCGTCGCACGACCGCGGTTGGACAAGGGTGTGCTTCATGCAGCGCGACTAACGGCATGTATTCGCGCGGTGAATTCTCAGTCTCAGACTTATGAAAAAATGCCACTGACAAGCCCTGACCGCCCAGACAATGCCTGTGGAGTAGCAGTAGCCGGCGCCGTCTCGGGGGCGCGACATCACCACAGGTAAGTCTACGGCTCGGGCTGGGACAGCCCATTCAATGTAAGCCCGAGCCGATGCCTCACTATTCGCGCTAGACTACGAGCAGATCACCACCGCCCAAGTCATTAAATATTATCTCGTCGTTATCTCCGTAGCTCAAAACGAAATGGCCATCGGTCGTCGTCTCGACACCGAAACCACTGCCAGGATTGGTGAGATCAACGACAGTGCCTTCGATAATCAGGGTATCGAGCGCCAGATCAAAATCCGTCACAGTTGCGACGTTCATGTTTGTCGCTGAAGCTGCGGTGAACTCGAAGGTATCGGCTCCCTCGCCGCCGGTCAAAATATGTCTGGCGCCATACCCCATGTTTGCAACCAGCCTGTCGGCACCACTGCCACCGTCCACGATCATCGACCGCACACCGGTGAAAATTGTGTCGTTGCCTTCATCTCCCGTGACTGTTCCAGTCGCGGAGGTTAGACGGATCACATCGTCGCCCGCACCCCCCGAAACCTCGATCCCTCGCCCCTTGGCAATCGCGACAACATCGTCACCTTCATAGGCAAAGACCCTGTGGGCCGTTTTGCCGTCGGTCAGGACATCGCCAAAGGCATCAACGTAGTTAGTCACGATGATGTCGGCATCAGACGTGCCGTCAACAATTCCGTCAAGTCCGGGGACGCGGTCCTCGATGACCACGGACGCAGAACTCGTTCCGAGGGTCGCGTCAGCTGATGCGATCTCCAGCACAACGGTCTCGGACCCTTCGGCGGTCATGTCATTCAGCGCGGTGACGGTCACCGAGTCGCTCTGGACCCCACTGGCGAGGGTCAGTGTGCCCGACATCACATCGAAATCTCCGTCGCCTGAGATCGACCAGTCAACCTGCTGCGTGCCGCTCAGGTCGCCAAGGCGGTTGACGTGGAAGGTCAGCGTCTCTCCTTCGGCAATCGCGAGATCCCCGGCATAGAGATAGGTGAGGTTCGTCGTCAGCTCAGGCAGAGATGACGTGTCATTCAGATCGGCAAAGGAGGCCAGGTCTCCTGCGACCGTAACAACCGGGGTCTCAAAGGTCTGCGTCGCGCCCAACTCTCCGAATGACGGACCTCTGCCGTTGATAATTCCGTCGACCCCGCTCGCCCGCACATCTGTAGAAACTCTTTGGTCAGAGTAATATCCGTTGGGTTCGCCCTGCTCAGGGGCAGGCGGAGAATAGACTGACTCGATACTCTCCACCGTACCCCAGCCGCCCAAGCCGGTATTGCCCGTCATCTCGCCGGTGCTGCCTGAGGTTGTAGAGAAGGCGCTGTCAGAGACCGACAAGTCTCCATCGTTCAGGATGCCCCCTGCAGCCTGCCCTCCATCGAATTCACCAATTGCCGTGTAGAGGTAGGGATGATCGCCATTATCACCTCCTTCGGCGCTGTTGCCATAAATTTCGACCCGAGAGAGGGTCAGGGTGCCCTTGTTCCAGATCGCGCCAGCAGCATCGCCACCCAGCGAAGGCCGGCCTTCGAATCCAGGAAACAGCCCACCGCCAATATTCAGGCCACCATCACCGCCAAAGCCGCCGTTACCGGGATTGGAAAAATTATCGACGCCGTCGCCGCCATCGCCGCCCCATCCACCGTCACCGGCAAGGCCGTTGTAACCACTATCACCGCCTTTGCCACCAAAGCCGCCGTCCCCGCCCACGTTCTGGCCGTAATAAAACGCGCCGGCGCCATCCCCGCCAAATCCACCCGAATACCGGCTTGCGTCTCCGGAGCCATCGGCGACGCCGTCATTCTCCGGCACGTCTGGCAGGCCCGCCTGATTGATCGGCGCGCCGCCGGTGATGATGAGGCTCTCAAGCGATGCGGTCACACCCTCCTGGATCGTCAGAACGTTTCCGTTCCCCAACCCGTTAATGGTGACATCTGCCTGGCCATCCCCATCGGTGTCCCCGTTGATCGTCACATCGGAATTGATATCCGCGTAGAAAGGAACTTCGAGACCCTGCGTCTCCCAAAGGTTGTCGAGTTGGACCGTCGATACGCCCGGTGCGAACCGGATCTCCTGCGTGCCCGGGCTGGCCTCGGCGAGCGTCAGAGCCTCGCGAAAGGTCAGAACGCCGTCATCGACAAACCCGTCATCGCCGGTCTGCACGACGAGCACATCGCCTTCACCAACGGGTGCCAGATAAGTGGGTTTATAAAATGCCATGATATTCTTCCCCCGCAACGCGTACCGATCAAACTACCCAAAAGTATAGGCCCATTAACTTTAGCGTTGTCGTCATGGAGGTTGTCAACCCAAAGAGGCATGATCAGCCATTTCCGGCTCGTTTGGGCCTTTATTATTTCACGACGATTGCCTTCGCACGGGTGCCGGTGAGATCGCGCCAAAACACCTGCTGACTTAACGCGTTGAACAGATCCGGCGGCAGAACCGTCCGCCGCTTTTTGAACTCCACTCGCCCCGAGACACGGTGCAGATCTTTGAGGTTCAGTTGAGAATCGAATTCGTCCGCCTCATAGCTGACATTCTCAAAATCATGCTCGAACCAGGGCTCTTCGAGAAAATTATAGATTAATTGCAGCGTCTCCCGCGGGCGGGCTGCAAGATAGTCGTACTCTACCAGCAACAGCCGGTCCGCTTCATCAGAGTAATACGCCTCTTTCGTCGCCGAAAGCGCATAGCCGACCACACCTTTGGGACGCGTCAGCGCATCGGCACGGGAAAAAACTGTGGCCCTGTCGTCTTCTGAGGCGAACAGCTTTGCCACGCCCATTGCATTCCTGCGCACCAGACGCTCAAAGGAATCCACCACCCAGGCCGGATCGCGCACACAGGCGATGACCTTGGCATCCGGCAACAGCTCAGAAATGAGCGGTAGCTTGGACGACCACAGGCGGTTCGTGTCGAAGAGCACATCGGGCCGCGCCGCAAGAGTCGATTGATAGGCCTCAATCATCGCCAGCAGCATCGCTTTGCGCTGTGCATCGCTGAGGCTCACGGCGAATTCGTTATTTCCGGGTGACATGGCCGTTACCAAACGGGTCAAAATTGGACCAAGCGGGCTAGACATCCCGCCTTCGAAGCGAGGGTTCTGCTTCAAAAGCGCGCCCAGAAGTGTCGTTCCCGAGCGGGGTAGACCTGTGACGAAATGAATTTTCGAACTCAATTTGAATGCCCCCACATGTACCTGACTTCATTGGCATCTTTGTTTGGGACGGTTTTTCCGCCCCATCTACATAAACCTAAGGTTACAACGAACTAAGCGCCACAACCATTTAAATTGCAGGTTCTCCAACAGTGATGGCCGAAAGGTAAGCTATTGGTCACCCGCCTTGAAATGCTGAAAGCACGCAGTTATGCCCTTGTTCCGTAACGCTTGTTTGAACCATTTAGCCGGCCTTGTTGCACAAATCGAGTGAGGGATTCACTGGGTGAACCCAGCGTGATAGCTGGAAGGTATGAGCAGTTGGGCCCCTACGAAGGACAAGACCACGAACTGGTCGGCTTACAATGAAGCACTGTGCCAGCGCGGATCGCTGACGATCTGGTTCGATCCCGACATGATGTGGAAGCTGCCGCCCAGCGGGAAGCGTGGGCGGCAGCCGAGTTTCAGCGATGAAGCTATCCAGACGTGCCTGACAATGAAGGGTGAAGGGCGCTCGGAAAACAGTCCGGTGGACTGTTTTCAGCCCTGAACGGGCGGAGCCCCGGGCAAGTTTGGCATGGTCGCCATTGG
>NZ_VFSV01000076.1 GCF_007004065.1 Palleronia caenipelagi | reverse complement strand
CTGCGATCTGCAATCTTCATGCCCGCATTGGTCGCAGTCAGGTTCAACGCCGATCTCAAGCGCAAGTACCAAGCCTTGCTGGACAAGGGAAAACCACCAAAACTCGCCATCACGGCAGTCATGCGCAAACTCATCCTGCTCGCCAACGCCCTGTTGCGTGACGGCCGAAAATGGGATGAACGCTCCGCTTGACCAAGACGGATACTACCGCCCACCGGCTCCGGAAACCGTCGTCACGATGGACCGGAGGCCCGTCATGCACTCACAATCAAATTGGACCACTCAGGTGGGGCTGATCAATCGCAGCGTAGAGTCAAAAATCAGAATGTCCGGAAAACGGGACGAAGATCAGGTGGCGGAACGCTACGGGATATCTGAGCAGACCGTCTCGAAGTGGCGCAAGCGCGGCAGCGTCCAGGATTTGAGCCACACGCCGCACCGACTTCAGACGACATTGACCCCGGCACAGGAGGCTGTTGCTGTCGCATTGCGAACGACCCTGCTCCTGCCTTTGGACGACCTGCTCGGCGTGGTGCGGGAGTTCTTGAACCCACATCTATCGCCGTCCGGTCCCGATCGCTGCCTGCGCCGTCATGGTTTGGGCAACCTGTGCGACCTGAAGCCGAAAGACGCAAAGCCAGCACACAGCTCCTTCAAGGCATATGAGCCAGGCTATCTGCATATCGACATCAAATACCTGCCGCAGATGGCCGATGAGGACCGACGACGGTACCTCTTTGTTGCCATCGACAGAGCGATCCGCTGGGTCTTCGTGCGCATCTGCCCAACACAAACCGCCGCCAATGCGCGCCGTTTCTTGCGTGACCAGGCGCGGGCGGCACCGATGAAGATCACCCGGGTGCTGACCGACAACGGAAAGGCTTTCACCGACCGGCTGTTTGGCTTGCGCAAGCGCGCGGCCACGGGACAGCATGAGTTCGACCAGCTCTGCGCCGATCTTGGCATCGAGCACCGTCTCACGCCACCGATGCGGCCGCAGACAAATGGTATGGTCGAGCGGTTCAACGGACGGATCGAAGACGTCCTGCAAAGCCATGGATTCCAGAGCGGCGAGGATCTTGAGCAGACCATTCTGCGCTATGTCACGCTCTACAATCAGCAGCTGCCGCAGTCAGCATTGGCGACCAGAACGCCCCTCCAGGCGATGAAGGACTGGCACAAACTCAGACCTGAGCTGTTCAAAAATCAGCCATACTACCTCTCGGGATGTGACACCTACGCTGCCATTTTCCAAATCATTCCTGTGAACGCTTCTGCCGGTGTCTGGTCGCCGGCGGCTGTATGGCGGCGCTGGCGGTTGTAGAAGACCCCAATGTACTCGAAGATAGCGACCTTGGCTGACGTGTGGCTCGTGAAACGTTGGCAGTGGACCAGCTTCTTTTTGAGCGACGCAAAGAAGTTCTCCAATGGTGTGAATCGCCCAGATGTTGTCGGAGACCTGTAGCTTCAGCAGCCTGTGAGGCCGGAGTTGTTCAGTAAAAAGCCAGACTACCTTCCGGGATATGACAGTTAACGACCAGCTGTTCCTTTGATCACAACTCGACTTGCAGTAGGAAACCGCACTGCGCTACAAGCCCATGAAGCGTCTATGGAAGTCGGGGCCTCTAACGGCGGCGCCAAACTTTCCGTGAGATAGACAGAGCCGGGAACACAGCGTCCGACACCGTAAAGTCATGCGGCCGCCCTGCCGATCTGTGGAGGCCCCACCGGTGTGCGGAAGATTATGGGCCGGGAGGGTCCAGCCATCAGTGGCGGTGCTGGGCTGTTGCGCGGTACACCCAGCGACGGAGTGTCCGCAAAGCTGCAGGGGTGTCGGGTCACAGGGCACATATAGGAAAGGTTTTCAGTAGATGTTCAGCAAGTCAGAGAAATATAACGCACTCATTGGACTTTATACTGAAATGGCCCATGAGGGTTTCGAACGTCGGAAGGGCGATCGTGTCTCACCCGATGCCGGGTATGGCGTTCAGGAGGCTGCGAAGTTCAGGCGGCAGTTGAAATCGCTGTTTGCTCATTGTGGTATTCGATCTGTGCTTGACTACGGTGGGGGCAGAACAAGCTGGTTCGACAAGGAGGTTCCGGAGGGTGGCTCGCTCGCTGATTTTGTCGGTATATCAGAGTATTGTATCTTTGAGCCCGCGCACGCACTGGATCAGCGCAGTTCGGTGGATGCCGTCGTGTCCTTCGATGTTCTGGAGCACATCTATCTCGCCGATGTCGGTTACGTCCTTGATGAAATATTCAGACTTTCCGACAAACTGGTTGTGCTGAATATCGCGGGGTATCCGGCAAATGCACTGCTGCCAACAGGAGAAAACGCGCATATCACGTTACGTTCACTGGATTGGTGGCGCGGCGCGATCGAAGTCGTTTCGAGCGCATATCCCGATATCATGGTCGCGCTTTATTACTCGAGCGCTTACAATAAGGTGACCCAGGTACCTCCTTTTCGCTTTTCTGATATCAATCGCGAAGCGGGGTATGTCCGGTAACGCATCTGCAAGCTGCTGGTTGTCCATTCGCACAACAGGTCACGTTCGGTTTCCTGATACGTCATGGCTGCGCCTTAGTCTGGCGCGCAAGAGCCGGATCTATGGCAGTCCTGAAAACATCCGGTTCGGGGGGCACCCCTGCCGCTCTTATCACTTCGGACAGTGCGGCGTGGTCGCCTTTGACAAGCGCATCCGTGTCAATGACGCTCACTCGCGCGCCCGAGCGGGCCAACGCGTCCAAACGCTGCTGATAGGCCGCGCAGAACATCGCCCAATATTCGGGATCGGATGAGTGCCGACGCATGAAATGCACTTTACTAAGACTGTCGATAACGGCCTGCCGATCACGCTGCGGGATGATCCAATGCGCGTCGGGAAACGCGCTTGCGAAGATGGGCCAAAGCAGTGTCAGCTTGGGATCCTTGAACGCCCAAGGGCGCGCGCCATCATACCCCTGATCTGTCAGAGCCTGTAACAGCCGCTGATCCAAGCCTGGAAGCACCGGCATGTTCGAGCTGTCCGGCAACGGCTCTACGCCGTTGGGATCGGCACCCAGTTCCTTTAGCAGTTTCTTCAGCACACTGTTTTTCAGAACCAGATTTTCGAAAAAACCATGGGGATTGGCGGAGGTCGCCTGCATCGTCTCGCCGACCCAGACGCCGTGGGCGGCCAGAATGCGCATCGTCATTGACGTCCGGCTGCGCGGTAGACCGGCAACAAGGATCGGACGCCGCCCATGATTTGCCAGCGGCACCGGCATCGGAACTGGACGTTGGCTAAAGGCGCGCTCGGCCTGATGCATCCATTGTCGCGCACGGTCCTGCGACAGATCGGTCTTTTTGATGGTCGTGGCGGTCGGATAGGTCCAGGCGGCGTCCGCATCCGGCCCCCAGAACCAATGCGCGCGCCGGTTCATCAAGGCCAGGAAAGGAACATCGGCAGCAGCTGCGAAATGCCAGTTTGCACTGTCGATCGAAATGACTCCTGCCAGACGCCGAACGAGCTGCAAGACAATATCAGGACTTTTCGTGACATTGATCAATGGGGGCTGCACGCGCCGATCCTTGGCCAAAAGCGCCCGCTCACTGGCTGTGAGATCGAACTGCAGTGGCACATAGCGCCCTTCGTGCGGCAGCAGATCTAGAAACAGATGCAGTGGGATTTGCCGCTCTTCCCTGCGATTCTGTCCCGACCCGCCGCGCCAGCAGATCCCATAGACAGGCTTCGCTCCCTGATCGCGGATGGGTGTCGTCAAGCTGGACGGTGGCTTGAAAGTGCCAGTCTGCCGCCACGCCCGCCCGAACAGATCGGCAGAGCAGATCGCGGGCGCGCCGCTCAGCTCTTCAGGGAGATCCGAGCTTGGAAAAAAGCGGCTTTCGGGCAGGACTCGCTGTATGAGCGTGCGGAATTTAGGCAGGGCAGCGATCTGTCGAGGCGGTGCGGCACGCAGATGCATCAGTGCCAGAAGGCATTCGCCGACGCCCTGTTCCAGCACGACGAGCGGCGGATCATCGGTTGGATCGCCCACAGGATGATAGCGCAGTTTCGAGGGCAGAATCTTGGGAAAATTGATCGCGCGCCATCGATCCTGATAAAAGTGAAAGCCCCAGGCGTAGCGGTGCAACCAGATCAGGTGCAGACCCATGGTACAGCGGAAATCCCACCGCTCTTTGTCGGTTATTCCGGGGTGACGACGGATGCGTGCGGCGGTGGCAAAGTCCTTTTGGCGCAGCGCCAAGCGATAGCGCATCGGAGCCCAAGTCTTGCCGACGAACCTGGCATTCATGTGACGCACGCGCTCCAAGTCGCCAAAACCATACAGCGCCGCACCGAAGGTCAAGAAAACAAAGCGGGAATACTCCTTGGGTGGCAGGTGGCGGGGATCGGCGATCTGACTGATCTTCGCAACCACCTGCGATATCTGCCCCTGCTGAAAACACTGATCTGCCTCATCCAGCAGGGCTGTCGATTCCGCCAAAGATTGCGTCATGGCACGATCCGCAGAAAATCGTATTTCAAGAGCCAGGCGATCAGCTGCTCGGAGGCCGCCGGCCGAATGCCACACTGCGCCCCGATATCATAGATCGATATCGGCTTGCCGGCGTCATGACAGCTGCGCCAGATCCCTTGGGTCGCCTGTATCGCACGGCCGTTAATCGGGGCGTTGCGCAAGCTGGCGAGTTCGGCAATCGCTTGCGAGGTTGTTTCGGCATCGCAATGGCTGGCACTGACGCGGGTCGAAAGGGGCAAGCCGATCTGCGACGGGTAGCTGTGGAACACATCAACGGCAGGCGGCGCGATGGGCGACACCAGCCCATTGTACCGGTCGCCCACGGCGGCCGGCGCGCGGCGGCGCATCTGTGACAATGTTTCCCACAGGCTCTGATATTGTGGGATGATCACGGACCAGTCGAAGTGACGGCGAACGCGATCTTTCGCCGCGCGTCCCATTTTTCGCGCCAGGTCGCGGTCTTGCGCCAGCAGCAGTATCCTGTCGGCAAAGGCTCTGACATCGATCACTGTCCGGGCGGCTGTCTTGGACAGATAGTTGTGATAGCCGTCGATCCCCTGAATGTAGCGCCGCATATCTGTTCGACCGCGATCCAACCCTTCTGCAAGGATCGTGGGGATCCGGAATCCGACATCAGGCGTGACCGTATCCTTCAGACCGTCCCAATCGCTCACAATCTGTGGCAGACCTGCGGCCATCGCCTCTATCGGAGCAAGCCCAAACGTTTCCTGAATATTATCAATGCCGAACAGGAACAGATCAGAAGCAGAGAAGGCTGCTCTCTTGAGCGCGTCATCCTTGCCGTCAACGACATGCAACGCAACGTCGGGCATATAGCGTGCAGCCCCTTTGCGAAAGATGTCTTCATCCGTTTCTGAGGAGAAATAGCCGCAGAGTATCAGTGCGATATCGCCGTCAAACTCTGACTGTGCGAGGTGAAGCGCACGATAGATCGGTAGCGGATCGAACTTTTCCGCGACCGAAAGCCGCGACATAGTCATTGCGACGCGTGTCTCTGGTGCGATGCCAAGCATTTTGCGCAGCTTTACGCCAGCTGATTCCGGCGCGGTAATCTGGGATTGGTTCAGGCCTAGAGGTATTATCGGCAATTGAGGCCGTGGCGGCGGGGAATAGCCAAAGCGGCGCTCGATATAAGCGTCTATCTGATCGATCTGCCAATTGACCGACGCCTGCACAGCCCGGGACGTGCAGATGATTGCGTCCCAGGGTTCGACCGGAGCCATGCGCAAATCGAAAAATTGCTGCAGGACAGCCGCGGTCGATGTCGTATGCGTTATCCCACAGATACTAAAGGCCGTCTGACCTGCATCAAAGCGGCGCCATGCCTCTTTGGCGATTGTGGGCGATGGGAAAAAGACGGTAGAGACAGGCGGTTGAGGTGACAGATTGTCCAGCATGTACAGGTGGATAGGCCGACGACCGGCTTTCTTCGCGGCAAGTTCGCGGAACTGACGAAGCCCCGCTTGCGATGAACTCATCCCCATAAAAGCATCGACATCGGCATGGGTGAGAAAGCCTTCCAAAAAGCTCTCCCCAGCTACCCGTCGCCCGTTCATGCCCATCTTTCCGGGGTCAAAACCATCCCTTGCATACCAGATGGCAGCATTGCGATCGGCGGTCATTTGCGTGTCATCCATAGCCAGGTCATCCGGTTTTTCGCCACTACCACATGAGGGGTTGGCGGTCTATATTGGCGAGCTGAGCGTCCATTCGGACCCACTGTCACCGATGCATCTGCGGTCGAGGACGGCGCGCGATGCGCTAAATGGCCGATCACACGGATGCTGTTCAGCGGGGGCCATGGCGTTTGGCCCCCGATCAGCGGCATCTCTCTCAGGTCGCGTTTTTTTTGGGCACCACCAGTCGCTGCGGCCGGACCCGCGCCGCCTGATCGAAAAGCGAGAACGTCTGATTAGCGAAATTCACCGCACCACTGATGTGGTCCAGATATGTCTGAACTTCGGGTGTCAGTTCAGATTCGAGCATCTGAATTGCACGGTCAGGCCGATCCACCTCGAAATGGAGATAAAACAGCGGATCGCCGCGCCTGATCTTCAACGGCTGCTTCAGGTCGCGCCACTCAAAGGCCCACATCAGCGGCCTGGGCCAGTTCATGATAGGGAAGCGTCCGCCGAAGATCGTGCCCGGCCAGGGTGGATTGATATAATTCATGAAGGGCGCAATCTGCGACATATAAACTGGCTCATCCGCAAAGAAAAGATACGGCAGCTTCAGCTGGATCGTCGGGCGGTCGGGATACCGCCATTCTGACTCCGCGACCATGGCAAGTTGTCTGTCCATCTTGGATTTTCGGACCGCCGCCATCTTTCCATCCGGCAGCACCAGGGCGGGGCGCCCGTCCGCGTCACGCTTGAAAACAAGATGGAGATCAAAGGGGCAGCGGACGAGGAAATATCGGCTTTCCAGGTTGATGATGGCCGGACAGCGCGAGGCAGACTTGGCATGCGTGCGGCTGACATCAGGACTGCGAACCCGCTCCGGTGGGTAGAACAACAGCTTTGGGGCAGAGGCGTCATCCGCCAGGGTCCAACCGATTTGAACAGGGCCCGAGCGCGGGTCATCCTGATCGCGAATGTAGTTGATTTGAAATTCCACGCTTGCATCCATCATGATGGTCCGGCCTGTCGGACGGCTGTGTGCTTTATCTTCGTCCCGGCTTCCGGGCAGCCAGATTGTTGACCTTGCGCAATCATTTTCCAACCCATTTTTTGCCGCCTCTGCTGTTGTCAGATAACAGACGGCCAAATAGCGGCGCTGGTGATGGTATGGCGGGATTGCCAACTTGCAGACGCAGCCGAGGGTGTTTAGCCGGTCGCCATGAATGTACCAGCTGAGATGCCGCGCCTGAAGGGCTTGTCTTATGACTTCCCTCGGCTCCTTTGCGATAAGGGAGCCGCTTCCCGGCTCCCCAAACATGCCGGGAAGCGGCGGGGGACGGATCGGGAATGGGTCGGCCGTTCTGGGCCGTGCGGTAGTGTGATCGCCCCCGTCTTTTCTCATGACCTGAACGGATAGCAGGGCTTTGGGCCTGCATGACAAGCAGAGGTAAGGAAAAGACAGATGCAGGATATCATCGGTATCGATATCTCGAAAGACCAGCTGGACACATACCGTCTCTCGGAT
>NZ_VFSV01000075.1 GCF_007004065.1 Palleronia caenipelagi | reverse complement strand
TTCTTCTGGCGCAAGCGTTCCAGCTCAGCGGCATCGGCTTTCAGCCGGCGTTTCGCTTCCGACCAGCCGAACACCTCGATCTCTGGCCGCCAGGTGTTCAGCTGAGTGCTGATGACCCCCAGCTCTTTCGCAACGCTGCCCTGCGTCGCCCCCGGTTCGTAAAGCCGCGTGGATCCCGTTCGATGCGGTGCCTCAACCAATGGCGCACCTTGCATCTCACCCTTGAATTCGTCCGCATATTCCCGTCGATGCCGTCCCATCTCTTGCTCCCATCTCTGGGCAGGGATGAAGTACACCGCCGTCCGGAGACAGAGACGAAGATCATCCTCTTCCAACCCAACTTAAGGATCGCACCTTCAAACCGTGGGATCAAACAGCTCGATTCGATCCAACAGGCGTAAGCAATTAACACCTAGCTTTATCGTGCCGCGTTGTAAGTGCGAAATTTTTCTTTGGCGGAGACGGCTGAATGTGAAACGGTGCAAGAGCCACTGGCCTGCGGGCGCAATGACGCCTGTGGAAAGACACAAACAGGGAGAGACAACGTGAAAACACAATTTCTGACCAAAGCCGCCGGGACCGCTCTGATCGGGGCGGCCATGACCCTCGGCGTTCAGTCGGCGACCGCGGGCGGCCATCTGGAAGAGATCACGGTGGCCTATTTCCTCGAATGGCCGATGCCGTTCCAGTTTGCCAAGGAAATGGGCACCTACGAAGAAGAGATGGGCGTTTCGATCAACTGGGTCGCCTTTGATACCGGCACCGCCATGTCAGCGGCCATGGCCTCGGGAGATGTGCATCTGTCGGTGAGCCAGGGCGTTCCGCCCTTCGTTGTCGCGACGTCGGCGGGGCAGGATCTGCAGGTTGTCGATGTGGCGGTGAGCTATGCCGAGAATGACAACTGCGTGGTCGCTTCCGGTCTTGGCATCGACAAGACCAATGCGGGCGAGCTGGAGGGCAAGCGCGTCGCGGTCCCGATCGGCACCGCGGCCCATTACGGCTTCCTCGTTCAGATGGAGCATTTCGGCGTTGATATTTCCACGATGGAAATCGTGGATATGCCGCCCGCCGAGGGTCAGACGGCTTTCTCTCAGGGCAATCTTGATATGGTCTGTGGCTGGGGCGGCGCCCTGCGGCGCATGAAGGAGGACGGCAATGTCCTTCTGACCGGGGCCGAAAAGGAAGAGCTGGGCATTCTCGTGTTCGACGTAACCTCGGCGCCGGCAAGCTTCGTGGCGGAGAACCCGGATCTGGTCACAGCCTTCCTGAAGGTGACGGCCGATGCCAACGCAATGTGGAACTCGGGCGAAGGCATTGACGAGATGTTGCCCGTGATCGCCAAGGATGCCGGAATGTCCGAAGAAGAGACCAAGGCCACCATGGACACCTTTGTCTTCCCGAGCGTGGAGGAACAGCTGGGTGAGAAATGGCTCGGCGGCGGCGCGCAGGACTTCATGCTGGGCGTGGCCAAGGTGTTCACGGATGCGGGCTCCATCCCGGCGGCGCGCGAGAGCTACGAAGGCGCAGTGGAAACCGGCCCCCTCGCTGCGGTCAACTGATCGCGATGTCATGAGAGATGGAAGCGGTCCGTGGCCTGACCCCGGACCGCTTCTGTTCCGCATAAAGGGGGAAACGGGCCATGACAGATCTGCGCATAGAAAATATCTCGATGCGGTTCGACTTGCCGAACGGGAGCCATGTCCAGGCACTCAAGGACGTCTCGATGACGTTGAAGGAGGGGGAGCTCATGAGCGTGCTCGGTCCCTCGGGCTGCGGCAAGACAACGCTCCTGAACATCGTGGCGGGCTTTCTGGCGCCGACCGATGGTCAGATCATCCTGAACAACCACCGGATCACCGGCCCAGCGCCGGAGCGCGGGATGGTGTTTCAGAAAGGTGCGCTCTTTGAATGGATGAGTGTGCGCGAGAATGTTGATTTCGGCCCGCGTATGAAGAACATGCCGGCAAAGCAGCGCGCCGAGATCTCGGACCATCTGCTCGACGTGGTGGGTCTGCGCGATTTCAAGGAAAAGGCGATTTATGAGTTATCCGGGGGAATGCAGCAGCGCGTGGCGCTGGCGCGATGCCTCGCCAATGAGCCCGATGTGATCCTGATGGACGAGCCTTTGGGCGCGCTCGATGCGCTGACGCGGGAAAAGATGCAGGGGCTGGTGCTGAAGCTCTGGAAAGAGACCGGAAAGACCATCATCCTGATCACCCACTCGGTCGAAGAAGCGCTGCTCCTAGGGGAGCGGTTGGTGGTCATGGCGCCGCGTCCGGGGCGCATCCATACGGAATACCAGCTGCCCTTTGCAGATATGGGCGTAGGTCAGGATCTGCGCGATGTGAAGAAGCATCCCGATTTCGGGAGGCGCCGGGATGAAATCCTTAACATGATCTGGGAAATGGAAGAGGAAATCATGGGCCGGTCGGAGACCTCAGCATGACCGTCGCAATCGCATATATCCTGCTCTTCATCCTCGCCTATGTGGTGGTTAAAGCCGTCCGCTCCCGCCGCGAAGCGCGGCACGATTACACCTCGCTGAAGACCGTGACCTTTGGCGACGAAAGCGCCGTCCGGCCTGACCGCGCGGCCTCGGTCATCTCGGTTCTGGTGATCTTTCTGATCTGGGGGGCGTTTACCGGCTCGGTTATCACCCCGATCCACGTGCCCGGCCCGTTCGAAGGCGAAGCCGGTTTCGACTACACGGTCACCGATGCCTCCGGCGCCACGGACGACGCCTCGGTCACGGTGACTGTCCATCCGTTGGACGTCGACCCCGATCTGCCGAGCGTCGACCCCGGCGACGGGTTTGCTGTGAATGACAGCCTGGCGGTTGCGCAGTTGCGCTCAGGCCGGTTGCGGGTCACTGACAATGACACAGGCGATGATCTGAAGATCACCGCGATCAACGGCGCGCCCATCGAGGTCGGCGCCCCGGTTGCCATCGACGGAGGCGAGTTGGTGCTGAACTCGCGGGGCGCGCTGATCTTTGCGCCGGAAAAGGGCTGGCAGATGGAGCCGATCTGGCTTCCGGCGCCCGAAGCGGTGGCGTCGCGACTGGTTCAGATCGCGCGCGACGGCTACCAGAACTTCACCCTCTGGGAACATCTGGGCTACTCGCTCATGCGCGTGATCGTGGGGTTCCTCCTCGGCGCACTGGTCGGCATTCCGCTCGGCTATGCCATGGGCCTGTCAGGCTGGTTTCGCGGCTGGTTCGATCCGATCGTCGAGTTCATGCGTCCCGTTCCGCCGCTGGCGCTGATCCCTCTGGTGATCATCTGGTTCGGCATCTGGGAAACCGGCAAGATCATTCTGCTGTTCCTCGCCGCACTATGGATCATGACCATCGCCGCGCGAGCAGGGGTGTCGGGTGTCAACATCTCGAAGATTCATGCGGCGTATTCGCTGGGCGCGTCCAAATGGCAGATCCTGCGCCACGTGATTATCCCGAACTCGCTGCCGGAGATCTTCACCGGCGCGCGGGTCGCCATGGGCGTCTGCTGGGGCACGGTTGTCGCGGCAGAACTTGTCGCGGCCCAGAAGGGCGCAGGGATGATGATCATCGCCGCATCGAAATTCCAGCTCACTGACATCGTCATCATGGGGATCATCCTGATCGGGATTATCGGCTATGGCATCGACATCCTGATGCGGATGGCCGAACGGTGGCTGGTGCCGTGGAAGGGCAAGAGCTGAGGTCTGACTCGTCTGAGGCGCGCCGGTCATGATCCTCGATCTCCGGCGCGTCCTGTACATCCGGGTCAGCGCAGAGCGTCGATTTCTTTGGCGATCATTTTGATGCCCTTTGTGATGCGGGCGGGCGCGATGGAAGAATAGGCGATCCGGTAGAAATGCCGTGGCGGGTCAGCGTCATAAAAGAACGCGGCACCCGGTTCGATCACCACGCCGCGGGCGTGGAGACGCTCGGCCAGAACTTCCGTATCGACCGTTTCGGGCGCGCGCATCCAGAAGCACGACCCGCCGCCCGACACCGAGCCAGCGTGTATGAGACCGGCCTCTGTAATCGCGGAGGTCATCAGAGCGCGGCGCCCGTGATAGGCTTGGCGCAAGCGCTGGATCTGCGCGTCGTAATGCCCCAGCGCCAGAAAATTCGCGGCTGTGCGCTGCACCAGCCCCGGTGGATGCCGCAGAACGGTGCTCCGCAGGCGCCGCGCCTCGGTCACAAAAGGAGCGTCCGCCACCAGATATCCGAGCCTCAAGCCGGGAAAGAGCGACTTGGAAAACGATCCGATATGGATGACCGCGCCGGAGCCATCCATGGATTTGAGCGACGGCGTGGGTGAGCGCTCGAAGGTCAGTTCAAACTCGTAGTCATCCTCGACGATAACAAAGCCTTGCGCTTCTGCCCGGTCCAGCAGCGCCCTGCGCCGGGCCATGGGCATGGTCGCGTTGGTGGGGCATTGGTGACTAACCGTGGTGAACAGCACGTCGAGCGTCTGCGGCAGCATGTCCGGGTCCAGCCCCTCCGGACCCACGTCAATCGGCTGGGTATTGCAGCGGGTCCGGGCGAGGACATCCCGGATCCCTGGATAACCGGGGCTCTCGATCCCGGCCCAGCGTCGCTGGGTCAACAAAAGCTGCGCCGCGATCCAGAGCGCGTTTTGTGCGCCCATGGTGATGAGGATCTCGTCGGGTTCCGCGCGGATCCCCCGGCGTGGCAGGATCAGTCGCCGAATGACATCCACGAGCACCGGATCGTCCTGCCCATATTGATCTGCAGTCAACGCGTCGTGATCCTTGTGCCGCAGCGCCTGCAAAGCGCAAAGACGCCAGTTCTGGCTGTCAAAGAGCGTCGGATCGGTCTGGCCATAGATGAATGGGTACGGGAACTGACGCCAATTCGCCGGACGTGCTACGGTTGGAGGCGGCTCTGGCCGGTTCCCGAGCGCGCGGGTCCAGTCAAATCGTGGCCGGTCCGACTGCCGCTGCACGGAGGGTGACGCAGGCGCGCCCGCCGGAGCCGTCGGCGAGACAAAATAGCCCGACCGCCCCCTTGCCACGAGATAGTCATCCGCCACCAGATCCGTGTAGGCCAGCGTCACTGTCATTCGGCTGACCCCAAGGTGCCCCGCAAGCTGCCGGGACGACGGCATCTTCTCGCCTTTGAGGAAACGTCCGGTGAGGATGCCATCGACGATCTGACGCTTGATCCGGGTCTGGATCGTTCCACCAGTCTCGCTCAGAGTGAATGTTTCAACCGGGATCACCATGGGACGACCTTACCCACACCCGTGATGCAACGCCAGATTTGAGCCGACAGTCTGGACTGATCCTATGTCCTAATCTGGACCTATTCTTGCGGGGCCAGTCAGGACATGATGTGCCTTGGTCCGTCATGTTGTCGGCACCGCCCATGAGAGGGATGGTCTTTCCATGAATACGCAGATGTCTCTGAACGATCTTTCGGGTGTGGTTGAAGCCGATCGGGCGCATATCTGGCACCACCTGACCCAACATAAGCCGTTTGAGACAACGGAACCGCGGATCATCGTGCGGGGCGACGGGATGCGGGTCTGGGACCAGAAGGGCAAAGAGCATCTGGACGGGGTGTCCGGTGGCGTGTGGACCGTCAATGTAGGCTACGGCCGCGAGCGTATCGCCAATGCAGTGCGCGATCAGCTGATCCAGATGAACTACTTTGCGCAGTCGGCGGGATCCGTTCCGGGCTCCCGTTTTGCCGAACGGCTGATCAGCAAGATGCCGGGGATGAGCCGGGTTTTTTACGTGAATTCGGGGTCGGAGGCGAATGAGAAGGTCTTCAAGATCATCCGCCAGATTTCCCACAAGCACCATGGTGGCAAGAAGCACAAGATCCTCTACCGGGAGCGCGATTACCATGGCTCGACACTGGCGACCATGTCAGCCGGTGGTCAGTATGAGCGCAACGCACAATACGGCCCCTTTGCCCCCGGCTTCGTCAAGGTGCCCCACTGCCTCGAATACCGCGCACAGGTCGAGACCGAAAATTATGGCGAATGGGCGGCCAATCAGATCGAAGAGGTGATCCTGCGCGAAGGTCCGGACACCGTGGGTGGACTTTGCCTTGAGCCGATCACGGCCGGCGGTGGTGTGATCACGCCGCCCGAAGGCTACTGGCAGCGCGTTCAGGAGATCTGCCGCAAATACGAGGTGCTCCTGCATATTGACGAGGTCGTGTGCGGCATTGGTCGGACCGGAACATGGTTTGGCTACCAGAATTATGGTGTCGAACCCGACTTTGTGACCATGGCGAAGGGGGTGGCGTCGGGTTATGCGGCAATCGCCTGCATGGTCACCAAGGAGCCCGTCTTCGAGATGTTCAAGACCGATCCCAACGACCCGATGGACCATTTCCGCGATATCTCGACCTTTGGCGGCTGCACCGCCGGTCCGGCGGCCGCCATCGAGAATATGGCGATCATCGAGGAAGAGGGCCTGCTCGAGAACACCGTGACAATGGGCGAGCGCCTTATGGGCAACCTGCGCGCCTTGCAGGACAAGCACGGGGTGATCGGTGACGTGCGGGGCAGGGGCCTTTTTTGCGGTGCCGAACTGGTCGCCGACCGCGCCAGCCGCGAGCCCGCTCCCGAAAAGCTGGTTCAGGCCGTCGTCGCGGATTGCATGGCGCAAGGCGTGATCATCGGCGCGACAAACCGCTCGATTCCGGGGTTCAACAACACGCTCTGCCTCTCGCCCGCCCTGATCGCAACGCCCGACGATATCGACGCGCTCACCGATGCGATCGACGGTGCTTTGGGTCGGGTCTTCGCCTGATCCGAGCTTTGCTTCACCAATGCCGTGAAGGATTTCCTTTTTGAACCCAGTAAGGTAGCAACTTTTCACGAGCAGTTGGTCCCCACCGAAGTACAAGACCGGGAACTGGCCTTCGTACAACACTGCGCTAAAGCAGCGCGGTTCTCTAACGATCTGGTTTGATGCCGAGATGGAATGGCATGCCCCGGCGACCGGCAAGCGCGGTCGTCAGCGGGAGTTCAGCGATGCGGCAATCCAGGTGTGTCTCACGATGAAGAGTGAAGAGCGCTCGGACATCAGTCCGTGGGCGGATGTGAGCCCTGAACGGGCGGATCCCAGGGCATGTTCGGTATGCCGCTTCGGCAGACGACCGGGTTCGTCAAAGCCCGTTACGGCGGGCAGGGCTTGACTGGATAGTGCCGGACTTCAGTACCCTGTGTCGCCGTCATAAGACGCTGAGCGTCGCCATCGCTTACCGTGGCGGGTCCGGATCGCTTCATCGGCTGATCGACGGCAAGGCATTTTCCGCCATTGGTCCGAAGACAATGCCGCGCGGGATCAAGGCTGAGGGTGAAGGGGAGTGGGGGCTCCGTCCGTTGGAGATCCGGGCGGTCGAGGTCACGACAAGCAACGCAGGTGATGCACTAATGCTTCCATGCTGATCAACAGGCTCAGGCGGCGATTTGCGGCCTCTGATGGCGGTCGGCGCCGGGGGTGAACCCTCGGAGCAGTGTGATCAGCCAGATGAAATGGCACAGACAGACCCTCAGGTTTCGCAGGATCATGCGGATGTTGTGACCGCAGCCGCAGAGGCCCGCGAAAAGGGCATCACCTTCGGTTCCTTTGAGTGGGCATCGGGTCAGACGTCCGTCGGCTTTCATATGGCCCGTCATTGGTTCGATGGCGCTTCGTCGTCGCAGCAGTTTCGCGATGGTCCTGGTGACACCGCGCCTTACACCGCTGATGAAGACCTTCACTGTTTCAACGCCGTG
>NZ_VFSV01000074.1 GCF_007004065.1 Palleronia caenipelagi | reverse complement strand
CGAAGCGCTGAAGGCCGTTTCGCCCGCCGCGCGGGAGGAAATCAGGTGTCTCTTCCCGGAGATCTGCGGGGCGGATTACCAGCCCATCCCGGTGCGGCCCATTCCGGAAAAAGGCAAGCTGATGAAACGCCTTGTCTACCGCCACCGCTCCAACGGCAAGCCAATGCTGGAGTGACCCAAAATGCCAGGACAGGGGCGGTGAAACAACCGCCCCTTCAGAGGGAGGCCATGCGGCTTGAAGTTGTTGCGACCAAGTAGAAATGTCCCTTGGTCTGCAAAGTAGAAATGTCACACCTGGGCGCTGAGGGGAGCAAAGCCTGACAGGGCAGAGACCTCAGATATCGCATCCCTGGCTGGCTTTGCGGTTTGCTGGTGCGGCGCTTCGGGTTTCTGCATGCTACCGCCGCTCAAACTTCAGGATGATGTCGATGTCCTGAAGCACTCACTACTTGTGCGAAAGATGAACGCAGCAGGACTGTCAGTTGTATTCGTTTTGAACAAGGGGCGATTACGGCCCATTTCCGGTGATCCCGGATCAGGGTGTTAGCGAGGACGATGAGCTTGCGCATCGCCGCCGTGATCGCGGCCTTCCCGGGTGGCCTGTTTGATCGCGGAATATCGCATGTTGCATACTTTTCTTGTCGTGTCGGGGAGTGTTGGACGGCGACCGGGCGCGCCCGACGTAACGGCCTGATAACCTCCTTGGGGCTTGGGTTGTTAGGGATGGGGGGTGTTCGCAGACGTCCTCAGGCCGCACGCCGCCGGGGTGTCACACGAGGCCCAGAGTCTTTCTTATGTACACTAAGTCAGCAATCCTGACCTAGACGGGGTTGTCTTAGCCAGCCATTCGCAGCCTTTCCCGCGGCGCACTCGTCCACGGGCTCGTACGCACTGGAAGCGCGTAATGCTCTTGCAGCTGATCAAAGAACCGCTCAGCCCGGTCATCGACGTGATGTCGCGCCAGCGCATCGAGGTCGTAGAGATGCTCGCGAACCCCAAAGGTCACATGGACGCGGTCATAGCTGTCCTGCGTGAGCCAGATCTCGTGCAGCGTGTTGCGTGCCACGATCCGGCTGGTGTGGTCCCGCCACGCGCCTTCGCAGCCCAACCATCTCTCTGTCAGGCATGTACCAACGACGTCGATCAGATCCTCATAAGCCCAATCCCACAGATCCACATCCCCCGCGTCGAGCCCCTCGAAGGGCTCGGCATAGACGGTGCGCCCGTCCTGGCTCCAATAAAGTCCCTCACCCATGACGCACCCCCCAGCGAACAGCACGTCGCGGATCTCCGCAGGCATCTGCCAGCGCGTCGAACACTTCTGCGATCACGGTCTCGCCGTCATCGGTCATTCCGCAGCTGGGGTAATAGCCTTTGTACTGTCCCCGGAACTCCCGCTGAAGCATCTGAAGGGCCGTGCCCCAGGCAGATGCCCCCAACACCGACCGCAGGCGGCCGAGCGACATTCCCAAGGTTTCAGCAGCCTGCCGTTCAGCCATCTCTGCGATGAGGCTGTCGCAGTCTCGTGTGTCGGTTCGTACATCCAGATCCGGCATGATCTCTTCCTTTCCGATGATGTCAAAATCACCGAAAAAGAAGCCTTCTCTCATCTCTCCTGAGGGACATCTCCACGAGCGGGCCGCTGGACCGAATCCAGACCGGGGTTACAGGATCTGAAGTTTCTTAGCTTTATTGGGGCAACCGGCCCGGAGCCGCCGTCTATCGCCAACTCAGATGCCGCGCCGCGGCCCGCGCTTCCTGCCGTTCGACACGGTGTGCAGAAAAATCACATGACGAAGGTCGGAAAAGCGGGCAAAATTGACGCGGGAGTTTTCCGCAGGAGTGCTGTCGTGGTTCGCAGTCCTGCTGGTCCTGTTGGTGCAGCGCAACCGCTACGGTTCAAATCGGTTCTGCCATCTGGCGCGAGAGAAGTATCCAGATCAACGCGACTGCAAGAAGCGGTGAGGAAGACAGCGCCAGTTCGGTCCATCCAAAGCCTGTGACGATCGCGCCCGAAGCAAAAACACAGAGTGTGGCGGCGAATGCGATCAGCGTATCGTTGGTGCCCTGCACGACTGACCGTTCTTCGGGCGATATCGCGGTGGAAAGGAGGTTGGTCGCTCCGATGAACCCGAAATTCCAGCCGATCCCGAGCACAACGAGCGCGACATAGAAGTGGTGGACCGATATGCCACTGGCGGCGATCAAAGCTGCCCCCGTCAGCAGCGCAAGCCCTGTCGCCACGATGGGAACCGAGCCAAATCGCCGGATGAGAAAGCCAGTGAAGAAGGACGGCGCGAACATCGCAACGACATGCCAGCGTACCACGTCGCTCGCCAAAGTTTCGGAATAACCGTGCTCCGTCATGGCCAGTGGCGTCGGTGCCATCAACAAGACCATGATGCCCTGCGAAACTGCGCTTGCCAGAACGGCAATCAAGACCGGGCGCCGTTTGAGGATGATGCCTATAGCTGCGCGGTCCAGGGTCGCCCTGTTCGCTGTCATGGTTGGACGAGGGATGCGGACAAAGACGAGTGGCACTAACCCGACGAGCGTGACGCAGGTGATCGCGGCATAGGCGCCGGCCAGCGGGACGGGTGCGAAGACGTCTTTCGTCCAGATGAAGACCTGCGGCCCGACAAAGGCCGCAACGAGGCCCGAAGATAGCATGATCGAGATTGAGATGGGTTGCCAATCACTTGCGACGACCTCCGCGGCGGCGAACCGGAAGTAGAGGTAACACGCTAATGCCGCTCCGAGGAAAGCGTGGGCAACACATAGAAGCACGAAGCTGGACCAGAGGAGTGCAAATACGCCGATTGCCCCTCCTGCCGAGGCCGCAAGTCCGCCAATAACAAATCCGACGCGACGCCCGTATCGCCCCATCAACAAGGAAAATGGTCCTGTTGCAATGAGACCCGCGAATGTCTGCACAGATGGCGGCAGGGTTGCGAATTCGGGGCTTGGCGCGAGAAGCAGCCCTGCCAATCCGCCGATGATGATGAGCATCGGCATGACCGACACGAGGATCGTGTTCGCGGCAATCAGTCCGACGAAGTTGATGTGAGCATGACGGCTTTGAGCATCGCGCATAAGCATGGGGTCCATCTGATGGTCGTTGACATCGTGACTTAAGCGGACGAGCATTCTGTCTGGAATGTCAAACTAGCGTCAAAAATGGACAATCGACCAAAGATCCGCGCGATAGATGTGCTGCTCTTCGAAGGTGTGAACGCGCTGGACGTCGCTGGGCCTGTGCAGGCTTTTGATGCTGCCCGCTTTGGCGATCGCGCAGCCTACAAGCTCCGCTACGTGTCGTTAGACGGCACGGCGGTGCGTGCCTCTTGCGGGATGTTGCTGGGGGCTGACGGAGCGCTCCGGTCTTGCGATCCTGTTCATGATCTCCTTGTTCCAGGAGGCGACGGTATCGACGATTTGCTTGGCAATGAGGCCGTTCTCGCGGCAGTGCGCGAGCGGTTGAGGCCAGACACCGGAGCGCGCGTAATCTCAATTTGTTCGGGAGCGCTGGTTCTGGCGGAAGCGGGCGTGCTTGACGGTGGGCCGGCGACGACGCACTGGTCGCGCGAGCAGGATGTCCGCCGCTTTGCACAGGTCGACTGGGATCTTGACCGGCTTTTTGTCGAGCGGACGCGGGTTTTCACATCGGCGGGTGTCACCACAGGAATCGACCTCGCGCTCTCGATCATCCGGTCAGATTGCGGTAATGCTACCGCTCTGCGCGTCGCGCGCGAGCTTGTTGTCCAATTGCACCGGACAGGAAATCAGAGCCAGTATGCCATGCATCTTGCCGGTCAGTTCACAAAAGAGAACACTCTGGGGCAGCTGATTGAGGCAATTATAACAAATCCGAAGCAACCCTGGACGCTTGATCGCATGGCGCGAGAATCGGTCATGAACCCGCGCACCCTCTCGCGCCGGTTCCAGGATCACCTCGCAACGTCGCCCGCCCAGTTCGTCGAACGGGTTCGCGTCGATCATGCGCGAAGCCTGCTGGAAGCCAGCCTTCCTGCAAAAATCGTGGCAGCAGAGGCTGGATTTGGCGATCTGCAACGTATGCGTCGGGCGTTCCAGCGCCGCTATGGCGTCAGTTTTGCACAGCACGCAGACGCGTTTCAAGATCAGGGCTGATGCCGCAGACTGACATCGAGCACTGCACAGTATCGCTCTGCAAACGGCCCACAACAGACATTGATCGCGATTTTGATGCTGCGCAGCGGCATATTAAAAGCTGCCATTGAACACAAAGTGCAGCATTTTACGCCAAACGACCGATATTTTTTGATATCAAAGCCCCATTTGCCTCAAGCATCGCAACGCTGGCCGATGAGATGCGACAGTCCAAAATACAGATGCAGGATATTCATGCGCAGCGCGTCGAATATGCCAAAGACATCCGCGACCTCAAAGCCTCCGTCGATACAACACGACGCGCCCTTGATCCCGAGGAGTTGGCAAAGCATGTCGCCGACAATAACACCGCCTTTATCGGTGAACATCTCGGACATCTCGCCACCATCGCCAAGCTCGGACACAACACCGCAAACGAGACTAAAGCCGCACTCGCAAACCTCAAAGACACTACCCAGAACATCGCAACAACACAGCAACAGCTCGCCGCTGTCGCCAACCGACTCGAAGCGCGCGACGCCAGATGAAAATGGGACTGGGTTACGCTGGTGGCCGGGATGATCGTGGCGGCAGCCCTTTCGGGCGGGGGGTCGTATTACTTCGCAAAGGGCACAATCGAGGCCAAAGACTTCGACCGAGCCATCACATTCATCAATCAAGCCAAAGCCGACTATTGGTGCAGCCGCGCAAAAGGACAGATCGTCAACGCAGACAATGGTTCACGATTCTGCGCGATAAGGATGATGGGGTTTCAGCCGGTTGAAAAGCCAGCGGCGGAGAGCGGACAATGACGCGCCCCATCAGAGAAACCAGTAAATTCCTAAGCTATATCTTGCGTCACAAACCGGATGCAATCGGCCTAAGCCTTGACCCGGAAGGATGGGCAAATATCGAAGAGCTGATTGCAAAAGCAGATATTCCGATCACGCATGACTTGCTGTATGAAGTCGTGGCCACCAGCGACAAAAAGCGGTTTGCAATCTCAGATGATGGCTTGTCAATCCGTGCTAATCAGGGACATTCTATTCAGGTCAACCTCGGCCTTGAAGCCATTGAGCCGCCTGAGGTCCTATACCACGGCACCGCAGAACGCTTCCTTGAAAGTATCCGAGAACAAGGGCTGCTCCCACAAAACCGCCAGTACGTGCATCTGTCAGCAGATAAGGAAACGGCAACCAAAGTCGGGCAACGGCACGGCAAGCCTGTCGTCCTGACCATCCCCGCACTCAAAATGCACCAGCAAGGACATAATTTTTTTCAAGCTCAAAATGGTGTATGGTTAATCCAAACTATAGAGGCCCATTGGCTTCCGTAAATTCACATGACTTAGCAATCACATGAAAAGCCACATTCTCCCATTCGAGATAAAAGAAAAAATGCCGCCGGTTTGGCTTGTAGCCATAACTTTCGGAGATTGCCTCGCTTTCATACAGTAACTTTGTATCAAAGAGCTCATAAACGCGACTGAAGTCATAGATAAAATCCGAAGCCAATTCCTCTGGGCAATATCCGGGCACCAGAAAAACATACTGATATGAACAGCTTTCAAACAGCAGCCGAATACTCTGCGTCCGATCATTATAAGGTATGGTTACACGCAGATCGCCATCTCTTTTCTCGAAAGAGATGTTGTCTTCGCCGTGAGGCAAAAGCAAATTAAGAAAATTAAGAAAATTATACCTCTCAACATACCTCATGGATTACCAATCCTCAGGAGCGATAGGCTCGCCTTTATTGTTATCAAGCTTATTCTGAACCGCCTGATCCCATGTGACACCCGGGCGCTGTTGTTTTCCTGTCTGATTGACTCCATTCCACTCGCTGCGTGGAACCCTGCATTTTCTAAAGCTGTTGATGTCCGTGCGTTATCAATGACAGGCTTTCCATTGATCGTGACATAGTTTGCTTCAATGTCAGCAGGATCAATTTTTCCCGACTTGATTGCATTGGTTAAGTCCTCGACCGTTTCAATACGTTCCCCTGCCAGATCGCTGTATTTTTGCTGACCTTCTTGGGTAAACGCTTTTCCCGGCTTCGCTTTAACCTGAGCATTGGCGCTGTCAGTCAAAGACCCCTTAGCACCAGTCGTTCCCCCCTTTGGGGCATTACAACACTCTGGCGCGATTTTGGCGTGCTGGTTAAAATTCTCAAATGACGCCAATTGGATAGCGCACTGATCCGCCAAAGTGACCGGCTTAAAAAGTTGATATCCCCCCGACGCGGTTTTTGCGCCCGCAGGCGCACACGCGAACAGCGCTGCCATCAGCAGGGCAATGAGGCCGGTAAAGAGGGCTTTGAGCCGCAGGGTCATATGTCTACCAATGCCTTAGCGTCACTTTTTGTAGAAGCGTATTCCCCGAACCTTGCTTAATTGAGGTAAGTTCATTACCCCCCCATTCTTCGGTCATAAGATGTTCGTGGTCGCGAGATTTCTTTAGCCTCACAAGGTAGTTTATAAGATTGGAAAGCCCTTCATCATTAAGATGTATTTCAACTTCATCTCCGTTTTCACATAATTCAAAAGTCAGAAGTTCAGCCGGTTTATCAGTCATTGTCTGTCAACTTATCGCCTAGTGGATACTTTTTTTCGGTAAATCCGAACCCTTCGGCCTGTTAACATCGACATGCGGATACTCGGTTCCAGCTTTCCATTGTTGGGTTCTGGGTCGATATGATACGAACGGCCTGTCTTAGGGTTCACATAACCACCTTTACCCCCGATGGGATCGGGGCCGCGTGGCTCGAACCCTTTGTCTATAAACATCTTGTCGATTTCTTGAGGTGTTTTGCCTTTAAAGGGGTTTGTTCCCAGTCCTGTTCCCTTTGGGGCAATAGACCAGCTCAGAGCGGCGCATCGGATCTTGTGGACATCTTCGAGTGTGTCCGCCTGCGTGTCACCGCCTATCGGCAACAGCGTAACTGTAACCGCGACATTCTTACCTGCCGCCGGCGGCCCTCGTGCCGGTAGAGATGCTCCAGAGGCACTCCGCGCTATTTGGAGCCTATCGCTTGAGAGCCAGACAACGTCTGTAGAGAGAGCCATCGCCCCGTTAGCGCAGGGTGACACGGTCGAAAGAAGCAGTATCAGAAATCCTGCAATGCAGGTCGTGATCCTTTTCCAGTAATGACACAGGCGGCAATTCATGAGGCGATCTTAAATATCGCACTTGATTGCGTCGAGAATAATGTCTTCTGAACCGAGGCTGGACCCATCCGATAGGTATCCTCGTCAGAAGCAGACATTAGATAGCATCCGCAGCGAACTTCTGCTTTCCGCCGTGCGTGTCTACTATCCCCTTTCCTGCACCCCGTGGCTTTGCTGACCACCTTCCGCACCGCCTGACCGTGGGCATCGCGCCACCGGTCATGTCTGGCGGGTGCTGCGTTCAGGCTCGCCGTTCATCATGCTGTCGATGCGGTCTGCGATCTTGTCTGCGGCCCGGGCCAGATGGTGGCTGTCGAGATGGGCGTAGCGGTTGGTGCTGCCCGGATTGCGGTGGCCGAGAAGTTTGCCGGTGAGGTACAGGCTTTCCCCGGACAGCACCGCATGGCTGGCATAGGTGTGGCGCAGATCGTGGAGGCGCAGGGAGGGGGGCAGGCTTGCGGCGCGCTTAATGTGGTTCCATGCGGACGTGATGGACCGGCGCGGGCGGTCGGGG
>NZ_VFSV01000073.1 GCF_007004065.1 Palleronia caenipelagi | reverse complement strand
TCGCGGAAACGGGCGTTGAAGCTTTCGCAGTATCCGTTCTCCCAAGGCGATCCAGGTTCGATGTAAGCCGTTTTCGCGCCGACAGCTTTGATCCAGTCCTGTACGGCTTGAGCAACGAACTCCGGGCCGTTGTCAGACAGAATGAATGCTGGCACGCCGCGCAGGATGAACAGGTCGCTCAGCACATCGATGACGTTGCCTGAGTTCAACTTCCTGTCGACACGGATCGCCAGACATTCCCGGCTGTACGCGTCAATGATGTTGAGCGTACGGAACGCCTTCCCATCGTCCGTCCGGCAATGCACGAAGTCATATGACCAAACATGGTTTGGATGCTCAGGCCGCAACCGGACACACGATCCATCATTCAGCCAAAGCCGTCCTTTTCTTGGTTGTTTCATTGGCACCTTCAGCCCCTCTCGTCGCCACAGTCTTTCGACGCGCTTGTCGTTCACATGCCAGCCAGCATCTCTGAGCATTGCTGCAATCCGACGATAGCCATACCGTCCATATTGCCGGGTTAGCTCGATCATATCCGCCACCAAGCGCTCTTCGTCCGGGCGACCGGCAGGTGCTTTGCGCTGTGTCGATCGGTGTTGTCTGAGAACGCGACACGCGCGGCGTTCCGAAACGTTCCATTCTGCACGAACACGATCAATGCAGGACGGCGACGAGCGGGGCTCAGAAGTTTCCCTTTGCGGCCACCGCCAGGATCAGCTTGTCCAGGGTCAGATCCGAAACGGCCTTGCGCAGGCGCTCATTCTCTTTCTGAAGACGCTTAAGTTCCTTCAATTGGTCCGTGCCCATTCCACCGTACTTTTTCTTCCAGCGGTAGAACGTCTGTTCAGTCACGCCGATCTGGCGGATCGCATCCAGACGCGGCATCCCTTGCCCCGTCAGAACCTCAACCTGCCGTAACTTCGTAACAATCTCTTCTGGCTTTGGTCGCTTGTTTGCCATCTGTTTCCTCCGTTTTCCTAAACATAGCGGAGGACCACTTCAGTGGGGGAAGACCACTTATCGAGCAAACGGCGAAAAGCGATCATCGAATATTCTGGCGAATTGGTTAACCGCTGTCAGTCATCCTCTGACGTTGCGTGACGTGCCCGCGGATCGCCAGATGGATCAGCTTCTCGCCGGTATCCTCGGAGTGGAACGAGCCCCGCGTCTTGATCGATTTCCGGATCACGCTGTTCAGGCTCTCGATCCTGTTCATGGTATAGATCACCCGGCGGATTTCCGAGCTGAAAGCAAAAAATAGGGTCACCTCGGCCCATGCCAGTTGCCAGACCTGGGCGATCGAAGGATATTGCCTGCCCCAGACCTCGTCGAATTCCTCCAGCGCGTCCTGGGCCGCCTCGGCGGGCTCGGCGCTGTAGACCTCACGGAGCTGTCCACAAATCGCAATCCCTCTCAACCACATGACCGACCGCAGTCAGGTCGCCTATGGGCGGATCATCTGAACGGGCCGGGAAAGAGGCAAATACGCCCTAAGCTTTATCTATTGAACACGCTACAGCAGACCCACACAGTGAATGATTTTCAAGCAGACATCGAATTGTCACATAGGTGATATTCCTGAAAAGTGACGAGTGCCTTAGTGTTGGCGATGCTGGGCCACCAAAGGACCTGCGCTCATGAAGCGGGCGGCACTGATCAAGGCGGGGGGAAACCCTGTCCTTTCTGGGAGGATAAAAATGAAAATGAAAGTTTTGAGTTCAGTCGCGGCACTTGTCATCGGTCTGACCGGGTCTGCGGCTCTGGCAGAAACCGTGTTGCGTGTGGGGTCCGTTGCGCCAACGCAATCGCCTTGGGGTGCCTGGATCACCAAAGTTGCTGAACAGGTCGAAACCGTGTCCGGAGGCGAGCTGAAGCTGCAACTGCTGCTGGATGGTCAGATTGGCGACGAGGTCACCATGACCCGCCAAGCCCAGAAGGGCCGTCTGGACATGATTTATGTGACCAATGACCCGCTGTCGGTGGTCATGCCTGAATTGGAGATCATGTCAGCCCCCTTTTTCTTTGACAGCACCGAACAGGGAACCTGCGTTCAGCACAACCACCTGGCGGGTATTCTTGAGCCGCTGATGGCGGAAAACAATCTTGTGCCTGTCACCTGGATGGAAGTCGGTCACACCAACATCTTCTCGTCCAGGCCCGTCCGCATGCCCGAAGATATGGGCGGTTTGAAGATCCGCGTCGCCAACGGGATCATCAAGCGCGACTTCATGAGCGCGCTTGGCACAACCCCGTCGCCGCTCAGCGTTGCTGATATGATCCCCGCCTTGCAAACCGGCACGATCGACGCGGTCAATATCCCGACCGTCTACGGCATCGCTGTGGGCATTCCGAAGCTAGCGCCGCATGTCACCGTCACGCAGCACTACCGCCTCGTCGGGTCGCTCGCAATCTCGCAGCGCGTCTGGGACAAGTTGAGCGACGAGGAGCAGGGCTGGCTCATGAGCGTCGCGCCGATGGGTGCAGAGCTGTCCGAAATGATCCTTGGCGCGGAAAAGGCATTGCTTGGCCAGATCGCCGAGGCGGGCGTGGATGTGCATTACCCGACCGAAGAGGAACTCGCTGCGTGGCGTGCCTCTGCAGACGGTGTGCTTGACGCTTCGCTTGCCGAGATCGGCGGCCAGTCGGAAGATATCCGTGCCAAGCTGGAAGAGGCGAAAGCAGCCTGCGGCTCTTGATAACCCACTAACGGAAGACCCGTATCATGCGCCTGTTCGTTCAACTCCTCTTGTGGCTCGAGTCAACGGTTGCCGTCCTTGCCTACCTTCTGACGGCAACCCTTCTGCTCAGTCAGGTTCTCGCGCGCGAGATCTTCACCACGAGCATTGACGGCGGTGCAAAGGTTGCAGTTCTCTCGGCGATCATTGCGGGCTCTCTCGGCATGGTTATTGCGACCGGCGAAAATGCCCATCTGCGACCGACGTTTGCAGATGGGGTCCTGCCCTACAAATGGACGCCACGGGTGGGCGACATCCTGTCGGCGATCCTGCATATCTTTCTTGGGTATTTCGCCATTAAGTTCGTCGTTCAATCTCACGAGTTCAAGGACATGGCAGAGCTGATCCGTGTGCCGCTCTGGCCATTCCAGCTGGTCTTTCCATACATGTTCTTCTCGTCCGCCTTCAAACATCTGATCTTTGCCTGGCAGCCCGAGTGGAAGCCGCGACCCATCCTGAGGGATTGACGCCATGACTGCACTGATCCTCCTGGCCATCGTGGTTGGCCTTCTGGTCCTGCGTCAGAGCGTGGTCCTGATCCTGCTGATCGCAGCGGCATATATTCACTTTTTCTACGGTGACGGCGAAGTCGTCTACCTGATCGAAGACATGTGGGCCGCGCTGGATAGCGAGGTTTTGCTGGCCATTCCGATGTTCATGCTGGCCGGGGCGACTATGTCGACCGGTTCAAGCGCGCAGCGCCTGATTGATGTGGTGCGCGCCTTCACTGAATGGTTGCCGGGCGGCATGGCGATCGCAGCGGTGTTGTCTTGCGCGATCTTCTCGTCGATCTCCGGCTCGTCCGCAGTCACGCTGCTGGCGGTGGGCACGGTGCTGTATCCGGCACTCAAGGACGCAGGCTATGACAAGAAATTCGCCCTTGGATCGCTTTCGTCGGCGGGCACCCTTGGGATCATCATCCCGCCCTCCATCCCGCTGATCATCTACGGAATTATCACCGAGACCAGCATCGCGGATCTGTTTCTGGCAGGCATCATCCCCGGTCTGCTGCTGACGGCGATCCTGTCCTTCTACGGCTTTTTCCGGAACCGTCATATTCCACCGAAGCCCTTCTCATGGCCCCGGGCCGCCCATGCGCTACGCGAAGGCATCTGGGCATTGATGTTGCCCGTCATCCTTCTGGGCGGCATCTATTCGGGCTACTTTGCACCAACCGAGGCTGCGGCGGTGGGTCTGGCCTATGCGCTCTTTGTCGAGCTATTCATTCACCGCGAGCTTGGGTTCCTGGCCTTCTTCGGCATCTTCAAATACACCGCGCAGCTGCTCGGCTCAATCTTCCCGATCCTTGCTGTGGCCATCTCGCTGAAGTCGTTGCTTGCCGTTCAGGGCGTGCCGCAGGATTTCGCCGCCTTTCTGTCGGACACGTTCACTTCAAAGATCACCTATCTGATCGCGGTCAACATTGCGCTGCTGATCGTGGGCTGTTTCGTGGATGCGATCCCTGCGATCCTGATCCTTGGCCCGCTGTTTTACGCTGGGGCAGCGCAGTTCGGTATCCACCCGGTGCATTTCGGGATCATCATGGTGGTCAACCTTGAGCTGGGCTTCCTGACCCCGCCCATCGGCCTGAACCTGATCGTGGCCATGACTGCATTCAAGGAGAAATTCTCGACAGTGGTCCGGTCGGTTCTGCCGTTCCTTGGCCTGATGGTGTTCTTCCTGATCCTGGTGACGTTCATTCCATGGCTTTCCATGGCGCTGATCCGGTAGCACAAGATAAGGAGCCGACTATGGCCTATCCCAAGCCTCTGGCCTTTCGCGGTCTGAACAAGGCGTTTCAACTCGGGCAGATGGTCGGCGGTGTACCGCGCGCGCTCGACCCTGAGAAGCTGATGAAGAAGGCCAAAAAGCGGGTGCGCCTGAACGATTATGGCGATCCCTACTTCAAGGAAGGTTTGGAGGTGCTCTGCGACAGCATCAATACGGATGCGCGCGTCAACGCATATGGCTATTTCCTTGCCGAAGGCACGATCCTCAACTTTCTGGAAACCCGCCTGCTATTGCAGGACCGGCGCAATCGCGATCACGCCGACATCAGGACCGAGCTCATCTCGCCGCTCATTGTCTCTGGCCTCGCCCGCACAGGCACGACGGCGCTGCAGCGCATGCTGTCCGCCGCGCCCGATTGCCATGGCCTGGAATGGTGGGAGCTGAACCTGCCGATGAACCGCAACGCCAGCGATTCCGCCGAAGACCGGATCAAGACCGCCGAGGCGATCATCCGCCCACGCGAGCTGTTCACCCCGCATCTGGATGCGATGCATTATATCCGGCCGCATACGCTGGAAGAGTGCTTCTGGCTGATGGGTGGCACCTTTGCGGCGCGGACCATGACCGAATTCATGGTCGTTTATAAATACATGGACTGGTACTACGCCTCGGCCGATGCGGATAAGAAATACGCCGATTACGCCGACCTGTTGCGTATATTGCAGGCGACGCATCCGGGCAAAAGATTGGTGGTCAAATCCATTGAGCACCTCGAAAACCCGCATCTGATCCTCAAGCATATTCCCAATGCGATGCTGGTTCAGACCCACCGCCAACCCACGGAATGCGTGCCCAGCTATTGCTCACTCAACACCTTTGTCTGCGATCTGACCTGCGACGATCTCGATATGCACCGCCATGGCCGCGCTATCTTGGATCTGAGCGACAAGAGCATGCAGGCCCATCTGCGCAACCGCGTCGGGCTGGAGCATAAGATCTACGACCACAAGTACACCGACATGCTGAAAAGCCCGGTCGCCTGCGTCCGCGGTGTGCATGAAAAGTTTGGTCTGGAGTGGTCAGACGAGGTGGCCTTCACCGTTGGTCAGCACACGCGCGAGCACCAGCAGCACAAATACGGCAAGCACACCTACAAGATCAGCGATTTCGGCCTCTCCGAAGACATGATCAACGAACGCTTTGCGGGCTATATCGATACTTATCTGGGCCGCGACTGACGCGGCTCTAGACCACCAGACGCAGGATGCCGCCGCTGGCCAGAACGATCAGCAAAGCCAGACTGATGGGCCGATAAAATTTTTCGTTTTCCGGCGTGAACCCGGCGCGTCCCAGCCAGAGTCCGATCACAAACGGCACGAAGACCAGCAGGACACGCGCCAGCGCCTGAACCGTCAGAATACCCATTGCAACCTGCCAGAAAACACCCATCGCGCCGCTGATCATGACCCCAAGGATCATCGTCGCCCGGACGGTCCGTGGCGGCAGATCCAGCGCAAGGACATACAGCGCGTGCACCAGGCCGCCCGCATTGGCCAGACCCTGAATTAAACCGGCAGAGACGCCAACGACGGCTCTCGAAGCAAATCCGCGCCCGAAGGGCAGAGGGATACGCGCGAGCTGGAGCGCAGCCAATCCGGCCACCACTCCCAACACGATCAGCCGCGACAGGTCGGGGTCCATCGTCTTGGTCAGATAGAGACCGGCCGGCAGCGCGATGAAGGCGAAACCGACCAGCGGTATTGTCAGACCATAGTCGGCTTCCTTGATGCCGCCACGAACCAGAAAAGCCGACGCGATCAGCTCTAGCAAAAGGCAGACCGGCAACAGATCAATCGGCGCCATGACCACGGTGGCCAGCGCCATGACGGTGGCAGAGGCGGCGAAACCGGTAAAGCCCCGGACGAGACCGGCCACAAACACCGACATGGCGAGGAACGCCAGCGTGCCGTTCGAGAGGTCGGCGATGTCAAGCATGGACGCGACCTTTTGCCGATGGTGAGCTGATCACGGGTTTGCTTTCGCGACAAACGCCCCGTTGCGATAGTCGGGTTTTCCATAGGTAAAAGCAGTGCCGTCCGGCAGTTCCACGATACCCCCGGACGCGCGCAGAACTGCGTCGCCAGCGCCCGTGTCCCATTCCATCGTCGGCCCGAAGCGTGGGTAGACATCCGCCTCTCCTGCGGCCACAAGACAGAATTTCAGCGACGAGCCTATGGAAACGGTTTGCGTGATCCCGTGATCTGCGAGCCAGGCGTCGGTCGCCGCGTCGCGGTGCGAGGCGCTTGCGACGGCGACCGCGCCGCTTTGAGGGGGCGTTTTGCGGGTCGTGATCGCGCCTTTACCCTCTTCCTCAGCCCCCAATCCAACCGCGCCGGTGAACATGCGATCAAGCGCAGGTGCATAGACCACGCCCATCACCGGCACGCCATTTTCGATCAGCGCAATGTTGACCGTGAAAGAGCCCTTGCCGTCCCGTTTGAGGAATTCCTTGGTGCCGTCCAGCGGATCGACCAGAAAGAACCGCTCGGGCGCCTTCAGGTTGTGGCTGGCGGCATTCTCTTCGGAAATAACGGTCACATCGGGGGCCATTTCCGCCAATGCGGGCAGGATCACAGCTTCGGCAGCCTGGTCTGCTTCGGTGACAGGGCTGCCGTCGCCTTTGAAATCGGCCTCGGGATCCTTGGCGTAGACGTCCATAATTTTCGCCCCCGCCGCCCGCGCGACGGGTTTGAGCGCGTCAATCATCTCTTGGTAGGTCATTGGTACGGTTCCTTATGCCGTGATCAGGCCCATGCTTTCGAGCTTGAGGATCACCTGGTGGGCGCAGTTGTCGACGTCCGTGCCTTCGGTCTCGACGCGCAGCTCGGGGTTGGCAGGAACGTCATAGGGGTCGGAGATCCCGGTGAATTCCTTGATCTTGCCCTCGCGCGCCAGCTTGTAGAGACCCTTGCGGTCGCGCTTTTCGCATTCCTCGATGGTGGTCGCCACGTGGACCTCGACGAAGGCGCCGTACTGCTCCACGTCCTCACGCACCGCGCGACGGGTTGTCGCGTAGGGGGCGATGGGTGCGCAGATCGCGATGCCGCCGTTCTTGGTGATCTCGGAGGCCACATAGCCGATCCGGCGGATGTTCAGGTCACGGTGCTCCTTGGAGAAGCCCAGCTCGGAGGACAGGTTCTTCCGCACGATGTCGCCATCGAGCAGCGTCACCGGACGGCCCCCCATCTCCATCAGCTTGACCATCAGCGCGTTGGCAATGGTGGATTTGCCGGAGCCGGAGAAACCGGTGAAGAACACGGTGAAACCCTGCTGGGCGCGCGGCGGTTTCGTGCGGCGCAACTCGCGGACCACCTCGGGGAAGGAGAACCACTCGGGGATTTCCAGACCCTCGGCCAGACGGCGACGCAGCTCGGTGCCGGAGATGTTCAGGATCGTGACGTTATCCTTGTCTTCGATCTCGTCGGCAGGTTCGTACTGGGCGCGCTCCTGCACATAGACCATGTGCTTGAAGTCCACCATTTCGATGCCGATCTCGTCCTGGTGCGCGCGGAACAGCTCCTGCGCGTCATAGGGACCGTAGAAATCTTCGCCCTGGCTGTTCTTGCCCGGACCGGCGTGGTCGCGGCCCACGATGATATGGGTGCAGCCGTGGTTTTTGCGGATGATCCCGTGCCAGACGGCTTCACGCGGGCCGGCCATGCGCATGGCGAGGTTCAAGAGCGACATGGTGGTGGTCGATTGCGGGTACTTGTCCAGCACCGCCTCGTAGCAGCGCACGCGGGTGAAGTGGTCCACGTCGCCCGGCTTCGTCATGCCGACCACAGGGTGGATCAGCAGGTTGGCCTGCGCTTCCTTGGCGGCGC
>NZ_VFSV01000072.1 GCF_007004065.1 Palleronia caenipelagi | reverse complement strand
TCTCGATGGATGGCCGGGGCCGCTGGATCGACAACCGGATGATCGAGCGGCTCTGGCGATCCCTCAAATACGAATGCGTCTACTTGAACGCCTTCGAAACAGGTTCCGAAGCCCGGGACGGGATCGGTGACTGGATCAGCTACTACAACGAAAGACGCCCGCACTCATCACATGGGATCATGACGCCGGACCAGGCCTATGACAGGCAATCTCCGGACCTGAAGGTTGCCGCCTGAAATGAAACCAATGCTATAGCTTAGCACGGCGGCAAACTGGTCGAATTTCAAGGACCACCTCTCATCACCAACTTTCCCGCATTTCTCGTTTCTACCCCACGACAGCATTGTTCGCGTTCTTTACAAACCTGATATCGATCTGTGACCTTTGCCCAAAGCCGCCTCCTATATTCGACTGGGCATGGCGCCGCTTTACGACGTCGCTGATGTGCCTATAAGGTTATGAGGACTTTGAGAAGTTAAGCACTCTGATACTGGTGGAACATGATGGCATCACAACCCAAGCTCGACCTGTCCACCAAAGTCTCCGATGAGATCCGCCAAACAACCTGTTACATGTGTGCCTGCCGCTGCGGCATCAACGTCCACATGAAAGACGGCAAGGTTGCCTATATCGAAGGCAATCGCGATCACCCGGTCAATCAGGGCGTCCTTTGTGCCAAGGGCAGCGCCGGGATCATGCAGGTCAACGCCCCCTCGCGGCTGCGCGCGCCGCTCAAGCGGGTCGGCCCGCGCGGGTCGGGCGAGTTCGAGGAAATCGGCTGGGACGAGGCGCTGGAGATGGCCGCCGGCTGGCTGGAGCCGATCAGACGGACCGCACCGGAAAAGCTCGCTTTCTTCACCGGGCGCGACCAGTCGCAGAGCTTTACCAGCTTTTGGGCGCAGAATTTCGGCACGCCCAATTATGCGGCACATGGCGGCTTTTGCTCGGTGAATATGGCGGCGGGCGGCATCTACACTATGGGTGGTGCCTTCTGGGAATTCGGCCAGCCGGACTGGGATCACACGAAGCTCTTCATGCTGTTCGGGGTGGCAGAGGATCACGATTCCAACCCGATCAAGATGGGAATCGGCAAGATCAAGGCACGCGGCGCGAAGGTCATCGGCGTCAACCCGGTGCGCTCAGGGTATAACGCGGTCGCCGATGAATGGGTCGCGATCACCCCAGGCACCGACGGGCTGTTCATCCTGTCGCTGGTCCATGAGCTGATGAAGGCGGGCAAGATAGACCTCGACTACCTGTCCCGCTACACCAACGCGCCCGCGCTGATCGATCCCGAGACAGGCCTGCTGCTGCGCGATGGGGACGATAAGGTACTGGTCATCGACACCGTGACCGGCGCGCTGACACCCTTTGACCAAAAGGGCGTGCGTCCCAGCCTCTCGGCCACGCACGAGGCGGAGGGCAAGACCTATGTGACGGTCATGGCGAAGATGGCCGAGAAGTATCTCGATCCGCAATACGCACCCGAAGCTGTGGCCGAACGGACGGGAATCCCGGCCGCCAAGATCCGCAAGATCGCCGCTGAGCTGGCCCGTGTGGCCTTTGACGAGTCGTTTGAGCTGGATCGAAGCTGGACCGATTTCCGGGGCGAGACCCATGACAAGATGATCGGACGACCGGTCTCCATGCATTCCATGCGCGGCGTCTCGGCCCATTCCAACGGCTTCCAGACATGCCGCGCGCTGCATGTGCTGCAAATCCTGCTGGGCACGGTCGAAGTCCCCGGTGGCTTCCGGTTCAAACCGCCCTACCCCAAACCCATCGAGGCGCATCCGACGCCCCATTGCAAGGCCACGCCTGACAGCCCGCTCGACGGTCCTCATCTGGGCTTTGTGCGGGGGCCTGAGCATCTGGCGCTGAAGGAAGACGGCAGCCCCGCCCGCATCGACAAAGCCTTCACCTGGGAAAACCCCATGTCAGCCCATGGGCTGATGCATATGGTGATCTCGAACGCCCATGCCGGGGACCCGTACAAGATCGACACGCTGTTCATGTATATGGCGAATATGTCGTGGAACTCGACCATGAACACATCGGGCGTCATCAAGATGCTGACGGATCAGGACGAGACCGGCGATTACGTGATCCCGCATATCATCTATTCGGACGCCTATTCGTCGGAGATGGTGGCTTATGCGGATCTGATCCTGCCCGACACGACCTATCTCGAACGCCACGACTGCATTTCCCTCCTCGACCGGCCTATCTGCGAAGCGGACGGTGCGGCGGATGCGATCCGCTGGCCGGTGGTAGAGCCGGACCGGGATGTGCGCGGGTTTCAGACCGCGCTGATCCAGCTCGCCAACCTGATGAAATTGCCCGGCTTCACAAACGAGGCGGGAGAGGCAAAGTGGAGCGATTACGCCGACTACATCGTCAACCACGAGCGCAAGCCAGGGATTGGTCCCCTCGCCGGGTTCCGGGGCGAGAGCGGGGATCAGGTCGGACGCGGCGCGGTGAACCCCGATCAGCTCGACCGCTACATCGAGAATGGCAGCTTCTTCGTTCACCATGTTCCCGAAGAGGCGAGCTACTATAAACCGTGGAACAGCGCCTATCAGGATTGGGCGGTGGAGCTCGGGCTGTTTGACGCGCCGCAACCCTATCTCTTCCAGCTCTATTCCGAGCCCATGCGCAAATTCCAGCGCGCCGCCGAGGGCCATGGCGAGCGCCAACCGCCCGAGCATTTGCGGGAACGGGTGCGGGCCACCATGGACCCCCTGCCCTTCTGGTATCCGCCCTTCGAGGATGACCGGGTCGACACATCGGAATTCGACGTTCACGCCCTGACCCAGCGCCCCATGGCCATGTATCACTCCTGGGGGACGCAGAACGCGTGGTTGCGCCAGCTCCACGGGACGAACCCGCTCTATGTGCCGACGAAGCTCTGGGAGAAGCATGGGTTTCAGGAGGGTGACTGGGCGCATGTGACATCGGCTCATGGGACGATAACCGTTCCCGTGGCCCATCAGGCCGCGCTCAATGAAAACACCGTCTGGACGTGGAACGCCATTGGCAAGCGCAAGGGTGCCTGGGCGCTCAGCGAGGACGCACCCGAGGCGCGCACAGGGTTCCTGCTGAACCATCTGATCCACGAGCTGCTCCCGCCCAAAGGCGACGGGCTGCGATGGGCCAATTCCGACCCGATCACCGGGCAGGCCGCATGGTTCGACCTGAGGGTCAAGATCGAAAAGACAGACGCACCTGCAGGGGATCAGGCCCAGCCTGCCTTCCCGGCGCTGAAATCTCCGGTCGGCAAAGGCCCCAATGAATTGCAATGGCAGGTGGGAGAAACAGAATGACCCAGCTTCCCCAATCCACCGAGCGCAAGCTGGGCCTTGTGATCGACCTCGACACCTGCGTCGGCTGCCATGCCTGTGTGATCGCCTGCAAGGGCTGGAACACCGAAAATTACGGCGCCCCCCTGTCAGATCAGCGCCCCTATGGCGACGAGCCCATGGGGACGTTCCTAAACCGCGTGCACAGCTACGAGGTTCAGCCTGAGGGCGGCGCGGCCCAGACGGTGCATTTCCCCAAATCCTGCCTCCATTGCGAAGACGCGCCCTGCGTCACTGTTTGCCCCACCGGCGCCAGCTACAAACGCGTCGAGGACGGCATCGTGCTGGTCAACGAGAGCCATTGCATTGGTTGCGGTCTCTGCGCCTGGGCCTGCCCCTATGGCGCGCGCGAGATGGATCAGGCCGAGGGTGTGATGAAGAAATGCACCCTCTGTGTGGACCGGATCTACAATGACACCCTGCCCGAGGAAGACCGCGTGCCCGCCTGCGTCCGCACCTGTCCCGCCGGGGCGCGTCATTTCGGTGACTTCGCCGACCCGGAGTCGAACGTCTCGCGCCTGAGTGCCGAGCGGGGTGGCATGGACCTCATGCCGGAGCTCGGCACCGCGCCGGTGAACAAGTACCTGCCGCCGCGGCCCAAGGATAGCTGGGACGAAGACTCCGTCCTCGCGCCCTTCCTCGAACCGGTCGTCTCTGACGCGGGCGGCTTCCTCGGGTGGCTCGACAAACAACTGTCCCGGCTGCCCGGCGACACACACCGGGAGGAGCGCTGATGCATCCCGCAACGTCTGTGATCCTGTTCACAACGCTCTCCGGCGTGGGGTTTGGGTTTCTCGCCTGGCTCGGTGTCGATCCAAGTCCTCCGACCGGGCTCGGTGCCTTCTGGGCCTTCACCCTCGCTTTCGGCCTCGCAGTGGGTGGCCTCATCGCCTCGACCTTCCACCTCGGCCACCCCGAACGGGCGTGGCGGGCCTTTAGCCAATGGCGGTCGAGCTGGCTCAGCCGGGAAGCAATCTGCGCCGTGGCCGCACTCCTCGTCATGGCAGTCTATGCCGCCGCGCTGATCTTTGCGGGCCGCCACCTGCCGCTCGCCGGCTGGATCGGGGCTGCCCTCTCCCTGCTGACCGTATTCACCACCTCGATGATCTACGGCCAACTCAAGACCATTCCCCGCTGGAATACTCCGCTCACCTCCGCACTGTTTCTAAGCTATGCTTTGACGGGCGGGGCCCTGCTCTCAGGGCGGATCACTGCCGCTGTGATGTTGCTGGTTATCACCGCTCTCCTTCAGTTCACATGGTGGCGCCGGGGAGACAGCGCCCTGGCCGAGAGCGGTTCGACCCTCGGCACGGCGACCAGGCTGAGTGACCGTGGTACGGTCCGCTCCGTCGCGCATCCGCACAGCTCACCCAACTACCTGATGCGCGAGTTCATCCACGTGATCGGACGCAAGCACGCGCAAAAGCTGCGTATCATCGCTCTGCTCCTGACCGCAGCGCTGCCGATTTTGATCCTGGTCTTCATCCCTGCCCCAACCGTCGCTTTGGCGCTGGCCGCACTCATCCATCTCGCCGGAGTGGCGACTGCACGCTGGCTGTTTTTCGCTGAGGCAGAGCATACAGTCGGGCTTTATTACGGCCTTCGCTGACCGAATTTTTACGTCCAACAGCACTGTTAACATCGCTCCTGGTTTCCGGTCAGTCTGATTGTTGATCCTACGAGGCCATTTTCCATCGAACTTCTTTGAACGCTTGGGCGGGCGTTTGTCAGCTGCTGGCGGAGTGGTGCGCTGGCGGTTGTAGAAGGCCTCGGAGTATTCGAAGTTTGCAGCCTTGGGCTGTGCTCGCGTCATGAACCGTTGGCGGTGGACCAGCTCCCTTTTCAGTGAGGTGAAGAAGGTCTCCATCTGGGCGTTATCGAGGCGCTCCCCCTTGCGGCTCATGGATTGGGTCAGCTTGGCACGATGGATGATCTTGCGGGAGTCTCCGCTGGCGTATTGCACGCCTCTATCGAGTACAGGAACAGGCCGGGGACCGGCCTGCGCCGGTTCAGGGCCATCCGGAGCCCGCTGCAGCACAGCTCGACCCGCAGGTGATCGGCCATGGACCAGCCGACGGTTTCGCGCGTGGCCATATCCTTGACCGCCGCTAGGTCCGCCCATGCGGCGGCCATTGGTCTGAGGCCCATGGCGGACGCCAGCCCTCGTCACTGCCGACATAGGTGATACTCGTCAGCCCGATGGTGTTCTGGTTGGTGCAGTGAACCGTCCGCTGCAACAGGTTTGGCGACGGGATGAGAGGATATTTTCCCGTAGTATTCTGGCCACATGCCGCTCCGACACCCGCTCCCCGTCAGCGCGCAGATCCCGGTGGATGCGTTTGGATCCGTAGCGTTCCTTGCGGGCTTCGAAACAATGCTCTCCGCTCCAGCAGCGCCCTGCGCGGAGCCCCGCGGTCATCACGACCGGGCGTGCTGGCGTGGCGTCCATAGAGCCAGCTGCGCGACAGGCACAGCAGCCGGCAAAGTGTCAAAACCGCGTTCTCCGGCTGACAAAGCCCTACCGGTGCCACGGTCAGTCAAACTGGGCTTTCCGGGCCGTGATGAACGCGCGCTTATTTATCGTTCAGGACGGGAAAAAGGGGCTCGCAGGCAAACTCGGAGCGGTGCCGTGCACCTGCTCAATTATCTGCAAGTCCCGTTCTTATCCGCGAGCCGCTTGTTCTTCTGGCGCAAGCGTTCCAGCTCAGCGGCATCGGCTTTCAGCCGGCGTTTCGCTTCCAACCAGCCGAACACCTCGATCTCTGGCCGCCAGGTGTTCAGCTGAGTGCTGATGATCCCCAGCTCTTTCGTAACGCTGCCCTGCGTCGCCCCCGGTTCGTAAAGCCGCGTGGATCCCGTTCGATGCGGTGCCTCAACCAATGGCGCACCTTGCATCTCACCCTTGAATTCGTCCGCATATTCCCGTCGATGCCGTCCCATCTCTGGACAGGGACGAAGTACACCGCCGTCCGGAGACAGAGACGAAGATCAATATCTCTTGAGACTACATCTGCAGACAGCCACATTGTGTGCGGTTCACGCGTTGCCATGGTCTCTTCATTTGTCACCACATAATGCTAGTAAGTTTGACCTTGTGTTCCGCTCGAATAAATGCGACAGGGATAGCGCTACTGATCTCCATTCGACTTACTGTTTTCCTTTACTGGCTAATAGCGCTCGATATTGGCGTGACAAGCCAGGCTGCCGCATCATGTGGGCAGTGATAATTAAGGAATACTCGCATGGCCAATGGTACAGTGAAATGGTTCAACGCCACCAAAGGTTTCGGCTTTATTGCTCCGGAATCCGGTGGAAAAGACGTGTTCGTGCACATCTCTGCTCTAGAGCGGGCTGGCATGACCAGCTTGAGCGACGACCAAAAAGTGACCTTCGATATCGAGCCTGGTCGTGATGGTCGCGAAAGTGCGACAAACATCGCACTCGCTTGAAAAATTTCGGTTGGGCGCTCGATAGAGTGCCCATCCACTATTGGTCTTGCATAGGATACAGAGCTGTTTCGCCCGTGAAATTCGTCCCTGTTTCCGGACAGTATGATTGTTGATCTTCGTCCCTGTCTCCGGACGGCGGGGTATTTTACCCCTGTCCATGAGAGGAGCACGAGACGGGACAGCATCGACGGAAATGCACGGATGAGTTCAAAGCTGCGGCGGTTGACCGGCTTTATGAGCCGGGCGCGACGCAGGGCAGCGTGGCGAAACAGTTGGGGGTTACCGGCACCCAGCTGTAAACTTGGCGGTTGGAGATCGAGGCGTTCGGCTCGATGGAAGCCAAACGTCGCCAGAAGGCGGACGCCGCCGAGTTGGAGCGGCTGCGAAAAGAGAACAAGCGGCTGGCAGAGGAGAACGAAATTCTTCAGAAGGGTGAGCAGGCGAACGCCACCGGTCCGAGTGCGCCTGCGAACGCTTTTTTCACCTCTCGGGCGGTGAAACCACGATGAACAAGCGCGCTTTCATCACTGCCCACAAAGCTCAGTTCGACTGACCGTGGCCCCAGTGGGGCCGCGTAAGCGGGAGAACGCGGTTTCTACACTTTGCCGGCTGGTCCGCCTGTCACGCAGTTGGTTTCATGGTCACGGCGCCGGTGAGGCAGCCCGTGAAAGTCGGGAGGCGGGGCGTGCGGCACGGGACAAGGCACTGCTGGAGCGGATCAGCCATTTTTTCAAAGCCAGCAAGGGGCGCTACGGGTCCAAACGCATCCACCGGGATCTATGCGCTGACGGGGAGAGCGTCTCAGAACGTCGTGTAGCCAGAATAATGCAGGAAAACAGGATCTCAGCCCGTCCGTGCGAGCCTCGCAAGCCGTTCACCACAAAAAGCAATCACCAGCTGACCCCGTCGTCAAACCTGCTGCAGCGGGCGTTTCATTGCACCACCCCGAATACCGTCTGGCTGGCGCATATCAGCTACGTTGATACTGGCGAGGGCTGGCTCTGCCTGGCTGCTATCAAAGAATGAGCCATGTCCGCCATTGGTCCGAGGACAATGGAGCATGCGACCCGCGAAATCGTGGGGTGGTCCATGGCCGAACATTTGAAAGCGGCGCTCTGCTGCGACGCGCTCCGGATGGCACTGGATCGGCGCGGCCCGGTCCTGGGCCTGATCCTGCATTCGGACCGCGGCGTGCAATATGCCAGTGGGGACTATCGCAAGATCATCCACCGCGCGAAGCTGATCCAATCCATGAGCCGCAAAGGGGAGTGTCTTGATAACGCCCCGATGGAGAGCTTCTTTTCTTCGCTCAAAAAGGAGCTGGTCCACCGCCAGCGCTTCGCAACAAGGGCACAGGCCAAGGCCGCGATCTTCGAATACATCGAGGTCTTCTACGGGCCGCCAACGCCGCCATTCAGCCATCGGCTACCAGACACCGGCAGAGGCGTTCACAGGGCCTTGTTGCACAAATCGAGTGAGGGATTCACTGGGTGAATCGAGCGTGATAGCTGGAAGGTATGAGCAGTTGGGCCCCTACGAAGGACAAGACCACGAACTGGTCGGCTTACAATGAAGCACTGTGCCAGCGCGGATCGCTGACGATCTGGTTCGATCCCGACATGATGTGGAAGCTGCCGCCCAGCGGGAAGCGTGGGCGGCAGCCGAGTTTCAGCGATGAAGCTATCCAGACGTGCCTGACAATGAAGGGTGAAGGGCGCTCGGAAAACAGTCCGGTGGACTGTTTTCAGCCCT
>NZ_VFSV01000071.1 GCF_007004065.1 Palleronia caenipelagi | reverse complement strand
CGCCGCTCCGAGACGCGCTCCCCGTCAGCGCGCAGATCCCGGTGGATACGCTTGGACCCGTAACGGTGTTTGCTGGCTTTGAAAAAATGACTGATCCGTTCCAGCAACGCCTTGTCCCGTGCGGATCGCCGCTCCCGACGGTCATCACGGGCCGCCTGGCTGGCGTGATGCCCATAGAACCAGCTGCGTGACAGGCGGACCAGCCGGCAGAGTGTCGAAACCCCGTATTGAGCTTTGTGGGCAGTGATGAAGGCGCGCTTGTTCATCGTGGTTTCACCGCCCGAGACGCGAAAAAAGCGTGCGCAGGCTCTCTCGGACCAATGGCGTTCGCCTGCTCACCTATCTGCAGGATCTCGTTTTCCTCCGCGAGACGCTTATTCTCTTTGCGAAGCCGCTCCAGCTCAGCCGCATCAGCCTTTTGGCGACGTTTGGCCTCCATCGAGCCGAACGCCTCGATCTCCAGCCGCCAAGTCTTCAGCTGCGTGCCGGTGATCCCCAGCTCTTTCGCCACGCTGCCCTGCGTCGCGCCCGGTTCATAAAGCCGCTCAACCGCTGCAGCTTTGAATTCGTCCGTGTTTTTCCGTCGATGTCGTCCCATGTCGTGCTCCTCTCGTGGACAGGGGTAAAGTACCCCGCTGTCCGGAGACACGGACGAAGTTCAGTCTCAAACCGCACTACTCAGAGGATTCGGAGGTCAAAGCAGCGTCGGCCCTCTCTGCTTCAAACGATCAATCGCGCAGTATTTCTATGCATTTGTGCACTCGCTGTTTCCTTTTGGTTCAAGGCGCGCTTCCCGGAATACGTGACCAGGATTCCGCGTCTTCCAGGCGAAGAACTGCTTGAGGGGCGGGTCACCCATGTTCGCGACGGCGATACAATCGAGATCGGTGCTACCCCGATAAGACTGGCATCACTCGACTGCGCAGAGCTCGACACCGCAAAGGGACAGCGAGCCAAACAACGAATGCAGAAACTGGTGGCGGGAAACCATCTGCACTGTCGGCTGCAAGGCCGTCAAAGCTACGACAGAGAAGTTGGCAATTGCCAATTGCCAGATGGACGCGACATTGGCGCGATCATGATCCGCGAGAACTACTGCGACAGGTTTTGGTGACCGGGAAATTTGCGAACTTCTTCTCCCAGAACGGCCCACTCCGGACATTGCCCGTGTAGTGAAGCGCTGCGGCGCGGCTTCGCTAGACCGGACTTTCGCCGCGACTGCGAATTTCTTGTATATTCGGAATTCAAACTGTGCGGGACGAGTGGACTTGCGGTGCACGCTGACTTTAATCACCTTTCTTCTTGAAGGGCATTGAACTTGTTCTGCTTTTAGCTTGCTACGAGGCGCGGAACCGGTCCCAGTGCGCGACCCCCGACCAGTCTCTGACAAACCCGTAGGGATAATCCGGGAGTGGAGCGTCGGAGGCCTGCGTGAGGGCTTTGATCTCCTCCTCGTGGAGCGCGAAGTCCGCCGCGTCGAGGTTGGCTGCCAGCTGGTCGGCATTCCGTGCGCCAAGCAGTATCGACGCGACCCCGGGACGACTGGCAAGCCATGCAAGCGCGACATGTGACATTGGCCTGCCGTGGCACTCAGCGACAGCTGAAACGGCGCGTAGAATGCTATGGGTGCGCTCCGTATTGCGCTTGTCATAAGCTTCGACCCCCCTGTTTGGATCATCGCCGAGACGAGTTTGGCCGGTGGGGCGCTTGTCAGCCGCGTACTTACCAGTGAGCCATCCGCCGCCCAAGGGCGACCATGGGGTCAGGCCAACTCCGTTTTCCAGTGCGCAGGGCAGCACCTCTAACTCGATACCGCGTTCGAGAAGCGAGTACTGCGGCTGCAAGGCACAGGGAACGGGCAGGCCGTTCACCGCAGCAGCGCTACAGATGCGTTCCAGCTGCCAGCCAGTGACATTCGACCAACCCACGTGATGGATCTTACCCGCCCGCACCAGATCACCAAGCGCCGCCAGTGTCTCTGCGACATCCGTCTCATCGTCCCAGCCATGGATGAATAACAGGTCGATAGAGTCCAGATTCAGGCGGCGCAGGCTGGCATCGACGCGCTTGAATACCGCGCGGCGTGACCCGCCCTGGCTGCCGGGCGTGGGGCTGAAGCGGCATTTAGTGGCAACAATCAAGTCATCCATATGGCCTCGGGTTTTGCCCCATCGTCCAATCATCTCCTCCGACGCGCCATCTGAGTAGACGTCCGCAGTGTCGATCAAATTGCCGCCACGGTCGACGAAGAGGTCGAGCATGCGATGCGCATCACTCTCATCGGTCTCGGCACCAAAAGTCATCGTCCCAAGAGCATGTAGCGACACGGTCGGCCCCGTTTGCCCCAATCGTTTTGAGGGCATCTCGGTGAATTTGGCATTACTGGTCGGCGTGTTCATGGCGGCGTCCTTTCGAATTCAGTTGCAAAGAGCCTACGGGCCAAAGTTCATATTCGGAACGACGCGAAATGAAGAGGTCATTTCATGAGTGAAACAACTGGGGTCGGCAGCAAGGGCCGGCAAAGTGACCCCGTCGAATGGAATGACATGGCTGCCTTCCTCGCAATCGCGCGCCATGGCGGGCTGTCGGCGGCTGCGCGCGACATCGGTTCCAGCGCTCCGACACTCGGTCGACGCATGCGGGCTCTCGAGCGCAAACTAGGTCGGGAGCTTTTCGTGCGGCGCACTCATGGCTACGGGCTGACAGAGGATGGTGAGCGCCTTCTGGCCGATCTCTTGCCTGCCGAGGCGGCCATCGCGCGCGCCACGTTGCAGGACTCAAAGACTGCGCTTCCTGTCGTCAGGATCACGGCGGGAACATGGACAATGCTAGCCCTTGCAGACCGCTTGCCTGCATTGATAGGCGATCCACCCGACCTTCGTATAAGGCTCCTCCAGAGAGAGGATGTCCTGTCTATCCCCCGGCGCGAAGCAGCAATCGGCTTTCGTTCGCAACGGCCGACTGAGGGTGGCCTCGCCGGCCGTCAACTCCGGCGGGTCGAGTTCGCTCCATATGCCACACGCGACGCCCCCGATCACTGGATCGTCGTCAGGGCGGACACACCATCGGCGCGATGGGTGGCCGAGCAATGTGGAGACCCAACCGCCGTAGAGACCGATGCACCGCGCCTTGCGCTCGATCTTGTCCTGCGCGGTATGGGCCGGGCGATTCTTCCCACCTTCATTGGGGATGCACATGCAGAGCTCGAAAGAGCTGGCCCAATCGTGAGCGAGCTTGGCCATAACCAATGGCTCGTGACACACGACGACGACCGCCATCTCGCAGAGGTACGTCGTGCGTTGGTCCGGATCTATGAAGCTTTTGGGTGATGGGTGGATCGAGGAAACCACCTCGCGAAACGCATTGGGCCGAAGCTGTCAGGCAGGTCATTTCTCTATCCTACAGAACCCGGTAAGTCAGTCTCACTGTCGATCTCGGATGCGGAGCGGCATTTGTAGTTGCGTGGCGCCAGACCATATCGAGGACGGCCCAATTCAGTCTAACATCGCTACTCACCATCCGAAGCAATCGAAGCCAACCGGTCCGCCGGTCTCGGCCCATTGCGGCCATTGGCCGAGGGGCGCGCCGACGCAGTGCAGCATCTCCGAAGCGGACATAGCCGAGCAGGAAAGCTCGCAATCGTCTGGAGCAATTGGAGGGTGATAAGCGCTATTTTGGGACTTAGCGATCTTTCTTACTTTAACTCTCAGTCGCTGAGAGCTGACGTCAGTGATCGAACAGCTCAGGGTCTGATGCCATCGTTAAGGACTGTAGTAAATTGCATCCAACATGGCTACGCGCGCATCCCAAAGTTCCATATCAGGACCTGAAGGGCGTTCAGAATTGTACCAAGGTGCCTGACGGACGGGTTCGATGATCCTGTCCCAATAGTTATCAAGTGATAGAGTCGATGGTGAAAAGTTGAGCGCCCTCGCCAGGCCTTTCTTGTTAGGACCATCTACGCAAACAAATAAATCTGGTCGTTTCATCGCAATCAAGCGCGTCGCGGTGCCAATTGGGTCCCTAGCGGGAAGAGCTTCTCGGAAGGTGTCAACATACTTCTCGAATTGATGTCGAGTGACGCCACCACGTTTTGGAATTTGATCCAAGGCCTTCGCAATTCCTAACTCTTGCCGCTCGATGGCCCTTAAAAACACGGTCGCTCGACTCATGGAGCCAAACCACCCCCAGTCGTAGCCTTCAAGTTTGGCTTCTGTAGCTTCCGGGCCACGTAGAAGACCAGCAACGCATTTCCGCTCCGCAACCGATAGATCCATGAAGGATCCACTCTTCGCAAACATCGTTTGGATGGCCCGTACCAACTCAATACGCTTAGAGTAGTCATGGTGTTTGTCTCTACGAGCGCGCTCAGAAAAATCGTTCCACGACATAGTTGCGATCTTCGAATTCAACCGGTTCCATTTATCCCTCTCATTGGGAAAAACTGGATTTTTCGCTCTCAGTTGTCTACTTGCAGCCTTCGCTTGGAGTCGGTAACTCGCAGCCAATTCATTCGTGATCCTAATGCGAAGCTTCTTGTATGCGGTAAGCTGGTTTCGGATTTCTTCGAAGATAGTCGAGTCAGTATTTCCGCGAATATAAATGTTCGCTTCAAAATTTTCACCCAAGCCGCCGCGGGTGAAGTTGGCGCTCCCGATAATCGCCTCAGCCAACCTACCTGTTTGAAAATAGTATATCTTCGGATGAAAGCATCCAGGTCTATTTTTCGCAACAAAAGCGTTGGGGACGTCCACCAACAGGTCAATTAAATCAGGGTCGCTAGCGGAAAAATCCAAACCAAAAATCACACTTTCAAATTTTGATTTGTTTCTCAGCAGTGTTTTCGCAACCGGGATCAAATGTCCCCAGGCGACCGCTATTGAGATACTTTCGTGCTTATCAATCAATTTTTCAAGGCACTCAGATAATTGACGTGCGTCTAATAATTTGGCTTTCATTTACAGTCCTATCGATCAATTTCAGATCATTTCAGAGGGCAAGGGATTGAACAAATCGCCCCTGCTTGGGGAGTCACCGGCCCAAACCGGACACTCACCGATTGATCCGCATGTTGCGGACGCAGCCCCCATTCCCGACATTTGTGGTCGGCGGGAAATTGAGGGATTGTCGAATTCAAATTGGCTAACGAAGCTTACATATGGCAAGCGACCTTTCGTGGCGCGTTATACGCCTTCCGAGGACTGTGACCAGATATTGATTTCATCACTACTATCGGCCAAAGCGTCGATCTTGCTCAGTTCTTCGTCAGTAAAAGTCGTGTTCTCAATGGCGAGCAGGCATTCCTCAATTTGACTTGCCTTTGAGGCCCCAATCAGCGCGGTGGTCACGTTCCCGCGCAGCACCCAGGCGATCGCCATTTGCGCCAGCGTCTGTCGCCGCTCTTTGGCGATATCGTTCAGCCCGTTCAGTCGCCGGATAACATCCTCCGTCAACCAGTCCTTGTCCAATGACTTGCCTTGCGCGGCTCTGCTTTCCGCTGGAATACCATTCAGGTATTTTCCAGTCAGCATACCCTGTGCCAAGGGGGTAAAAACGATCGACCCAACGCCCAGATCGTCCAGCGTTTCCAAAAGCCCATCACGCTCTACCCAGCGATTGATAATGTTGTACGAGGGTTGGTGAATGATGCATGGCGTGCCCATATCGTTCAAGATTTCCACCGCTTGGCGCGTTCGTTCGCTGTTATAGCTCGAAACTCCGACGTAGAGCGCCTTGCCAGATCTTACGATCTGGTCCAATGCGCCCATTGTCTCTTCCAACGGTGTGTTCGGGTCCAGGCGATGCGAATAGAAGATATCAACATACTCGAGCCCCATTCGCTTGAGCGATTGGTCGCAAGACGCAATCAGGTACTTGCGGCTTCCCCACTCACCGTAGGGCCCGGGCCACATACCGTATCCCGCCTTGGTTGAGATAATCAATTCATCCCGATAACCGGCAAAATCGGTTTTTAGTATCTCGCCAAAGGCCTCTTCGGCTGAGCCTGGGGGCGGACCGTAGTTATTAGCCAAATCGAAATGTGTGATGCCATTGTCAAAAGAAGTACGGCACAGTTCACGCTTGAGAGAGTGCGGCGTGTCGCCACCAAAATTGTGCCACAGCCCGAGGCTTATCCGTGGCAGTTTTAGACCCGACCTCCCGCAATATCTGTATTCCATGCGGTCATACCGATCATCGGCGGGTGTATAGCGGGGGGTTGATTGAGGGCTGATCATACGCATCAGGTATCGATGCCCCGTGCCCGGGTGTCAATTACAGCAGACCGAAAAACGCCCTGAGCGGCTAGGACTGCGGGCATTGATGCGAGGCGCGCTGGTCTGTCGAGAGACCGTTCGAATGAGAAGATGCGTCTACTGCACGCTTTAGCTCCAAGCCCGCCTTCGAAGCACTTCAGCGTACATGCGATGAGCGACCCGAAGCAACGTCAACAACGGACATTCGGCGATGCGGCACGTCAGGTGAGATCGTTCAGGACCACATCTTCACACTCGGCCCAGACCTGCCATTCATCAGTCCATTCAACACCACAGTGCAGCTACACTGAACCGGACTTTCGCTGCACTCGCTAAGTCGACGCATTGGCCATGGTCGACCGTGCCGAATAATAGCCGTATTATGAGTCAGAGAAGACATGTTCACCGACGGCCGGTTTTTGTCTGGTCGACAACCAACCACTTAGTGTTGAGTAGAAGCAAGCATCAAACCCGATGGTTCGTCCTTTTTCGAAGCGCACGTCGAGAGCGAAGATCAGGGAGGCATTTTTTTGGAAGGCGATGAGAAACAACCGGGGATATCGAAAGCAGCGCATCGTGACATTGTCCGCGCCATTGAGGAGGTTCAGTCAATCCGCGAGCCGAAGTATAGGTGGATCGAGTCAAAAATTGCTACGGCTCTCATGCCCCTATTTGCGACCGAAGGTTTTGAGTTCGAAAGAACCAGATCCTATGGAGACAAAGGGCATGACTTTGTTGCTAGTCGCGGTAATGGCGAAACTGTTGCGGTGGTCAACAAACACTTCAATAGGCATCGAAGGATCTCTGTCTCCAGCGTTCATCAGGTCATTGGCTCCGCTCAAGCTTGCGGTTTCAATAGAGCGGTAATTGTTTCTAATTCGGAATTTTCCGCGCAAGCGTTAGAGACCGCCCGCCGAGAATTGCCCCTGCAAGTTGAATTGCTGATCAGCCCCACTTGAGTGGTCCAATTTGATTGTTAGTGCATGACGGGCCTCCGGTCCATCGTGACGACGGTTTCCGGGGCCGGTGGGCGGTAGCCTAATGCGCTGTGTGGTCGTTTCGTGTTGTAGTGTTTCCTCCATTCTTCGATCAGGATCTGCGCCTCGCGCAGGCTGTAGAAGGTTTCGCCATTCAGGAACTCGGCCTTATGTATCAAGCGCACCAACAATCTAGCTGCATGATCTGGTGATGTGAATCATTATCCGGTCATGGACCTTGTCATTCAGACCCTGAACCGGAAGCGCGCGGAGATCCTTGGCGCGATCAAGCGTCACGAAGCGCAGATTGCACAAGCCAAGCATGATTTGGCACACATCAACGCGACCTTGAAAATCTTAGACGGGCCGTCTGACGGGAGCCGCGCCTATATCGTCTCGCAAGGGTTCTTCGCCAAAGGCGAGATTGCCGAGATATGCCAGCGCCACCTTGCCGATGGCCCGCTCAACACTCGCGAACTGGCAGAGCGTGTGATGGCTGAGAAGGGCCTAGAGATCACAGATACGCCGTTGCGTAACTCTGTTGTCTACAAGGTGGTTCAGGCCCTACGCCACGCCAGACGCCGTGACGCTGTTCGGATGTTGGAAAAGCGGAAGGGCTGTTGTGTTTGGTCTACTCGTACTCACGAGGGCAGCGGATAAAACCCGTTTCTGTTTGGATGATGCTTGGGAACCTACATTTTTCGATATCATCTCGGTTCAATTTCCTTTTCCCATCGGCGAAATTCATAATGTTCTGGGATAGCTGTTGATTTGGTGGTACCACAGTTACTAATTTTTTTTCAGGAAAATGTTTCTTTAAAAACCTAGCAGTTGCGGCTTGATCGCTATCGGCACTTACTAAATACGCCCAATCAAAATGATTCCGCATCGCGTCCGCGAACAAACACAAGGCTAGGTTGATATCGGTTTGCTTCTCGTTAAGCTCTTCCGAGGTTCCCCCGCAATGGAAGCATGGCTTGCTGCTGCCCACCATATAATGTCCAAGCTGAATTTGAACGCCACTATGCTCGAGTGCCTCGATGTACTTCTTGTGGCGCACCAACTGGTCCGAGTTGCGTTTTTGGTACGCTGAACAATAGGTCACGGACACAAGGCTATGCTGTCTGTCCTGCAAAATTCTTTCGCTTAACTGATCTTCGTCCCTGTCTCCGGACAGCGGGGTACTTTACCCCTGTCCACGAGAGGAGCACGAGATGGGACGACATCGACGGAAATACACGGACGAATTCAAAGCTGCAGCGGTTGAACGGCTTTATGAGCCAGGCGCGACGCAGGGCAGCGTCGCGAAAGAGCTGGGGATCACCGGCACGCAGTTGAAAACCTGGCGGCTGGAGATTGAGGCGTTCGGCTCGATGGAAGCGAAGCGCCGCCAAAGGGCTGATGCGGCTGAGTTGGAGCGGCTTCGCAAAGAGAATAAGCGTCTCGCGGA
>NZ_VFSV01000070.1 GCF_007004065.1 Palleronia caenipelagi | reverse complement strand
CGTCAGCCGGGAAGCCGTTCGGAAATGGGTGAACCGGTTTGGTCGGCATTTCGCGCATTGCATCAAGCGCGACCGGCCCGCAGCGTCAGATAAGTGGCACCTCGATGAAGTCGCCGTCCCGATCAACGGCATCAAGATGTGGTTATGGCGGGACGTGGATGGTGAGGAGGACAAGAAATTGATCCGGGGGATCAATTTCCCGACGAACGCGATGTGCTCGACATTCTGGTGCAGCCAAGGCGAAACGCCAAGGCTGCCAGGCGGTTTCTGAAACAGTTGATCGCCCGGTTTGGCCAGCCTCGCGTTATCGTCACGGACAAGTTGCGCAGCTATATCAAACCGATCCGCCAGCTGGCTCCAGACGCAGATCACCGGGCTCATAAGGGCCTGAATAATCGTATTGAGGGCTCGCACCGACCAACGCGGAAACGAGAAAAGCTCATGGGACGGTTCAAGTCGGTCAGGCAAGCGCAGCGCTTCCTCTCCGCCCATAACCAGATCAATGTGATATTCAGACCCCGCCGCTACCGACTTTCAGCCATCTCTTACCGCCACGCCAGATCAGATGCCTTCGATCTGTGGCGCAGCTACGCCCTCGAAATGACCGCGTGATCGGATCCGCGTAGGACTTTTACAATCGGTGCAGAACAAGTTGGCAATCCCTCTTCGCAAACCGCGCCTCATCGACCTGGCCTGTCAGATTGTGGCCTTCGGCTGACTTGCCGAACCAGGCGGAGGCTTCCTGTGCTTCCTTGGAGCCGTCCACATAGTAGCCTTCGGCCCGGTAATAGCCGCTGGCCGCCGCGCCGGCGGAAACAGTCGACGGCGACATCATTGACCACGTCCTTCCGCGAGATCGAAGATGTCCAGTGCAGACATGGGCTTCTTAGCCGCGTGCGGACTGCGCGGCTTCTTTGAAGCAGGCGCAGATGTCTTGGAGGCGGTTGCGGGATCGGGGAATGGCAGGCGCGCGCAGGAGGTTTCGGCAGGCTGCGTGGTGGCGCCAATCATCGGGATCGCCATGGCAGGGCGCCGAATCTCGGAGGATTTCCGTCCCCGCATCCGCTGGGCCGCAAAATGGTTCCAGTAGAAATCCCGCTGCATCGGATCGGCGCCAATGTCGTCGCGGACATCCCCGCCCAAATGGGTGTCGACCCATTTATTGAACTCACCAAGCTGCTCTTGCGGTGGCAGCGCGGCGAAACCCCGCAAAGGCGTCACACCTTCTTCCACGGCACGGTTCTGCTCGCCCAGATGCATCCCGCCCCGGTCAAAGCCATCGCCGGAGTAGCGGACGAATTTCGGCACATCGTTGTCGGAGGGCAGCGGATCGAAGCTGACGCGGGCCGTGGGCGCATCATAGGCCTGACGAAAATAGGCTGTCAGCTGGGGAAGGCTCTGGATCTCAGCGGGGGTCACGATGGCCTTTTGGGTCCGGCGTCCCAAAACGCCCACGGCATCGCGGGCTTGAGCCGCACCCAGCGTCAGGCTTTCCTGCGCCTCGATCACGTCCGACTCGCCCAGGCTTTCGGACCAGAGTTTGGCAGTGCGAAAATCGGGCGTGTTGAAGACGACGCGGTTGTTGAGCGTGCCGGAAATGGTCTGGGCGCCCTTGTCTCCATAAAGATCCTCAAGCTGGGAATAGACCTGATAGCCGAGCACAAAGGCCCCGCCGAATTGGCGGATGGTGGCCAGCGATCCGGTGAGGAACGGCAGCCTGTTCAGCGTCGGAAGCTCATCGATGAAAAACCAGATCCGGGGATCGCGGCTCTCACTCATGGTCATGAGCGCATTGGCGGCGATCTCGATCACCGTCGAGATGACATTGCGCGTGGCGGCGGAGTGTTCCGCGTCGGTCGTCAGAAAGACAAAGCCGGGGTCTTCGCTGAGGACCCACTCCCGGATCGAGAACACGTCCGCATCGTCGCGTACATATTCGAGGAAGGACAGGTGGGTGATGAGCGTTGCGCGGATGGATCCGCTCATCCGGTCCATCTTGTCGCCGAAGAAATGCGCGCCGGGGGTGTTGGCGACGATGTCGGACAGGGTTTCGTTGCTGATCTCAAGGATGGCCCGTCTCAGCGCCGCGTTGTTCGGGTTCTCCTGAGTGTAAATGGCGCGGGCAGCGTAGATGAAGACAAGGCGGGCGGCATTGGTCCAGAACGGATCCTTCTCATTCGGATTTTGAGGGATCATCACCTCGGCGATCTCGGTGAAGGACGCCGGGTTGGTGACCTCCACGAAGGGGTTCCAGCTGCGCGAGCGGGCATCAAAAGGGTTCAGAATAATGTCGCGACCCTCGACATAATGCTTTGAGACGAGATGCCCGGTCCTGTCGTAAATGATCCCCCTGCCCTTCAGGTCCGAGACCGTCTTCAGCAGCTCATGCATGGCGGTGGTTTTACCGACGCCGACGGTGCCAAGGATGCCCACCTGGGCCTCGACCGCGTTGGGCGCGAGCTCGATGCCGGCCAGCGTATAGCGGGGGGCTTTTTTCGCGCCCTTGCCGAAGCGCTTTTCATGGGCGCGCCATTTCTCCCGCACCCAGCGCTTCAGCTCCTTCTTCGAGACCAGACGCGCGCCCCGGATGAATTCTTCCTTTTTCAAAGACCGGCCCACGAGAGCGAACACCGCCCAGGCGAGGAAGAAGCAAATACTGGCAGGGATCAGGGAGTGAACCGCCCCGGCTTGCCCGGAGAGCGCTTCGTTCAACGCGTCATGCGACTTTAGCCATCGTCCGCACCCGATCAAGATACCGGCGTTCGGCCTCGGCCGGCGGGACATACCCGATCGATCCCAGGAGACGCGCGGTGTTGTACCAATCCACCCATTGCATGGTTTGCCACTCAACGTCCTGCATCGTCTTTCAGGGCCCAAGCTGCTTGATGACCTCGGTCTTGAAGAGGCCGATCACGCTCTCGGCCAGCGCATTATCGTAGGAATCGCCGACGCTTCCCACGGACGGATCGACGTCCGCGTCGGCCAGACGCTCGGTGTACCTGACGGACAGGTACTGCGATCCGCGGTCCGAGTGGTGGGTCAAGCTCTTGTTTCCAAGCGGTTGTCTCTGCCAAATCGCCTGCTCCAAGGAATCGAGCACGAACTGGGTAGTTATCGAGGTCGAGACGCGCCACCCAACGATCCGCCGTGCAAACACGTCGATGACGAAGGCGACACAGACCGTGCCGGACCAGGTTGGGACGTAGGTAAAATCTGAAACCCAGAGCTGGTTCGGCCGCTCGGCACGGAATTCCCGGTTGACCTTGTCGTCCGGGCAGGGGCGCGTGGTGTCGGGGTTCGTGGTGATCACCTTCTTGCCGCGCACCACCCCTCGCAGCCCAATCTCGCGCATCAATCGCTCCACGGTGCAGCGCGCCACATCAACGCCATCGCGCTTCAGAGCATGCCAAACCTTCCGCGCGCCGTAGAGTTTGCGGTTGTCGGACCAGATCTTCCGGATCCTGTCCTTCAGTTCGGCATCGCGCTGCGCCCGTGCCGATGCCCGTGATGGTTCCCGGGCGACGACCTTCCTTGCGTGGTAGGTGGACGGGGCGATCAGCAGTACGCGGCAGATCGGCTCGACCCCGAACTCCTCGCGGGATTCATCAATGAAAGCCGTCATTTGCGAAACGGGCGGTCGAGCTCCGCCTGGGCAAAATAAGCGCTGGCCTTCTTCAGAATCTCGTTAGCCTGCCGCAACTCGCGGTTCTCGCGCTCGAGCTCCTTTATACGCGCATTCTCAGCACTGGTCGGGCCCGCTTCCTTGCCGCTGTCGCGCCGCGCCTGCTTGTACCACACACGCAGGCTGTCTGGCGAGCAGCCCAGCTTGGCGGCGATGTCGCGCAGCGCGGCCGTCAGGCTTGCGCAGCTGTCAAGATGGTCGACGACCATCTGCACCGCCCGATCCCGGAACTCCGTCGGGTAAGGGCTCGTCGTGTTCTTCTTGCTGTCCATGAGAGAGCATCCTTTGAGAGTTTTGCTCTCTGGGCAAGCCGGGGTGGTTCAATCGCCTTCATGCGACTCGCCACACTTAATGTGACAACACCGGTCAAGCTGCTGATCATTGATAAGTTGGGCTTCGTACCGCTGAGCAAGACCGGTGCCGAGCTGTTGTTCGAATTGATCTCGCAGCGCTACGAACGCGGTTCAACCCTGATCACATCGAACCTGCCCTTCGAGGAATGGACCGAGACCTTTGGTACCGAACGTCTCACGGGCGCACTGCTGGACCGCTTGACCCATCACGTCAACATCCTGGAAATGAACGGCGAGAGCTACCGTCTTAGCCAGAGCAGGGCCCGCCTCTCCGCCGCCAACAAATGACCCTCACAGAATCGGCCTAACGGCCAATGCCCCTTGGACCGTGCTTGCTACTTGAGGGCCTCACGCTCCAAGGCGCGCACCCCAAAATGGCCGATTTTTGCTCCGCCCCAGTGGCAGGCATTTACGCCGCCGTTGACAAACACGCTCGTTACAGACGTCGCTCGTTTCTCACACCAGGTTTGGTATGATCAATGCCACACTTGGAAAAGTCAAAACTAAAACCAATCGGAGGACATCGGCCAACAGAAATGGAAAAATGCCTTTAAAGATCGTGCTCAGACTTACGTCTGTGACGATCGATTTTAGAACGAAGGCGTTCATACCCACCGGTGGCGTGATGTAGCTAAATTCTGTTACGATAACTATATAGATGCCAAACCATATAAGATCATAGCCCAAGTCTGCGACAATTGGATAGAATATTGGAACCGTCAAGGTGATCATCGACAGCCCCTCAAGGACGCAGCCTAAACCGATATATATTAGGGTAATTGCAATTAAAGCGTAAGTTGGGTTTTTCAAATAAGAAACCAATAATTGAATATCTTGAGTCATTCCCGAAATATTCACATAGTTCGAAAATGTCAGCGCACCAAAGAGGATTAAAAACATGCTGCCCGTTGTTTTGGCGGTATCATAGGAGATCGTTAATAGGTCCCGAAAGCATAGCCGTCTTTGAAATAAGGTGAGAGCTAAAGCCCCTCCGGCTCCCATTCCTGCGCTCTCCGATGGTGTAAAGATTCCCAAATAAATCCCACCCATCACGAATGTAAAGAGAAGGATTGCACCAAGAACACCTTTGAGCGCCATAATCCGTTCGATTAGCTGAAGTTTCGGCTGCGTTTCTAGCTGCAGTTTCCCGAAGTTCACCGAAAACACTACGGCAGCGCAATATAGAAATACGCCAAGTAGTCCTGGTATGATCCCCGCGAGAAATAGCTGCCCAATATCTTGTTGTGTCATGATTCCATAAAGTACGAGGATCACTGATGGCGGGATCAAGATTCCTAGTGTGCCGCCTGCCGCAATCGCACCGGTGGAAAGTCCATCCGGATAGCGGTATCTCCGCATAGACGGTAAGGCGATCTTCGTCATGGTTGTGGCGGTTGCAAGGGACGATCCGCAGAGTGATGAAAATCCGCCGCAGGCGATCACCGTAGCGATTGCCAACCCGCCTTTTCGGTGGCGCATCCATGCGTTAGCCGCATCGTACAAGTCTGCCGCAATTCCGGATTTTACAACGAAATTACCCATCATCAGGAACATCGGAAGTATCGAAAGATTGTAGCTTCGTGCGTTGCTGAAATAAGTTTGGCCCAGCAATGATAGAGCTGGCTCAGCGCCGATGATCGTCGCTGTACCTAAGGTGCCGACAACGGTCATGGCCAGCCCGACCGGCACCCCCAAAAACATAACTATGAGCAGAATCAATAAACCGATCGGCCATTCAATCGTCATTCTGACTCCGGTAGTCCAAGCTGCAAGGAAATGTCACAAGTGAAGCCAAGAGGCATAAAATTGCTGTGCCATACGCTATAGGTGCGAGAGGAATTTCAAGCGTCGGCGTAGTCCCTGAGTAGTATTTTATTCGGTGGCCAACTTTAATGATTTGCCATGCGATAATCAACAATATTGATGCAGAAATGATTGAGGTCACAAATCTAATCGCATTCTTTGAAGAGCCTGATAAGTTAGAGGTAAAGACGCTGACTGCAATGTGGGCGCCATCTAGACTTGCTGCCAATAGTCCAATGAAGACTGCTGCTGCTAAGAGTATCTCCGTGACCTCTACAGCACCCGGAACAGGCGTATTCACAACATACCTGCCCAGAACGTCCACGACGGTCAAGAAGATCATTGAGATAAGGCAGATTACACACGAAAAAGCCACGAGCATTTGCAATCGGTAGCGAGCGGTTTCTGCCAATCCTTTTAGAACAAATAAACTCATTGTGTAGTGAGTTTCTGAATTTCATCTAACAGCATATTATACGCTGCACGACCATCGACGCCTGCTTCACTTGCAAGCGCAATATTTGCGTCAACAACTGGCCTGAATCGCTCTCTCAGAGCGGCCACGTCATCGGCTGAAGCCCGGTACATATGTATGGAGGCGCCCAGTGTTTCGTTAGCAGCGGCGTCAACAGTGTTCCACATCTTTCCTGCACGTGCGGCTAACGCCTCGCCAAGAAGCGGTTCGATGAGCGCGCGATCTTCCTGAGAAATCTGGTTCCAAGTCTTCTCATTCATGATCACCATAAAGGCCGTGTTGTACATCCCGCCTTCGGCAAGAAAAGCCGTCGAGAGATGTGTGAGCAGACGAAAGAATTCGACTGATTCAGATGGAAACATAATGCCATCGACAACTCTTTGGCTTAGCAGTTCGTAAGATTTAGATGCGGGACCCTCGACTGGTACGGCACCGAACGATTTTGCGAGGTCCTGTGCGACAATTGATCCGGTTCGAAGCTTCTGACCTTCAAGATCGTCCACGCTAGCGATGTCTCTGGACGAAAAAATGTGACCGGGACCGTGGGTGTGAACGGCCATCACCTTGACGCCGTCATATTCGCCAGCATCTGCTAACATCGATGCATGAACTCGTTGAAATGCAACTGAAGAAATCACCGCATCGTCGCTCAGAAATGGCATTTCGGCGAGGACTGCGGTTTTGAACCGTCTCGGGCTATAGCCTTGGACGGCATAGCTTATATCTACGATCCCGTTTCTCACCAGTTCGAAGGTGTCGGAAGGGTGGGCAAGCGGTGCTGGCAGGAATTCAACTGTGACCCGGCCCGCTGTCACCGCTTCGATGTCAGCCATAACCGGCTTGATGAAATCGATGACATAGGGATGGGACGGTGGTAGCCAGCTGTTAAGAGACAATACCGTTTCCGAACTCGCATTGGAAGCAGTAAACGAAACTGCCGCAAAAGAGCAAATAATGGCACGCAGATACTTCTTCATTCTTCTACCTTTCGTTGCAGAGTTCAACCAATTTCCTAGTTGGGGTCGTGATTTTTTTTGACTTCATTGATTCGGAAATCAGTTATTTAAATGATTTTCTCTGAGAATAGAGCATCTAGATATTGCTACTCTTTGATCCTCCTGAGAAACGGGCAAATCCGTCATGGAAAGCTTTGAAAAGTAGGCTCTTCGAAGAATGCGGCGCCGGCGGCAGTAAAAGTCCCCTCCGCCAAAAATGCGTGCTGTGCGACGCCAGCGGCGTCTAGCATTTTATGGAGAAGGGGATGATCCTCGTTGAGCACGTTTGATCCACCAAGCACAAAGGCAATTCGAGCGGCTTCGGCGCCGTCGCGCGCCGCCTTTGAAGCGACAAGTCGCAATCGAATATGTGTTTCCGGCTGAACTGTTTCATTGTGTTCGAGTTCTTCATATGCCTCGTCGAGCGTGTCGTAAAACAAAGCTTGAGCCCCTAAGTATTTGCCCACGGCCTTTGTATAACCGGTTTGAAAGTAAGATCGGGAACTGGGTTTAGGCGCTCCAGTAATCGATTGCCGGGAGCCAGATTTCTTCACGTAATCCAAGGCCGCACGTGCGGCGCCGAGAGCGACAACTGCCAATACTTGGGACGCAAGCGCCATAGACGGATACCGGAAAAGTCGATCATCCATAGTGGGCTTTGCCCCGCGAACAAATGTCCACTCATTTGGGACAACGACTTGATCAACTGAAAAATCGTGCGATCCTGTCCCGCGAAGACTCAATGCGTTCCATGTATCAAGGACTTTGACCCGTTGTTTCGGAATTACGGCGATGATCGGCAATTCCGACTTCTTATCTTCGATCTTAATGCCCGCTCCAACCAAATCAGCGCAGAGAACACCCGATCCCCACGGCCATCTACCAGAAACCTCATAACCTCCTGTCGCGGCTTGTGCTAGCTGCGGTGGAAACATAGCACCGGCAAAGACTGTATCCGGGTTGCTGCTGTAGATTTTTTCATAGGTCGTTGGTGGCAGCGTACTCAGGTAAGCCGCCGACACCCCGAAACTGGCGACCCAACCCGCTGAAGCATCGGCGGCCGAAATATCTTCTATAAGGCGGCAGAACCCAGAAGGGCTCCTAGCGTCGCCGCCGAATCGTTTTGGAACCAGCGCTCTGTAGACCCCCAGCGACTTGAACTTACTTATGACATCGGGGGGAATGTGCCTTAATCTGTTAAATTCATTTGCCCGCCTTTCAATTTCGGAAAGAACCTCTTCTTTTTTGATGGACGATTTTGCAACTGAGTCTTGTGCGGTCATCGTTCTCTCCTTTGGGGATGCCATTTGACTTAGCAATACTCGCTCGATCCCTGTAAACCAGTCGACTTTGCCGCACATCGCAGAAAGACTATTCAAGCAATTTTAAAGTACTTTATGCTCACACCACAATTCGCCATCCCGAGCTGATCCATACATATTACATATAGAAAGAGTACGAACTAATTCCTAATTTTGCCTTAATCGCGAAATAGACAATTTGGGGTTAGGGTCAGGAACGGCACCGTAAAGTTAAGTGCAGCAGAGCAAGTATCGGCTGATTTTGCCGATCAAGCGAGCTCGACGCCCGCGATGTTCTGATCAGCCCCACCTGAGTGGTCCAATTTGATTGTGAGTGCATGACGGGCCTCCGGTCCATCGTGACGACGGTTTCCGGAGCCGGTGGGCGGTAGTATCCGTCTTGGTCAAGCGGAGCGTTCATCCCATTTTCGGCCGTCACGCAACAGGGCGTTGGCGAGCAGGATGAGTTTGCGCATGACTGCCGTGATGGCGAGTTTTGGTGGTTTTCCCTTGTCCAGCAAGGCTTGGTACTTGCGCTTGAGATCGGCGTTGAACCTGACTGCGACCAATGCGGGCATGAAGATTGCAGATCGCAG
>NZ_VFSV01000007.1 GCF_007004065.1 Palleronia caenipelagi | reverse complement strand
TCACCGACAAGTGGAAGCCGAACAAGGCGCGCGAGGCCGAGAAGGTCTTTGGCGCCGACGATTCGGCCCACCCGGCCGTGAACTACCTGCACAACACCGCGGGCGACTGGTATCTGGGTGGCCCGGTGACCGGCATCCAGCAGCCGGTGCATTATGACTTCCGCGCCCGYCGCGACACCCCCAACGAGCTGCGCGCCTATTTCCGCAAGCTYGGCTGGCGCAAGGTCGTGGCCTTCCAGACCCGCAACCCGCTGCACCGCGCGCACCAGGAACTGACCTTCCGCGCCGCCAAGGAAGCGCAGGCCAACCTGCTGATCCACCCTGTGGTCGGCATGACGAAGCCGGGCGACGTGGACCACTTCACCCGCGTGCGCTGCTACGAGGCGGTGCTGGACAAGTACCCGCAATCGACCACCACCATGTCGCTCTTGAACCTCGCCATGCGCATGGCCGGCCCGCGTGAAGCCGTCTGGCACGGGATCATCCGCAAAAACCACGGCTGCACCCATATCATCGTGGGCCGCGACCACGCCGGTCCGGGCAAGAACAGCCAGGGYGAAGATTTCTACGGTCCCTATGACGCGCAGGAGCTGTTCCGCGCGCATCAGGACGAGATCGGCATCGAAATGGTGGACTTCAAGCACATGGTCTATGTGCAGGAGCGCGCCCAGTACGAACCTGCCGACGAGATCGAAGACAAGGATAACGTCACGATCCTGAACATCTCCGGCACCGAGCTGCGTCGCCGTCTGGCCGAGGGTCTGGAAATCCCCGAGTGGTTCTCCTTCCCCGAGGTGGTCCGCGAGTTGCGCCGCACGAAACCGCCGCGCGCCCAGCAGGGTTTCACCGTGTTCTTCACCGGCTTCTCCGGCTCCGGCAAATCCACCATTGCCAACGCGCTGATGGTCAAGCTGATGGAGATGGGGGGCCGTCCGGTGACGCTGCTCGATGGCGACATCGTGCGGAAGAACCTGTCCTCCGAGCTGGGCTTCTCCAAGGAGCACCGTGACCTGAACATCCGCCGGATCGGCTATGTGGCCTCCGAGATCACCAAGAACGGCGGCATCGCGATCTGCGCACCCATCGCCCCCTACGCGACGACCCGTCGCGCGGTGCGTGAGGACGTGGAGCAGTACGGCGCCTTCGTCGAGGTCCACGTGGCGACCACCATCGAGGAATGCGAAAAGCGCGACCGCAAGGGTCTCTACAAGCTGGCGCGTGAGGGCAAGATCAAGGAATTCACCGGGATCTCCGACCCCTATGACGTTCCCGCCAACCCCGAGCTGCGCGTCGAAACCGAAGGCACGGACGTCGACAACTGCGCCCACCAGGTGATCCTCAAGCTCGAAAGCATGGGCCTTATTGCCGGCACCTGACCGACATTCTGAGCAATGACACAAAGCGCCCCCTCTGGGGCGCTTTTTTCGTGCGGTGCGCTGAGTAGTTCATGGGCCGTTGCCGCAAACGGGACAGTCAGCCCGCTTGCTCAGCCGGATCTCCCGGTGCTCCCCCCAGAGCGCATCGTGGAAGGCCATCCGGCCCCGCAGCCCCTGCCCGGCCCCTGTGATCTCCTTGACCGCCTCGGCGGCCATCATCGCGCCGACAATCCCCGGCAGTGGCCCCAGCACACCAGCCTCCGCGCAGGTCGGCGCCAGACCGGCGGCCGGTTTCTCGGGGAACACACAGACATGGCACGGCGTACCCCCCCAGGGGGCGTAGGTGGTCAGTTGCCCCTCCCACTGGCTGAGCGCGCCGGAGATCAGCGGCACACGAGCGGCATGGCAGGCGGCATTCAGGACGCGGCGGGTCTCGAAATCGTCGCAACCATCAAGCACCAGATCATACTCCGCAACCAGATCCTCAGCGATCTCGGCGGTCAGGCGACGATGATAGGGGCGAACCTCCAGAAACGGGTTGATCGCCTCCATCGCCTTTTGCGCGGAGAAAACCTTGGGCATCCCGACCCGGTCGCTGGTGTGGATCACCTGCCGTTGCAGGTTACTGGCCTCCACCACATCGTCATCGATCACACCGATCCGCCCCACGCCCGCCGCCGCGAGATAGAGGAGCGCGGGCGCTCCCAACCCTCCAGCGCCGATCACAAGAACCTTCGCCGATTTCAACCGCGCCTGCCCCGCCCCCCCGATCTCGCGCAGCATGACATGGCGCGCGTAGCGGTCGATCTCACCGGGACCGAAGGTGCCACTATCCCGCTCTTGCGGCCGGTTCTCCGGTCGCACGCGGGTCCGTACCCAGCGCAGGCCCTGACGGTAGGCCAGCACGACCGCAATCAAACCACCCAAAATCAGCCATTCGCTTGCTTCGCCCCCCAAGGCAGCCCGGAGTGGCGCGCCCGGAGGCAAGATGAGGAGCAGCGCGAGCACCCCTAAATACAGGAGACCGAGGGCGATCAGGCGGGCTTGCTTCGGCCAGCCGAGGCGGCCCGATCCGAACCAGATGACGGCGGCCAGCACGAGAGCGAGCAGCATCAGGCCTGACCTGTCGAACCGAAGCCGCCCCGTCCCCGGGCGGTGGCATCAAGGCTGTCCACCTCCTGAAACATAGCCCGCACCACCGGCGCGAACACCGCCTGCGCAATCCGGTCGCCGTGGCGCAGAGTAACAGGCTCCTGCCCGAGATTGACCATCAAAACACCGACCTCGCCACGATAATCGGCATCCACTGTACCGGGCGCGTTGACCAGCGTCAGCCCATGCTTCAGCGCAAGGCCCGAGCGCGGGCGGATCTGCATCTCCATATCCGGCGGCAGCGCCACAGAGAACCCCGTGGGCACCAGCGCCCGTTGGCCCGGCACCAGCATGACACCCTCCGCCCGGTCCTCAGCCCGCAGGTTCGCACGCAGGTCAGCCCCGGCGGCTCCGGTCGTGGCATAGGCGGGCAGCGCGATCCCGGGATCAGCCCAGTCGGCACGGATGATGCGAACGGCCATCATGCGAGCACCTCCGCGATCCGGTCTATAAGTTGTTCGGCCACTACATCCTTGGAGGCGCGCGGCCAGCTTTCCTCACCCTCGGAGGTGACCAGCGTCACCGCGTTCTCGGTCCCACCCATGATGCCGGTGCCTTCGGAGACGTCATTGGCCACGATCCAGTCGCAGCCTTTGCGCAGTCGCTTGGCGCGGGCATTGTCGAGTACGTCATGGGTCTCGGCGGCGAACCCGACCACCAGACCGGGGCGACCTTCGGTCTTTTGCGAGACTGTCGCGAGGATATCCGGATTCTCGGCCAGCTCCAGCTGCGGCAGGGCGCCGTCCTGCTTTTTCATCTTTCTGCCCGCCTCAGAGAGCACGCGCCAATCCGCCACTGCGGCGGCAAATACCGCCGCATCGGCTGGGAGCGCGGCCTCGACCGCATCCAGCATCTGCCGCGCGGTCTCGACCCGGACCAGCGTCACCCCCTCAGGCGGCGGCACATCGGCCGGGCCGGTGACAAAGGTCACTTGCGCCCCTGCCCGCACAGCGGCGCGCGCAATGGCCGTGCCCTGCGCCCCCGAAGAGCGGTTGGCAATGTAGCGCACCGGGTCGATGGGCTCATGGGTGGGGCCGCTGGTGATTAAGAGATGCCGACCGGCGAGTGGGCCATCGGCGAGCCTTGCCGTAATCGCTGCAAAGATCGCCTCGGGCTCTGCCATGCGACCCGGACCGTATTCCCCGCAGGCCATCTCGCCCTCGTCCGGTCCGACAAAGGCAATGCCATCGCGCCGCAACGTTGTGGCATTGCGCCGGGTCGCGGGATGCTCCCACATGCGCACATTCATAGCGGGCGCGATCAGCACCGGCGTATCCGTGGCAAGCAGCAGCGTCGAGGCGAGATCATCCGCGTGGCCGTGCGCCATCTTCGCCATCAGGTCGGCGGTCGCGGGCGCGACGACGACCAGATCCGCTACCCGGCTGAGCTGGATATGGCCCATCTCGGCCTCGTCGGTGAGATCCCAAAGGTCGGAATAGACTTTCTCTCCGGCAAGGGCCGAGACCGAGAGCGGTGTCACGAACTCCGCTCCGGCGCGGGTCAGAACCGGCGTCACATGGGCGCCCGCCTTGCGCAGAAGGCGGATCAGTTCGAGCGTCTTGTAGGCGGCAATACCGCCCCCGACGATGAGGAGAATTCGGCGATCAGTCAGCATGACGCGACCCTAGGCGCGGTCGCACGGCACGGCAAGCACAAGCGCTCAGCGCAAAGCATTGCAGGGATCGCCCTGACGGCTCTCGGGTGGGTCGGTAATCACGACGATATCGGTCGGTGCGTCCGGATTGGGCGCGGTGGACTGGCCCACCGAAATCACCGCCAGATCCGGGGCCGCGCGGCGGATCAAGGCCGGGACACCCCAATCGCTGCGCGCATGACCGCTGCCGGTGATCACGACCACGGGGCCGCCGGTCTCCGCAAACGCGCTCAGCGCCGTACCGGCCAGTGCAGCATCGCGTAACCGCTGCGCCTCGACCATCCCGCTCAGCAAGTCCTTCGGCAGCAATCCGCAATGAGCGGCATCTTGCAATTCTTTTCGGGCATCGAGCTGATCACTTGGCAGCGGTTCGTCGAGCCCAAACAGACTTGGCTCATCTGCCACAGTTGCCGCGCCATTTGTCATGGCCGCGTTCAGGCTGTCGCCATCCAGCTCAGCACCATAAATCCGGGCTCCCGCCGCCGCCTTGAAGATCGGGTCATAGGTTGCGAAGTCGGGCCAGCCACGCTCTTCCCACCGCAGCGCTTTGCCAAGCTCGGCAGCCGGATCGCCCTGACGCTCGGTCGCGACGGCACCGAGATCCGGCGGGACCATTTCGAACACCACAGCCGTTGGCCCAAGATCCCGGACCCACGCGGCTTGATTGTCATGGTGCGCGGGCGCGTCGTGTTCTTCGCCCAGCACGTAGATATCCGCCTCTGGAAGAGGTCCCACCGCTATGAGGATCAGGGCCGACAGGATCGCGATGAACCAGCGCATGTTACTGGAGGAGCTGCCGCACCTCGGCACACTGGCTCTCCAGGATCTTGCGCATTTTGCCAAAAGCGGCCGCCTCAAGCTGGCGCACCCGCTCCTTCGACAGGCCAAGCTCGGTCCCAAGACTCTCCAGCGTGCGGGGCTCGTCACGAAGCTTACGCTCCCGCACGATAAACCGTTCGCGCTCGCTCAGATCCTGCATCGCTTCAAACAGCCAGCCGCGCAGTGTGGCCAAGTCGCGGGCGTGGCTCACCGTTTCGTCCGCCTGAGCCGCATCATCTTCGAGCGCATCAATCCACTGGCGTCCCTCATCCTCACTGGACTGGGTTGCGTTCAGCGAAAAATCCGAGCCCGACAGACGGCCTTCCATCATCTCGACATCGTGGAGCGGCACACCGACTTCCACCGAAATCATATGCCGCATCTGGTGGCGATCCAGGCTCTCGCCCCGTGCAGCGGCTTCTCGCTCCAGACGAGCCTGGACCCGGCGCATGTTGAAAAACAAAGACTTCTGAGAAGATGTGGACCCGGTCCGGACCATGGACCAGTTCCGCATGACGTAATCCTGGATCGAGGCCTTGATCCACCAGACCGCATAGGTTGAAAACCGCACACCGCGATCCGGGTCAAATTTGTCGGCCGCCTTCATCAGGCCGAGCCCCGCCTCCTGAATGAGGTCGTTCATCGGCGCGCCGTAGCGGCGGAACTTCATCGCCATGGATATCGCGAGGCGCATATAGGCCGTAATCAAGCGATGCAGGGCGGCTTCGTCCCGATGGTCGCGCCAAGCATAGGCCAGTCGCAGTTCCGTTTCGGCATCCAACAGCTCAGCCTGCATGGCCCGGCGCGAGAAACCTTGATCCATCATTCCATCGAAAGCCATTTTCTTCTCTCCCCCAACGGCGAAATTCCAGATCGACTTGTGGCGTGCGAGTGGCGCTGCACGATGAGTCCTAAATTCCGCGACGTAACGAAAGTTCCCCGAGATCCCGGAAAAGTTTAACGGACCCTTTGTCAGGACCCTTCCGCGTGCTACGCGCGAACGGTCAAGCGGAGCTCATTTATGTCCTACGAACTCGTCATTTCCGAACCTGCCTATTCGAGCTGGTCCTTGCGTGGCTGGCTGGCGCTGCGCCTCGCCGAAGTTCCGTATGCGCTTCGCTGGACAGAGATTTATGGCTCCCCGCCCCTGCCTGATCAGATCGGCCTGCCTCCGGCGCGCACTGTTCCGGTGCTGGTCTGCGAAGGCGGCGCCGTGGTTCGGGATAGTCTCGCCATCGCCGAAGAGCTGGCCCAGCGACATCCTGACGCGCCCCTCTGGCCTGCAGATCCGGCGCTACGGGGGCTGGCCCGGTCACTCACTGCTGAGATGCATTCCGGCTTTGGCGCCCTGCGGTCAGCCTGCCCCATGAACCTGCGGCAAGCGTGGCAAATGGAACAGCCGGACGATGCAATCAAAGCCGATCTGACGCGGCTCGATGCCCTGTTCACGGATGCACTCAGCCGTTCAGGCGGGCCGTGGCTGGCCGGAGGATACTCGGTGGCCGATGCCTTCTATGCGCCGGTCTGCGCCCGGATCGTGGGCTACGGCCTGCCAGTCGGCAGCACAATGCAAGACTATGCAGCCCAGAACCTCGCTCACCCGCTTTTCGCGGATTGGCGGCGGCTTGCCGCAGAGATCGGACCGGATCGGCACAAGTCGCCCGACGCGCCCTACTGGCAGGATTTGCCGAAGGTCGACTGGACCGCCCTTCTGGCCAATTAACCCTAACGCAAGAGCCCGCTGGTTAGTGTGTCCGTGCCATAAGGGAGCTCGGCCATGGTCACCCGCGCCTTCAGCGTTGCCTTTGAGGGAATCGAAACCCGCGAAGTCGAAATCCAGTGCGCGCTTAGCAACGGCCTGCCGGGATTTACACTTGTGGGCCTGCCGACCAAGGCTGTCTCGGAGGCGCGCGACCGGGTCCGCGCCGCGCTGACGGCGCTCTCGATTGCGCTCCCGTCGAAACGGATCACAGTGAACCTGTCACCCGCAGACCTGCCCAAGGAAGGCTCCCATTTCGACCTGCCCATCGCCCTCGCCCTCCTCGCAGCGATCGGAGTGCTGCCAGCAGATGCGGTCGAGAGCGTGACCGCCTTGGGCGAATTGTCCCTCGACGGTCGGCTCATCGGAGTGCCCGGCGCACTCCCGGCGGCGCTCCACGCGGCGGGGGAAGCGCGCGACCTGGTCTGCCCGCAGGGCTGCGGCGCTGAGGCGGCGTGGCTCGATCAGGTGCGGGTGCTGGCTCCGGCGACTCTCCTTGATGCAATTCAGCACTTTACCGGCCAGAGGGTCCTGTCTCCTGCAGATCCGGGCGAAATCCGGGACACGCCATGCACCCTCGATTTGCAGGATATCCGTGGCCAGGAACGCGCAAAGCGCGCAGCCGAGATCGCCGCCGCCGGTCGCCATCACATATTTCTGGTGGGACCGCCGGGGTCGGGTAAATCCATGCTGGCCCGCCGCATTCCCGGCCTTCTGCCACCCCTGACGCCAGCCGAAGCGCTGGAAACGTCGATGATCCACTCGCTCGCGGGGCTAATCGAAGAGGGCGGCATCAGCCGCACCCGCCCCTTTCAGGAACCGCACCATACCGCGTCGATGCCCGCCATCGTCGGCGGCGGCAAGGGAGCCCGGCCCGGTCAGATCAGTCTGGCCCATAACGGCCTTCTTTTCATGGACGAATTCCCGGAATTCGCGCGGCCTGTTCTTGAAACACTCCGTCAGCCGATTGAGACGGGCGACGTGGTGATCGCACGCGCAAACGCCCATATCCGCTACCCCTGCCGGTTCATGCTGGTGGCGGCGGCCAATCCCTGCCGCTGCGGACACCTCACCGACCCGACGCGTGCCTGCGGCCGCGCGCCTGGGTGTGGCGCAGATTATCTGGGGCGGATCTCAGGTCCACTACTCGACCGGTTCGATCTGCGTCTCGAACTGCCACCGGTGACAATCTCCGATCTGGATCGGGCGCCCGCAGGCGAAAGCACCCGGACGGTGGCAGCCCGGGTGGCCGCAGCCCGCGCACGCCAGATGGCGCGCTACGCGGATATCCCTGGCATTCTGTGCAACGCCGATATCCCGGTCAGCTTGCTCGACGCGGTGGCGCGACCGGACGCCGAGGGGCGCGCGCTACTGGTCAAAGCAGCCGACCGCCTGGGACTGAGTGCCCGGGGCTATCACCGGATCCTGCGGGTCGCGCGAACCATCGCCGATCTCGAAGGCACGGCGGAGGTTCGCCAGCCCCACATTGCCGAAGCGCTGTCCTATCGGTTGGTCCTGACGCCCGGAGGTTAGCCGCGCGTGGCCAGTCGTGCTTCGATGGCGTCCCAGACCTTGCCCGCAATGTCACCACCGTTGAAGCGTTCCATTTCCTGAATGCCCGTCGGCGAGGTCACATTGATCTCGGTGAGCCGGTCACCAATCACGTCGATCCCGACAAAAACCTGCCCGTGTTCGCGCAGGGTCGGACCGATCGCTTCACAGATCTCGCGGTCCCGCGCGCTCAGCTCAACCGGTTCGGCTCGCCCGCCTACATGCATGTTCGAGCGCGTCTCACCCTTTTGTGGCACGCGGTTAATGGCGCCCACCGGTTCACCGTCAACGAGGATGATCCGCTTGTCTCCCGCAGAGACGGCCGGCAGAAATGCCTGCGCAATCAGAGGCTCCCGATTGATCCCCGCGAACATTTCATGGAGCGAGTTCAGGTTGCTGTCTCCGGGCTTCAGCCGGAACACACCTGCGCCGCCATTTCCGTAAAGCGGTTTGATGATGATGTCCCCGTGCCGCTCCCGGAAATCGCGAAGCTGGCCCAGATCGCGGGCGATCATGGTGGGGGGGATCAGGTCGGGAAACTGCAACACCAAGAGCTTTTCAGGGAAATTCCGCACCCAGAATGGATCATTCACCACCAGCGGACCATCGGCGAGATCCAGCAGGTGCGTAGTAGTGATATATCCCATATCGAAGGGCGGGTCCTGCCGCAGCCACACCACGTCGAATTCAGACAGAGCGACTTCGCGGGTCTCACCAAAGGTAAAATGGTTCCCCTTTTCGCGGCGAACTTCGAGATCGTGACCGACCGCCAGCACCTCACCCTCGCGCCATACGATCTGATCAGGCAAGTAGTGAAACAGCTTATACCCGCGGGCCTGCGCCGATTCAGCCAGGCGAAATGAGCTATCGGCGTCGATGTTGATCGGCGCGATCGGGTCCATCTGAAAGGCAACAGTGCGGGTCACGGGGGGCGGCCTCCTTGGTGTGGTCGCCCACATGTGGCCCGAAGCCGCCCGCACCGCAAGGGATCGCAGGGTCGTCGACGCTTAGACAAAAGCGTTTTCGAGGATTTTGATGCGCCCGGTCCCGTCAACGAGGGCCGCGTCGATGCGACAGATACACTCCTGCGGCACGGCTTGCAGGGCGTGATACTCAGCAACCGCAGAAAACAGACGATGGCGCGGATGCTCGGCCAGACGATGCAATGCCAGATCATGGGTCCGAGCGCGCTTCACCTCAACGAAGATCAAGGCCGGAGGCGCGTCAAAAATCAGATCGATCTCGCCACCCTGACCCCGCCAACGGGCAGCGACAAGGCGGTGGCCCTGCGCCTCGTAAAGCCGCGCCACCTGATGCTCTGCCGCGCGCCCACCCGCATCGGCCATAGCGCCTTGTCGTTGCCGTCGCCCCTGCTGCCCTGACGTCACCATCCTGCCCCCATCCGGTAGGGTGAGGTTTACGGGGAAAGTCTTGCCGCCTGATTAATCTGCGCCGGATTCTGACGCGAGCTTCAGCGCCAGTTGATAGACTTGTCGCCGGGGGACGGACGCCGCTTCGGCCACCACGCTGGCAGCGTCCTTGACGCTCATCGACACAAGCGCCTGTCGCAGAGCTGTCTCCAGATCCGCGGCCCCAGTCTCGGAGCGATCACGATCCACGACTACCACGATTTCGCCACGCGGTGGGTCATCGGAAACGCTTTGGACAAGCTCGGACAGCGTCCCCTGCCGCACTTCCTCGAAGCGCTTTGTCAACTCACGGCACAGAGCCGCCTGTCGGTCACCAAGATGCTCGTGCAGAGCCGACAGCATCTGTCCGATCCGGCTCGGCGCCTCGAAAAAGATCAGCGTCGCCGGGACCGCGGCCAGATCTTTCAGGACGGAGCTACGGGCACCGGCAGCCGCGGGGAGAAACCCCTCGAACAGGAACCTGTCGCTGGGCAGCGCCGAGAGGCTGAGGGCCGCCAGCGCCGCGGATGGACCGGGGGCAGTGGTCACCAGATGCCCGGCTTCCCGGACAGCGCGCGCAAGCTGATACCCGGGATCCGCCACCAGCGGTGTCCCTGCATCGGAGGCGTAGGCCACCGATTTGCCTTCGGACAATGCCTTGAGAATCACGGGCCGGACCCGGTCACCGTTGTGATCGTGATACGCTATGAGCGGACGTCCGCTCAGATGAATGCCGTGGATCTCCATCAGATGCCGGAGTGTCCGTGTGTCTTCCGCAGCCAGAAGATCGGCGCTTCCAAGCACGTCAAGCGCCCTCAGCGTGATGTCACGTGCAGCGCCAATGGGCGTTGCGACGAGGTAGAGACCGGGGAGCAAGGAGGTCACGGCAAGGCTTTCGATTTACAGGGCGCAGCAGCTTTCATAGTAAGGACCCCGATAGTTATTTTGCGAAGGACCCTCACATGTTCGCCCGTATCTTCCGGTTCCGCAAGCAGGCTGCCGCCCTGCTCATGATGGCTTCTGTTGCCGCCTGCGGCAATATTTCTGTTGGCGGTGGCGGGTCCGGCGGCGTGAAAGGCCCGCAAATCGAACCCGGTCAGCCTGTGCGGGTGGCCCTGCTGATCCCCAAAAGCGACAGTTCCGCCGCACCCGTGGCCCGGTCGCTGGAAAACGCGGCCCGGCTCTCCATTGCATCACTCCAAGGGGCAAAGATCGACCTCAAGGTGTATGACACCGCTGGCACCACGGCGGGTGCAGCCTCCGCGGCGCAATCCGCCCTTGCCGATAACGCGCAGATCATCGTTGGGCCGCTTTATAGTCAGTCCATCGGTGCGATCACACCGGTGATCGCTTCGCAAAACCTCAACATCCTGTCCCTGTCCAACAACGCGTCTGTCGCGGGGGGCAACGTCTTTGTGATGGGTCAGACCTTCGACGACACCGCTAACAGGCTCGTTCGTTTCGCAAAGAGCCAAGGCAAAAAATCGGTCGCTGTCGTTCATGGCGGCGACGTCTCGGGCCTGGCCGGTCGGGATGCCATCGTGAAGGCGTCTCAAGGCGCGGGCCTGAAGGTGGCAACCGTACAGGGGTACACGCTGTCGCAGGAGAGCATCACCGGGAAAGGCCCGGCCATTGCGGCAGCAATCAAGAGTTCGGGCGCTGAAACCGTGTTCCTCACCGCCAGCGTGAACGCCGACCTGCCGCTGATCAGCACAACGCTGCCTGAGAACGGTGTCTCGCCGAGCCAGACGCCGGCCTTCGGGCTGACCCGCTGGAACGCGATCCCAGAAGCACTGGCTCTGCCGGGTCTGCAGGGTGGTTTCTTCACTCTGCCCGACACCAACGCCACCAACGATTTCGAGAACCGCTACCGCGCGGCTTACGGCTCTAATCCGCATCCGATCGCGGGCCTCTCCTACGACGCTCTGCAAGCCATTGGCACGCTGGCGGCCGCCGGTCGTCGGGATGCGGTGTCCGGATCGGCCCTCACCCGGAGCGGCGGCTTCCGCGGCGCTTATGGTGCGTTCCGCCTGAAGGGAGACGGCACCACCGAGCGCGCTCTGGCCGTGGCTCAGGTGCGCAACAACTCCGTTGCCGTCATCTCCCCGGCCCCGAGCAATTTCGGCCGTGCCGGTTTCTGAGACCGCTGGTCCCGATGACAGTCACCGGCTCCCTTCGGAGCTGGTGGTTCCCGAGGAGGTGTTGTTTCGCCCCGAGGCCGTCATGGCCGAGATCCTCGCGGTTGCCGGAGAGGATCCGACCGCTGCCGTCATCCGCAAAGCTGCCGTCCAAGTCCTTAAGGCAACTCTGAAAGACGGGCGCGCCGCCATCGCGGAGGCCTTTACCGCCGACCCGAGGGCCTCGCGGGCCACGGTGTCCTCCTATTCGTGGCTCACCGATCGTGTGGTCAACACGGTTTATCAGGTGGTCACGACCCATCTGCATCCGAACCCAAACCCGACGGAAGGCGAACGCATCGCCGTTCTGGCCGTCGGCGGCTACGGGCGCGCCGAGATGGCGCCCTTTTCTGACGTGGACCTTCTGTTCCTGCTGCCATGGAAAATGACCGGCTGGATCGAGAGCGTGGTCGAGTCCACGCTCTATATCCTCTGGGATCTCAAGCTGAAAGTCGGTCATGCCAGTCGCACGGTCACCGAATGTATCCGGCTGGGACGCGACGACATCACCATCCGCACTGCACTGCTCGAACACCGGTATCTTTGCGGTCATGGCCCTTTGGCCGAGGAGCTGTCGGAGACTTTGTGGAGCGACCTCTTTACCGGCACCGAAGCCGAATTTATCACCGCCAAACTCGCCGAACGCTCGGACCGTCACAAGAAACAGGGCGGCCAGCGCTATGTGGTCGAGCCGAATGTGAAGGAAGGCAAGGGCGGCTTGCGCGATCTCCAGACGCTGTTCTGGATCGCCAAATACGTCAATCACGTTCAGGACGTATCCGATCTGGTGGGCACCGGCACCTATTCTGCCGAGGAATTCGAGAAATTCATCAAGGCCGAGAGCTTCCTGCTCGCAGTCCGCTGCCACCTGCATCTGTTGACCGGGCGTGCCAGCGATCAGCTGACCTTCGATCTGCAAATCGAGGTCGCCGACCGCATGGGCTACACGGATTCCAAAGGACGCCGGGCAGTCGAGCATTTTATGCAGGACTTCTTTCGCCATGCCACGCGGGTCGGCGAACTCACACGGATTCTGCTGACCGCGCTGGAAGTGTCGCAAAAGAAAGAAGCCCCCGGTCTGCTGGGCCTCCTGCGCCGTCGCCGCACCAGAAAGGGATATGTGGTTAAGCACGGTCGGCTGGACTTTGCCGATCCTGACAGCGCCATGGACGACCCGCTGAACATCCTGCGGATCTTTGACGAAGCCCTGCGCACCGGCACGCTGCTGCACCCCGAAGCCATGCGCCTGATCTCAGCCAATCTCGACCTGATCGACGACGCCTATCGCACCAGCGCGGAAGCCAAGCGGATCTTCTGGCGGCTCCTGCTGACCCACGGCAACCCCGAACGGGCGCTCAGGCGAATGAACGAACTGGGGCTCCTGTCGGCTTTCATCCCCGAGTTCGAGCCCATTGTGGCGATGATGCAGTTCAACATGTATCACCATTACACGGTGGACGAGCATACCATTCAGGTGGTCACCAACCTCGCCAAGATCGAGGCGGGCGAACTGGTCGAGGACCTGCCCCTGTCGAGCCGGATCCTTGAAGAGGGCGTAAACCGCAAGGTGCTCTATGCCGCGCTGCTGCTGCACGATATCGGCAAGGGCCGAGACGAGGATCACTCGGTTGTCGGTGCGCGTATCGCCCGCAAGATCTGCCCGCGCCTGGGGCTGAGCAAGGCCGACACCGAAACGGTGGAATGGCTGGTGCGCTATCACCTACTGATGTCCGACATGGCGCAAAAACGCGACCTCTCCGACCCGCGCACCATCCGTGACTTCGCCAAGGCGGTGAAGACCCGCAAGCGCCTCGACCTGCTAACGGTCTTGACGGTCTGCGACATTCGCGGCGTGGGACCCGGCGTCTGGAATAACTGGAAGGCCCAGCTCCTGCGCGACCTTCACCGCGAGACCGCCTACGCGCTGGAAAACGGCATGGAGGCCTTAAACCGCGAGACCCGCGGCGAAGAGGCCCGCAAAAGGCTGCGCGAGGCGCTGGCCGACTGGCCCGCCAAGGACCTGCGCACCGAGACACAGCGCCATTACCCGCCCTATTGGCAGGGCCTCAGGCTGGAAGCCCACGAGACCTTTGCCCGACTCTTACGCAATATCGGTGATGACGAGATCCGCATTGATATCCAGGCCGACGCCGACCGGGACGCCACGCGGATCTGCTTTGCGCTGGTGGATCACCCCGGTATCTTCTCACGCCTTGCAGGCGCTTTGGCTCTCGCAGGGGCGAATGTGGTGGATGCCAACACCTACACCTCCAAAGACGGTTACGCGACGCCGATCTTCTGGGTGCAGGACGGGGACGGCCACCCTTATGACCCCACCCGGCTCGACCGCCTGCGGAGGACGATCAAGAAAACGCTGGCGGGCGAGGTCATTACCTCCGTGGCCATGGAGACCCACGGCAAGATCAAGAAGCGCGAACGGGGTTTCCGCGTGCCGACCTCGATCTCCTTCGACAATGAAGGCTCCGAAATCTACACCCTGATCGAGGTCGATACCCGCGACCGCCCCGGCCTCCTGCACGATCTCACGCGGGTGCTGGCGAATAACAACATCTCGATCACCTCCGCCATCATCGCCACCTATGGTGAGCAGGCGGTGGACACCTTCTACGTCAAGGACATGTTTGGCCTGAAGATCCACACCGAGGCGAAGCAAAAAGCGCTGGAAAAGAAACTGCGGGAAGCAATTGCCAAAGGGGTCGAGCGGGCGGGGGCGTAAGGCGTCCCTTCGAAAGGGCCGTTATCTTTGCGCTGATGACGAACCGGCCGCTTTTCGTCAATCTCAGGCGCCCGAGTGCCCCCCCTTCCCAATCGCCGCGAACTTGCTGTAGGCACCGCGCAACAAAGCGTGGGGGAGCGGATGCAGGTCTACAAAATCTTTCGGCAGGCGGAGTGGGACGTGCTAGACCGGAGTGGCGCCACGGCGGGTTCGGCGGATGACGTGCGCGACGGCTTCATTCATTTCTCCACCGCCGACCAGACGCCCAAGACGCTAGAAAAGCACTTTGCGGGCGAGACCGAGCTGATCCTCGCGGCGCTGGAGACCGATGCGTTGGGCGACGCGCTGCGCTGGGAAATATCGCGCGGAGGGCAAGAGTTTCCGCATCTTTATCGCGAGTTGAACCGGGAAGAGGTGCTCTGGCACGCGCCGATCCCGACAACCGGCGTCACGCAGCTTCTGGAGGGCAAAGAATGAACATGATGGAACGGCTGGGCATCCTGACCCTGCATCGCCTCTCCTCGGAGACTGCCCATAATATTGGCCTGCGCGCCCTGCGCTCGGGGTTGGTACCCATGAGTGGTTGCGTCACCTCGGACCGGCTGCGCACGCGGGTGGCGGGGCTTGATCTGCCGAACCCGGTCGGGCTTGCCGCCGGGTTTGACAAGAATGCCGAGGCCGTTCAGCCCCTATCGCGGGCGGGGTTCGGCTTTCTCGAAGTTGGCGCCGCCACGCCGCGCCCCCAGCCCGGCAATGCGCGCCCCCGCTCCTTCCGGCTGCCGGAAGACCGGGCGGTGATCAACCGCTACGGCTTTAACAATGATGGCGCGGAGGTCATCGCGGAGCGGCTGGACAAGGCGCCCACCGAGATCCCGCGCGGCCTGAATCTCGGCGCGAACAAGGACAGCACCGACCGCCCCGGCGATTTCGCCCGGGTGCTGGAGGCGACGGCGGCGCATATCGACTTTGCCACTGTCAACGTGTCCTCCCCCAACACCGAAAAGCTGCGGGACCTGCAGGGCGCGGAGGCGCTGTCGGCCCTGCTGCGGGGCGTGATGGAGGCCAATACGCGCGGCCTGCCGATCCTGTTGAAGATCGCGCCGGATCTGGACCTCTCTGCGCTAAAGGAAATCGCGCAGGTGGCCGAAGAAACCGGCGTCGCGGCGATCATCGCCACCAACACGACGCTGTCCCGCGACGGGCTGCAATCAGTACACCGGGGCGAGACCGGCGGGCTCTCGGGCGTGCCGCTTTTTGCGCCCTCGACCCGGATTCTCGCGCATCTGTCCACCATGACCGACCTGCCGCTGATCGGCGTGGGCGGGATCGCTTCGGCGGCGGACGCCTATGCCAAGATCCGCGCCGGGGCCTCGGCGGTGCAGCTCTACACGGCGCTGATCTATGGCGGGCTGTCGCTGGCCGCCGAGATCGCCCGGGGGCTCGACGATCTGCTGGCGACCGATGGCTTCGCCCATGTGTCCGACGCAGTGGGAACGGACCGGGAGAGGTGGCTGGGCTGAGGCTCAGCCCACCGAGGCCTCCAAGGCGGGATAGCGGCTGCCAAGGGTCAGCCCCCGCACCACAAAGCTGATGAGAAAAGCCAGCCACAAACCGTGGTTGCCCACCGGCAGCAGCGCCAGCAAGGCCAGCGCGTAGACTGCGAAGGACAGCAGCATCATGTTGCGCATGTCCTTTGTCCGGATCGCGCCGATAAAAATGCCGTCGAGAATCCAGGCGGCCCAGCCAAGAATCGGGGCGGCGACCATGTAGGGCAGGAACCGCCGCGCCGCCTCCCGCACCTCCGGATCGGTACTCATCAGGTCGATGAGATGGCCACCGAACAGGGAGAAGGCGACAGCCATGGTCACGCCGATCACGCCGCTCCAGAACGCGCAGAGCAGCGCGCCACGGCGGAACAGATCACGCCGCCCCTGCCCCAGCGCGGAGCCGACAATGGCCTCGACCGCAAAGGCAAATCCGTCCATCCCGTAGGCGGTGATGTAGAGAAATTGCAGCAGCACCTGATTGGCGGCCAGCGTCACATCCCCGAACCTGCCACCAAGCAGCAGAAAGCTGATAAAGATCGCCTGCAGCAGCATCGACCGGATCATGATGTCGGTGTTCACCTGCGCAAAGCGCCGGAGTTTCGCGGGATCGAGCAAACGCGCCCTGTCCCGCCAGGCCGGATGACGGAACGCATCGCGGCAGAACCACAGGCCCAGCGCCGCGCCCGACCACTCGGCGATGAAGGTCGCGATGGCAACGCCCTCCACTCCCCAGCCCAGTTGCAGAACGAACAAGAGATCCAGCAGGATATTCAGCCCGTTCATGACGATCTGGATGGCGAACACAGCCCGCGTGCGCTCGGCAGCGATGAGCCAGCCGGTCAGGGCATAGACGGCGATGATGGCGGGCGCGGAGAAAATACGGATGGCCATGTAGTCGCGGGCCAACTCCTCGACCCGGGCGCTGGCGGGCGAAACCTGAAAAGCCAGCCAGAAGAGCGGCACCTGCAACAGGATCAGCCCTGCCCCGGCGACGGCGGCGAGACCCAGACCGCGCATCAGGATCGCCGAGGTCTCGGCCCCGTCCCCGCGCCCGATGGCCTGCGAGGCAAAGCCGGTGGTCCCCATGCGCAGGAACCCGAAGATCCAGTAGATCCCGGTCAGGATGATCGCGCCGATCCCGACCGCACCGATGGGCGCGGCCTCGCCCATCTGCCCGACCACACCCGTATCGACCGTTCCGAGGATCGGCACAGACGCGTTGGAAAGGACGATGGGCAGCGCCACCGCCAGCACCCGGCGGTGGGTGACCTCAGTGACGTCAGCCATCGCGGCTTTGCGGCATCAGGAAGTGCCCGGTGGCCTGGGCAAAGAGCTTGTTGCGATTGTCCTGCCACGCCTCGACTTGAACACTGGCGTAGCGCCGCCCCGAGCGGACGATCCGCGCGCGAGCATAGGCATCGCGAGGCAGGCCCGTGCGCAGGTAGTCGATGGTAAAATCGATGGTTTTCGGCATCCTCGGCAGGCTCTCGGGATCGAGCGTGACCGGGTCGAGCTCCCCGCTCTCGATCTCTGCCCAGAGCTGCGTCCATGCCAGTTCGATGGTGGCGGTCGTCTCCAGAAACGCCGCCGTCACACCCCCATGAAGCGCGGGCAGGAGGGGGTTGCCAATGAGTTTTTCGGAGAATGGCAGCAGCGCCGTCAGCTCATCCCCACGCCGCTCGAACCGGATTCCCAGATGGTTGAGATAGGGAATGCCCGAGACCAGCGCCTGCAGCGCCGAATCCCGGCGCTGTTTGACCACATGGACGGGTTCGGGGGCAGGACGGCTCATGATTTGGCTCCATGGGTCATGGTGAACGCCCCATGGCCGCTGGCCACCGGCGGATCGCTCAGATCGTCATGGGCTGTTACCCGGACGAAAGCGACTGAGCGGGTCACATGGTAACATTCGGCTCGTGCATGGATGGTCTGACCGGGGGTGGCCGGGCGCATGTAATCGATCCGCAGGTCCAGCGTTGCCGTGGCCCCAACATAGTCGGGATGGGACAAAACCGCCGCCCCGCTGCAGGTATCCATCAGCGCCGACACCGCGCCGCCGTGGATCACGCCGCTGCGTGGATCGCCAACGATTTTCGGGTCATAGGGCATGGACATCCGGGCCACGCCTCCCCCGCAGCCCGGCTCAGCCTGCAGGCCCAAATCGCAGGCGTGGGGCAAGGCATCAATGAACCGCTGCACATTTGGCTGACTGTCCGACATGGCTCTTCCTTCACTTGCTCTGCACAGACCTAGAACCAGGACAGTTCCACGACAACCAGATTGATCCTTGGAGCGCGCCAAGGGTCAGCTTCCCGGAAAATCAACCCCGGATTGCATCTCACTATGAGAAAATAAATCAGATCGCCCCTTGCCAGAGGGGGGAACTCTGCGCGTAATCTGCCCGTTATCAAATACGCTCAACCACAAATACGGAGAGCATACATGGCTGAAAGATTGTCCTTCAAGGAGATGTGCGCCGAATTCGACGTCACACCCCGGACGCTTCGCTATTATGAATATATCGAACTTCTGTCTCCCGAGCGCGAAGGCCGCGCCAGATTCTACCATCCCCGTGACGTGGCCCGGATGAAGCTCATCCTGCGTGGTCGTCGATGGGGTTTCAGCCTCGAAGAGATCCGACAATTTCTGTTAATCTACGATGAACAGGGCGATGAGGCGCAGATGCGGACCTGGGTGGAGTCGGCTGACAAGCAGCTTGAAACTCTGAAAGCGGAAATGGCGACTCTACAGGAATCGATTGAATCGCTTCAGGAAAATCGTGACCAGATCGCGGCGATGCTGGAAACGGGCGCCCCGGTTTCCTCTGAAACTGCCTGAGGTGAAATTGACGCAACGTGATTTTACGTAACGTCTGACTACGTCAATTTGAGAAAGTGTCCTACATCGTTTGACAGACCTGCCCTGGGAACAAACTAGGAGGACGCCATGTCGACGAAGGACCTGATGACGATCCGTGAGATGTGTGACGCATTTGACGTCACACCCCGCACTTTGCGGTTCTACGAAGCAAAGGAACTGCTTGCTCCGCAGCGGGACGGCCAGAAGCGGCTGTTTACCCGCCGCGACCGGGCTCGGCTGAAATTGATCCTGCGCGGCAAGCGGTTCGGCTTTTCCCTCGAAGAGATCCGCCAACTGCTGAACCTCTATGCGCCCGGTCACGAGCAGGAAGAACAGCTCCGCCGCGCTCACGCGCTGGCGCAGCAGCGGCTGAACGATCTCCTCGATCGCCGCACCGAACTCGATCACGCCATCGAAGATCTGAAGGACCAGCTGGGCCTCGTCGATGACATGATCACTGACCTCCAGCGCTCCAACGCTGCCTGACCATTACCCCCACCGGAGATTAACATGACCACCTATACCGCTCCCGTCGAAGACACCCAGTTCGTTCTGCACGAAGTGCTGAACGTCTCGCAAAGCGATATTCCGGGCTATGATGAGCTCGACCGCGACTTCACCGGCGCTGTGCTGGAAGAAGCCGGCAAGCTGGCGAAAAACGTGCTTGAGCCACTCAACAAGGTCGGCGACGAGCAAGGCTGCAAGCTGGAAAATGGTGTCGTCCGCACGCCGGACGGGTTCAAGGAAGCCTATGATGAGCTACGCGCCGGCGGCTGGAATGCCCTGGATTGCGACCCGGACTATGGCGGTCAGGGCATGCCGCACCTGCTGAACACCGCTGTCAGCGAGTATTTCACCTCCGCGAACATCGCCTACGCCATGTATGCCGGCCTCAGCCACGGCGCCATCGCCGCGATCCAGACCCACGGCTCCGACCAGCAGAAAGCGACCTTCCTGCCCAAGATGATCGAGGGCGAGTGGTCCGGCACCATGAACCTGACCGAGCCCCAGTGCGGCACCGATCTCGGCCTGATCCGCACCAAGGCCGAGCCTCAGGATGACGGCAGCTACAAGCTTTCCGGCCAGAAGATCTGGATTTCCGCCGGCGATCACGAGATGACCGAGAACATCGTCCACCTCGTACTGGCCCGCGCCTCGGGCTCGCCCGAAGGGATCAAGGGGATTTCCCTTTTTATCGTGCCCAAGTACCACGTTAACGAAGATGGTTCCATCGGCGCCCGCAACGGCGTCTCCTGCGGCGGCCTCGAGTCGAAAATGGGCATCCACGGAAACGCTACCTGCGTGATGAACTACGATGAGGCCACTGGCTATCTCATCGGTGATCTGAACAAGGGCATGCGGGCCATGTTCACCATGATGAACGAAGCCCGCCTTTATGTGGCACTGCAGGGCTATGCGCTGGGTGAAATCGCCTATCAGAACGCGCTGGGCTTTGCCCTCGACCGTCTCCAGGGCCGCGACGCCACCGGCGTGAAGAACCCCGACGGCCCCGCCGATCCGATCATCGTGCACCCCGACGTGCGGCGCAACCTGATGGATCAAAAGAGCTTTGTCGAAGGGGCCCGGGCCTTCTGCCTTTGGGGCGCGAAACTCCTCGACGAGGCCCACCGCAAGGATGACAAAGACGCGGACGACATGCTGTCGCTGCTGATCCCGGTCCTCAAGGGCTTCCTGACCGACAAGGGTTTCGAGACCACGGTGCTCGCGCAGCAGACCCTGGGCGGGTCCGGCTTCACCACCGAATGGGGCCTTGAGCAATATGTCCGCGACTGCCGGATCGCCATGATCTACGAAGGCACCAACGGCATTCAGTCCCTCGATCTCGTGGGCCGTAAACTGGGCCTGAATGGCGGCAAGACGGCCATGGCCTTCTTCGAGGAGGTGAAATCCTTCCTGAAAGAGAACGAGGGCGACGAGCGCCTCAAGGGCCCGTTCCTTGATCCGCTGAAAGAGGCCTCCAAGCGTCTGCAGAACGCCGCCATGTTCTTCATGCAGAACGGCGCGAAGAACCCCAATGACGTACTCGCTGGCTCCTATGACTTCATGCACCTCTTCGGCCATGTCTGCCTCGGCCTGATGTGGGCCCACATGGCCAAGGCCGCCTACGCCGCGCTCGACGCCGGCACAGGCAACCCGGAGTTCTATGAGACCAAGATCACGACCGGCAAATACTACATGGCCCGCCAGCTGCCGATGACCGAAACCAACCTCGCCCGCATCCTGAGCGGCTCCGAGACGGTAATGGCCCTCGACGCCGCCAACTTCTGATTCTGTCCACCCTGCCCGCACCTTCGTCGCGGGCAGGGCTTCACCTTTCGCGGGCATCGGCTCCCCAGCCTGTCCCGCGAGAGGATCCTCAACCTGAAACATGAAGATCCGCATAAAGGACTTCATCTTTCCAAAAATACCCCACGGGGGTCCGGGGGTGTGAAACCCCCGGCCTCTGACCCGACAGGATCCCTGCATGACATACCAGCTCCATTGCTTGGGCGAGAGCGGCCACTCTTACAAAGTCGCCCTCTTCCTCGAACTGGCCCGGCTCGACTGGCAGCCGGTGTTCATCGACTTCTTCAAGGGCCAGACCCGCGACCCGGCCTGGCGCGCCGAGGTAAATGCCATGGGAGAGGCCCCGGTGCTCGTGACATCCGAAACCAGCCTGACCCAGTCAGGCAACATTCTGTTGTGGCTGATGGAGCAGACCGGACAGTTCGCGGGCGACACGCCCGAAGACGTGCAGGAGATCCGCCGCTGGCTCTTCTGGGACACGCACAAGATGTCCGCCGTGGCCGCGACCACGCGCTTCATGTTGAATTTCCTGCCCGAATCCAAACGCTCAGCGGATGTGATCGGCTTTCATCAGGCACGCCTGAACGACGCTCTGAAGCTGCTCGAAAACCACTTGACCACTCGTCAATGGCTGGTTGGACGGAACGTCACTGTCGCGGATTTCGCTTGTTGCTCTTACCTGTTTTACCCGGAGCCCTTCGGTTTCGACCGTGCTGACTGGCCGGCGATCGACCGCTGGCTTTCGGGGATCCAGTCGCTCGACGGCTGGAAACACCCCTACGATCTGATGCCCCGCGCGGCCTGAGCCTGCGGCCTGACAAGGAGACAGACACCGATGACGGACGCCTATATCTACGACGCTGTGCGCACCCCGCGCGGCAAGGGACGCCCTGACGGCTCGCTGCACGAAGTGACCGCCGCCCGGCTCTCTGCCGTAACGCTGGACGCGCTGAAAGATCGCAACGGGCTGGAGGGCCACGCGGTCGAGGACGTGATCTGGGGCAACGCCACGCAGGTCAAGGAACAGGGCGGCTGTCTCGCCCGGACCGCCGTGCTCGCCTCCGGCCTTGATGAGCGCATCCCCGGCCTCTCCATCAACCGCTTCTGCGCCTCCGGCATGGAAGCCGTGAACCTCGCCGCCAATCAGGTAAAGGGCGGCGCGGGCGATGCCTATATCGCGGGCGGGGTGGAATGCATGAGCCGCGTACCGATGGGCTCGGACGGGGCGGCCATCGCGGTCGATCCCTCGATTGCCATGCGCACCTATTTTGTGCCGCAGGGTATCTCTGCCGACATCATCGCCACAGAATACGGGTTTAGCCGGGACGATGCCGACGCGCTGGCCGTCGAGAGCCAGAAGCGCGCTGCCGCCTCCTGGGCCGACGGGCGCTTTGACAACAGCGTCATCACCGTGCGCGACGTGAACGGCCTGCCGATCCTCGAGCGCGACGAATATCTGCGCCCGGGCACCGACATGCAGACCCTCGGTGCGCTGAAGCCCGCGTTCAAAGATCAGGGCGAGGTGATGCCCGGCTTTGACCAGCTGGTGCTGATGAAGTACCCGCATCTGGAGCGCATCGAGCATATCCACCATGCCGGCAACTCTTCGGGCATCGTAGACGGCGCCGCTGGCGTTCTGATCGGCTCGAAGGAATTCGGCGAGGCCAACGGGCTGAAGCCCCGGGCCCGCATTCGCGCCACTGCGAAAATCGGCACCGATCCCACGATCATGCTGACCGGCCCTGTGCCCGTGACCGAGAAAATCCTGCGCGACAGCGGCATGAAGATCGGGGATATCGACCTCTTTGAAGTGAACGAAGCCTTCGCCTCCGTCGTGCTGCGCTTCATGCAGGCTTTTGACGTCGACGACAGCAAGGTTAACGTCAATGGCGGTGCGATTGCCATGGGCCACCCTCTAGGTGCCACCGGCGCCATCATCATCGGCACCCTGCTCGATGAACTCGAGCGCTCGGGCAAGAGCACCGGTCTCGCCACCCTCTGCGTCGCCTCCGGCATGGGCGCGGCCACCATCATCGAACGCGTGTAAAGGAGGTCGGACAAATGGCTGATTTCAAAATTGAAAAGCACGACGACGGCGTCGCGATCCTGACCTGGGACGCGGAAGGCAAGTCGATGAACGTCATGACCCGTGAGGCGTTCGGTCTCGTCGAGGAACTAATCGACGACGCGCTGTCCGATGATGCGGTCAAGGGCATCGTGATCACCTCCGGCAAGAAGGACTTTGCCGGTGGCATGGACCTGAATGTGCTGGCACGGATCCGCGAGGAATCCGGCGACAACCCGGCTCAGGGGCTGTTCGACTTTACGATGGAAGGCCACCGCATCCTGCGCAAGCTGGAGCGCGCAGGTCTCGATCCGAAGACCAACAAGGGTGGCAAGCCCGTGGCCTGTGCCATCCCCGGCACCTGCGCGGGCATCGGCACCGAACTGGCGCTGGCCTGTCACCGCCGCTTCATGGCCGACAACCCGAAAGCCAAGATCGGCCTGCCCGAGATCCTCGTGGGCCTCTTCCCCGGCGGCGGCGGCACCACCCGCTACTCGCGCATGGTCGGCGCCATGGCCGCCGCGCCTGTGCTCCTGGAGGGCCGGATGCTCGACCCGGCCAAGGCCAAGGGTGCGCAGCTCGTGGACGAGGTTGTCCCTGCCGATGATCTCCTGACCCGCGCCCGCGACTGGGTGCTGTCCGCGACCGATGCCGATATCGTCAAGCCGTGGGACCAGAAGGGCTGGAAGATGCCCGGCGGTGAGCCCTATCACCCCGCGGGCTTCATGACCTTTGTCGGCGCCAGCGCAATGATCAACGGCAAAACCAAGGGCGTCTACCCGGCGGCCAAGGCGCTCCTGTCGGCGATCTACGAAGGCGCTATGGTGCCGTTCGACACCGCGCTGAAGATTGAGGCCCGCTGGTTCGTCAATGTGCTGATGAACCCGTCCTCGTCGGCGATGATCCGGTCCCTGTTCATCAACAAGCAAGCTCTGGAGAAGGGCGCCAACCGCCCCGATGTGCCGGACCAGTCGGTAAAGAAAATCGGCATTCTCGGCGCTGGCATGATGGGCGCAGGCATCGCCTATGTCTCGGCTCTGGCCGGGATGGAGGTCGTGCTGATCGACCAGAAGCAGGAGGCCGCCGACAAGGGCAAATCCTACTCCGAGAGCATCCTCGACAAGGGCATCGCCCGCAAAAAGGTGACCCAGGAGAAGAAGGAGCAGGTGCTCGGCCGCATCACCGCCACTACCGATTATGACGCGCTGAAAGGCGCCGATCTTATCATCGAGGCGGTGTTCGAGGATATGGTTATCAAGGCCGAGGTGACGAAGGCCGTAGAGGCGGTGATCGACGAGGATTGCATCTTCGCGACCAACACCTCGACCCTGCCGATCTCAGATTTGGCGCAGACTTCGGTCCGGCCCGAGCAGTTTATCGGTATCCACTTCTTCAGTCCGGTGGACAAGATGGCGCTGGTGGAGATCATCCGCGGCCAGAAAACCGGCAACCGCGCGGTGGCCAAGGCGCTCGACTATGTGCGCCAGATCCGCAAGACGCCCATCGTGGTCAACGATGCGCGCTTCTTCTACGCCAACCGCTGCATCATCCCCTATATCAACGAGGGCATCCGGCTGGCTAAGCGCGGCGTTGAGCCCGCGCTGGTGGAGAATGCGGCGAAGCTGCTGGGCTTCCCCCTTGGTCCGCTTCAGCTGGTGGACGAGACCTCCGTCGATCTGGGCGTCAAGATCGCCAAGGCGACCAAGGCCGCCCTCGGTGACGACTACAGCGACGAGATCGTCGACGAGGCGCTGTTCTGGATGGAACAGCAGGGCCGTCTGGGCCGCAAGGCCAAAGCCGGGTTCTACGACTATGACGAGAACGGCAAGCGTCTGGGCCTGTGGGCCGGGATCGAGGAGAACTCCGAAACCCTCGACGAGCAGCCGTCGCTGGAGCGCGTGCAGCACCGCCTGATGATGGTGCAGGTGCTGGAGGCGGTGCGGGCCTTTGAGGAGGGCGTGCTGACCGATATCCGCGAGGGTGATGTGGGCGCGATCCTTGGCTGGGGCTTCGCCCCCTGGTCCGGTGGTCCCTTCTCATGGCTCGACATCATCGGCGCCCAGCGTGCCGTCGAGATCTGCGACGATCTCGAAGCCGACCGGGGCCCCCGCTTTGCCGCACCCGCGATCCTGCGTGATCTGGCGGCGACCGGTGAGACCTTCTACGGCCGCTACGGAAATGGTCAGGCCGCTCAGCAGAAAGCCGCCTGATCCGCGAAATGAGACATGGCCGGGTCAGATCGCCCGGCCATGTCATCTTCTACTCGGCCGGAAATGCGTACCCAAACCGCGCGATATCCCCGGCATAGGCTTTTGCCACAATCTCGCGAAGATCGTCATCATAGAGCGCAGCAACCTCCTCAGGCCGATCTGAGCGGTTCACATGAGGCAGCTCCAGACGGGCGCCAATCACCTCCTCCAGTTTTGTCAGATCTTCGACCAGTGTCTCGCATCGCAGGATCAACGCTGGCGGCTCACTGCCATCGGCCAGCCGAAGATAATCGGAAACCTGATCGGCGGAGATTGAGGCTCGCGTGCCAGGATCGCGCATGAACGCGTCAAAGGGAACGGTCTTTGCGAGCCGGACCGCCGGATGGTCAAAGCTCTGCTCCTGCAACCAATGGAAATAGCTGACCATCCGATCCCATGGATTACGCACAATCGTGACCACCTGCATCGCGCGAATCTCGTCCGGGCTGAGCAGCCCGTCCAGATCCCGGAGCTTGGAGTGCTTCCAGAGCCTGCCCCTGGCACGCAGCTGTTTGACCCGCTGCCGCCGACGGCGGGCCTTGGGCGTATCACCGATGAGGATGTCGTCCTTCGTAGCCCGCTCTTCGAGTGCCCTTGCCAGCGACGTGCCTCCCGTCTTTGGTATGTGGACAAACACATATCCACGTTGGGGTGAAATGATCATCCACAGTCTCCCTCCAGCTTGCTGCCCCGCCTGAACGGTGAAGCCCGGCGCAGCAATGCAAGCGTCCATTGTGATTCCACATTCCGCGTCCTAGGTCTAAGGGAAACGGCGCGAGCGATATTCCGAATGACGGCACTAAGTAAGTTCGAGCGGCTGGAGGCTCCGGGAATCTGGCATCCCGAGGGGGATGGGACGCCGCGCGATGTCATCGTGTCGCTGGGAGATCGCTCCCTTTCGATCACCGGAGTGGATGACATTCCGGTGGCGCACTGGTTCCTGCCATCGATCGAGCGCTTAAATCCCGGAAAAATACCGGCGATGTTCGGGCCCGGGTTCGAAACCGACGAGCAGCTAGAGATTGAGGACGATCTGATGATCGAGGCCATCGGCACGATCCGCAAATCTGTCCGTCGCACCCAACCGAAAAGGGGGCGGGTCCGTCTCATTTTGTCCGGAACCCTTTTCGCTCTGCTCCTGGTAGCCGCCGGCCTCTGGGCGCCGGTAGCGCTGATCCGCTACGCAGCAAGCGTTACGCCCGATGAGACACGGCAAGAGATTGACAGACAGCTCATCGAAGAACTGCCTGAGCAACCATCGGGCCTGAGCTGCCGGGGTGACGCGGCGTCGCGCAATGCGCTCTCGCTGCTTCTGGTCAGTCTCGGTTGGTCTGACCTGAACAAGGTAAAGGTATTGCCCAACTGGCCCGGTGGAGCGACGATCCTGCCGGGCGGGACGCTCTTGTTAGACGCCTCCAAGATCGAAAACTCCACGGATTTCCGGCCAATTGCAAAACAAATTCTCGCCGCCAGACACGCAGCGCGAGTCGGCGACCCGCTCAGGTCGTATCTCGATGGCCGCAGCGCCTACCATCTGATCATGTCAAAGAAGATGTCAGAAACAGACATCTCAGATCAGGCCGAGCGCTTGCTGTCACGCCCTCCCCCCACCGTCAGTTCGGCCATCAACGCCGAGGTGGACCGGGCGTCAGAGATCCTGACCGAACGGCAATGGGCGGCATTGCAACGCATCTGCCAAGTTTAAAGACCACGGGTGCCGACCCGGAACCCGATTTTGAATACTCAAAATCGCGCGCCGGCCTTCACTTCGTCCCGAACATCCGGTCTCCCGCATCGCCCAACCCCGGGACAATGTACCCCTTTTTGTTGAGCCGCTCATCGAGGGCGGCCGTCGTCACCGGCACATCCGGGTGGGCCTCCCGCATGCGGGCGACACCCTCTGGCGCGGCGAGAAGGCACAGGAACCGAACGTCCTTGGCGCCTGCGTCTTTCAATCTCTGAATAGCGGCGACGGAGGAATTGCCGGTGGCCAGCATTGGATCGACTGCGATCACCACGCGCTTGTCCAGATCTGCGGGCACCTTGAAATAATACTCCACCGGCTCCAGCGTCGCCTCATCGCGGTAGAGCCCGACAAATCCCACCCGGGCCGATGGGATCAGGTCGAGCATCCCATCCAGGAGCCCGTTCCCGGCACGCAGGACCGAGACCAGCGCGAGCTTATGTCCCGCCAGAACCGGAGCCTGCATTTCCACCAGTGGCGTATCCACACTGTGGGTGGTCATCGGCAGATCGCGGGTCACCTCATAGGCCAAAAGATGCGAGATTTCCCGAAGGAGCTGCCGGAACAGGGCCGTAGGCGTGGTTTTGTCGCGCATCAGGCTCAGCTTATGCTGGACCAGCGGGTGGTTCACGACGGTCAAATGGTCGCTCATGTTTCAATCCTTTTGCGCAGGCGGGTCTTGGTTTCGTCATCGCAGAACGCCGCATCGACGGCAGTGAGTGCGAGTTCACGAAACACCTCTTCGTCCCAGCCGAACGTGTCGGCGAGCCGGTCATATTCCCGCACCATGCCGGTATGAAAGAACGGCGGATCGTCAGTGGATACCGTCACCCGTACCCCTGCCCGCCGCAGCCGCTCAATGGGATGAGAGGCCCAGTCCGGCACCACGCCCAGCGCCACGTTCGAGCCCGGGCAGACCTCAAGTACCACGCCGCTCTCGGCCAACCGCTCCATCAGTCGCGGATCCTCGGCCGCACGCACCCCATGTCCCAGCCGCTCCGGCCGCAATACATCGAGGGTCCGCGCTATACTCTTCGGATCACCCCATTCGCCGCTGTGACAGGTGATCCGCAGCTCAGCCTCCCGCGCCATGTCAAAGGCGTAGGCAAAATCCTCCGGCGTGCCCTTCATCTCGTCGCCCGCCATCCCGAACCCGGTGAGGAAATCCCCCACTGTTTCTGCCGCACAAAGCGCCGTTTCTCGCGCCTTTTCAGGGCCAAAATGACGGATGCAGGTGACGATGGCGCGCATGGTGATGCCCATGTCTCGCTCGGCTTGCTCCGCCGCTTCGCGGATTGCGTGCAGATAGTCGCGCCACGCCTCCACATCCCGCCCGCCGCAGAAATCGGGAGAGACAAAGCTCTCCGTGTAGATCACCCCGGCCTCGGCGGATTGCTCCAGCACGGCACGGGTCAGGCGAGCGTAATCCTCGGGGCTCTGCAAGACACTGGTCGCCGCCTCATAGACGCTGAGGAAATGGGTGAAGCCGTCGAAACGATAGCTCCCGTCAGGCTCAAAGATGCCAGACAGATCCACATTTTTTTCCGCCGCGAGGCCCCGGATGAAGGCGGGCGGGGCCGCGCCTTCATGGTGCAGATGCAGCTCAAGTTTCGGCAAATCCTTCACAGAAACGACCTCCCCAGCCCTTTGTTCTCAACCCCGAGATGGTCGGCAATGCTGGCCGCCACATCAGAAAATCTCACCTGCCCCAGCGCCCCCACACCGAGGCCAGCGACGAGCACTGGCACCCGCTCGCGGGTATGATCGGTGCCGCGCCAGGTCGGATCGTTGCCGTGATCGGCGGTGATCACCAACATGTCGCCCGCGCGCATCCGCGCCATCAAGTCCGGCAGCACCGCGTCGAACCATTCCAGATGGCGCGCATAGCCCTCAGGGTCGCGACGGTGGCCATAAAGGCTGTCAAACTCGACGAAATTCGCGAAGGTCAGCGAGCCGTCCTCAGCCTCGGCAATCCGGCTGGTAAGCGCCTCAAGCAGCGCTGCATCGGTGCCCTTTACCTTCGTATCGATCCCCTGCATCGAGAAGATGTCACAGATCTTGCCCACGGAATGCACCTCGCGCCCCGCCGCGCTGACCCAGTCGCAAAGCGTCTCGGCGGGCGGGGCGATGGCGAAATCCTGACGGTTCGGGGTCCGCGTCCAGCCGGTCTCGGGCGTACCGACAAAGGGCCGCGCGATCACCCGCCCGACCCTCTGGGCGTGCAGCTCGGGTGCCAGCCGCGCACAGAGATCAAGCAGCCGGTCGAGACCGAAATGCTCCTCATGGGCCGCGATCTGAAACACGCTGTCGGTCGAGGTGTAGCAGATCGGCCAGCCCGTCCTCAGATGCTCGGCACCCTCTTCCTCGATGATATTCGTCCCCGAAGCATGGCGGTTGCCGAGGATGCCGTCCGTTCCCGCGATCTCGCAGACCTTCGCAACCAGCGCGTCGTCAAAGCACGGATCCTCATGGGGAAAGAACGTCCATTCCCAGGGTACCGGCAATCCGGCCAGCTCCCAATGCCCCGAGGGCGTATCCTTGCCCGGGCTCACTTCCGTCGCTGCGCCCCACAGGCCTTGCGGCTCGGCCCCGAGTCCTGGCGCCTCCAGCCCCGAGGCGAGCGTCACCGCCTGACCCAGTCCCAGCGCGTCCAGATGTGGCAGGTGCAGGGGCGCGGCGCTGCCCGCCAGCGCCTCCGCGATGTGGCCCACCGTGTTTGCACCCGTATCCCCGAACACCTCCGCATCCGGCGCACCGCCAATACCCACACTATCGAGGACGACAAGAAACGCGCGACTCATGTGAGTGTCTCCTGAATCAATGGGGCTGGCGCGGCATAGTCCTCCCCTAGGGTGATCGCTTGCCGCAGAGCCTCCGCTGCACGATCAGCCTCAGCCTCACTGCGAGCATGAACACGTCCCAACGGATCGTGTTCCCCAAGCCAAGAACCAATCCGCACCACGTGGTCGATCCCGACCGCCGGGTCGATCAGATCCCCATCGCGCTGTCGGCCGCCCCCAAGATCGACAACGATCCGCCCGAGCGCCCGGCCATCCATACACCGCACGTAGCCAGCGCGACCTGCGCAGACCTCCCGGATCACCGGTGCCGCCGCCAGCTTCGGATCGGTCAGAACATCGCGCGGACCGCCCATGGCGGCGATCATCCGGGCGAATCGCTCCGCCGCAGCGCCCGAATCGAGCACCCGTTCCAGACGTTGCCTGCCATCAATCTGCCCCGCCAGCGTCAGGAGTTGGTCGCCCAATGCCAGCGTCACCTCCCGCAGCCGATCGTCTCCAGATCCACAGAGCACCTCCAGCACTGCCACGATCTCCAGCGCATTGCCGCAAACCGGAGCAAGCGGCTGATCCATCGCTGTCACCAGCGCCGCGCTCTCAAGGCCCGCGCCGCGCGCGGTGGCAACCAGCGATGCGGCCAGCGCGCGGGCCTGATCCGGCGCCTGCATAAAGGCGCCGGAGCCCTGCTTTACATCCAGCACCAGCCCATCCAGCCCGGCGGCCAGCTTCTTTGACAGGATCGAGGCGGTGATCAGGTCAATCTGGTCCACGGTCACGGTCACATCGCGGATCGCGTAGAGCCGCCGGTCCGCAGGGGCCAGATCGCCGCTCGCAGCAACGATGGCGAAGCCCAGCTCTCGCACCATAGCGCGAAAGCGCTCTTCGCCCTGCTCGACCACCACGCCGGGAAGTGCTTCGAGCTTGTCCAGCGTACCGCCCGTGTGACCCAGCCCCCGACCCGAGATCATTGGCACGTACACGTCCAGCGCAGCCAGCGCAGGCGCGAGGATCAGGGACACCGGATCGCCAACCCCGCCAGTCGAATGTTTGTCGAGCACCGGACCCGGCAGGTCCCAGCGCATCCGGTCACCGCTCTCGGCCATCGCGCGGGTCAGGGCCACCCGCCCGGCTTCGCCGAGACCCGGCCCCATGCAGACGCCCATCGCAAAGGCCCCCGCCTGCGCGTCGCTTACCGTCCCGTCCGCCAGACCAGCGGCGAAGCGTGCAACCGCCTCGGGATCGGGGCGTTCCCCGGCCCGCAGGGCGCCCAGCAGATCACGCGTGGTCACGGCATCTCCATATGTGCCGCGTCGAACGCCCCCGGCAGGAGCTCATCGACCCGCATCCGCAGGGTCTCCCCGCCCACCGTCGCCATGGTTACGACCACTTCACCAGAGGCAAACTCGGCGATCTTCTGGCGGCACCCACCGCAGGGGGGCACCGGCGTCGGGCTGTCGGCGACTACAGTCACCGCGGCGATCTCCCGATCCCCGGCCGCTACCATCGCCGCGATGGCCCCCGCTTCGGCACAGGTGCCCTCCGGATAGGCCACATTTTCCACGTTGCAGCCCACATGCACCGCCCCGCCGGTCGTCTCCAGCGCCGCGCCCACCTTAAAGCCCGAATAGGGTGCGTAGGCTTTTTCTCGTACGGCCAGTGCCGCGCTCAACAAATCAGTCATGACGATATGGTGATGAGGAGCACGATCTTTGGCAAGCGTTAACGCATGACACCTGCCGCAAGGGCAATGACGGGTCTGGCGTCGCGCCCCGCAAATACGCTATCGGTCTGGGATGTTTGACTGCCCCTGCGGCCCGGAGGACCTATGAGCACCGACAAGACCACATCTCTGAGAGAGGCCGCCCTCGCCTATCACCGCGAACCGATTCCGGGAAAACTCGAAGTCCGCGCCACGAAACCGCTGGCCAACGGGCGCGATCTGGCGCGAGCCTATTCGCCCGGTGTTGCCGAAGCCTGTATCGAGATCAAGAACGACGCCAGCACTGCCCGCGACTACACCGCGCGCGGCAATCTTGTGGCCGTGGTCACCAATGGCACAGCGGTGCTGGGGCTGGGCAATATTGGCGCTCTGGCCTCCAAACCTGTGATGGAGGGCAAGGCGGTCCTGTTCAAGAAGTTCGCCGATATCAACTGCTTTGACATAGAGCTGAACGAGGCCGATCCCGAAAGGCTGGCCGACATCGTCTGCGCGCTGGAGCCGACGTTCGGGGCGATCAACCTCGAAGATATCAAGGCCCCCGACTGCTTTATCGTCGAGGAAATCTGCCGCGAGCGGATGAATATTCCGGTCTTCCACGATGACCAGCACGGCACCGCCATCGTCGTCGGAGCGGCTGCCCTCAACGCGCTACGCGTCGCGGGCAAGAGCTTTGACGAGATCAAGGTCGTCTCCACCGGCGGCGGCGCCGCGGGGATCGCCTGTCTCAACATGCTGCTGAAACTCGGCGTCAAGCGCGAGAATGTCTGGCTCTGCGACCTCGACGGGCTGGTCCATGAGGGTCGCGAAGCCTCCATGACGGAGCAAAAGGCCGCCTATGCGCAGCCCGGCGGACCGCGTGACCTGGGCGACGTGATCGAGGGGGCCGACCTGTTCCTCGGCCTCTCGGGTCCAAATGTGCTGAAGCCGGAGATGGTCGCCAAAATGGCTGACCGTCCGATCATCTTCGCCCTCGCCAACCCCAACCCCGAGATCGATCCTGCCGCCGCGCGGGAGGTGGCGCCGGACGCCATCATCGCCACGGGCCGCTCGGATTTCCCCAATCAGGTGAATAACGTCCTGTGCTTCCCGTTCATCTTCCGGGGCGCGCTGGATGTGGGCGCGACGACCATCAATGACGAGATGAAAATCGCCTGCGTTGAAGGCATCGCCGAACTGGCGCGCAAGACCACCACCGCCGAGACCGCCGCCGCCTATCGTGGCGAGCAGTTGACCTTCGGTCCCGATTATCTGATCCCCAAGCCCTTCGATCCGCGCCTGATGGGCGTCGTGGCGACCTCCGTGGCGCGCGCGGCCATCGAATCGGGTGTGGCCGAGCGTCCCATCGACGACATCGCCGCGTACAAAGCCGGGCTCGATGCCTCGGTGTTCCGGTCCTCTCTCATCATGCGCCCTGTCTTCCAGGCGGCGGCGACCGCAGAACGGCGCATCGTCTTTGCCGAAGGCGAGGACGAACGGGTGCTGCGCGCCGCCAACGCCATGCTCGAAGAGACCACGGACAAGCCGATCCTGATCGGTCGTCCCGATGTTATCGAGCGCCGCGCCGAACGTGCGGGGCTCAAGATCCGGCCCCGGACCGATTTCGACATCGTCGCGCCAGATAACGATCCGCGCTACCGCGACTACTGGACAACCTATCACCAGATCATGCGGCGCCATGGCGTGACGCCCGATATTGCCAAGGCGATCATGCGCACCAACACCACCGCCATCGGTGCGGTGATGGTCCATCGCGGCGAGGCAGACAGTCTGATCTGTGGCACCTTCGGCCAGTATCTGTGGCATCTGAACTATGTGACACAGGTGCTTGCCGACGAGACCCACCGCCCCATCGGCGCGCTGAGCCTGATGATTCTCGAGGACGGGCCGCTCTTCATCGCCGACACCCATGTGAACCCGCAGCCGACGCCGGAGCAGATCGCCAATAGCTGCATCGGCGCCGCCCGCCACGTGCGGCGCTTCGGGCTGGAGCCGAAGGTTGCGCTCTGCTCCCATTCGCAATTCGGCGATTTCGCCTGCGATTCCGGTCAGCGGATGCGGGCCGCGCTCGATATCCTCGACAGCGCCCCCCGCGACTTTGCCTATGAGGGTGAGATGCACGCGGACGCGGCGCTTGACCCTGACGTGCGCGGACGGATCTTCCCCGATGCGCGGTTCGAGGGGGCGGCGAATGTGCTGGTCTTTGCCAACACGGATGCGGCGTCGAGCGTTCGTAACATCCTGAAGATGAAGGCGAATGGGCTGGAAGTGGGGCCGATCCTGATGGGGCTGGCGAACCGGGCGCATATCGTGACGCCGTCGATCACGGCCCGCGGTCTCTTGAACATGTCCGCCGTCGCGGGCACGCCAGTCGCGACCTACGGATAAGGATGGAGAGGGCTGGGGCTCTGCCCGTCCGGGGCGCGGGCCCGTACCCCGGGATATTTTCAGACGGATGAAGGGGCCCGCGCAAGGCGACTCAGGAGGCGGTCGCGGGCGGGGGGGAGCGGTTTGTCCCCCGAGGCGGGAGCGAGGCGCTTTTGCAGGAAATGGCCGGTAACCGTGAGGGCGCGGGCGATCTCCGGCGATGCACTCACGTCGCTACGGAGCATCGCGGGCGGGAGTGGCAAGAGGCGATCGGCCCAGTCGCCTGCGCCCGCCACGCTGACGGCGCGGCCGGTTTTCGGGGAGATGTAGGCAAGATCACTGGAGGCCCCGGTTGCGGCGCAGCAAGTGAGGTCTAGACCGAAGCCCAGATGGTCAAGAAGGCCCATCTCCCAGCGCAGATACGCAAGCGGCCAGTCTGCTCCGGTCTCCATCAGGTCGATCAGCGCCAGTGTCGCCTCATAGAGGCCGTGCTGGGACTCGCGCTCGGGCAAGGCGTAGCCCAGCAATGACGTGACCGCTCCAAGGCCCGCCAGCGCCAGAGGATCGGCAAGGAGACCCGCCCGGGCGCGCAGGGGCTCTACGGAGAAATGGCCCAGATGGTCTTCGAGCCGGGCGCGCCATGTCAGTGACAGTTGGGTACCGGGCTGCATCAGCGGCGCCAGCCTGCGACCGCCCCCTCCGCGCACCACGCCGGCGTGACGTCCATGATCGCGAGTGAGCACGTCGAGGATCGCGTCGGACTCGCCGTGGCGGCGCGCGGAGAGGACCATGCCCTCCTCCGTCCAGGAGATCACGCGAGGCCCTCCTCATCCAGCAGAGTGCGACCGTCGCGGTCTTCGATCTCAATCACCCAGAGATCCGGGTCAGAGGCGCGCTGGCGGGCGATCAACGCGTCGACGTCGGGCTCGGGTCCGGAAGCAAGCTCCATCCAGATGCGAGCGTCCTGCTCAAAATCGTAGCTGCGCTGGAAGGCCTTGGCATTTCCGTCCAGCGTCGCGAGTTTGACCAGTACGGCCCCTGCGGTGTCGTCACCGCGGGCGGTGACGTAGGCCGGGATCAGCGCAGCTTGCAGGCGTCGCAGATAGGCGCCCACCCAGATCCCCGAGGCCAGCCGCGCCATCAGTTGCCGTCGGAGAAGTCGAGCCCCATCTCAGAATAGCGCTCGGCCTCATCGAGCCAGCCGGGGCGGACCTTGACCTGCAAAAACAGGTGTACCTTGCGGCCCAGAAACTCCACGAGTTCTTCACGGGCGGCCTGGCTGACGGCCTTGATCGTCTCGCCGCGCTTGCCCAGAACGATTCCTTTGTGGCCGTCACGGATCACGTAGATCATCTGGTCGATCCGGGCGGAGCCATCCTTGCGCTCTTCCCAGTTCTCGGTCTCGACGGTAAGCTGGTAGGGCAGTTCCTGATGGAGCCGCAGGGTCAGCTTTTCCCGGGTGATCTCCGCGGCAATCATCCGCATGGGCAGGTCGGCGATCTGATCCTCGGGGTAGAGCCACGGGCTCTCGGGCATGCGCGCGGCCAGCGCCAGACGCAGATCCTCAACCCCGTGGCCTTTTTCGGCGGAGATCATGAAGGTCTCGGCGAAGGCGTAGCGGTCGTTCATCTCCTTGGTCAGGGCCAGCAGGTCCGGCGCCTCAACCCGGTCGATCTTGTTGATCGCAAGCATCACAGGTTGGCGCACCTCACGCTCTTCCAAAGCCGTCAGGATCGCCTCGACGCCCTCGGTCAGCCCCCGATGGGCCTCAATCAGCAGCACAATTACATCCGCATCGGCGGCTCCGCTCCAGGCGGCAGCGACCATGGCGCGGTCGAGCCGGCGGCGCGGCGCAAAGAGGCCGGGCGTGTCCACGAAGACGATCTGGCTCTCGCCCTCCATCGCCACACCCCGGATCCGGGCGCGGGTGGTCTGCACCTTATGGGTCACGATGGACACCTTCGCCCCCACCATGCGGTTCAGCAGGGTGGATTTGCCTGCGTTGGGTTCTCCGATCAGGGCGGCAAAGCCCGCGCGTGTGGTCATCTGGTCTCTCCGGGTCAAGGTCGGCGTGATACTCCAGAGCCGCGCCGCGCGCCAGCCCTGGAGCGCAGCAAGGTGTAGAGGCCGCTGGTCACGATCAGCGTCGCTCCGATCAGGGCCAGCGTGTCGGGGCGTTCATCAAAGAGCAGCACCGCGAGGACCAGTGCCACGAGCAGGCGGCTGTAGCGAAACGGCGCGACGACGGAAACGTCACCGCTGCGCATGGCCCCCGAGAGCGCGGTATAAGCGCAGACGCCGGCGAGGATTGTGCCACAGAGGAGGAGCGCGGCTGTGGCGTCCGGCAGACGCCAGTCGCCCTGAACCGTAGCGATGATCAGCCCGGCGACGAGCACCACCGCAAATCCGGGGACGCCGAGCTGGCGGAGCGACAGGCTGGGCGGGCTGGCGCGGGTGGCCAGATCCCGGCCAGAGAAGCCGATCATGCCGAGAACGGCAAAGATCAGCGTCGGCTCGAACGCCTCCGCGCCGGGGCGAAGGATAAGGACGACGCCCGCAAACCCCACCGCCATGGCGATCCAGCGGCGCAGACCGACTCGCTCTCCAAGAAACAGCGCGGCACCGAGCGTCACAACCAAGGTCGCGGCCTGAAGGATCGCGGAGGTGGTGGCCAGCGGTGCAAAGGCCAGCGCCAAGGCGAAGAACAGCCGCCCCATGATCTCGAATCCCGAGCGGACCAGCATCACGGGCGAAAGATAGGCCGGGGTCCAGACCCGCTCGCCCGCAGCCCGGGTCCAGAGCGCAAAAACGATCAGACCACCGAGGCCAAAGATCATCGTGCCGATGCCGGGCGGCGTGGTCTTGGTGACGGCCTTGAAACACGCATCTTCGAGGGCAAAGAGCGTCATGGCCAGAACCATGAGGCTCGCACCCCGAAGATTGGGCGTCATGCGCCGTTCAACGAGTGCAGCAGGGACTGCGCCGCCTGCTGGCTGGCATCGCGCTTTGACTTGGCGCGGGCGGAAGCGGCCTGACCGCTCTGAAGCCGCGCCTCGATGGTAAAGACCGGCGCATGATCGGGCCCCTCGCGTCCCGTCTCCACATAGGCCGGGGGCGGCAGACCACGGGCCTGCGCCCATTCTTGCAGCATGGTCTTCGCATCGCGGGCATCGGCTTCGACCGTGGTGATCCGTTCGCCCCAAAGGCGCAGGATCATGTCGCGCGAAGGGGCGAACCCGGCATCGAGATAGACTGCGGCGATCACCGCTTCCATGGCGTCGCCCAGCAGCGCTTCCTTGCGGCGGCCGCCGGATTTCATCTCCGAGCGCCCCAGCCGCAGCACATCGCCGAGGCCGATCTCGCGGGCTACGGCGGCACAGGTTTCCTTGCGCACCAGCGCGTTGAACTGGGGGGCGAGCTGTCCTTCGGTGCTGGTGGGGTCTGCCATGAACAGCGCTTCAGCCATCACCAGCCCCAGTACCCGGTCGCCCAGAAATTCGAGCCGCTGGTTATCCGGACGGCTGGCCGAGGAGATCGACCCGTGAGTCAGGGCCTGCACCAGCAGCTCGGGCCGCCCGAACTCATGCCCGATCCGCCCCGCAAACTGGGCCTGATCCGCGCTCAGCTTCACTCGATCTTCTCGAAAAAACGGTCCCCCCGCCAGGTCCAGAAGTAGAGCATAGATTTCCCGGCAGAGGAGAACATGACCCGATCAGCCCGTCCAATGAGGTTCTCAAAGGGCACGAACCCGACCCCCATGGAGGTCTGCGGCACGCGGCTGTCGGTGGAATTGTCGCGGTTGTCCCCCATGAAGAAGTAATGCCCCTCGGGCACCGTAAACACAGGGGTGTTGTCCAGCCGCGAGGTCCGCACATCGAGGATACTGTGGCTCACGCCGCCGGGCAGGGTTTCGATCTTGCGCGTTTTCACACAGTCATTGCCGAGCGCCACGCCCGGATTCTGACATTGCGGCGTGTTGCCGATGGACCCCTGCGGCTCATAGGTCTCCACAAAGGTCCCGGCATCCTCCTGCGGCGCCTCTTCACCGTTGATGTAGAGCACGCTGTCACGCATCTGGACCTGATCGCCAGGCAGACCCACAAGACGCTTGATGAAATCCGCCCCGTTCACAGGATGGCGGAACACTGCCACATCGCCGCGCTCGGGCTCAGACCCCATCCAGCGCCCGTCGATAAATTTACACATGGCAAAGGGGCAGGAATACTGGGAATAGCCATAGGCCATTTTGTTCACGAAGAGAAAATCGCCGACCAGCAGCGTATCCTTCATCGAGCCCGAAGGAATCCAGAAGGGCTGGAACAGGAGCGTGCGGAACGCACCGGCGATCAGCAGCGCGTAGACCACCGTCTTGATCGTCTCGACGATGCCGCCCTTTTCTTCCGCTTTGTCGGCCATACCTGCCCCCTGCTTCGATGTTTCGCGCCTGTTTGTTCCCGCCCGGAGGCGGTGTCAATGGCGCAGCGATCAGGGTTTGTAACGGCGCAGGGTATCCCCGTAGTCGATGCGTGGTTCGATCTCGATACGACGGCTTTCGGTGAGCGCCCCATCAGCCCTCGCGGCGATGATCCGGGCGGCTTCGCGCCCTGTCTCGGCCCGGCCTGCATCCATGGTCGCCAGATGCCGCGGCAGACCGTCCAGAAGCTCAGTGCCGTTGAACCCGGCAAGGCCAAGCCGACCGGGAATATCGATCTCCTGCTCCATGCAATAGAGCAACCCGCCCGCGCCGATCATGTCGTTGGAGTAATAAATGAAGTCGAGGTCTTCGGTCCGCGTCAGCATCTCCTCGGTCATCAGCCGACCCTTTTGCAGGGACGACCCGCCTGAGTAGAATTCCTGATCCGCGACCTCCAGACCGGCCCGGGCCAGCGCATCCGTAAATCCTTCGAACCGCTTGCGCGCCCGGTGGTCCAGCGGCATCTGCGTGCCGAGAAAGCCGATCCGCTCGAATCCCTGCTTGATGATCGCCTCGGCCATCATCCGCCCGGCCCGGCGCTGGGAGATCCCCACCACCGAATCCACCGGATCGCCATCCACATCCATGATCTCCACTACCGGCACGTCAGCAGCAGCCAGCATTTTACGGCAGGCGTCCGTATGCTCGATCCCGGCGATGATCAGCCCCGACGGCCTCCAGGACAGCATCTCGTAGATGACTTTCTCTTCGCGCTCGGGGCTATAATTCGTCACGCCCACAACGGGCTGCAGATGGGTCTCATCCAGAACCTCGGTGATGCCCCCCAGCACGTCGGGGAACACCATGTTCGACAGGGACGGGATGACCACGGCCACAAGGTTGACCCGCGACGAGGCCAGCGCACCGGCGATCTTGTTGGGCACGTAGCCCAGTTCCTTGGCCGCCGCGAGGACCCGTTCCCGCGTGGCCGCGCTGACATCACCACGGTTGCGCAGCACGCGGCTCACAGTCATCTCACTGACCCCGGAGGCCTCCGACACATCGCGCAGTGTCATGGGTCGGCGGGGCGGAATGGGGCGTTCGTTCATCAGGGGTCCTCTTCTCCTCTTAATGAAACGTTTAACGCAAACATTCCCCGTGTCAAAGGCGCGCGCGTTACTGTGGAATCATGCTGCGCAATGCGTCTGTGAGAAGGCGCACGGCGGTAAACTGGTTCACGTAGCCTGTCGCTGGCAGTCCCGACGCCTGCTGAAAGCGTCGCAGCGCCGCCCGGGTCTGATCGTCAAACACTCCATCGACCGCGCCGGGCTCGTGTCCCAGCGCCTGCAGTCGCGTCTCAATGGCCAGCCTTGCGGTCTGGTTGAGGCCAAGCCCCTGCTCTGCCGCCTCGGCCTCCTGACGTGCACCGGCCGATTTGGTCTGACGATCGATCTGAGCCTTGGCATCCTGCGCATAGGGTCCGTTTGGATAGGCCGCGAGGTAGTCGCGATATCCCTGAACAGTATTCTGCGCCTGCACGCCCTGCCACAGCGCCCGTTCTTCCTCCGAGACACCACCGCGTGTCGCCTCGGCCTCGCGAAGCGCGTTGAGCTGCGCCACCGCCTCATCCGAATGAAGGCCGTCCGGGAACCGGTCGAGATAGTCGCGCAGCTCATTCTCATCACGTTCCGCGCCCATGCGCGACCAGTACTCTTCGTCCCGACGCCGCAAGTCCTCTCGACGGCTCCGCTCCTCAGCCTCCAGCACATCGGCGCGTTCCGAGGCTTCAGCGCGGAGGGTACTGATCTGGTCTGGAGACATAAATCCGGAGGCTCCGAAACCGGCCCGTTGCTGCCATGTCCGGATTGCACCCCGCGTGCCCGGACCGAAAATCCCGTCAATGCCGCGCGTGTCATAGCCCAGAAGCGACAGATCCCGCTGGATGTCCTGTTTCTGCTCCCGTGTCAGTCCGAGCGAGATCTCAAACCGTTCCTCGTCGGTCGTCCGGAGGTCGCGAAGCCGCTCCTGCGCTTCGCCCACATAGCGTCCGTCCACGTAGCGATCGATATAAGCCTCGTAGGACGCCTCCGTATTGCGGCTCACCGTCAGACGCCAGAAGTTCTCCTGTGCGTCGTTCGCGCTCGGCGTCGACAGCGTCCGCTCCGGCGGTGTCTCATCCAGCGGTGTCGTGTCCACCGACCTGGTCCCTGAGCCGATGACCGAAGGGCCCCCATCTCCAAGGAAGCGGAAATCTGGAGGTACATATCCCGAAATCGTCACGTCATCAGCCTCGTTGATGACGCCCCCCCGGCGGGCGAGCGAGTCCTGCACAAACCGCAGAACAGCGGACGGCGTTCCGTTCACGACTGTCACCCCATCGGGCAGATCGGTGAGGACGCCGCCGCGGATTGGCTCATCATTGTTGGTGCCGAGAACAATAATCGAGCGGCCCGCATGACGCGCCGCAAACCCCGTAAAGACCGAAAGCGGTACGCCCGCTTCGGCACTCTCGACCATCGAGCGCCCCTCTGCGTCCACTGGCAGAAACCACGTCTCGCCCCCAAACTCGGTGAATTGGCCAACAAGAACCATGGCGATGGCATCGCTGTTATCCGCCTCAAGGTCGAAATCCCGCAAGCGATCAAACAGGCTTGCGCGGCGCAAGTCGCTCCCTTCGATAACCCGGACGCCTTCGGCGCGCAGCGCATCGACGATACCGCTGGTCCCGATAGCCGCTGGAAGCCGGGGCAAATCGCGGTACTGGCTGTTGCCGATCACCAGCGCGAGTTCTTTTTCGGCAGACGCCATTCCCGTGGTCACCAGCAGCGCCAGGGCGGTCAGGGCAAGTCTCATGTGAACCTCTCTCAGGTCGAATAGTCTCTCTGATCATCGATCACCTTCCCGTCGCGCGGCAGCGCCCCGGGGGCTTCGACATGGACGGCGGCGCGCAACTTCAGCACCTCGCGCACGCTATCCTCATAAGAGGAGATATCTCCCGGAGAACCGGTCTCAAGGGCCACACTCATCACATCCGCGTCGTCATGCCGAGAAATCGTCACCCGCGCACGGTCGACGTCCGGGTGTCGGGCTACCAGATCAGCGACCTGCTCAGGGCGAACGAACATGCCTTTGACCTTCGCGGTCTGGTCTGCGCGGCCCATCCATCCCTTGATCCGCATATTGGTCCGGCCACAGGGGCTTTGTCCCGGCAGCACCGCCGAGAGATCCCCGGTGGCAAAGCGGATCAGCGGATAATCGGGGTTCAGCGTGGTCACGAGAACCTCGCCCACTTCGCCCTCGGGAACCGGATCGCCGGTGCCGGGTGTGACGATCTCGACGATGACACCCTCGTCGACGATCATCCCCTCCATGGCGTCGCTTTCATAGGCGATGTTGCCCAGATCCGCGGTGGCATAGCACTGACGGCAGGCGATCCCACGGTCGGCATACCACTCCCGCAGGCTCGGAAAGAGCGCGCCGCCAGACACGCCGGCCTTCGTGATCGAGAGGTTCAGGCCAAGCTCGTCGGCTTTCTCAAGGATCACCTTCAGGTAATCCGGCGTGCCCGCATAGGCGGTGGCGCCCAGATGGGCGGCAGAGCGGGCCTGCAACTCGGTCTGGCCGGTGCCCGCCGGGATGGTCACCGCGCCAACGGCCCGCGCGGCGCTCTCGAACATCATGCCCGCAGGCGTTAGGTGGTAGCCAAAGCAGTTCTGGATGATATCTCCCGGCCCCACCCCGCAGGCGCGCAAGAACCGGCCCAGCCGGAACCAGTCGCCGTCGATCCGACCCGGCTCGTAGATCGGGCCGGGGCTCTGAAAGAGATGTGTAAATCCCGAGAGCGGCCCGGTCAGCCCGCCCAGCGGTGGATCGCTGGTCTGCGCCTCGGTCAGCGCGGCTTTGCGGAGCACCGGCAGCCGCGCCAGCGCCGCGCGGTCCGTGACGGAGGCGGCATCCACATCCGCAAGACCTCCGCCGCCGGGCAAAGCCTGCGCCCGCGCGATTTGCTGCGGCAGGTCACGGGCCAGATCGCTGGCACGCGCCTCGGTGCGGCGGGTTTCCAGCGGATCACTCATAGGGGCCTCCCGGGTTTTAGCTGAGCCAGCGCTTGCGCCGGCGATAGGACCGCGTGTCGCGGAAGGATTTGCGCCCCTCGTCCGACACGCCGAGATAGAATTCCTTGACGTCCGGGTTTTCGCGCAGATCAGCCGCTGCACCTTCCATCACCACGCGTCCGGCTTCGAGGATGTACCCCCGATGGGCGTAGCGCAAGGCAACATTGGTGTTCTGTTCGGCCAGCAGAAAGCTCACCCCCTGCTCCTCGTTGAGGCTGCGCACAATGCCGAAAATCTCTTCGACGAGCTGCGGCGCGAGGCCCATGGAGGGCTCGTCCAGCAGGATCGTCTCGGGGCGCGACATGAGCGCACGCCCGATTGCGCACATCTGCTGTTCGCCGCCGGAGGTATAGCCCGCCTGACTTTTGCGCCGCTCCTTCAGTCTGGGGAAATAGGTGTAAACCATGTCGAGATCAGCCTCGACCGCGCCGCGCCCGTCGCGACGGGTATAGGCGCCGGTCATCAGGTTCTCTTCGACGGTCAGGTGCTCGAAGCAATGGCGGCCCTCCATGACCTGCACCACACCGCGTTTCACCAGCTCGGACGGGGCGAGATCCTGCACCCGCTCCCCGTGATAAAGGATCGACCCCTTGGTCACCTCGCCGCGCTCCGAATGGACGAGGTTGGAGATAGCCTTCAGCGTGGTGGTCTTCCCGGCGCCGTTGCCGCCCAGCAGTGCCGTGATCCCGCCTTTGCTGACCGTGAGGCTCACGCCTTTCAGCACGAGGATGACCGAGTTGTAGATCACCTCGATATTGTTCACCTCCAGCAGGGGCGCGTCTTGGGCGGTGTTGGCTTGGGTCATGGATCGCCTCCGGGAGAAAGACCCGGGCGCAGACGCCCGGGCCGGTCAGGTCACTGGCAGCGCATCTCGATGCCGTTTTCCTCGGCATAGGCCACGGAGTCTTCCTCCACGAGGCGGCCGATGAGTTCCTGGTCGGACTGGATATAGTCGGTCAGAACCTCCCACTTGCCATCCGCCGCGTTCCACTGGTTCACCGCGACGCGTCCGGAGCCGCCATGGGACGCGCAGGAGGACTCGAAGGTCGGGCCGAAGCCACCGAGACCCAGCTCTTCCATGCGGGCCTCATCGATGGCCAGTTGCTCAAGCCCATCACGCATCTGAGCGGGCGTGATCGCGGAAACCCCGTGGATCTCCTGCGCCTTGCGCGCGCCCTCAGCCGCGATCATCGCGGCGTAGAGGCCACGGTTATAGAGCACTGTGCCCATCTGATCGCCCGCACCGGCAGCTTTTCCGGCATCATAGACGTGGGTTTTCAGATCATCGTAGATGGCAAAATCAGCGCCGGGCGCGTGGAAGTTCAGCGCCTTATACCCGTTCGCCCCATCGCCCGCCGGTTTTACGTCATTTTCCGAACCGGACCACCAGATGCCGATGAAGTTCTCCATCGGGAACCGGATATTCACCGCCTCCTGGATGGCGACCTGATTCATCACGCCCCAGCCCCACATCAGGACATAATCGGGGCGTTGCTGACGCACCTGCACCCAGGTCGAGCGCTGCTCCTGCCCCGGATGATCCACCGGCAGTTCGAGCAGATCGAAACCGTGCTGGCCGCTCAGCTCGGTCAGCGTGCGGATCGGCTCCTTGCCATAGGCGGAGTTGTGGTAAACCAGCGCGATTTTCTTGCCCGAAAGATCGCCGCCATTCTCGTCGAGCAGGTACTTGATCGCCACTGAGGCGCCGTCCCAATAGGTGGCAGGATAGTTGAACACCCACTCGAACACCTTGCCATTCGCGGCACTGGTCCGGCCATAGCCCAGCGTGTGCAGCGGAATCCCGTCAGCGGTCACGCGCGGTATGAGCTGATAGGTGATGCCGGTGGAGAGCGGCTGGTACACCAGAGCGCCCTCGCCCTTCGTGGACTCGTAGCACTCCACGCCTTTCTCGGTGTTATAGCCGGTCTCGCACTCGATCATGTTGATCATCTCGCCGCCGATTCCGCCATCGCGCTCATTCAGGAGCGTGAAGTAATCGGCATAGCCATCGGCAAAGGGAATTCCGTTCGCCGCATAAGGTCCGGTACGGTAGCTGAGACTGGGGAATGTGAGTTCCGCCAGCGCCGGCCCCGTCACCATCGCCGCAGCCAGTGCCCCGGCCAGAATGCGTGTTTTCATGTTACTTCCTCCCTTATTTTTATGGTCCGCCCGTCAGTGCGGGAACGGCCAGAGTCTCAGCTTCTCCTTCAGGAGGCGCCAGAGTTGTGCGAGCCCGTGGGGCTCAACGATCAGAAAAAACACGATCAGCCCGCCGACGATCATGAATTCCAGATGAGCGGCCAGATCCGTGGGCCAGCCCAGCCCGCCGGTAAGCACGTTTTTCAGAAACACCGGCAAGAGCACCATGAAGGCCGCCCCAAGAAACGACCCGAGGATCGAGCCCAGCCCGCCGATGATGATCATGAAGAGGACGAGGAAGGATTTGTTGATGCCAAACGCTTCGCCGACCTCGACCGCACCCAGATAGACGGAGAAAAACAGCGCCCCTGCTATGCCCACAAAGAAAGACGAGACACCGAAGGCCGTCAGCTTGGCATGGAGCGGGTTCACCCCGATGATCTCCGCGGCGATGTCCATATCACGGATCGCCATCCATTTCCGCCCCAGCGCCCCCCGCGTGAGGTTCCGGCAGATCCAAGCCGACGCCAGCACGAAGGCGAGGCAGAACAGATACGTGACAGCGGCCGAGGTCTCCGGTCCCGTGACCGGCAGACCGAATATGGTGCGCTCGGGCGCGCTGATTTGTCCCGAGGCGGAGTAGTTGTAGAACCACGGCACCCGGTTGAAGAGCCACACAAGGAAAAACTGCGCCGCCAATGTCGCCACCGCGAGATAGAAGCCCTTGATGCGGAGCGATGGCAGGCCGAACAGAATGCCCACGATCGCCGTGATCAGCCCGGCCAGAACCACGTGGATCGCGATGGAGATGTCGGGGAAAGACGTCATGAGCTTGTAACAGGCGTAGGCGCCGACGGCCATAAAGCCGCCTGTCCCGAGGCTCACCTGTCCGCAATAGCCTGTCAGGATATTCAGTCCCAGCGCCGCGATGGCATAGATCAGAAAGGGCAGCAGGATTGCGTTGGCCCAATAGTCGTTAATGATGAACGGCACTACCAGCACCGCGACGGCGATAAGCAGCCAGTGCGCCCAACGGTCGAGCCGGATCGGGAAGGTCTGCCCGTCATCCAGATAGCTGGTGCGATACTGGCCGGCCTCACGATAGATCATGTTTCATTTCCTTTTCCGCGCCGCTCACTCGTCCTGGTCCGGCAGTCGCCCGCCGAGCCAGTACAATCCCCACGATCCGGCGATCAGTCCGAGTATCTGCCACCAGATCACAACACCGGAATAGAACGCCCGCGCGATCACCACGACGAGCAGCGCCATGCACATGAAGGACAGCAAACGGATCGTCTCTGCGGTACTGTTCATCCGTGCACCTCCCTATACCCGCTCGATCAGCCGTTCGCCGAACAACCCCTGTGGCCGGAAGACGAGGAAGATCAGCGCCAGAACATAGGCGAACCAGTTTTCCGTAGCACCGCCCACAAGCGGGCCGACGAGAAACTCAAAGAGCTTCTCTCCCACCCCGATGATCAACCCGCCTACAATTGCACCGGGGATCGAGGTGAACCCACCCAGCATCAGAACCGGCAGGGCCTTCAGCGCGATGAGACTGAGGGAAAACTGCACGCCCGATTTGGCCCCCCACATGATGCCCGCGACCAGAGCCACGAACCCGGCGATAGACCAGGTCAGCACCCAGATGTAGTTCAGCGAAATCCCGACCGAGAGCGCCGCCTGATGATCATCCGCCACGGCGCGCAGCGCCCGGCCCTGCTTGGTATATTGCGAAAACACGACGAGCCCGGCGACCAGCAACGCCGCGATAATCGCCGCGGAGATGTCGAGGTTATCGATATAGAAGCCATAACCGAACAGATTGAAGGTCGTCTCGTCGATCCAGGTGTTCAACCCCTGCGGCAGCCCCACATCCAGCGCCTTGATGTCGGACCCCCACATCATGTCGCCAAGCCCCTCGAGGAAGTAGGCCAGCCCGATTGTCGCCATGAACAGGATGATCGGCTCCTGATTGACCAGATGACGCAGGACGAGCTTGTTCACCAGCCATGCAAAGATCACCATGACCACCATGGTCAAAATGATGGCGAGCAGCGCCGGGACGGTCCAGCCAAAGCCATGGATCTCGGTCCCGAAGACCACGTTGATCAGATGCTCGAACGGCACCTGCCCCTCCATGATCCCCACCAGTGTCAGCGCGGCGAACAGCGCCATGACACCCTGCGCATAGTTGAAGATTCCGCTCGCCTTGAAGATCAACACAAAACCCAGCGCCACCAGCGCATAGAGCACCCCGGCCATGAGCCCGTTAAGCATCACCTCAATGGCGAAAAGGACCTGATCAGGCATGATGCGTTTTCCTCGATTTGCGCGCGCGCCATGGGACGGCGGGCGGGGCGATGCGCGTCAGCGCGAGCGCCGTGCGACCGGACCTAGTCATGGGACACCCCCAGATAGGCGTCGATCACTTCCTGATTGTTGCGCACCTCATCGGGGGAGCCGTCCCCGATCTTACGCCCGTAATCCATCACGACGACCCGGTCGCTGAGATCCATCACCACGCCCATATCATGCTCGATCAGCGCGATGGTGGTTCCCAACTCGTCATTCACATCGAGGATAAAGCGGCTCATGTCCTCCTTCTCCTCCACATTCATCCCGGCCATCGGTTCGTCCAACAGCAGCAGATGCGGCTCCGCCGCCAGTGCGCGGGCGAGTTCAACCCGCTTTTTCAGACCATAGGGCAAACGTCCCACCGGCACTTTGCGGATGTGCTGGATCTCCAGAATATCGATGACCCGCTCGACCTTCTCCCGGTTCTCAACCTCTTCCCGCCGCGCCTTGCCGAACCAGAGCGCCTGCGACATCGTCCCCGCATTCATGGCGTTCAGACGACCTGTCATCACATTGTCGAGCACCGTCATCCCCTGAAAGAGCGCAATATTCTGAAAGGTCCGGGCGATCCCCTGACGCGCGACCTCATAGGGTTTCATCGGCGGGCGACGAGAGCCATTAAACCAGACCTCACCCTCTTGCGGTACGTAGAATCCGCTAATGACGTTCAGCATCGAAGATTTACCCGCCCCGTTCGGGCCAATGATGGCGCGGATTTCACCTTCGCGGATGTCAAATGAGATGTTCTTGATCGCCTCTACCCCGCCAAAGCGAAGTGTGATGTTACGCAGATCCAGCAAGGTCTCGCCCGTGATCCGGCCCTGGTCCGCTCCCGGATCTGTCGCAACATCGAGCATATCTCAGAAACTCCCCAACAGGTTACAGACCGCGCCATAAACGGCCATGGAGAGGCCGTAGATATGAATCTTGTTCATCGGCAATCCGGGCCAGATGCGCCCCGCCGCCGCGACACCAAAACCCCCGATAAGCGCGCCGATCACCAGGGTTGCGACCTTGGGCGGGAACAGGGACCCCAGCAGCCAGGACAAGACCAGTCCGGCCAGCGCCAGGATTCCGCCCATGACGTAATTCGGTTTTTCTTCGACGTTAAAACGGCTCATTCTGCGGCAGTCCTTGTATTGGAGTTCGGTGTGAACAGCTCGGCATCCTGAATTTTCAGGGTCGCCTTGATCTGCCCCTTGCGACCGTCTTCGTAGGTCACTTCGGTTTCTGTATAGACCTCTTCGCTGCCATCATAGAGCGCCCCGAGCAGATCTTCGAACTTGTCACCAATCACCTTGCGCCGGACCTTCTGGGTGCGGGTCAGCTCGCCGTCATCGGCATCAAGCTGTTTGTGCAGCACCAGAAAGCGGTGGATCTGACAGCCCGACAGCATCTCGTCCCGCGCCACATCGCGGTTCACCGCCGCAACGTGCTCGCGCATCATCGCCAACACCTGCGGGTTCTGGCTGAGTTCCTGATAGGAGCCATACGCCACGTTATTGCGCTCGGCCCAATTGCCCACCGCCGTCAGGTCGATATTCAGAAACGCCATGCAGCGGTTGCGCCCGGCGCCAAAGACCACAGCTTCCAGGATATTGGGGAAGAACTTCAGTTTGTTCTCCACGTATTTCGGCGCAAAAAGTCCGCCCGTCGCGAGTTTCCCCACATCCTTGGCACGGTCGATGATCCGCAGATGACCCGTCTCGGGCTCGATAAAACCCGCATCCCCGGTGGCCACCCAGCCCTCCGCGTCCTTGGTCTCGGCAGTGGAGTCCGGATTGCGATAGTAGCACTGGAAGGTACCCGGCGAGCGGTAGAAAACCTCGCCCGTATCACTCATCCGCAGTTCCACCCCCGGCGACGGTACGCCAACGGTGTCCGAGCGGACCTCGTGATCGGGTTGCTGGGTGATGAACACGGTCGCTTCGGTCTGCCCGTAGAGCTGTTTGAGGTTAATCCCGAGCCCGCGGTAAAAGTCGAAGATCTCCGGCCCGATGGCCTCCCCTGCCGTGTATCCCACTCGGATATGGCTGAATCCCATGGTATTTTTCAGCGGACCGTAGATCAGCAGATGACCCAAACGGTATTTCAGCTTGTCAGTGAACCCAATTGGCTTGTCGTCGAGCAAAGCGGGGCCGACCTTGCGCGCGTGATCCATAAAGGTTCTGAACAGCCAGCGCTTCACCCGTCCCGCATCCTCCATGCGGATCAGTACGCTTGTCAGGAGGCCCTCGAACACGCGCGGCGGAGCAAAGTAATAGGTTGGGCCGATTTCCCGCAAATCCTGCGTCAGCGTGTCGGGGCTCTCGGGACAGTTCACGCAGAACCCGGTCCAGTAAGCCTGCCCGATGGAAAAGATGAAATCGCCAACCCACGCCATGGGCAGATAGGCCACGACTTCCTCTTCTGTGGTCAGGTTGTCGAACTCACTCGACGCACGCGCTGTCTCGATCACGTTGCGGTTCGACAAAACCACACCTTTGGGACGCCCCGTGGTGCCCGAGGTGTAAAGCATGACGCAGGTACTGTCGGGCTCCAGTGCAGCCAATCTGGCCTTTAGCTCGATGGTTAGCCGGTCCGCTGCCATGCGGCCCGCTTCCTGAGCTTCGGCATAGGACAAAAGCTGCGTGTGGTCGTATTTTCGCAATCCGCGCGGGTCGAGATAGATGATGCGGCGCAGGGCCGCACCCTCGCCAGAAGCTTCGATCAGCTTATCCACCTGCTCCTGATCACCGACCACCGCAAAGACCGCGCCGCTATGTTCCAGCTGATAAGCGATCTCTTCGACAGCGGCGTCCTGATAGAGGGGCACCGGGATCGCGCCCGCCATCTGCGCCGCGACCATAGCCATGTAGAGCCGGGGCCGATTGCGCCCCGATATGACAACATGTTCTCCGGGCACGAGCCCCATATCGATCAGGCCGAGCGCCAGATCCTCGACCTCCCGGGCCACCTCCGCCCAGGTCCAGCTCTGCCAGATGCCGAATTCCTTTTCGCGGTAGGCGTGCCGTGTCGCCAGTCGCGATGCGTTCTGCGCCAATAACGCAGGAATGGAGACTCCCGTCTCGGTCAATCCGAACCCTCCCTTGCCCCGCCTTGTTCTGGGGCGTACCGCTTGTGCGGTTTTCTCCATGAGGGACAACAGAATGATTCGCGTCAACCCCAACGACGCAGTTGCGATGATTTGCGCTCCGCCCAACGCTGGACTAGGGAAGCCGGAACAACGGGAGACGCGTCATGGGTGAAATCGTTCTGGTCCGGCACGGGCAAGCCAACAGCGCCGCCACAAACGAAGAAGACTATGACCGGCTCAGCGACCTCGGTCATCGGCAGGCGCGCTGGCTCGGGGACTGGATGCGCAAGAGTGAGCCGTCTTTCGATCTCGTGCTGTGTGGGACGCTCCGTCGTCACCGGGAGACCGCCGAAGGCATTGGCGTTGTGGCCACGCCGGACGCCCGGCTGAACGAGATGGACTACTTCAATCTCGGTCAGGCATTACAGGACGTGCATGGCATTCCCATGCCCGAGGCGGACGGGTTCGACACCCATGTGCACCTCGTCATGCAGGCTTGGCATGCCGCCGAAATCAAGGGAAACGAGAGCTTTGAGAGCTTTGATACCCGTATCACGTCAGTTCTGAATGAGGCCTCCGAAATTGGCAAACGGGTACTCTGCATTACTTCCGGCGGCGTGATCGGGATGGCGATGCGGCACGTCCTGGGGCTCGGGACCGAAGCTCTGGCCGACGCCATGTTGCCGATCCTGAACACGTCGGTTCATCGCTTCAGGGTGCGGCCCCGCGGGATGTTGCTGACCCAATTCAACGCCGTGCCGCACCTGATGGGGGATGAGCGCGCGGAGGCGCTCACCCATTACTGAGCGCCGTCAGCTGACCAGCCGGTAATAGAGCGCGTCGGGCAGGAAGTTCATCGCGCGGATCGCCGAACCGAAAGCTGTCGGGAAGTTCCGCGCAAAGCCGTCGCCGGACATATGCTCGAACATTTGCTGCGCGGCGTCTTCCGGCTCCATGATCTGCGGCATCTTGAAGTCGTTCTTGTCAGTGAGGCGGGTCCGGATGAAACCGGGGTTCACCAACTGCACCTCGACGCCCGTGTCTCGCAAATCGGCATGCATTCCCTCAGCAAGGGCCATCAGGCCAGCCTTGGATGCTGCATAGCCGATAGAATTTGGCAAACCGCGAAATCCCGAAAGCGAGCCGGTCAGAACGATATGCCCCTGATCCCGCGCCACCATCTTCGGGACGACCTGTCCCAACACGCGTGCGGCACCGGTGAGGTTCACGTCGAGCATCGCCGTGACCTGCTCGGCGTTCCACTCCCGCGCGGATTGGGGCCAATAGGCTCCCGCAAGGTAGATCAGTCCGTCGATCTCTCCGGCCGCTTCCGCAGCCTCTGTCACACTGTCAGCGTCGCTCACATCGCAAGGCAAGACCTTTGCGGCGCCAGGCAGGCTGTCCGCCAACTCCTGCAAACGCTCAGCGCTCCGCGCCGAGAGGACCACCTCAGCGCCAGCCCGGTTCACCTTTTCGGCGACCGCACGTCCCAACCCTTCGGATGCACCAACAATCCAATACCGTTTACCCTGCCATTCTCTCATTCTGTCTCCGGACGCTTTCTAATGGATGCAACAAGCTCTGCCACGAGCAAGCCGTACTTTCGAAACTGCGTTCGATTGATGATAGTTCCCGTCTCGGTGAGATACATCCAGTCGACAACTTTCAGCTTGTGCCCACCGACATCGGCAGGCAGCTGCAGTTTGTAGGCCGTGCGCATGGCCGGGCCGGCAAACGATCCGCAGCCGGCACCGTCAACATCCTCTGCGCGAGCGACGAAGGTGTCAGGCCCGGTGAACTCGAGGACCCATGTGCGCTCCTGCTTCAATCCGCCATCATAGTGAAGCGTGACGGCAAAACTGCCACCATCGTCGTTCCATTCACCGACCATATCAGCGTGAAACCGTGATGTGACACGGCCGGTGGGCCCATAGATCACTCCCTCGGCCAGAAGTTGCCCATCCAGATGGATCCTCGGATCGAAATCCATGGAGAAGCCCATGTAATCAGAGGGGTTTTGGCCCCAAAAGGACATCATCCGGCGCCTGAGATACACCATGGCCAGCGCCAGAAGCGCTATTCCCAATGTCAGCACTAATATATCAGACATAGCACGACCCGATTGTTCCTACGCTGCTCCAACGCAGTCCGCACCAGATTGCTCCATAAGCGCGGAAAAAAAAATTTATGGCCCCGACCTATTTCCCGATACGGGTCAAGCTGTGCTCCGGGGGTTCAGGGCGGGTGCGATAGCCCGCTCGCTTGCGCCACAACACGAGGGCCTGCCAATGGATCAGGGCCAGAACCCTGCGCGATCCAAAGGGGCGACGCAGCAGGGCCCGCAGCAGCCCACCGCGCGTCGCGGGCCGGCGGTCACCCACCAGCGTCGCGAGCAAGCCCTTATTTTCGTGGTCAAAATCAATTCTAATCGAGATCTTTTCCTCACGAATATCGAACCGAAATCGATAGACACCACCGATATCCTGAAACGGCGACACGTGGAAAACCTTCTTCGCCACGATCTCATCCGATGGCTGGAGCGGCGCCAGATCCGGGCGATGGCACAGGTAGTTGTGACGATCGCCAAAGGTGTTCGTGACCTCTGCGATGACCGCTCGCAACGCTACGTCACGGTCACGGATGAGCCAGAAGCTCACCGGGTTAAACACATGGCCGAGAATGCGAGGCTGCGCGAGCAGTTCGATGCGGTGCGCCAGATGATCCAGACCTTCCTCTGTCAGGATATCGCGAACCCAATCCGCTCCTCTGCCATTGCCCGGAGCTCCGCCATGGTCCCTATCCCGGAGCGAGATCAGTCCCGCGCGATTGCGCCGAAAAGGCCAGGGGGCCTGAGGTACGGGATCATCCGCATCGAGGAGCACATAATCGACCGAATAGACGAACCGGTTCTCTATATCGCCGCGGCGCCCGTGAAAGGTGCGCCCTTCGATATGATCAACCCTGCTCACTCGGCGGCCACCGTATTCTCTGTCCCAAAACGCGCCGCAATGGCTTCGGTCACTGTCACGGCGGAAGCAAACCCATCCTCATGAAACCCGTTGCGCATCCACGCACCACAAAACCACGTACCTTGTGCCCCATTCATCCGACGGATCTCCGCGCGACCTTCTTCGGCGGCGCTGTCATAGTAGGGGTGGCGGAACCAGACCTCGTCCATGACCAGAGCCGGATCAATATTCTGCACAGGGTTAAGGGTCACAAAGAGCGGATCGTCGTCTGGAATGGGTTGCAGCGAGTTCATCCAGTAAGTCAGCTCGATATGGTCGGGCATCTCACCCGTGGGGGCGCGATAGTTCCAGGACGACCACACCTTCTTACGCACCGGCATCACCGAAGCATCGGCATGGAGGATCGCCTTATTACTCTTGTACCGCAGCTTTGACAGCGCGTTGTGCTCATTGTCAGTGGGGTCGCCAAGGAGAGTCAGCGCCACATCGGAATGGGTTGCAAAGATCACGTCGTCGTAGACCTCGTCCTGCCCGTCGGCGGTGACCACGATCTGTCCCCCAGGGCGCGTCACGCGCGCAACGGGCGTTCCGAGACGCAGCTTTACCCCGGCGGCACGAAGGCCGTACGACATGCGCGATAGATATTCCTTTGAGCCGCCCCGCACGGTCAGCCATTGATGCTGGCCAGTGTGATGCAGGAGCGCGTGATTGTCGAAAAACCGGATCAGCGCCTGCGCCGGAAAATCAAGGATCCCCTTTGCGGGGGTGGACCAGATGGCCCCGGAAAGCGGCAGCAGATAGCGGTCGCGAAACCACGCCCCTGTGCCCACCCGGTCCAGCAACTCGCCAAGGCTCATATCGGGTCGGTCCGCCACATCCAGAGCGCGTGCGTTGAAACGCAGGATGTCCCGGATCATCCTCCAATACCGCGGGTCGACGGCGTTTCGGGGCTGGGCAAAGACCGCCGAGAGGTTGCGCAGACCGTATTCGAACCGCCCCCCATCGAAGGACGCGCCAAAGCTCATGTCACTGTTGGCCACGGGCACGTAAAGCTCGTCAAACAGCGCCGAGAGGTGGGGGTAGTTCATGCGGTTGAACACGATGAACCCGGTATCCACCGGCTGATCCCCGCGTTTACCCGCCATCACAGTGCGGGCATGGCCCCCGAGCCGGTTCTCGGACTCGTAAAGGACAACGCGATGCGTCTCTCGAAGTCGCCATGCGGCCGCAAGCCCTGAAATCCCCCCGCCGATGACCGCGACCCGGGGGGGCAGACCCATTTTTATGCTGGACAAGTTGGTCTCCGCAGTTGCGTACCCGTCAGGCCGGGACAGTGCCGACCTATTGTTTTCATCCACATATTCACAAAAGATTTAGGATAGCAACAAAGTGACGCGCGACCGGTCGTCTCAGGTACCGGGCAGGCCCGGCTGCTCGCTGGGGAGATCCGTGGGCGCCAGTTCCTCGAAATCAAAATTGTCGAGCCGGTCCGCGCGTTTGCCCGCGCGGGTCGATGCGGTGAGAATGCCACTCACATCCTCACCCGCCTGCCGCAGATGGGTATCGAGCTTGGCCGCGCGGGTGCCAATCAGCTCCACATCCCGGTGCAGCAGCTTCAGCGCCTTGCGGATTTCGCCCGCCTGTTCGCGCATCCTCGCGTCCTTGAGCACCGCGCGCATGGTGTTCAGCGTCGCCATGCAGGTGGTGGGCGAGACGATCCAGACCCGCGCCGCAAACCCTTCGCGGACGATATGAGGCAGGCGCGCGTGCAGCTCGGCGTAAACCGCCTCCGACGGCAGGAACATCAGCGCCGAATCTGCCGTCTCGCCCTCGATGATGTATTTCTCCGAGATCGCCTTGATATGGACGCGCACCGCCTGCCCCAGCGCCTTCAGCGCGCGCTCCTGATCGGCAGGACCTTCGGCAGCGGCGAGCGCTTCATAGGCCTCCAGAGGGAATTTGGCATCAATGACGATGGGACCGGGGGGCAGCGGCAGATGAACCATGCAATCCGCCCTCTTGCCGTTTGAGAGAGTCGTTTGCAGGGAATAGCTGTCGGAGGGCAGCGCCTTGGACACGATATCGGTGAGCTGGATTTCCCCGAACATGCCGCGACGCTGCTTGTTCGACAGGATGTCCTGCAAGGACAGCACGTCGCCGGAGAGCTTCTGAATATTGTCCTGCGCCTTGTCGATGGTCGCCAGCCGCTCCTGCAACTGTGTGAGCGACGTGGTCGTACGCTGGGTCTGGCCGTGCAGCGTTTCGCGCATCTTTTCCTGCATCTCCGCCATTCCCCGCTGCTGGCGCAGGGTCGTGTCGGCGAGACGCTCGCTCATCTGGTGCTGCACCTCGGCGAGACGCGCTTCCATGGTTTGCAGCATCCGAAGCTGCGCCGTGGCGGTGGTCTCGGACACGGTTTGCAGCGATCCGGCCAGTTGCGTCTGCCCCTGCCCCAGCGCGCCCATCTCACCGCCCATCCGCCGCAACTCGCGGGCCAGCGCCTCGGTCACGCGCGCCGACCGCCCGGCGCGGCGGAGCGACAGCACCAGCATCACGACGAGGAGAACCGCGACCCCCAGCGCCACGGCCAGCAGTACGCCGGGATCGGCAAGGAGAGGGTCGAGGATTTCTGTCATCAGCTCCGCTCGAACAACTTTTCGATGTCGCTGAGGCGCAACTCCACATAGGTGGGTCGGCCATGATTGCACTGGCCGGAATGGGGCGTAGCCTCCATCTCGCGCAGGAGCGCGTTCATCTCCTCCACCCGCATCCGCCGCCCCGAGCGGACCGATCCATGGCACGCCATGCGCGACAGCACCGCCTCAATCTGCACCATCACCGTGCCGGACTGACCGAGATCTGTCAGCTCATCAAGCACGTCTTGCAGGAGATTTGCCGCATTGACGTCACCAAGGACCGCCGGAACCTCGCGCACCGCGACTGCCCCGCCGCCAAAGGGTTCGATCACCAGACCGGCCCGGGCCAGATCCGCCTGCGCGGACAGGAGCATCGCCAGATCACTGTCGGAGAGCTCCACGATCTCGGGGATCAGCAGAGCCTGCGCAGCGACGCCCTGCGCGGAGAGTTGGCGCTTCAGCCGTTCATAGACCAGCCGTTCATGGGCCGCATGCTGATCGACGAGGATCATGCCGGTCTCGGTCTGGGCGACGATATAATTTTCGTGAAGCTGGGCCCGGGCAGCCCCGAGGGGATGATGGGTCGCGGGCTCTGCTTCCGGCTCCTCAGCCGGCAGATCGGCACGGGCAAAAACCGCCGCCGTTTCCGCGAAACTGTCCTGCCGGGGCGGGGCCGGCATGGGGGGGCGTTGCGGGGCCGCGCTGGTGCTGCGCTCCATCTGATAGCTGCGGGGCGGCAGCTCGGAAGGGCGGAATGCACCCAGCGCCGCTTGCGCCACATGGGTCGAGGCCCGGTGTCCGGCTTCGGCCAGCGCGTGTCGCAGCGCCGAAATGATCAGGCCGCGCACCAACTCCGTTTCCCGGAACCGCACCTCTGTTTTCGCGGGATGCACATTCTGGTCGACCCGCTGAGGATCGAGGTCGAGGAACAGCGCCGCGACCGGATGGCGGTCCCGCGACAGATAATCCTGATAGGCCCCGCGCAGCACGCCAAACAGCAGCTTGTCCCGCACCGGGCGACCGTTCACGAAGAGAAACTGATGCGTCGCAGCCCCGCGCGAATAGGTCGGCAAACCCGCATATCCGGTGAGACGGATGCCCTCGCGCTCGGCCTCGATCCGCACCGCATTCTCGGCAAAGTCGCCACCGAGGATCCGCATAAGCCGGGTCTGCATGGCCTCGAACAACTCGCCTGACCCCGGATCGACCCGGAACACAAACCGCCCCTCGCCACCGCCGGATACATCGCGCAGGGCAAAGCCGACCATGGGCTCGGCCATGGCGAGCCGTTTGATGACATCGCCGATCGCTTGCGCCTCGGCGCGGTCGGAGCGGAGGAATTTCAGCCGGGCGGGGGTCGCGAAAAAGAGATCGCGCAACTCGACCACGGTCCCCGCACTCAGCGCCGCCGGGCGCACCGGCTGGGCCGCGCCGCCGCTGACTTCCAGACAGGCGCCCTCGCCACCCCCGGCCCGCGAGGTCAGGGACAGCCGACCGACGGAGGCGAGCGACGGCAGCGCCTCGCCACGAAAGCCAAAGGACCGGATATCGAGCAGATTGTCGCCGTTCAGCTTCGACGTGGCATGGCGGCTCAGCGCCAGCGGCAGGTCCTCCGCCGTCATCCCGCAGCCATCATCGGTGACACGGATCAGGGTCTTGCCCCCATGGGCGTAGTCGATGGTGACCCGCGTGGCGCCCGCGTCGAGGGCGTTTTCCACCAGTTCCTTGACCGCCGAGGCAGGGCGCTCGACCACCTCGCCTGCGGCGATCTGGTTGATCGCCACGTCGTCGAGCTGACGGATCAAAGGGCGGCTGATATTGCGGTCATGACGGGTCATGACGCCATATCTAGCATGATGGGGCCGGGTGGCGAAACGGTAAAATCCTGCTTCGCCACCCGGAATGTCAGCCGTCTCCGGGCAAACCTTCGGGCTGCCCGACGATCACGAAGGACAGGTTTTCCGGCTGATAGAGGCGCTTAGCCACGCGGGCCAGATCCTCGACCTTCAGCGCCTCGATATCAGCGTTACGCGTGGCAATGTAGGAGACCGGCAGGTCGTCCATCTGCATCCCGACGAGGATGCTCGCGATCCGCTCATTGCCATCGAATCGCAGGGGGTAGGCGCCGGTGAGGTAGGTCTTGGCCGCGGCCAGCTCTTCCTCCGTCACACCCTCCGCGATCCGGACCCATTCGTCGCTGATCACCGACACAAGTTCCGCCGCGCTCTCATTGGCCGAGCTGGCCTGGCCCCCGGTACTGGCGGCGTATTCCATGGGCGCGAGGAACGTGCCGATCCCATAGGTGAGACCGCGCTTAACCCGCGCCTCCTCCATCAGTCGTGACGAAAAGCCCCGCCCGCCAAGAATGTCGTTCAGCACATAGGCCGCAAAGAAATCAGGATCGTCACGCTCGAAGCCCGGCTGGCCAAAGATAACGACCGATTGCGGCACGTCATACTCCACCAGCTCGATACCCGGGGCAATGTTCCAGCCCGCAGGTCCCGGATCCGCCACATCGGTTGATTGCGGCAGCGCCCCGAGGAGAGTGTCGAGCAGCGCACCAAGTTCCTCTGCCGTAATGTCCCCGACGGCGGACACATAGAGGTTGTCACGCACCAGCACGTCACGATGGGCCTGCATGATGTCGTCGCGAGTCAGGGCGGCGACGCTCTCGACCGTGCCCTCCACCGCCGAGCCATAAGGGTGGTCGCCATAGGCCAGTTCGTTGAACCGGGCGCGGCCGATCTCATTGGGTTCCACCGCGTTCCGGGCGATCACCGACAGGACCTGATCGCGCACCCGGTCGATGGCGTCTTGCGCAAAGGCGGGCTCGATTATCGAGCGACGCAGCAGATCGACGGCCTCGTCCCGGTTTTCGCTCAGGAATTTCGCGGAGATGGCCACCGCGTCGTCATAGGCCTGGTAGGAGTAGGATGCCGCGAGTTCATCCCTGGCCGCCGCGAATCCTTGAGCGTCGAGATCACCCGTGCCTTCTTCGAGCAGGCCCATCATCAGGTTCACTGCGCCGCGCTTACCGGTTCGGTCCAGCGCCGCGCCGGGCAGAAAGCGCAGCTCCAGCGCGACAAAGGGAATGGCAGGTTCTTCGACCAGCCAGGCATTGATCCCACCGGGGGAGGTAACTTCCTGAATGTCCACCGCCGCGCGGGCGGGCAGGGTCAGGAGGGTGAGAAAAACAGCCAGAACAAGGCGGATCATTGGGTCATCTCCTGCGCTTCGGGCGCCTTCAGGTACCCGGTCACAGCATTGCGGCGGTCGAACACGTCTCTGGCGGCGGCGATCACATCTTCGCCGGTCACCGCGCGGAGTTCGTCGGGCCAGCTCTCGACATCGTCGAGTGTGAGGCCAATGGAAAGCGCACGACCATAGCGGTTGGCAAGCTCCCGGGCGCTATCTGCCTCATAGATCTCTGCGGCACGGATGCGGGTCTTGATCCGCTCCAGCTGGTCGGGATCGACGCCTTCGTCCAGGAATTCAGTCACCGCGCGGTCCAGCGCAGCCTCGGCATCGGGCAGGGACACCCCCGGCGCAGGCACCATCACCAGCCCAAAGGTCGTGCGGTCGAGCGTCGTCCCACTGTAGAACGCGGAGGCATAAAGCGCCTCGCCCGTGCCGAATTGCAACCGCTGGGCCAGTTCCGAGCTCTGCCCGTTGCCCAGCACCTCGGCCAGGATGGTCAGGGCCGCGGCGGTTTTCTGATCGCCGGGATTGCGCTCGGGCGCGAGATAGCTGCGGATCACATAGGGCTGCGCGACCTTCGGATCTTCATAGACCAGCCGACGTTCCACGAGTTGCGGGGGTTCCTGCGGACGGGTGCGCTCGGGCAGATCGGGGGTCGGCGGTACCGGACCGTAATGCTCTTCGGCCAGCGCGCGGACCTCGTCAGGGGTCACGTCTCCGGCCACGATCAGGATGGCATTGTTGGGCGCGTAATAGGTCTCGTAAAAGCTCAGCGCGTCTTCAAGTTGCAGACTCTCCACCTCATCCATCCAGCCGATCACCGGGCGGCCATAGGGGTGGTTGAGGTATTGCGCCGCATCCCGCTGCTCGGCGAACAGCGCGCCGGGGTCGTTCTCGATCCGCTGGTTGCGCTCTTCCTGCACCACACGCAGCTCGGTGGCGATGTCGCGGTCGTCGAGCCGGAGGTTGCGCATCCGGTCGGCCTCCATCTCCATCATCAGCCCCAGCCGGTCGGCAGCGACGCGCTGGTGATAGGCCGTGTAGTCGAAAGAGGTGAACGCGTTGTCCGAGCCCCCCTGCGCTTCGACCACCTGCGAGAACTCGCCGGGCTCCAGCGTGTCGGTGCCTTTGAACATCAGGTGTTCAAGGTAATGGGCCACGCCGGACACGCCGGCGGTCTCGTCTGCGGCCCCAACCTTGTACCAAACCATGTGAACCACAACGGGCGCGCGGTGATCCTCGATCACCACGACCTCCATGCCATTTTCGAGCGTGAAATCCGTGACCTCAGCAGCCGTGGCGGGCACGGCGGCAGCGAGGGTCAGAGCGGTGGCAAACCTGAACATCCGAACTCCTGTCTGGGTGATCTGTTATCGCACAGACATAGGGGCGCCGCGCGTCAACGCAATCACCCATACAGGGATGTGAACGCGTTTTAGTCCCCGGACTCCGGCGGCGGCGCAGCGGGGGTGCGGTGGCCGAGCGCCCGGCCCCGTTGCAAGACCGCATCCTGATCGAGGGACTGGTCCTCATAGGCATCAAAATAGGTCGTCGTCCCGAAGACCCGCTCCAGCACCCGACCGCGACGCCGCTGACGATAGGCGCGGTCCTCTGCGGCTAGCTGCTCGCGGATCGCCCCATCCACGCCGTACCGGGTCGTGTGATTGACAAGCGCCCCCCCTTGCACGCCGCCGCCAGAACCGCCCGGCCTGCCCCCCAGCGCGATGACCGCGTCATCCAGAGGCCGCAGATCAGCCCGGTTTCCAGCACCCGGGGTCGGCGCGGGCAGAGCCGCGAAATTCTCGGGCGCTTCGAGAGGACGGTTGGGCAGGATGCCGAACTCGTCGGGACCGTCGCCCTGCTGTTGCAGACGGATCAGATCGGGCTCGCCGCTGCATGCGGCCAGCACCGCAAGGCCCAGCACCGCCAAGCTCACGCGCGTTCGTCCCATCTCTCGCTCTCCTTCTGCCTCAACCGCCGATGTACCGGATTGCAGCGGCGCCGTCACGCCTTGTTCTTTTTTCCGCCGGTGAACAGAATCAGCCCAATGGCTCCGGCAAAGATCGCGATATCCGCCACGTTAAAGCTGTAGGGGTTCTCGATCCCGCAGCAGGTCATGTTCAGGAAATCCGCAACTGCGCCGTAAATCACCCGGTCGAGCACATTGCCGAGCGCCCCGCCAATCAGCAGACCACCGGAGATCATCGCCCATCTTCCGGGCCGCTCGCGCAGCATCCAGATCAGCACCCAGAGCGAGATCGCCAGCGCGACGCCAATCAGGATCCAGCGCATGAGGTCCGCGTCATTGGCCATGAGGCCAAAATTCACCCCCCGGTTCCACGCCATACGCAGGTTCAGCCAGGGGGGCAGCAGGTCGATCTCGCCACGCACCGCAAGCCCGGCCCATTGCACGACCAGCCACTTGGTGAGTTGGTCGAGGACGAAGGTGATCAGAGCCGTGAGACCGAGGGCGCGCATGGGGATCTCCGGAGCTTAATGGCGGAAGTGACGCTGGCCGGTAAAGACCATCGCCAGCCCGGCTTCATCGGCGGCGGCGATGACCTCATCGTCCCGCATGGAGCCGCCGGGCTGGATCAGCGCGGTGGCCCCCGCTTCGGCGGCGGTCAAGAGACCGTCAGCAAAGGGGAAGAACGCGTCCGAGGCCACGACCGACCCTTTGGTCGGCGCCTCGGACAAGCCCAGAACCTCGGCCATATCCTGAGCCTTGCGCGCGGCGATGCGGGTGGAATCGACCCGGCTCATCTGACCCGCGCCGACACCAACGGTCGCGCCACCCTTCGCGTAAACGATGGCGTTGGATTTCACGTGCTTGGCCACCCGCCATGCGAACAACATATCGGCGAGCTCGGCATCTGACGGCGCGCGCTTCGTGACGACCTTCAGGTCGCTTTCGGTGATCCGCCCCGCGTCGCGGTCCTGCACCAGATAGCCGCCCGAAACCTGCTTCCACACCTGCCCCGCCGCGACCGGATCGGCGAGCGCCTCGGTGGTCAGGAGGCGCAGGTTCTTCTTCGCGGCAAAGATTTCGCGCGCCGCTTCATCGGCACCGGGGGCGATGACCACCTCGGTAAAGATCCCGGTGATCGCCTGCGCCGTCTCCGCATCGAGAGGCCGGTTCAAGGCGATGATCCCGCCAAAAGCCGAGGTCCGGTCGCAGTCGAACGCACGCCCATAGGCTTCGGCCAGCGTGGCACCCGAAGCGACACCGCAGGGATTGGCGTGCTTTACGATGACACAGGTCGGACCTGCGTCGCGGAACTCGCTGACCAGCTCAAACGCTGCGTCGGTGTCGTTGATATTGTTGTAGGACAGCTCCTTGCCCTGATGCTGAACGGCCGTCGCCACGCCGGGCCGGTCGGAACCATCCACATAAAAGGACGCCTGCTGGTGCGGGTTCTCGCCGTAGCGCATGGTCTGGCGGAGGCTGCCCGCGACCGCGCGACGACGCGGCTCAGTCTGCCCGATGGAGCCCGCCATCCAGGACGACACCGCCGCGTCATAGGCCGCCGTCCGCGCATAGGCGCGCTGGGCCAGCGTCTGGCGGAACGCATAGGTCGTCGCGCCGTCATTGGCGTCCAACTCCGCCAGCAGCGCATCGTAATCCTCGACATCCACCACAACGGAGACGAAGCCGTGATTCTTGGCCGCCGCGCGGATCATCGCCGGGCCGCCGATGTCGATATACTCAATCGCCTCGTCATAGCCCGCGCCCCGCGCCACTGTGGCCTCGAACGGGTAGAGGTTCACCACCAGCAGGTCGATGCCGCCGATGCCGTGCGCGTCCATGGCCGCAACGTGGTCGGCATTGTCGCGCAGGGCCAGGAGGCCGCCATGAACTTTCGGGTGCAGCGTCTTGACCCGGCCATCCATCATCTCAGGAAACTCGGTGACCTCGGAGACATCCCGCACCGCCACGCCCGCATCCCGCAAAGCCTTCGCAGAGCCGCCGGTGGAGAGGATCTCGACACCGCGCGCCTCCAGCGCCTGACCGAGCTCGATGAGGCCGGTCTTGTCAGAGACGGAAATCAGGGCGCGTTTCAGGGGGGCGAGATCGGGCATCGGCGGGCTCCTTTGGTCAGGTCAGAGCAGCACGGGATCCTGTGTGTGCTCCACGTCGCGCACCGCATCGGGTGTTTGGCGCGCTTTTGCAAGGGTCCAGCGGAGCCGTGTGGCATAATCGCTCGCCCGCCCGCTCAGCACAATCTGGGTCGAGAGCACAGGCTCGGGCGCAGGGTCGTCGAGAAAATACGTGGATTCCAGCGCCATGCGGACGGGCCCTTCAGCTCGGAATTCCCAGATCTCACCACCTCTGGTGCGCAGAGTGATGCTGTTGGCGTGTTCGGTCACAGAGATCTGGGGATACAGGTGAAAATGAACCCGGAACGGCACACCGCCCCCAAGCTCTGCCGAGATCGCATCGAACCGCTGCTCCTGCGCGCGGTCCACCGTCGCCAGAAGATCTTCGCCCGCCAACTCACGCCCATCGAAAGACAAAAGCAGCCGCCGGTGATGAACCAGACCGAAGGCCGTAACATAGCCGTCGTGGGACAGATTCAGCCCGGTGGCTCCGGCGGTGCGGCGGCGCTCGGTGCGAATCACTGCCTCTGACGCGTGGGAGATTCCGCCGAGCTCGAGTGCCGAGTGGCTGGCCGTACGCCGGGTGGTTGCCTCCCAGTCGGGACCGAACCGCTCCCCGGGACCGCAGCTGGTGACGATGGGTCGACGCCCGGAGGTCAGCTCGAACCCCAGCGCCGAGAGGTGCGTACCCTGTGTACCTCCGTCAACGAAAACCGTGCTCCGGCCGTGTGTCAGCCGGTGATAGCCCAGCGCCTGATCGCCTGCCGCGCCCCCGCGCAACCACGAGAGCGCCAACGCCCGGTCAAGCGCGCCAACAGGGCCCGCGCCGCCGCCGTGAAAGCGCGGCAGCCCCCCATCGGTGCCCCGCAGCGTCCGCAGCACAGGCACCATCTGCGCGAGAGCAGTCGCCAGGGCGTCGGGCACCGGATGCCCAGCCTCCGCCAGATCGGCGCGCATCCAGGCGAGCAGGAAGAAGGTCCGCGCCCAAGCCTCGGGGTTGCGGACATTTGCCTCTTGCAATGGCATATCCGCCGCAAGATCGCGCAGGATCTGAGGCAACGCCGTCTGGCGCCCGTCCACATGCAGAGCCGCAAGCAGTCGCGCCAGAAGGCAGGTGAGCCGGGACTCAGTCCCTTCAGCCTCTGTCCAGACCCGCTCCAGCCACAGGATCTGTCCGTAAAGTGACCGGCCCAGATCACCCTGCCCACCCCAAGGGAACAGCACATCCCGATGGTACAGCAGAACCAATACTCGCCGTCCGATGGTGGCGGCCGCCCAGCCCGGACCCTCCCCTTGGCCAAACCGGGTCAACCAGTCCTCGGTCCAATCACGGGCAAGGGCCTGAGCCTCCGACGTGCCAGTACTGACAAGATCGGGCAGCCATCCAAAGCTGTGCATCTCGGCGGCAAAACACGGCTCAGGCACCTCCATGTCCCACGGCGCGACACCCGGCGCTTCAACGCTATAACCACGCCAGAGGAGACGACCTTGCAGGAGGCGCTGACCCGCTTTGGGATCGCCCTGAATCCGCCGCTCAGCCGCTCCGACAAGTCGCAGCGGACCCGCGCGCCGCAGCATCCGCTTCAACCGCCATCGCGTCAGAAATGATAACGTCCGCCCCGCCACCCGGTACGCCCTTCGCTGAGTTCCTCTCTGCGACACTAGGCGGTCAGGGCCAATCTGTCACCGCACGCTGTCAGCGTCGCAGGACAGTAATGAAAAACCCGTCCATCCCGCCAAGCTCAGGCCAGTAATCGGGCCTCAGGCGCAGGCCTTCGGGACCGATCCATTCCGGCGCGATCCCCGGCAGCGACAGCGCCTCCGTGTCCACGCGGAGGCCTTCGTGACGGCCCAGCGCGTCGCGGACCTGCTCTTCGCCCTCGTCGATCAGCAGCGAGCAGGTGCAAAAGACCAGCCGTCCGCCGGGGGCAAGACGGGTCAGGGCGCGGTCGATCATCCGCTCCTGCAGGCGAAACAGCTCGGGGAACTCCTCGCCTGTCTTGGCCATGGGCAGATCGGGATGGCGGCGGATTGTACCCGTGGCGGAGCATGGCGCGTCGAGCAGGATCGCATCGAACTGACCGTCGCCGGGTAGCTCTGCCGACAGTGCGTCGCCCACGACAACCTCGGCGGACAAGCCGCAGCGGGCGAGGTTCTCCTGCACCCGCGCCATTCGCGTCTCGGAGATATCAAGCGCCGTCACCGCGGCCCCGGCAGCGGCCAATTGCAGGGTCTTGCCCCCCGGTGCAGCGCAGAGATCGAGGACTTTTTCGCCCGCTTGTGGAGCTAGAGCGCGTACCGGCAGGGCCGCAGCGGCGTCCTGCACCCACCATGCACCTTCGGCAAAGCCCGGAAGAGCGGAAACCTGACCGGGCTTTCTCAGCCGCACGCTCCCGGTGGGCAGGACCTCGCCATCGAGACGGTCAGCCCATCCGGCAGCATCGTCCCTTACGGTCAGATCAAGCGGCGGTACGTTGGCGAAACACGCCTCCATCTCTGCGACGGCAGCTTTGCCGTAATCGGCGAGGAGTGGCTTGCGCAGCCATTTCGGCAGACGCGGAACCGGCAGTTTATCCCAGCCGGACTGCGGCTGTTTCACCGCCCGGCGCAGCACCGCGTTGACCAGCCCTGCCTGCGCACCCGCCTCCTGACCGGCGCGCACGATACCCACTGTCTCATCCACGACCCCGTGCGGCGCGGCCCCATCGACGAAGATCTCGGCCAGCGCCATCCGCAGCGCGTTCATCGCCTCGGCACGCGGCTTCATCCGCAGATACGGCCCTAGCATCCTGTCCGACCGATCCCGCCAGCGCAGAGTTTGCAGCACCAGCCGCTGGGCACGGGCTTTCTCGGCTGGCTTCAACGGCGCCAACCTGCGCCCCGCCATCTCGGGCAGGAGCCGCCCTTCCTCGGTGATATCGCACAGAAGGCGCAGTGCGAGAGCGCGGGTCCGGTCCATGGCTGTCCTGTCGGGTCCTGTCACACGGGGGCCTTGAGCGGCCATTGCCGCTGCGTATATGCCCAAGGAGACCTGTTTGACCAGAAGGCAGCCCTGATGAGTGACACCAACCCCGATCTGCCACCCGCTGCACAGCGCGCGCTGGCCGAGGCCGAAGAACGGCGCAAACAGCAGAAACCTCTGGACCTGCCGCCCGAACTGGGGGGCCGCGACGGACCCGAACCTGTGCGCTATGGCGACTGGGAGAAAAAGGGCATCGCGTCCGATTTCTGACTGGGGGCTATTTCAGGGACAGATCCGCGCTGTCCCCTTTGCCGCGGTCAGCGATGAACCGAACCGTGTCAGCTCCCAGAAAGACCGCCTGACAATTCCAGTCCCAGGATCTGCCGCCCCAACGCATCTCGCGACAGAAGTAACCGCTTTCCCACGTCCAGCGACCGGTAACCCGCCCACCAAAGGCCCGCCCAGTCAGCACACCGCCCGGCTCGACCCGCATGGTGATCCCCGTCCGTGTCAGGTCTCGACCAGCGACCTGCTCCCGGAACTCCTTGGCGTCGTTAATACGAACCATTTGGTTCGCTTGCCCTGCCCCATAGGCGGGAAAGAGCGCAATCCAGATCAACAGAAGAAGACGAGTCATGCGGCCATCCTTTCAACCTGAGGGATAAATCGCATCTCCGGCCCTGCCAAATCAAGCCCCAATTCGGCGAGGTCAGGAGAGACCCAGCACGTCTACCATGTCGTAATGACCCGGCGACCGGCCTTTGCACCACAGTGCTGCGCGGACGGCGCCCCGGGCGAACAGCCCCCGATCCGTTGCCGAATGCCGCAAGGTGATCACCTCGTCGGGCCCCGCAAAAATCACGTCGTGCTCGCCGATGATATTGCCACCCCGGATCGCCGCAAAGCCGATAGCGCCTTCTTTTCGTTGACCCGTTATGCCGTCGCGGCCCCGGTCTTCGACCTCGCGCAGGGCCACCCCCCGTCCTTCGGCGGCGGCTTCGCCAAGCATCAGCGCTGTACCCGAAGGCGCATCGACTTTCATCCGATGATGGGCCTCGACGACCTCAATGTCATACTCCGCGCCGAGCGACGCTGCGACCTGACGCACCAGTTGCGTGAGCAGATTCACGCCGAGGCTCATATTACCGGCCCGCATGATAGGCACATGGGTGGAGGCGCGCTCGATGGCGACGATATCCTCGTCGATAAAGCCAGTGGTGCCGATCACCATGGCGCAGCCGATCTCAGCCGCCCGTTGGGCAAGGGCGACAGTTGCGGCCGGAGCAGTGAAGTCGATCACCACGTCTGAGGCCGTCAGCGCCGCATCTGCATCATCCGTGACGACAACTGCCGCGGGCGCATCGGGGAGCATTGTCTCCAGCGCCTTACCGACCCAGTCGTGACCCGGGCGCTCCATCGCGGCAGAGAGCGTGGCGCCCTGTGTCTCAGACACCACCTTGACCAGCATCCGGCCCATCCGGCCCGACACACCTGTGATCGCGATCTTCATCTGGCAAACCTCCTGTCTCTGCATGATGGGGCTAGCCCGATGCCACTCTCACCGCAACGTGATGTTGCGCGCACGGCCCCAAAGCCATAGATGCGGCCCATGGCAAAGAACCGCTTCTCCAATCATTCCGGCCCGTCCCAGCGTCAGTTGCGCGTCGGCGAGCTGATCCGCCGCACTCTGTCGGACGTGCTGAACCAAGGCGATATCCACGACCCGGATCTGAACCGGCTGTCGATCACCGTGACCGAGGTCCGCCCCTCGCCGGATCTGAAGATCGCGACGATCTACCTGATCCCGCTGGGCGGCGAACAGCGCGAAGAGGCCATCGCAGCCCTGAAGCGGAACAAGCACGAGCTGCGCCGCGCCCTGTCGCGTCAGACTAATCTGAAATTTACCCCCGATCTGCGGTTCCTCATCGACGAAACCTTCGACCGGATGGACGAAACGCGGGCGTTGTTCGCCCGTGACGAGGTGCAACAGGATCTGCGGGGCGACAGCGACGAGGACCAGCCGTGAGACGTTGGCTGTTCGCCGCGCTCGCGGCCCTCGCCCCCGCTACAGCACAGGCGTCGAGCTGCGACGATATGAATTTCGACGGGGCCTCCTTTACCGTCTGCCGCATCGACCCGGCGCAGGAAGAGGTCCGGCTGTTCCTATATGACGACGAAGGCCAGCCCCACGCGAGCTTTCGCTCGGTGAACGGCGCATTGCGGGGCGAGGGGAAGCAGCTCGGCGTGGCGATGAATGCCGGGATGTACCATCCGAACCGCGCGCCCGTGGGTCTCTATCTGGAAGACGGCACGCAGGAAATGCGTCTGGTGACCAATGCGGGGCCGGGAAATTTCGGCCTGCTTCCGAACGGCGTGCTTTGCCTGTCATCGGGCCGCGCCGAGGTAATCGAAAGCCTCACTTATGAGCGCCGCCAGCCCGGTTGCACCTACGCTACACAGTCCGGCCCAATGCTGGTCATCGACGGCGCGCTTCATCCGCGCTTTCTGCCAAAATCCGATTCGGTTTACGAGCGGAACGGGGCCGCGGTGGCTGCCGATGGGACGCTGTTCTTCGCCATCTCCAACGATAAGGTGAATTTTCACCACTTTGGTCGCCTGTTCCGGGACGTCCTGAAGACTCCGAACGCCCTCTACCTCGATGGCAACATTTCCCGTCTTTACGACGCGGGCAGCGGACGGCATGACGCGGGCTGGCCCATGGGGCCGATCATCGGAACAGTGGAAAAGGCAGAGTAATGGGGCGGCGACGCAAGGGACGCGACATTTCCGGCTGGGTCATCGTGGACAAGCCAGCGGGGGTCGGATCGACCGACGTGGTGAACAAGGTCCGCTGGGCCTTCGAAGCGAAGAAGGCGGGCCACGCAGGCACGCTCGACCCGGATGCAACGGGGTTGCTGGCGGTTGCGCTGGGTGAGGCGACAAAGATCGTCTCCTCGATCACCGACGCGCTCAAAGCCTATGATTTTCAGGTTCGCTGGGGGGCTGAGACCTCCACCGATGACGCCTCGGGCGAGGTCATCGCCACATCGGAGAGCCGCCCGGATGAGACTGCGATCCGCGCTGCCCTCGACGCCTATCGCGGCGACATCATGCAGGTTCCGCCCTCCGTCTCCGCCGTCAAAGTCGATGGTCAGCGCGCCTATGATCTGGCCCGCGAGGGCGCGACGCCGGAACTGAAGGCCCGCCCTCTCTATGTGGACGAGCTGGAACTGACCGGACTGCGCAGTGCGGATGATGCCAATTTCCACATGGTCTGCGGAAAGGGCGGCTATGTCCGCGCCATCGCCCGCGATCTGGGCCGCGATCTGGGCTGCCACGGCCACGTTACTGCGCTGCGCCGCATCTGGAGCGGACCGTTCGATCTCGAGCAATCAGTGCCCTATGCCCGCATCAAAGAGCTGGCCCGCACGCCCGAAATTGACGACCTCCTGCTGCCGGTCGAGGCCGGTCTCAGCGACCTGCCCCATTGTCTCGTCAGCGAGCAGGCCGCTACTCGGATCCGCAACGGCAACCCAGCCGAAGTGCTGAGCACCGAGGCCGAGTTCGGCGACCTGAGCTGGGCCATGCGCGACGGCCGTCCGCTGGCGCTTGGGACCTACGAGGCCGGGCGCTTTGTGCCGAGCCGTGTCCTGAACCTCGGATGATCACCCGCCACCACCTGAAAGGCGACGCCGAGAGCGTCGCCATCTACTCTGACTGCGAACGCTACCGCTACAGCCTCACCCGGATCTGGGACCCGATAGGGGACGTGGTGCTGTTTATCATGCTGAACCCCTCCACAGCGACGGAGGTCCAGAACGACCCTACGGTCGAGCGCTGCGAGCGGCGGGCGCGGGCGCTGGGGTTTGGCGGTTTCCGGGTGTGCAACATCTTTGCCTGGCGGGACACAGATCCCCGCCTCATGCGCGCCGCCGCTGATCCCGTCGGCCCGGAGAATAATGCCGCGATCACCGAAGGCTGCCACTGGGCCGACCGCATCGTCTGCGCGTGGGGCACCCATGGCGCCCATCTGGAGCGCGGCCCTGAGGTTGAACGACTGGTCCGCGCCACCGGCCACCACCTCTATCATCTGGGCCTGACCAAAGACGGCCACCCGAAACATCCGCTCTACATCAGCTACACCGAGCAACCGCGCCCCTGGTCTGCATCCTGACCGCGCCGGTTTACAGCCTGCCCCCGTATGCCTACCGTGCATTGAAAATAATCACATCTCCGGGAAACCGGAACTTGAGGCAGGTATGCAGGCAACCGTAGGATCATCTGTGTTTCGTGGAGTTTGGATCGCACTCCTGTGTGCGTTGGTCAGCGCTTGCGTGACGGCGACGGAGACGCGGCAGCGCTACTCCACCGAGGAACTCGCGTCTCTCTTGGGCCAAAGCGGTTATGAGATCACGGGCCAGACCGACAAGGCACTTTCTTTACGCAAGAACGATGTGCCTTTCGGCCTGCTGGTCTTTCCCAATGGCAACATTCTCGCGATCCACGGCGTGGTAACAAAGGATCTTTCGGCGAGCGACCTCAACGACTGGAACAAAGAGTCCGTTCTGACCCGAGCCTATATCGACGACGAAGGAGACCCCGTTATTGAGGCTGATCTGCGGGTCGAAAGCGGGTTCTCAGCAGCGCGGATCCGCAAATTTACGGACACCTTCCTGGAGCAATGTGCGTATTTCAATCAATATGTAGCCGTGAAATCCAGAAGCTGATCCAGATCGTTTCTCGTAAGGCTTGACCACGATCAATCGATTTTGTGGCTTTTACAGACCAAAGCGCTTTTCTTCTCGCCGGGCATCTGCTAGCGGACCATCGCGCGCGGGCAACCGCGCCATAGAGGGCCCGTGCTGGACGACATCCCGGCCGGTGCCGACACACCAGACCCAAAAGGAGACGCCCGATGTCGATCACGCCCGAAGACAAGCAAAAGCTGATCAAGGATTACGGCCTCAAGGACGGCGACACCGGCTCGCCCGAAGTGCAGGTGGCCATCCTGACCCACCGCATCAGCGCGCTGACCGAGCACTTCAAGACCCACAAAAAGGACAACCACTCCCGCCGTGGCCTCCTGAAGCTCGTAGCCCAGCGCCGGAAACTGCTCGACTACACCCGCGCCAAGGACGAAGCCCGCTACAAGGACCTCATCCAGCGTCTCGGCATCCGCCGCTAAGGCCGGCGCCGGGGGTGAACCCCATGATTTCAGAAAGCGCCCGCCCCTTCGGCGGGCGTTTTCAATTTCTCCATCAGACTCTTGTCGAAAATTATTCTTTTGGAGGTTTCGCATTGTCGTCCTAACGTGGCGGTTGTCGGGTGGTCACCCTGTGTGGCCCGACCAGACCACCGGGAGGACTGTCATGCAGAAAGCACTTACGATTGATCCAGGGAAATGCACGGGCTGCAAGCAATGTGAGATGGCGTGCAGCTACGTGAACGAGGGCGAGTTCAACGTCTCGAAATCCCGGATCCGCGTTTTTGATTTCCACGAAGAGGCACGGTTTGTGCCCTATACCTGCACCCAATGCGACGAGGCATGGTGCCAGCAGGCTTGTCCGGTGAACGCGATCACCACCAACGAGATGGGCGTAAAGGTCGTCCATGACAATCTCTGCGTGGGCTGCAAGGTCTGCACCATCGCCTGCCCGTTCGGCACGGTGAATTACAATGCATCCACCGGCAAGGTGATCAAATGTGACCTCTGCGGTGGCGATCCGGCCTGTGCCGCCGCCTGTCCGACGGACGCGATCACGTTCCAGGACGTGGAACAGGGGGGCTTTGACAAGATGAGGCAATGGGCCGCCCGGACGACCGCCGGGACCGAGCCCTCGGGGCCAAACGCCCCCGCCTGATTTTGCACCGTTCGCCCTCTGAAGGGCTGAGAGAACAGACGTCTTACAGGAGATTTTCCGATGGGATGGACAGGAAAGATACTCAGGATCAACCTGAGCACCGGCACTATCGCCACCGAAGCGCTGAACATGGACTGGGCCGATAAATATCTCGGCCAGCGGGGGCTTGCCTCAAAATATCTGGTCGAGGAAGTGGACCCGAGGGCCGATCCGCTGGGTCCCGATAACAAGATGATCATGGCCACCGGGCCGCTCACTGGTACCTGTGCCTCCACCGGCGGGCGCTATTCGATCATCACCAAGGGCCCGCTGACCGGCGCCATCGCCTGCTCGAACTCAGGCGGCTATTTCGGCGCCGAACTGAAATTCGCGGGCTGGGACATGGTCATTTTCGAGGGCCAGTCGCCCAAGCCGGTCTACGTGACGATCTTTGACGGCGATGTGCAGATCCGGGATGCCAGCGGCTACTGGGGCAAAACGGTCTGGGACACGGATAAGGGGATCAAGGCAGCCCATCAGGACCCGCAGATCCGCGTCGCCGCCATCGGCGTCGCGGGCGAGAACGAGATCCTTTATGCCTGCGTGGTCAACGACCTGCACCGGGCGGCGGGCCGCTCGGGCGTGGGCGCCGTGATGGGCAGCAAGAACCTCAAGGCCGTGGCGGTGCGCGGCACTGGCGGGGTGAAGGTCCGGGATTTCAAGACCTTTATGGACGCGACCAATGCGGGCAAGAAGGTTCTGAAGGAAAACGCCGTCACCGGCGAGGGCCTGCCCGCCTATGGCACCCAGGTGCTGATGAATGTCATCAACGAGACCGGCGCGCTGCCCACCCGCAACGGCCAGGATGTCCAGTTCGAGAGCGCGAACGACATCTCCGCCGAGGCCATGGCCACGCCGCGCCGCAGTGATGGCAAGCCAAACCTGCTGACCAATCAGGCGTGCTTTGGGTGTACCATCGCTTGCGGGCGGATCTCGAAAATCGATGAGACCCATTTCACCATCCAGAACAAGCCCGAATACTGGCATGCCTCGGGCGGCCTGGAATATGAAGCCGCCTGGGCGCTGGGCTCGGCGACGGGGATCAACGATCTCGAAGCACTCACTTACGTCAATTTCATCTGCAATGAGCAGGCCATCGACCCGATTTCCTTCGGCGCGACCGTGGGCGCGGCAATGGAGCTCTACGAGACCGGGGTGATCGACGACGCGGTGACTGGCGGCATCAAGCTGAACTTTGGCTCTGCCGAGGCGCTGGTGGCCTGTGTCGAGGCGACCGGCAAGGCCGAGGGCTTTGGCAAGGAGCTGGGGCTTGGCTCGAAACGGCTGACCGAGAAATACGGCAAGCCGGAGCTGTCGATGACGGTGAAGGGTCAGGAATTCCCTGCCTATGACCCGCGCGGAATTCAGGGCATGGGCCTGACCTACGCCACCTCAAACCGCGGCGCCTGCCATTTGCGGTCCTACACGGTATCGTCGGAAATCCTTGGCATCCCGGAGAAAACCGATCCGCTGACCACCGATGGCAAGGCCGGTCTGGTCAAGGCGTTCCAGGACGCCACCGCCGCCGTGGACAGCTCGGGCCTGTGCGTCTTCACGACCTTTGCCTGGACGCTGGAGGATATCGCGCCGCAGGTGGACGCGGCCTGCGAGGGCAACTGGACCGTGGACAAGATGCTGGAGGCTGGCGAGCGCATCTGGAACATGGAGCGGATGTTCAACAATAATGCGGGCTTTACGGCGGAGGATGACAATCTGCCTAAGCGGCTCCTGAAGGACGCCGCGAAAACCGGCCCGGCCAAGGGCCTCGTGGCGGGACTCGATAAGATGCTGCCCGAATATTACGAGCTGCGCGGCTGGACCCCGGACGGTGTGCCCACCAGCGAAACTGTGGCGCGTCTGGCGCTCTGACGCTTGCCCGGGCCGGGGACTGATCCTCCGGCCCGGCACTTTCGACCTCGCAGCCTTGCCGGAAACCGGGAGAGTTCCATGTATCACGTCATTCTGGGCGCCGGTCCGGCCGGTGTCACCGCCGCCGAGACCATTCGCAAACACGCCCCCGACGCAGAGATCACGCTGATCGGCGGCGAGGGCGAGCCACCCTATTCGCGCATGGCGATCCCCTATCTGCTGGAGGGCAAGATCGGCGAGGACGGCACCCATCTGCGTCAAGAGGATGGTCATTACGAGACGCTGGGGATAGCCTATCGTCACGGTCCGGTGATCTCCGTCGACACGGGTGCCCGGTCGGTGACCTGCGCCGATGGCAGCACGCTCGGCTTTGACACGCTGCTGATCGCCACGGGCGCCACCCCCATTCGCCCACCGATCGAGGGGCTGGACAGTCCCGGTGTCCACACCTGCTGGACGCTGGAGGATGCCCGCCGGATCACCGAACACGCGCAGAAAGGCGAGCCGGTGGTGCTGGTCGGTGCCGGATTCATCGGCTGCATCATACTCGAGTCGCTGGCAAAAATGGGGGTCGATCTGACGGTGGTCGAGCGCGGTGACCGGATGGTGCCCCGGATGCTGGACGAGACTGCGGGCAACATGCTGCGCCACTGGTGCGAAGGTCAGGACGTGCGCGTGATCACCGAGGCGGAGGTGGACGCGATCCGGTCCGGGGATCGCGCTGCCTTGGCCGTCCATCTCAAAGACGGTCAGACCCTGCCCGCTGCGCTGGTGGTGATCGCGACCGGGGTGCGCTCGAATATCGGCTTCCTCGACGGCAGCGGGATCGAAACCGGCGCGGGCGTGAAGGTGGATCCCTATCACGAGACCAATGTGCCGGGCATCTATGCGGCGGGGGACGTAGCCGAAGGCATCAACCTGTCCACCGGCCATAATGACATGCTGGCGATCCAGCCGGTGGCGGTGGAACACGCCTATATCGCGGCGCTCAATATGTGCGGAATCGCCACCGAGCACCGGGGCAGCCTGAACATGAACGTGCTCGATACGCTCGGCCTGATCTCCTCGTCCTTTGGCACTTGGGAAGGAGTCGAGGGTGGCGACCGCGCGGTGCTGACCGATGAGGCCGCTGGCCGCTACATCAGGCTGGAATTCGAGGGCGACCGCCTGATCGGTGCCCAGACGGTGGGGCTAACCGACCATGTGGGAATGCTGCGTGGCTTGATCCAGACGGGCTTGCCTCTGGGCGCGTGGAAGAACAAGCTCATCGACAGCCCAACCCGCATCGCCGAAGCCTATGTGGCAGTGATGCAGCAGGGGCCTGTTTCGGGCTATACCGGGCCCAAAGTGGCCTTGCCCGCGTGACGGAGGACGAAACGTGAAGGTCACGCTGAAGCTTTTTGCCTCGCTCAGCAGCTTTCTCCCGCGAGAAGCGCAGCGCAACAAGGTGGATCTGGACGTGGCCGAGGGCACGACTATCCAGAGCCTGCTGGATCACCATAAAGTGCCCCGGGAAAAATGCCATCTGGTCCTGGTCAACGGCGTGTTCCACGCCCCCGAAGAGCGCGAGACCGTGGCGCTGAAGGACTCTGATGTGCTCGCCGTCTGGCCTCCGGTAGCGGGGGGCTAGAATGGCGTTCACAACGGGCATCCCCGGCGAGCGGGTGGAAAAGATCATGTCCTTCACCCGCCCTGAATTCGAGAACGGACTGCGACGGCTCACGGGGGGTCGCTTGCTGAGCAATGGCGACGGCTATGATCTTTCGCAGGCCGCTGGCGCGCCGGTGCGCTGCACCTTTGAACCCCAGCCCGATGCGCAGCTCAGCCCATTGATGCGCTTGCCGCGCGCCCGCGTTGTGCTCGATATGACCGGGCTCGACGATGCGGCCCGCATCGCATTCCTGCGACGGTTCGAGACGACCTTTCAGAGAGGCGGTGGGTAGCGGTGGAGGACAAGGACCTCCTGCGTTACAGCCGCCACATCCTCCTTGGCGAGATAGACATTGCCGGGCAGGAGCGGATCATGGCGAGCCATGTGCTGATCATCGGCGCGGGAGGACTCGGCTCACCAGTGGCGCTCTATCTGGCCAGCGCCGGGGTTGGACGGCTGACGATCTGCGATGGCGACTTGGTGGACCTGACGAACCTCCAGCGCCAGATTCTGCACCGCGAAACCCGGATCGGCCAGAACAAAGCGCTCTCCGCCCAAACCGAACTGGCTGGGATTAACCCCGGCTGCGAGGTACGGTCGGTCACGCAGCGGGTGGGCCCGGAGGAACTGGGCAGGCTGATTGCGGAAGCCGATGTGGTGGTCGATGCCAGCGATAACTTCACCACCCGACACGCTGTGAACCGCGCCTGTGCCGCCGCTTGCAAGCCAAACGTGGTCGGGATGGCGATCCGCTTTGCCGGACAGATCACCGTGTTTGATACGCGAGACGCGGCCTCGCCCTGCTATGCCTGCTTCCTGCCCGAAGACGCCGCAGTCGAAGAAGACCGCTGCGCGGCCACCGGGGTATTGGCGTCCCTGACGGGAACGATCGGCTCCATGCAGGCCACCGAGGCGCTGAACATCCTCAATTTTGGCAGCAGTGCGCTGGTGGGGCGCGTGTTGCTCTACGACAGCCTCTCCGCCGAATGGCAGGCAGCGCCAATCCCACGACAGCCCTCGTGCCCGATCTGCGGTAGTCGCTGAGCGCCCGCCTCATGCAGCGCGCATCAATCCATCCAAAACTGATATTTCCTATCTTCTGCAACACGCGGACCCCATGCAACGCTCAATCGAAACACACCTTGGGAGGTGGTCCAGATGGCCGGGGAAACGTTTGACTATATCGTGATTGGGGCAGGATCAGCGGGTTGCGCCGTGGCCGGTCGGCTTGGCGAGGCGGGGCATTCAGTGCTGCTGCTCGAGGCGGGCGGCAAGGATACGAACCCGTTCATCCATATCCCGCTCGGCTATTCCATGCTCTACGCCAATCCCAAGGTGAACTGGTGTTACGAGAGCGCTCCCGAACCGCATTTGAACAACCGTCGCCTGTTCCAGCCGCGGGGCAAGGTTTTGGGCGGGACTGGCGCGATCAACGGCATGATCTACATGCGCGGCCAGCCCGAGGATTTCGACGGATGGGAAGAGGCAGGCTGCACCGGGTGGGGCTGGGATGGCGTTCTGCCATTCTTCAAATCCTGCGAAGATCAGGAGCGCGGCGCTAATGACTATCACGGCACTGGCGGCCCGGTGGCGGTGTCCGATATCCGGACTGAGCACGAGCTGGGCGAGGCGTTCCACGCGGCCTCGGAAGCGCTCGGTGTGCCGCGCAATGATGACTTCAACGGCGCTCAGCAGGAGGGCACGGGCTATGTCCAAACGACCACCAAGAACGGTCGCCGCTGGAGCACGGCGGCGGGTTATCTGAAGGGCAAGGCCAAGCAGCACGTCGATCTGCGCCTAAACGCCATGGTAGACCGGATCGTGCTGGAGGGCCGGCGTGCAACCGGCGTGCGCTGGACCGACAAGAGCGGTGCCCATCAAGCGACCGCACGGCGCGAGATCATTCTCAGCGGCGGCACGTTCAATTCGCCCCAGATCCTGCAGATCTCCGGTATCGGACCCGGGGCGCTGCTGCAGAACTATGGCATCGACGTGGCCCATGATTTGCCGGGCGTGGGTGAGAACCTTCAGGACCATTTCGGCATCGGAGCGGAGTATCGCTCGACCGTGTCCTCGACAGTGAATGATCTCTACAACAATAAACTGAAGGGTGGACTGCAACTCCTGCGGCATCTGTTGTTCCGCACCGGTCCTTTCGCTGATAATGGCAATTATTCCAATACGTTCATTCGATCCGGTCCGGAGATTGACCGCCCCGATATGATGGTGACCTTTATGGCGTGGTGCACCGATGAGCAGCTCAAGCCGCATCCGTTCTCTGGCTTTACGATCCTCGCGGAGCATATGCGTCCGAACTCGCGGGGCCACGTCCGGATCAAGGGGCCGAAACCCGATCAGCAGCCTGAGATCCAGTTCAATTTCTTTGCCGACGAAGCCGATCAGCGCGCGGCCATCGCGGGACTGCAATTCGGGCGCAAGATTGCCGAGACCCAACCCATGGCCGATTGCGTCGATTACGAGATCGCGCCGGGCAAGGACGTCCAGTCCCACGATGCGCTGCTGGACTATTGCCGTGCCAATGGCTTGTCGCTCCTGCACCCAGTGGGAACCTGCAAGATGGGAACCGGTCCCGATGCGGTGGTCGATCCGCGTCTCCGGGTCCACGGCATCGACGGATTACGGGTCGCGGACGCATCCATCATGCCGCGCATCGTGACAGGCAACACCAACGCCGCCTCGATCATGATCGGCGAGAAGGCTGCGTCCCTGATCCTCGAAGACGCAAAGGTGACCGCATGACGACACAGCTCGGTATCGCCCTGCTCGGCGCAGGTCGGATGGCCCATGTGTATGGGCCGAAGATCAACGCCCATCCCGGGCTGCGACTCGAAGTGGTGTATAACCACCGCATCGCATCGGCGCAGAGGGCGGTCGATCTGTACGGAGGCCGGGCGACCGAAGATCTTGAGGACGCGCTCAAGGATCCGGCGGTGGACGCGGTGGTAATCGCAACGCCTACCGACACCCATGTGGATTACATCGAAACTGTGGCCCGCGCGGGCAAACCAATCTACTGCGAAAAGCCGCTCGACCAGACGCTGGACCGGGTCGACCGGGCGCTGACCGCGCTGGAGGCACATCCGGTGCCGTTCATGCTGGGCTTTAACCGTCGGTTCGACCCGGATAACGGGGCGCTGCGGACGGCTGTCCAAAATGGAGATATCGGGCGCCTGACCATGCTCATGAGCTGGTCGCGCGAGCCTGCGCCGCCGCCTATCGAATATGTCCGCGCGTCCGGGGGCTACTTCGTTGATGCAACGATCCACGATATCGACCTGCTGTGCTGGATCGCCGGGGAGCGCCCGGTCGAGGTCCACGCCTCCGGCTCCTGCGTGTTCAACCCCGAGATCGGGGCCGAAGGCGATTTCGACCTCACGATGACCACCTTCCGGATGCCCTCCGGTGCGTTGGTTCATATCAATAACTCCCGCGCCTGTGCATATGGGTTTGATCAACGGCTTGAAGCCTTTGGCGATGACGGAATGCTCCAGACCATCAACCACCGCGATGATCCCCTGATCCGTTGGGACGGCAGGCGGACGGAGGCTCGGGAACCGCTTAAGCACTTCTTCCTCGAGCGCTATGATCAGTCCTTTTACAACGCGCTGGACGAGTTCCACCGGGCAATTATCGAGGATCGCCAGCCCTCAGCCACAGCGCAGCATGGGCGCGACGCACTGGCCATCGCGCTGGCCTGTCAGACCTCCGCAAAGACCCGGCAATTTGTCTGTCCCGACTACGGCACGTAGCTGAACTGAATATCCGATCTGGATATATCCATTGTGGTTTGATCGCCGAAAATCGCGGTTTCCTGTAGCTATTGGTGCGCTGCGCCCGCAGTCAGGAGACCCGAGATGACCCGCGAAGAACTGCTGAGGATCCTGGATTTCGTTGATTCCAGTCGTGAAATTTCTGAACAGCGGACCTCTCTGGCGCGGATCGATCCGCGCTGGAACATAATCTCTTATGCCATGCGGCGGCATTTCGACGGCAAGTTATTGACCGTCACCTCCGCGGCGATGGCCTCGGATGCGCCCTATGGCACAGCCATGCGGCGGATCACTGAGCTGATCGACGAAGGGCTGTTGTACAAACGCCCGAAATCCCGCTCGGGCAAATCCTTTTCCCTTCATCCGACGCGCAAACTTATCTCGGAGTTTGAGAGCTTTGCCATGCAGCTCAAGGCGATGGTGGGCAAGACATTCGGCTTTACCGACGGCGACGGGGACATCAGCGACTTCTATTTCGGCGGCTATTACATGGCGTCGCGGATCCTCTCCTATCCCCACGCTATGCGAGCCGGGGTGGGCACTGATCGTGTTTTCCGCATCCTGTGCCCCATTGATCCAACCTTTAAGACGCTTAGCGAATTTTCGTCCAATCTGGACGAACTCTGCGGCGCGCGGATCGAGATTGTGAACATGCCCATCGATCCGCTTCATGACGAGATCATGAAAAACGCGGCCAACCGAGTGTCAAAATACGACTTGGTGGCGGTGGATCTCCCATGGATCGGCCAGCTCGCCACCGAAGGTGTCATCGCGCCGCTTGACGACATCATGGAAGCCGCGCGCTACAATCCGTCCGATTTTCACACTGCCGCCTATCGCGGCTCCTGTTGGTCGGGCCAGCAATACGGCCTGCCGATCCAGCCCACCGCCGAACTTCTGTTCTGCCGCGAAGATCTGTTTGCCGAGGCTGGCCTGTCATTGCCAGAAACCACCGATGATGTGATTCTGGCCGCGCGTGTGCTGCATCGCAACGGCTTTAACCAAGCCGGGATCGTGATGAATTACGGGCGCGGCACCCCTGTCGCCCACAGCTTTATTCAGACGCTCGCAGATTTCGGGCAACCTCTGATCAACCTGACTGCGATTGGCGAAGAATTCGACCTCACCTCGATCGAAGGGGAAACCTACCGACCCCAGCTACACACAGAGGCCGCGCGAGAGGCTGCGGAGTTCCTGATGGAGCTGCTGGAATTCTCTCATAAAGACAGCATGATCTGCAATTGGGACCGGCGGATCGGGATCTTTGCCCGGGGTGAGGCGGCGATGACCTACGGTTGGACAATCCGTGCGGCCACGTTTGAGCGGGACGAGACCTCCCCTGCTCATGGCAAGGTTCGCTACATGCCGCACCCCCATGCCGAGGGCGCGCGCAGCGTCTCGCCTATCGGGGGGTTTTCACTGGCGATTCCCGAAGGGCTTGATCCCGCGCGCAAGGCGGCATCGTGGAAGGTGATGGAGTATCTCACTCGCCCCGAAATGCTGAAATGGTATGTCCAGCACGGCAACCTCACGAGCCCCCGATTTTCCACGAGCGCGGATCCGGAGGTACAGGCCAGCAGCGCACTGATCGCGGAGGTGGACGCCATGGAGCGACGCGGTGCGCTCAAGACCTGGCCGCGCCCGCCCGTGCCCGAATTTCGCGACATGCTGAATGTTCTGGGCGACGATATCCACGCCATGCTTCAGGGCGCAGTGTCGGTCAAGGACGCACTGGCCTCCGCGCAGAATCGCCTCGATACGCTGATGAGGTCGCGGGGACACTATTGATTCCACTGCAACCACCTCAACAGAAAAGGGCCGCGCCAATGGCGCGGCCCAGTTCGGGAGAGATAGAGTCTGGATTTACCAGGTAGGACGTTCGAATTCGTCCACGTTCTCCGGGGTCACTTTCGGCGTCTCGATGCCTTGAAGCGCGGGAACCTCGATGCCATTAGCCACCTTGATTGCGGTCTGGATCGCGAGAATCGCATCGTCGATCGGCGACTGCTTGTTGGTGCCGGTCATCCAGCCTTCTTTCATCTTGTCCCAGCCTTCGCCGAACTGGTTACAAGTGACGACCTTGATGTCGCCGGGCTCTTTGCCCGCACCCTGCAATGCGCTCACCACGCCGAGGCCCATGCCGTCATCGAAGGCATAGACGCCGTCGATCTCGTCACCAAACTGGGTGAGATAGGTCTCCATGAGGGTCTGAGCCTTCTCACGGTTCCATTCGGCGGTCTGGCTGGCGAGGATCTCGATGTCAGGATAGGCGTCAGCCATTTTGTCGAGGAAGCAGTTCTTCCGCAGGATCGACACGGTGTAACCGGGCGTGCCCTCGACCACGACGATATTGCCAGCACCGCCCAGAGCGTCGCCCAGCATTTCAGCGGACTGCTCGGCCTGAGCGCAATCATCGGGGCCGGTGTGCCCGGCGATGTAGCGGCGACCCGCCTCGCCAATGGGCGAGTTCGAGGTGATCACGGGAATGTCGTTCCGCGATGCTTCGCGAATCGCGGGGATCAGCGCGTTCTGAGAGGTCGGCCAGACCACCAGAGCATCGGGGTTCTGGGACGCCATGTCCTGGATCTGGTCAAACTGGGTGGACGGGTCGCCCTGGGGGTCCATCACGGTTGCCTGAATGCCCAGCTCGGCACTATAAGCCTCTGCCGTTTCAGCATATTTTGCCTGATAGGCGTTCGAGCCGGGATAAAGCACGGTGATGCCGATCCGGGTCTCGGACAGGGGCTTTTTCAGCTCACCACCCAACCAGTCGGGCGCGTCCTCGGCGATGGCCGCTCCGGCAATCAGGGCGACGGCCGTGGTCGTGGCCAGCATTTGGGTCAGTTTCGTCATGAGTTCCTCCTCTGCGCGCTGCCTTGGATATTCAGGGGCGCCCGTCTGCAGCTCGACGGGCGCTGTGTCCCCAATCATCGGCAGTTGGTGGCATCGCTCAATCGCAGAAATATCCAGATCTGACATTCTTGCCGCAGACCACTCCAGCGAGCGGGCAGCGCTTAGCCCTGTCAGGCCCTCGGCAACCGGGAATAATCCGATCTGGATTTTTCTGCCGTTTGCAGTGCTGTCACTGTCCCTATCCTCGGCAGCAGGGAGGAGTTTATCCAATGCAAGACGCTTTGAAGGGATTATTGCGACGACATGGCCTGATCGTCGCGTTCATGGTTTTTCTGGCCGGAGTCGCGCTGAATACTGACGCGTTCCTGAGTGCAGGCAACATTCTCGACGTGCTGCGACAAGTCTCGATCACCGGTATGATGGCCGTGGGCGTGACATTCGTGGTCCTGACTGGTCGTCTCGATCTGTCGGTCGGCTCGATGCTGACCCTCCTGACAGTGATTGTCGTCGATCAGCACAATCAATCCGGCCCGCTCATGGCGATGATCATTACCCTCGCCGCCGGCTGCGCTCTTGGCGCGATCAACGGGGTACTGGTCGGTTACATCGGACTGAACTCACTGATTGTGACTCTGGCGATGCTGTCCTTCCTCCAAGGGCTAGTCCTGTTCTATTCCGGCGGATCAAACGTCAACATCACCAATGCACAGGACACTTGGTTTGCGGTATTTGGCCGGGCCAGCCTGTTCGGCATACCGGTCCCGGTGGTCATGTTCCTCGCCGCCGCAGCGGTCGCCGCTTTCGTGCTGAAATTCACAACCTTCGGTCGGCAAATTTACGGTGTTGGCGGCAATGAGACCGCCAGTGTTTTTTCCGGCATCGACTCGCGGCGCGCAGTGTTCTGGACCTATGTCATCTCCGGCCTCACGACAGGGCTGGCAGCCATCATCATGGGCAGCCGGGTCATGGGGGCACAGAACACGATCGGCCAAGGCTACGAGTTGACCGTGCTTGCTGGGATCATCCTCGGGGGCACCTCCCTGCTTGGTGGCTCTGGCAGTATCGGTCGGACAGTGCTCGGAATCGCCATGCTCGGCTTTATCCAGAATGGATTGTTGCTGCTCGGCTTCCCCTATTACGTGCAGTGGCTCGTCACTTGGGCCGTCATTATTATCGCTGTCTGGATTGATCTGGGCGCCAAGCGCGGGAGGATCTTCGCATGACCGACGCAACGACCACGTCCTCGCAGTCCACGTCACCCTTCGGTTCGGTGATCCAATGGCTGCTTCGTAACCACATCTGGGTGTTTCTCGCCCTCACCATCGTCGTGTTCTCGCTGGCCAGCCCGTACTTCCTGACCGTCAAGAACATGAGCAACATCCTGACCCAAGGCGCGTTCATCGGGATCCTTGCCATTGGCATGACCATGGTAATGATCGACGGGGAAATTGACCTCTCGGTGGGCGCCATCCTCGCGCTGGCCTGTGCGCTCTCCATCGGCCTGCAACCGGTGATCGGCTCCTGGCCAGCAGTGTTTGTCGGGCTCCTGTCCGGCGCGGCGTTGGGTTTCGTCAACGGAACGCTGGTGGCGTTGTCGGGGATGCACTCCTTCATCGTGACGCTGGGCGCGCTGATCGGCATCCGGGGGCTGGTCTTTGTCTATACAGGCGAAAACGCCCTGATGGTCGAGGATTTTGCCTACACCGAGATCGCCGAAGTCTATCTCGGGCCGCTCTCACTGACGGCGATGCTGTTCATCGCGCTGGCGCTGTTCTTCCAGTGGATCCTGTCGAGCACCCGCCATGGGCGCGAGACCTATGCGGTCGGTGACAATATCGAAGCGGCACATGATGCGGGCATCAACGTCAAGCGGCACAAGATCATCAACTTCACCCTCTGCGGCACGCTCGCGGCGGTCTGCGGGATCCTGCTGTCCATGCGTCTCGGCACGGCTGAACCCAATGCGGGCAAGGTCTGGGAGCTCTGGACCATCATCGCGGTGGTTCTGGGCGGCACCCGGTTGCAGGGCGGCTATGGCAGCATGTGGATGACCATCGGCGGCGTCTTCACGCTGGCGGTGCTGCGCAACGGGCTGCGGCTCCTGAATACGCCGAATTACGTGGAACTGATGGTGATGGGCGCGGTGCTCATTCTGGCCCTTGTTCTGGACAAAGCCTTGAACCACCGGGGAGATCATTGATGACCGACGTCATTCTGGAAGTCCGCGACATCACCAAAACCTTTCCGGGCGTCAAGGCGCTGGACGCGGTGAGCTTCGACATCCGGCCCGGTGAGGTCCACGCGCTGGTGGGCGAAAACGGGGCGGGGAAATCCACGCTGATGAAGACCCTCGCGGGTCTGCACCAGCCCGATGGCGGCGAGATCCTCTATATGGGCAAACCCATCACCGTGGCGGGTCCCTTGGAGGCCCGGCAGGAGGGGATTCTGTTGATCCACCAGGAGCTGTCCCTCTCACCGGAGCTGTCGGTGGCCGAGAACATTTATCTTGGCGCCTGGCCCACCAACCGGTTTGGCGTCCTGAAAAAGCGCGAATTGCGACAGAACTCCGCAAAAGCGCTGAAGGCTCTGGGCTGCGGGTTCGGTCCCGATGTCCGGGTCGGCACGCTTTCGGTGGCCATGCAGCAGATGGTCGAGATCGCCCGCGCCGAGGCATTCCGCGCCAATGTTGTAATCTTTGACGAGCCCACGGCCTCGCTGACAGATAATGAGAAAGACCAGCTCTTTCAGACCATCCGCAATCTAAAAAGCAAAGGCGTCGGCATCGTCTACATCTCCCATAAGATGGACGAAATCTTCGACATCACCGACCGAATCACCGTTCTGCGGGATGGTCAGGTGCAGGGCACGGTCGATACGGCGGGCACGGATCTGAACCAGATCACCCGGATGATGATCGGCCGGACGCTGGACAATTACTTCGTCAAGGCGAAGGCAGAGTTTGGCGAAGAAGTGCTGCGGGTCGAGGGGCTGTCGAACAAGGGTCTGTTCCGCGACGTGTCCTTCTCCGTGCGTCAGGGCGAGGTGCTCGGGCTTTACGGGCTCGTGGGCGCAGGCCGGTCGGAGGTCGTCGAGACGATCTTCGGCGTGCGCAAGGCCGATGGTGGCAAGCTCTGGTGGAATGGCGCGGAAATCCCGCTGCCGACGCCACGCCAGTCCATCGACATGGGGATGGCGCTGGTTCCCGAGAGCCGTAAGGAGCAGGGGCTGGTGCTGATGATGGGCGGGCGGGAAAACACGTCCCTGCCCCACCTGCAACTGTTCTCGTCCGGCTCGATCATGGACAAGAAGAAGGAGCTGGAGACCTACCGCAAGTATCAGGAAGCGCTGGCGATCAAGACCACCGGTCCCGATCAGGCGGTCTCTCAGCTCTCGGGTGGCAATCAGCAGAAATTCGTACTGGCCAAATGGCTTTGCGCGAATCCGAAACTGATCATCCTCGACGAACCTACCCGCGGCATCGACGTGGGCTCAAAATCGGCGATCCACGAACTGATAGCGGAACTCGCCGAGAAAGGGCTCGCGGTGATCGTGATCTCGTCGGAAATGCCCGAAGTTCTGGGCGTCAGCCACCGGGTCCTGACCATGTCCGAGGGAGCCGTGGTAGCGGCCTTCGAGGGCGACGGCCTGACCGAGGAAAACCTGATCGACGCGGTATCGCACCAGCCCGCGTCTGTTGCTGCGGAGTAACATCATGTCTGAGAATACGAAATCCAGTGTTGGGATCGGCCTGATCGGCTCGGGCTTCATGGGCCGGTGCCATGCCAACGCCTTTGCCTCCGTCGGAGGACTCTTCGATCTGCCCGTACGCCCTGTGCGCGCGGTTCTGGCCGATGCGACCGAAGAGTTGGCGACCCAACAGGCCGCAGCACTGGGCTTCGACCGGGGCACGGCGGACTGGCAGGCGCTGGTGGAGGACGATGCGGTTGGCATTGTCGCCATCACTGCTCCGAACGTGCTGCATGAACGCATGGCGCTGGCGGCGATCGCGGCGGGCAAGACCGTCTATTGCGAAAAGCCGCTCTCGACCACGGCAGCTTCGGCCCTCAGGATGACTGAGGCGGCCGAGGCGGCCGGTGTCGTCACCTCGGTGGGCTTCAACTTCCTGCGCAACCCGATGGTGCGACTGGCGCGGGAGATCATCGAATCGGGTGAAATCGGCGAAGTGACGGGATTTCGGGGCCGTCACGCGGAGAACTATATGTGCGACCCCAACGCGCCCCACTCCTTCCGCACGGATCCACAGGGCGGCGGGGCACTCGCGGATATCGGCAGCCACATCATCTCCATGGCGCGCCACCTGCTGGGACCGATCACCGAGGTCAGCGCCGATTGCAAGACCATCTACCCCACCCGCCCCATCGCACCGGGTTCTGACGAGCACAAACCCGTTGTGGTCGATGATATGACCCATGCGCTGGTGCAATTCGAGAGCGGTGTGTCAGGCAGTCTGGAAGCGAACTGGGCCGCGACCGGACGCACGATGGACCTGTCCTTCGAGGTGACCGGTTCCAAAGGCGCGGTGACCTTCACACAGGAACACATGAACGAGCTGCGGCTCTGCACCGGGTCTGGCGCGCGGGCAGGATTTACGACCATCGAGGCGGGGCCCTCCCACCCGCCTTATGGTCAATTCTGCCCGGCGCCGGGCCACCATCTGGGCTTCAACGACCTGAAGGTGATCGAGGTCGCGCAACTGCTCGAAGCCCATGCTACGGGTGGCAGCTGCGATCCCGACTTCCGCGAGGCGCTCGAAGTTCAGAAGACTGTAGAAGCGATGCAAGAGGCGTCCCAAACCCGTAGTTGGGTCACGCTGCCGCGCTGACCTGCGCGCCATTCCAACCGCTTGCGGCAGTTTCTGAGATGAGACTGCCGCAAGCGTTACCCCAATATGTCAGTCTCGGGTTCCCGAGAAGCGTGCCGCCCAGTCGTCGCGCTGCTCGTCAGTAATCTTTGCAAAGAGGTTCTCCGGCACCTCGAACCCGTGACCCTCCCCAAGCAACGACAGCGCTTCGGCGGGTGAGGCGGGCCACGTGTCGTCGGTCTTCATCGCCGAAAGCATCGCCGCGGCGGCATCGGGAATGAAGGGGGCAGAGAGAACTCCATAGAGCCGGATCAGGTTCAGGGAGAACCGGATAATCGCGGCAGCGCGGTCGGGGGCTTCCTTATAGGCGGCCCAAGGCGCGGCGGATTGCAGATATTCGTTGCCCGCCGCCCAGATTGCCCGCAGCTCGGCAGCCGCTTTGCGGATTTCGATGGCATCCATATGGCCTTCATAGGAGCGGATGCGGGTGCCCAGATCGGCAATCAGGGCCTCCTCCACCGGGCCGTATTCTCCGCCCGCAGGCACTTCGAGGCCGAATTTCGAGCGGCAGAACTTCGTCACGCGGCTAACAAAATTGCCCAGCACATCGGCCAGATCCCGGTTCGCCGCCGCCTGGAACGTCTCCCAGGTAAACTCGCTGTCGCCATTCTCGGGCGCGTTGCGCAGCAGATACCACCGCCAGTAATCGGCGGGCAGGATTGACAGAGCCTGATCCATGAACACGCCGCGCCCCTGCGAGGTGGAGAACTGGCCGCCATCATAGTTAAGGTAATTGAACGACTTGATGTAATCGACCAGCTTCCAGTCTTCGCCAGTCGAATTCGCGCCCATGATGGTGACGGGGAAGGAGAGCGTGTGAAACGGCACATTGTCCTTGCCCATGAACTGAACGTAGCGGACATCTTCCGCGCCATGCTCCGTGCGCCACCAGCGCTGCCAGTCGGCGTCGTCCAGCCCGCGCGCATCGGCCCATTCCTTCGCGCTGGCGATGTATTCGATGGGCGCATCGAACCACACATAAAAGACCTTGCCCTCCATGCCCGGCCAATCCTGATCGCCCTTCTTCACCGGCACGCCCCAATGGAGATCGCGGGTGATGCCCCGGTCCTGAAGCCCGTCACCATCGTCGAGCCACTTCTTCGCAATCGAGGTGGTCAAAACCGGCCAGTCGGCCTTGGACGAAATCCAGTCGCGGAGCTGATCCCGCATCTGCGACTGCCGCAGGTAGAGATGCTTGGTCTCCCGGTTCTCCAGATCGGTGGAGCCGGAAATGGCCGACCGGGCGTCGATCAGATCGGTGGGGTCGAGCTGCTTGGTGCAGTTCTCGCATTGGTCGCCCCGCGCACGGTCATAGCCACAATTGGGGCATGTGCCCTCGATATAGCGATCCGGCAAAAAGCGCCCGTCGGCGTTGGAATAAACCTGCGTTTCCGATCGTTCCTCGATCAGCCCGGCCTCGTCGAGTTTGGCCGCAAAGTGCTGGGTCAGGGCGCGATTCTGCGGGCTCGAAGACCGTCCAAACTGGTCAAAGGACAGGCGGAAGCCGTCGCTGAGATCCTTTTGCACCTGCCACATCTCCGCACAGTACTCCTCGACCGGCTTGCCGGCCTTTTGCGCGGCGATTTCGGCGGGGGTGCCGTGCTCATCTGTGGCGCAAAGGAACATGACCTCATGACCCCGCCCGCGATTGTAGCGGGCATAGAGATCGGCGGGCAGCTGTGAGCCCACGAGATTACCGAGATGCTTGATGCCATTGATGTAGGGAATGGCCGAGGTGATCAGAATACGCGCCATGGAGCACCTTTGCAGTGAGTTGCCGCGGTCATAGCCCCGGCGGCGGTCAAAGGCCAGAGTCGCGGCGCTGAGCTACAAATATCGTTGCGAGCCGGAACGACCCAAACCTGTTTGCCCGAAGGTACACGGGTTGCATCAAAGATCCATTGGCCCGTGATCGGCGCGCATCATATCCGTCCTCGATCTGTCCGGTATCAACATCAGCCGATGACCTGCGCAGGGTAGATCGAAACAGGCATGGCGGCGTGGCATCCAGACGCAAACCAACATCCAACGCGCCGATTTGCAAATCTCTTGTCAAACCAGCTGGAAACTCCGAAATGTGCGCTCATGTATGATCCGCATTTCTTCGGCTATGGCAGCCTCGTCAACCGGCGCACCCACATCTACAACCCCGTTCGTCCCGCGACCCTGTTCGGGTGGCGACGGGAGTGGCGGGCGACGGCGCTGCGGCCTGCCGCGTTTCTCACCGCGAGGCCAGTGGAGGGAGATGCGCAGATCGACGGGCTGATCGCTCCTGTGCCGGGGGCGGACTGGGCGGCGCTGGATTTGCGTGAGGAAGGCTATAACCGCTTGCCCACCACCGCCGTGCGCCATGACATGGATCATGAGCCCGAGATTGCCGTCTACTCGATCCCGCCGCGCGAGGATGACGGGACCGACAACCCGATTCTGCTGAGCTACCTCGACGTGGTCGTACAGGGCTTTCTTGAGGTTTTCGGCGAAGACGGTGTCACCCGTTTCTTCGAGAGCACCGATAACTGGACCCTGCCCATTGCCGATGACCGGCACATGCCGCTCTATCCCCGCGCGCAGGAGATGACCCTGCAGGAAGTCAGTCTGACCGATCACTGGCTGGCCGCGCTGAATGTCACCCGGATCCCCGTCGAAGAGACCGGCCTCGGCTACGACGCGGCGCCCTGAACGACAGAGGGCAACCCGTGCGGGCTGCCCTGCTGCCATAACCAAGAGATCCGGTCAGCCGTTCAGCGGCTTCTGGAACAGCGGCAAGGCGCGGCCAAGCTCCGGTCCCCGCGCCTGCCCCGTGATCGCCAGACGCAGCGGCATGAAGAGGCCCTTGCCCTTGCGGCCCGTCGCGTCCTTCACCGCCGAGGTCCACTGCCCCCAGGTCTCGGACGCGTAGGGGTGCGACGGCAGGAGGCCCATGGCGGTATCGATGAACTCCCGGTCTTCCTCGGCCACCACCGGCTCCGGCCCGTCGCGGAAGAGCTGCCACCAGCCCGCCAGATCATCGAGAGTCATGATATTCTCGCGCGTCACATCCCAGAACTCAGGAGCGATAGCGTCAGGCACACCCAGATCGCGGATATGCTCGGCCACCGCCTCGTAGGGGCGGGCGGCCAGAACACGGGCGGAGAGAGGCTTGAGGTCTTCGGCATCGAATTTCGTCGGCGCCGAGCCAAAATGCGAAATATCGAATCCCTCGATCAGCTCATCCAGAGACCCATGCAATTCCACCGGTTGGGATGAGCCGAGCCGTGCCATCAGCGACAGGAGCGCCATGGGCTCGACACCCGCCGCGCGCAGGTCGCGCAGGGACAGTGTGCCGAGGCGCTTGGACAAAGCCTCGCCCTGCGGGCCGGTCAGCAATGAATGGTGGGCAAATTCGGGGTGCCCGTGGCCGAGGGCGGCCATGATCTGTATCTGGGTCGCGGTGTTGGTAACGTGGTCGGAGCCGCGCACCACATGGGTCACGCCCATCTCGGTATCGTCCACGACGGAGGCCAGCGTGTAGAGAAACTGCCCGTCCCCCCGGATCAGCACCGGGTCAGAAACGCTGGCCGCATCGATAGAGAGGTCGCCGAGGATGCCATCGGTCCACTCGATCCGCTCCTGATCCAGCTTGAACCGCCACGCCCCGTTGCCCCGCTCGGCCCGGAGTTTGTCCTTGTCCGCGTCAGAGAGCGCCAGCGCCGCGCGGTCATAGACCGGGGGCTTGCCCATGTTCAGCTGCTTCTTCCGCTTCAGATCCAGCTCCGTGGGCGTCTCAAACGCCTCATAGAACCGCCCCTTCGCCCGCAATTCGTCGGCGGCGGCCTCGTAACGGTCGAGCCGGGCTGACTGGCGCTCGATCCGGTCCCAGGTCAGGCCCAGCCATTCCAGATCTTCCTGAATGGCGTCCGCATATTCCTGCTTGGACCGTTCCGGGTCCGTATCGTCGAGACGGAGGATGAAGGTCCCCCCCGCCTTGCGCGCGATCAGCCAGTTGAACAGGGCGGTGCGGAGGTTGCCAATATGGATGTAGCCGGTCGGGGACGGGGCAAAGCGGGTAACGGTCATGAGATGGCCCTTTGGGAGCGGGAGTTGCGGCAGGAGATCGCACTTTGCGCCCCGCTTGTCGAGAGACAGACGCGGCGCCATAACCGGCCCATGACCCTGCCGCCTTCCCTCGCCGATCTGGAGACCCGCGCCATCGAGGCGCTGGCCGCGCTCCCCGAGCCGTTCCGTGCCGCCGCAGGCCAGGTGGCAATCCGGGTCGAGGATCTGGCCCCGGAAGAGTGGTTGCGGGATCTCGGGATCGAAGACCCGTTCGAACTGACCGGCCTCTACGACGGCATCCCCCTGACGCAGAAAAGCGTCCTCGATCAGCCTCAGAGCCCGGACACGATCTGGCTGTTCCGCCGCGCGATTCTCGATGAATGGGTCGCGCGTGGCGATATCGCGTTGAACGATCTGGTGGCTCATGTGCTGGTGCATGAGCTTGCGCATCATTTCGGCTGGTCGGACGATGACATCGGGCGCATCGACCGCTGGTGGGAGTAGTCTCCAGAAACGAAAAACGCCGCCCAATTCGGGGCGGCGTTGTTCCGTCGGATCGGCGCGATCTTACTTGATCTTGCCTTCCTTGTACTCGACATGCTTGCGAGCGACCGGATCGTACTTACGGACGGTCATTTTCTCGGTCATGGTACGGGCGTTCTTCTTGGTCACGTAGAAGTGACCGGTGTCCGCCGTCGAGTTCAGGCGGATCTTGATCGTGGTGGGCTTCGCCATGCTCTGTCTCCTCGGCCGGGCGGTCGGGCCACCCAAGTGATCGATACTTCAAAAAAGCTGAAGCCGCTACATACGCAGGATGTGCAGGGTGTCAACCTTCAAAGAGCGCGCGGACGGCCTGTAAGCCGGATTCTGTCCATGTCCCGAAAGACACTGGATGACCATTCATCTGCCCCGCCCGTTGCCGGACGGATCTAGCTGCCTACCCGGGATCCTGGCGGAAGCTGCCGGTGGATCCCCTATTCGGCATTGCTCCCGGTGGGGCTTGCCATGCGGGCCCTGTTGCCAGAGCCCCGGTGGGCTCTTACTCCACCGTTTCACCCTTACCCCGGACAGGCCGGGGCGGTCTGTTTTCTGTGGCGCTTTCCGTCGGGTTGCCCCGCCCGGGCGTTACCCGGCACCGTCGCCTCCTGGAGTCCGGACTTTCCTCGCGCGGGCAGGACCCACACGCGGTCATCCAGCCATCCGCGCGGCGCTGTCGTTAGGCGCTGGCAGGGGCGGCGTCAATCGCCAGCGCGCGGGCCAGTGCCAAATCGGTGCCATCAAGCGGGCCGTCATGGCCGGGGCGATGACGCAGGCGCAGGGCCATGAGGAGCACCTCCGGGTCGTCCGCGCCGGTATATCCCGCCCGATGCATCAGGACTGTGAAATCTCGCTGATCAGCGGCCGGGACCACCGCAGGCGTCGGCGCGGCGAGGCCCTGACGGGCCAGACGGGTCCAGTCGAATCGAGGGCCGGGATCGCTTTTACGCCCCGGCGCGCAGTCAGAATGGCCGATGACCCGGTGCGGTGGGATCTGCCATCGCGCCATGATGTCCGCCAACAGCTCTTCGAGCGCCCGCATCTGGGCCTCGGGGAAGGGCAGGCAGCCGCGATTGCAGAGCTCGATCCCGATAGAGCGAGAGTTCACGTCCCTGACATCACCCCACGCCCCGGCCCCGGCATGCCAAGCGCGCAGCGCCTCGGGCACCATGTGCACCACGGCGCCAATGCGGTCGATCAGGTAATGGGCGGAGACCTCGACCTCGGGATCGCACAGACGCGAAATTGCCTCCTCGGCGCTCTCCATCGCGGTGTAGTGCAGCACGATCAGGTCGGGCTGCGCGCCCTCCCGCCGCTCTCCGTGATTGGGAGACGGTCGGTCGCAGGGCGGTTCAGCCTTTTGCCGCACGGAACGGCGCCGGGTCCCAGGCGCAGGCAAAGCCATCCCCGTCGGGGTCCACGCCCAGCCTGTCCTTAAAGGGTCCACCCTGAGCGAGGAAATCCTCCTGCGCAAGATCGGAGGATGGGTACTTGTTGCAGGCCCGACGTGCCTTGCCCTCGCCGGAGAACGGACCGCGCGGATAGATCGACTCGCCGCGTCGGTTGGTGCTGGTCAGGGCGTATTGCACGATGTTTGGACGGTTCGTCCCGGTCCGCTGCGGCAGCGCCTCGGGGGCGGCCACCTGATAAGCGGCACGCTGGCGCTCAAGCCGCTCCGCATCCGATTCGATGGTTTCGCGGGAGGCCACAGCCTCAAAGCTCTGCTCGTCCGAAATGCCTACCCGCCCCGCAGGTCGCGCCGGAGCCGCTGGGATGGGTGCTGCTGAGGCCAGAGTTTGCTCTTGCACAGGCTCAGCCGCGGGAAGGCCGCCGCCAGCGCTCTGGCCCGAAGGTAGCCCCGCGCTTGCCAGTTCCTGGGACGAGATCGCCGGAGGCGGCGAAGAGGCTGCTGTCGGGGTCAGTGGCGGCGCGGAAACCGGCGCGGTCGGGGCAACCGTCGCGCCGCCGCTCAATTGCCGTTCGCGCTCGAGCCGGGCCTGCTCATAGCTCTGGTAGGTCCCATTGGCCGCGCCCCCGGTGGTGGGGTAGGTCTGCGGCGTGGAATTACACGCTGACAGGAGCGCAGCCCCGCAGAGGGTTATCACAGCGAAACGGATCATCGACAAAGCCTTTTGGACAGCGAGTTCGGGGCTGGTCTTACCACCAGCGCGCTGGCTTGGCTACAAAGGCGGCTTCACGTTCCAGAGCGTAGGCGAGGTTCAGCAAATCGCCCTCTTCGAACGGACGACCCACCAGTTGCAGGCCCAGAGGCAGTCCAGACGCATCCAGCCCCACCGGCACCGAAATCCCCGGCAGTCCGGCCATGTTCACAGTCACGGTGAACACGTCGTTGAGATACATCTGCACCGGATCGGCATCGGCCATCTCACCCAGCCCAAAGGCCGCTGTGGGCGTGGTTGGCGCAAGAATAGCATCGACCCCGGCTGCAAACGCCTCGTCGAAGTCGCGCTTGATCAGGGTGCGGACCTTGCGGGCGCGATTGTAATAGGCGTCGTAATAGCCCGCCGACAGCACATAGGTGCCCACCATGACCCGGCGCTGCACTTCGGGGCCAAAGCCCTCGGCGCGGGTCTTCTCATACATATCGGTGATGCCATCGCCCGGCGCCAGCTCAGCCCGGCGGCCAAAACGCACGCCGTCATAGCGCGCCAGATTGGACGAGGCCTCGGCGGGCGCGATCACGTAATAGGCGGGCAGCGCGTATTTCGTGTGCGGCAGGGAGATATCGACGATCTTCGCGCCAGCCTCTTCGAGCATGGCGCGGCCCTTGGCCCAAAGCTCGTCGATCTCGGCGGGCATATTGTCCACGCGGTATTCACGTGGGATGCCGATGGTCTTGCCCCGGATGTCGCCGGTCAACGCGGCCTCGAAATCGGGCAAGGGCAGATCGGCGGAGGTGCTGTCCATCGGGTCATGCCCTGCCATGCCACCCAAGAGGATTGCCGCATCGCGCACGGTTTTCGTCATCGGCCCTGCCTGATCCAGCGAAGAAGCAAAGGCCACCACGCCCCAGCGCGAGCAGCGGCCGTAGGTGGGCTTTAGCCCCACGGTGCCGGTAAAGGCGGCGGGCTGGCGGATCGAGCCGCCCGTATCCGTGCCGGTCGCGCCGAGACAAAGATCGGCGGCCACGGCGGCGGCAGACCCGCCCGAAGAGCCACCCGGCGTCAACTGCCGGTCATCGACCTTCCAGGGGTTCACGGCATTGCCGTAGACGCTGGTCTCGTTGGACGAGCCCATGGCGAATTCGTCCATGTTCAGCTTGCCCAGCATCACCGCACCCGAGCCCCAGAGCTGGCGCGTGATGGTCGATTCGTATTGTGGCTTGAATCCTTCGAGGATGCGGCTCGCGGCTTGGGTGGGCACACCCTCAACGCAGAACAGGTCCTTGATCCCCAGCGGGATACCGGTCAGCCCGGTTTTCTCGGTGGCGGCATCGGCGGCGCGGGCATCGTCCAGCGCGCGCTCCGGCGTGGTATGCGCAAAGGCGCCCAGCACCCCGGCGCCCTCGATGGCGGAGAGGCAGGCTTCGGTCAACTCGACCGAGGTGATTTCTCCCCCGGCCATCTTGTCCCGCGCCTCGGCGATCGTCAGTCGGTTCAGCTCTGTCATCTGGATCTCTTCCGGTAGGGCTTTGCGGGATTATTCAACAACCTTCGGCACGGCGAAGAAGCCTTCACGTGCGTCGGGCGCATTGGCCAGCACCTTCGCGGGCTGGTCGCCATCGGTGACCACATCCACACGGCGCTTCAGGCGTTGTGGGGTGACTGAGGTCATTGGCTCAACCCCCTCCACATCGACCTCGTTAAGATGGTCAATGAGGCCCAGAATCGCGTTAAATTCCTGCGCCAGCTCCGGCAGGTGCTCGTCTTCGACGCGAATACGCGCCAGCTTCGCCACTTTGCGTGCGGTCTCCAGATCAATCGACATGGGTGTCCCTCTCGGTGTCGTCTGCCCCTCTATCCCCCGGTCGTCCCGTATTCAAGACGGTGACGGATCAGCACGCGGATCATCCAGCCCAGCATCAGCGCATTCAGGATATGCCAGAGGAAATGTGTGCCGATGGGCCAGCCGGTGCAAAGCGGCATGTCGAGAGAGCGGAAGGTCAGCGACAGAGACAGGAGCGCGGCCCCTGGGATCAATCCACGCCCGACAGAGGGTAAGCGCCTGAGCAGAAACAGACCGTAAAGCGCGATCAGCAGCGGCAGCGGCCAGTAGATCGCCGAGATTGCGAAGCCCGGCAGCTGCGCGAAGACCGCAGACATGGCCCAGCCATAGGGCAGGTAGGCCAACGTTCCAGCCAGTGACAGTGGCACCGACCAGCCGAGATAGCGCCGGTTCGCAGCATAGATATAGCTCAGCGCGAAGAACGCGATAGGCAGCGTGTCCGCAACCCCTGCCCAAGGGGTGGCGAAGGTATGGAACAGCCCCGACCCGATACCGATGGTCAGGAGAAGCGCACAGAGGACCCGCTCGATGCCGACCGTCCTCGGCCAGAGTGCCAGCGCCACAGCGACAAATGCGAGGTTCGTCACCGCATTCACCGGCTCCGCCCAAAGCCCCGGCCCCAGCCGCTCGCAATAGGCGTCGATCTGTCTCGTCCAGTCCATCAAGCCCCCTGCCTGACAATCGCGTGCGGTGATGACGCAGCGTCGTTGAACCGCCGCCAGGAAAGGTTAACTTTGCTCTATTCCACGTCCAAGGAGAACCGGAATGTCCACAAGACGACAGTTTCTCGCCGCAACTGCGGCCACCGCCACCCTGCCCCTGATCCCCGCCACTGGCCGAGCGGGCTCCCATGAGATGGCGAAACCCGCCGCCCTGCCGCAGGCCCTGCGTTTTCCGGTGGGCGACATGGCGATCACCGTGCTCTCCGATGGTGCAATCCCGATTGGAGCAAATGCTCTCCAGGGTGTGGATCAGGCGGGCTATGACGAACTGATGCAGGAGAACTTCCGCGACCCGGCAACGTTCCGCGCCGCCGTCAACGGCTTCCTCATCGAATCGGGTGACGCAAAGATGCTCGTCGATGCGGGCGGCGGCGGTGCCATGGGCGATGCGCTGGGGCGCCTGCAGGGCAACCTTACCGCCACCGGGACAAAGCCCGAAGACATCTCCATGCTCCTCGTCACCCACCTGCACCCCGACCATGTGGGCGGCGCCGTGGCTGATGGCGCGGCGGTGTTCCCCAATGCCGAACTGGTCGTGCATGAGGCCGACCGGGCCTTCTGGTCCGGGGATGCGCCCGAGGGGTCGGAGAATTTCTTCCAACTCGCCCAGGGAGTTCTCGGCGCCTATGGTGACCGCCTGAAAGTGATCAACGGCGAGGACGATGTGGCCTCCGGCATCGCCGCCATGCCCCTGCCCGGTCACACGCCGGGCCATACGGGCTACACGATCTCGTCCGGCGACCAGTCGGTGCTGATCTGGGCTGACATCGTCCATGTGGCGCCGGTGCAGTTCGCCCGCCCCGACGTGACCATCGGCTTTGACGTGGACCCGGAGCAAGCCGCCGCCACCCGCGCCCGGATCCTCGACCGGGTCGTGGCCGACAAGATGATGATTGCGGGCAGCCATATCGACTTCCCCGGCATGGGTCATGTGATCAAGCATCAGGACGGTTACCGCCTCGTGAACGCCGCCTACCCCTACCCGGCCTGAGCCAAACCGGCCCCGGGGGCGTCCTCCGCTCCGGGGCCACACACGCATAAAGCATCTTGTGCGAACGGCTTTTCCGTCTAACGCTAACGGCCTGACACTCTGAGGGGAGGCCTGAGATGCGACGACTTTACCCACTTGCCCTGCTGCTGGCGCTGCCAGCCCACGCCCAGCAGGCCGCCGATGCGATCACCACCGAGGGCACATCCGAAACCGCCGTCTCGGCCTTTGCGACCCTGCCCCAAAGGGTGCAGGACGCGCTGGCGGCCAAGGACGCGGGCCGGCCGGTGACCGCAGAAAACTGGATGGTTGCCGCCGCCAACCCGCTGGCAGTGGAGGCCGGGGCGAAGATCCTCGAACAGGGTGGCTCGGCAGCGGACGCCATGGTCGCCGTGCAGACGGTGCTGGGCCTTGTGGAGCCGCAATCCTCCGGGCTCGGGGGCGGCGCATTCCTCGTCTGGTACGATGCGGCCTCGGGCGAATTGACCACGCTGGACGGGCGCGAAACCGCGCCGCTGGCCGCCCGTCCCGAGATGTTTCAGGACGAGAACGGCGAGACCATGGGCTTCTACGACGCGGTGGTGGGGGGCCGCTCCGTGGGCACGCCGGGAACCCCCGCGCTGATGCAGATGGCCCATGACAAATGGGGCAAGCTCGACTGGGCGCCGCTCTTTGCCGACGCCACCGCTCTGGCCCGCGACGGATTCGCCATCTCCCCCCGGCTTGCCGGTCTCGTGGCGGGCGATCAGGAGCGACTGACAAAATTCCCCGCAACCGCTGCCTATTTCTACCCGGACGGCGAAGCGCTGACCGAGGGCGCGACTCTGACCAATGACGCCTATGCCCAGACGCTGGAGACCATCGCCTCAGGCGGGGCCGACGCTTTCTATACTGGCGAGATCGCCCAAGGCATCGTCGACACAGTGCAGAGCGCCGAGGGCAATCCGGGCGTACTCGATCTGACCGATCTGGCGATCTATCAGGTGCGCGAGCGCCCCGCCATCTGTGCCACCTATCGCGCACATGATGTCTGCGGCATGGGGCCGCCCTCCTCCGGCGCGCTGACCGTGGGGCAGATCCTCGGGCTGCTCGATGGGTTCGATCTGTCGGGGATAGGCCCCACCGATCCCGATTTCGCTCGCCTGCTGGGCGACGCCTCACGCCTCGCCTTCGCCGACCGGGGACTCTACATGGCCGATAGCGACTACGTCCCCATGCCGACCAAGGGCCTCGTGGACCCGGCCTATCTGGCCAGCCGCGCGGAGGTGCTGAAGGGCGGCGCTCGGCTGGAGGCCACCGAGCCTGGCAATCCTGAGTGGTCACACGCCATGCGGCTTGCCCCCGATCAGTCCATCGAATTCCCCTCCACCAGCCACATCACCATTGTCGACGGGGACGGCAATGTGCTGTCCATGACGACCACCATCGAGAACGGCTTTGGCTCGCGGCTGATGGCACCGGGCGGGTTTCTGCTGAACAACGAGCTGACGGATTTCTCCTTTGCAACGCAGCAGGATGGACGGCCCATCGCCAACAGGCTGGAGCCGGGCAAGCGCCCTCGCTCCTCCATGTCGCCGACCATCGTGATGAAGGACGGCAAGCCCGTGCTGGCCATCGGCTCCCCCGGCGGCTCGCGGATCATCGGCTATGTGGCGCAGGCCATCGTCAACCACCTCGATTTCGGGATGGATGTGCAGCAAGCCATCGCCGCCCCGCATATGGTGAACCGCTTTGGCACTTATGATCTCGAGGACGGCACCGATGCCACCGCGCTGCAAGAGCCACTGATCCAGATGGGCTATGATGTAAGCGTCCGCGACCTGACCTCAGGCCTCCACGCCATCCGCATTGGCGAGACGCTGGAGGGCGGCGCCGACCCGAGACGCGAGGGGGTAGCCGTCGGGGGTTGAGCCCAGAGCTCCCGTCCAGCACCATGGGGCGCAGCTGAAAACCTCGTCGGGCGCGAACCCGGAATGAGCAGGAATGACGATGAACAACTCTCTCATCTGGGAAATCGTCTACGGGCTCTTAGCCGGGCTCGTCGTCGGGCTTTTCCTCGGGTTGATATTCGCGGATGGCAACCCGTTCGGCTGGCTCCTCTGCCTGTTAATTGGCCTCATGCTCGCCCGTATCTACTTTCGGTCCCGGTCCGGGAAAAGATCTGAAAGAGGGGGATGGGGCGGCGGTGACGATGGTGGGTCCAGTTGGTTCGGCGGCGATCATGACGGCGGTGGAGGCGACGGGGGCGGCGATTGAAGCCTTGCGCGCCGAAAGTGACCGGTTAGATACGGCCCTATGGTGAGGGACCCTTTCGAGATTGGCGACATCCGCATCGCTCCCGGCACCCGGCAGACTGTCGATTTGCCGGTGTCGGCGCTGGCCGATCACACGCCGGTGCATATGTCGGTCCATGTGGTCCATGGCAAACGCCCCGGCCCGGTACTCTTTGTCTCCGCCGCGATCCACGGGGATGAGATCATCGGCGTCGAGATCGCCCGGCGGCTCCTGAGCGCGCCGCAACTGGGCACCCTGCGCGGGACGCTGCTGGTGGTGCCGATCGTCAACACCTTCGGGTTTCTGAACCGCTCCCGCTACCTGCCCGACCGGCGCGATCTGAACCGCTCCTTTCCGGGCCACGAGAACGGGTCTCTGGCCGCGCGGATGGCGCATATCTTCATGGCAGAGATCGTGTCCCGCGCAGATCTCGGCATCGACCTGCATTCCGCCGCAATCCACCGCACCAACCTGCCGCAAATCCGCGTGTCTGCCTCCAGCCCCGCGACGCTGGAGCTGGCCGAAGCGTTCGGCGCGCCGCTGATCTTGCGAGCGAAGCTGCGCGACGGCACGTTGCGCTCGGAGGCACGGGCGCGCGGTGTCGATGCGCTGCTATATGAGGCGGGCGAGGCGCTGCGCTTCGACGAGATGTCGGCACGGATCGGTGCGTCGGGCTGCCTGCGGGTCATGCACCGGCTGGGGATGATTGGCGCGCGCGGGCTGGGCCGCCGCGCCGCCGAGCCAGTCACCGCCCGCGAGACGAGCTGGGTCCGCGCGCCCGCCAGCGGCCTTTTGCGCCTGTTCCGCGAGACCGGCGAAGAAGTACGCGCGGGCCAGACCCTCGGCATCGTGGCCGATCCGTTCGGCGAGACCGAATTCGAGATCCCCGCCCCCTCGGACGGGCTGATCCTCGGCCGCGCGACCATGCCTGTGGTGAATGAAGGCGACGCCATTTACCATATTGCCGATGTCCCCGTCACAGACAGTGGTCATCGCCTGTCGCAACTGACCGCCGATCTCGAAGCTGACCCGATGTTCGACGAGGACGAGATCCTCTGATTTTCGAGTGCAGTGTTTTTCCGGTGAGCTATCGCCTGGCGGTCCGGTCAGAAATGCCGACTTTTTGAGGTGAGTGTGCTATAATCATCGTATTTCATGCTCTTTTGAGGCTCACATGCGCAGGTCATTCGCCATTTTGTTTGCTTTGTTGTCCCTGAAGCCAGCCCTCGCCGAAGGCCCTCAGGAGGCGGTCGACATCTTCCCCAACGTCACCGTCCCATTTCAACGCGATCACACCGGATGCGTGATTTCCAAGATTGGTGACCTGATCTGCCCGGATGCGGACATGTCCTGGCCCGGCGGATGGGAAGAAGACAGCGTCCTCGACCCCTGGTCTGAAATATCTGATCCGGTTATGTTACCGGCCCCCGGTGAAGAAGCGTGGGGCGACTGGACCTCAGACGCGGGGCCGGATGCCAGCGGCGGCGGCTGGAGCTTCCCGTCGGGCTCAGTTGGAGCAGGGCGGGGACCGGCCTCTGTCCCCGACATCGCGCCTGTCATCGTGACCGATCCGGCATTTGACGCCCCCGAAGCAACGCGCATCTTTGCCGGCCCATCCGATTTCGCGCCGGAGGATTACGGAGCCTATGCGATCCTCTCGGGCTGGGGCGACATCCGGGGCAGGCAGAGGGAGCGTTACGTGAACATCTGCATCGCCTTTGCCAATATTCTGATGAACGCTCAGTCCGGTTTTGCGCCGGTGCCGCTAAAACAGCTTGTGACCGTCTGGCCCGTCAATACGACAATGGTTGCAACCGATCTGAACACCGCGGCGGCCATCAACCGGTCTGAATGCGAAAAGGCCGTTGACGCTTATGATGTGGATGCCGGGCTCAACGCGCGCTGGGACGCAGCCGCAGCAGTGCCGCAAATGAACCGGGAAATCGGCAGGGGTCCGTTTCTCTTTGCGTGGAACCCGTCGGCGGACAAAGGCCAGACTGACCGGCCCCTCTTCCGGATGGATCTCTCTCCGGTCGAAACCGTTGGGCATGCCGAGATCTATTTCTGGATCTGGCATGCCAAGGTTGTTCAGGCGCCCGCACTCTGGATCGACGACTGGAACGAGCCAGAACTCAAGGAGCGGTTGCGGATCGCAATCGAGGGGCTGGCCGAACCAGTCACTGCTGCGCTCGGCAATCTCGGCGATCTCATCGGATTACTGAAGAAAGGATAGTGATGAAGTCTCTGTCCGTGCCCATCGCGCTCGGGCTCATCGCCGGCGCCGTCTTTGCAATCTGGCTGGAGACCCGCGACGCCGGGGCATGGACACTGTGCCTGTTCGGCGGCATGGTGCTGGCCGTCGCGATCAGGGGCGCCGTGTCAGCGCTGCAGCGTCCAAGATCCTGACCTCCCGGAGTCTCCGCCATGCTCGACGCATTCACTGATAACCGCATCGCGCTCGACACCGGGATCACCGTGCGGGTGAGGCAGGCAGGCGACGGGCCGCCGCTGCTTCTCCTGCATGGCTATCCTCAGACTCACCTTTGCTGGCACAAGGTTGCACCGGGGCTGGTCAACGCCGGTTATCGGGTGATCCTGCCGGACCTGCGTGGCTATGGCGACAGCGACAAGCCCGAGACGACCCCCGACCACGCCCCCTATTCGAAACGCGCCATGGCCGCCGACCAGATTGCTCTGATGCGGGTGCTGGGGCATGAGCGGTTCGCCGTGGCGGGCCATGACCGGGGCGGACGGGTGGCGCACCGGCTGGCGCGGGATTACCCGGAGGCGGTCACGGCGCTGGCGGTGCTCGACATCGCGCCGACGCTGCATATGTACCGGACCACCGGTGAGGCTTTCGCCCGCGCGTATTATCACTGGTTCTTCCTGATCCAGCCCGCGCCAATGCCAGAACGCCTGATCGCCGCGGAGCCAGCGCTCTACCTTGCCTCGAAGCTGCGGGCATGGTCGCAGGGCAATGACCCGGCCTTCCCTGACGAGGTCCGCGCCGAATATCTGCGCTGCTTCTCTGACCCCGCCGCCATCCACGCCTCCTGCGAGGATTACCGCGCCGCCGCGACCATCGATCTGGAGCATGACGAGGCCGATCTGGACCGCAAACTCCCCATGCCTGTCCTCGCGCTCTGGGGGGCGAAGGGTCTGGTGGGTAAGCTTTACGATGTGCCCGGGATATGGCGCGCTCATGCGGACATTGTAGAGGGTCACGCGCTGCCCTGCGGCCACTTTCTACCGGAGGAATCCCCCGCCGAAACCCTCGCCGCCCTGACCGATTTCTTTGCCCGGCATCGCTGACGGTCGCTCACGTCTTCCGGTAGCCTGCCAAATCCCCTACATGGGGGCGAACCGCAGTTGCGACAAAGGATCAAAGGCATGGCCAGCTATCAGTTCGTCTACCACATGGATGGCGTCTCCAAGACGATCCCGGGTGGCAAGAAACTGTTCGAAAACATCCGTCTGAACTTCCTCCCCGGGGTCAAGATCGGCGTGGTCGGCGTAAACGGCGCCGGTAAATCGACGCTGCTCAAGATCATGGCCGGGATGGACAAGGACTTTACCGGCGAAGCGTGGTCTGCCGAGGGCGCCAAGGTCGGCTACCTGCCGCAGGAGCCCGAGCTCGACCCCTCCCTCGATGTGCGCGGCAATGTGATGCTGGGCGTGGCGGCCAAGCAGGCAAAGCTCGACCGGTTTAACGAGCTGGCGATGAACTACTCAGACGAGACCGCCGACGAGATGGCGCGGCTTCAGGACGAGATCGACAGCGAGAACCTCTGGGATCTCGACAGCCAGATCGACGTCGCTATGGAAGCCCTGCGCTGCCCGCCGGACGATGCCTCGGTCGACTCGCTTTCGGGCGGGGAAAAGCGCCGGGTGGCGCTCTGCCAGCTTCTGCTGGAACAGCCTGACATGCTGCTGCTGGACGAACCGACGAACCATCTTGACGCCGAGACCATCGCCTGGCTGCAACAGCACCTGATCGACTACAAGGGCACGATCCTGATCGTCACCCACGACCGTTACTTCCTCGACGATATCACCGGCTGGATCCTCGAACTCGATCGCGGCCGCGGCATCCCCTACGAGGGCAATTATTCCAGCTGGCTGGAGCAGAAGGCCAAGCGGCTCGAACAGGAGGCCCGCGAGGACAAGGCGAAACAGCGCACGCTGTCGCGCGAGCTTGAATGGATGCGGCAGGGCGCGAAGGCCCGACAGGCGAAATCCAAGGCGCGGATTCAGGCCTATGAGGAAATGGCCAGCCAGTCCGAGCGTGAGCGCGTCGGTAAGGCCCAGATCGTCATCCCCAATGGCGAACGTCTGGGCGGCAAGGTGCTCGAAGTCGAGGATCTGAAGCTGGCCAAGGGCGACAAGCTGCTGATCGACGGTCTCAGCTTTGCCTTGCCACCGGGCGGAATTGTCGGCGTGATCGGTCCGAACGGCGCGGGTAAGACTTCGCTCTTCCGCTGCCTGACCGGGCAGGACGAACCCAACGAAGGCTCGGTCTCGTGGGGCGACACGGTGCAGCTCTCCTACGTGGACCAGTCCCGAGACGCGCTCGATGCCAATGCCACCGTCTGGGAGGAAATCTCCGGCGGCGGAGAGGTGATCGACCTCGGCGACGCGCAGATGAACAGCCGCGCCTATTGCGGTGCCTTCAACTTCAAGGGCGGCGACCAGCAGAAAAAGGTCGGGCTGCTGTCGGGCGGTGAGCGCAACCGCGTCCACATGGCCAAGCTGCTGAAATCCGGCGGCAATGTGCTGCTCCTCGACGAACCGACCAACGACCTCGACGTGGAGACCCTGCGCGCGCTCGAAGACGCTCTGGAGAGTTTTGCCGGCTGCGCCGTGGTGATCTCCCACGACCGCTTCTTCCTCGACCGCCTCTGCACACACATCCTCGCCTTCGAGGGCGACGCACATGTGGAGTGGTTTGAGGGCAACTTCGAGGCTTATGAGGAAGACAAGGTCCGCCGGCTCGGCGAAGACGCCATCAAGCCCACCCGCGTGAAGCACAAGAAATTCACGCGCTGACCTCCGGGGGCGGGCAGCGGGACCAGAGCGAGCCGCTCTGACGCCCTTGCCCGCCCTACCCTGCCCTCTGCCTGTATTTCAATATCAACATGCGCCAAATAGCACCTGGACGGTCGATGATGGGCCTTCGCACAGCAACTGCCGCCTGCCTCTTAATCCTTACGATGGCGGGATGTGGTCAGCGAACGACTGACACATGCGGGGCCGCGCAGTACCAACACCTCGTCGGCGGGCTTTCAACGGCGACATTCGACCTGGCTGTTCCGGGTGACAGCCGACACTACGGCAGCGACGAACCGGTCGCGACAGATAACCCGAGCCGCCTCAACTTCGTTCACAGTGGACCTGATATCGCGGCCGTCACCAACCCCAACTCCAAGGTCATCCGCATTTTCTGCGGATAATCCCGAGATAAGGCCGGTTCCGTGCCAGCGATTTACTCCGGCCGGACCCGCGCCGCAGTCTTGTTCGCGAACGCCTCAAGCCGTCCCCGCGCAGCCGGTTGGGTGTTGACCACGCCGGCCACAACCGCTTCGGCATAGGCGGCGTCGAGGGCGGACATGTTTTGCATGTGACTGATGGCCGAGCAGATGGCGAAGTTGGTCAGGGGCGGGTGCTTGGCGGCTTCGCGGGCGAGTTCCAGCGCCTTGGCCTCGGAATTTTCGACCAGATACTGCGCTAGGCCGACATTCACGGCCTCTTCGCCTTTGTAGACGCGGCCCGTGAGCATCATGTCGATCATCCGCGCCTTGCCGACCAGATCGGCCACCCGGATAGTCGCCCCGCCGCCTGTGAACAGGCCCCGCTGGCCCTCTGGCAGCGCGAAGTAAGTCGTCTGGTCGGCCACACGGATATGGGCGCTGGAGGCAAGCTCCAGCCCCCCGCCCACAACAGCACCTTTGAGCGCGGCGATGATTGGGACGCCGCCATATTCCATTTTGTTGAAAGCCTCATGCCACCGCAGGCACAGGTGCATGAATTCATCGGGGCGACGGTCTTCGCGGTGGTGCTCCACCAGATCGAGACCGGCACAGAAATGGGTGCCCTCCCCGCGCAGGATCACAGCCCGCGCGCCCATCCGGGGCAGGTTGGAGAACACGTCGATGAGCTCTTCGATCGTGGCCGCGTTCAGCGCATTGCGCTTGTCGGCCCGGTTCAGCGTAACGGTGACGATGTCATCTTCATCCACGCTCAGCGCCAGATGGGTCACATCAAATCGGTCGAGGCTCTCCATGGGTCGGGTGTCCTTTCGCAGTCTGGCGCCGGGCGCGTTGGGTAATGCGTCGCAAAAGCGGAACCCGCTTTTTCATTTGTCAGACATATATTTGTCGGGCATTCGAGTAAATGTCCGTCATGCACCACAAAGAGTGCGGTCGAGCGTGCGTCCAGGGGAGGAGAGGATGCGGGAGAATTTCGAGGCGCTGGAACGCAATCCGGCCAACCATGTGCCCTTGTCGCCGGTGTCGTTTCTGCGCCGCGCCGCGCGGGTTCACCGGGACGACATCGCCACCGTGCAGGGAGAGACCCGGCGCAGCTGGGCCGAGGTCCATGATCGGGTGTGTCGCGTGGCCGGGGGGCTGAGGGCGCGCGGGATCGGTGTCGGCGATACGGTGACGGTCCTCTCGGGCAACCTGCCTGAGCTGTTCGAGCTGCATTTCGCCGTGCCGATGGCCGGTGCGGTGCTGTCAGCACTGAACACCCGGCTGGAGCCTGCGACCATAGCTTACATCCTCGACCACTCGGACAGCCAGCTCCTGATGGTCAGCTCGGACTTGGTGGGGTTGGCGCAGGCTGCGCTGGAACAGTCTGAGCGGGCGCCTGAGATCGTGGAAATCCCCCTCTCTGCCAACGCAGCTCCCATGGATCATCCGGGTTATGACGATCTGCTGGCAGGTCCCCCGCTCGACGTCGATGGGTTGCCCGAGGACGAGTGGCAGGCTCTGGCCCTGAACTACACGTCCGGCACCTCGGGGAGGCCCAAGGGCGTTGTCTACCACCATCGCGGCGCCTACCTCATGGCGCTAGGGACCGTCGCCGCCTGGCAAGTCCCACGCAAGCCCGTCTACCTGTCCGTGGTGCCCATGTTCCACTGCAATGGCTGGGGACATCCGTGGATGATGGCGATCCTCGGAGGGACCGTCGTCTTTCCGGCCTCCACGGCGCCGGAAGCGCTGTTCGAGGCGATCCGGGCCGAGGGTGTCACCCATTTCGGCGCCGCTCCGGTGGTGCTGCAAATGCTGGCCGAGAGCGAGGCGGCCCCATCCCGACGCATCGACCCCGCCCTACAGGTGATGACCGCCGGAGCGCCGCCGCCGCCTGCCGTTCTGCAGCGTATGGCGAGCCTCGGCATGGAGGTGATGCATGTCTATGGGCTGACCGAGACCTATGGCCACATTTCCCAGTGTCTTCCGCAGGAGGACTGGCGGTCGCTTGATCCGGCGGAAGAAGCCGCAAGGCGGGCGCGGCAGGGCGTGCCGTTTCCCATGGTCGAAGAGGTCGCCGTGATCGACCGCGAAACCGGCCAGAGCGTGCCTGCCGATGCGGAGACCCAGGGCGAGATCGCCATTCGCGGAAACACGGTGATGAAGGGCTATTACAAGGACCCCGACGCCACGGCCGAGGCCATGCAGAACGGGTATTTCTGGTCCGGCGACGGGGCGGTGCTTTACCCAGACGGCTACATGCAGATCCGCGACCGGTTGAAGGACGTGATCATCTCGGGCGGTGAAAACGTCTCCTCGGTGGAGGTGGAGGCGGTGCTCTACGCCCACCCCGCCGTGCAGACCGCTGCTGTGGTCGCGCGGCCCGATCCAAAATGGGGCGAGGTGCCCTGTGCTTTTGTCGAACTGCGCCCCGGACACGAGGCGGACGAGGCCGGGATCATGGCGTTCTGCCGGGACCGGCTCGCGGGGTTCAAGACACCGAAATCGGTGATTTTCGCGGAGATCCCGAAAACCTCCACCGGCAAGATCCAGAAATTCGAATTGCGCCAGCGCATCAAGGACATGGGGTAGTACAGATGGTCATGCTTTCCACCTCGCGCCGGCTCCGCCGGACGCCGTTCTCGCCCGGGGTCGAGGCCGCCGGGGTCAAGGCCTACACGGTTTATAACCACATGCTCCTGCCGACGGTCTTTCGCTCGGTCCAGGAGGATTACCACCACCTGAAAAATGCCGTTCAGGTCTGGGATGTGGCCTGCGAGCGGCAGGTCGAACTGCGCGGCCCCCACGCGGCGCGGCTGGCCCAGTGGCTGACACCCCGCGATCTGCGGGGCATTCAGGTCGGGCAGTGCGCCTATGTTCCGATCGTGGACGAGACCGGGGGCATGCTGAACGATCCGGTGGCGGTGAAGCTCGCCGAAGATCGCTGGTGGATCTCCATCGCGGACAGCGATCTGCTCTACTGGGTCAAGGGTCTGGCCCACAGCTTCCACCTCGATGTGCTCGTCGATGAGCCGGACGTCTCGCCGCTGGCCGTGCAGGGCCCGCTGGCCGAAGACCTCATGGCCGCCGTGTTTGGGGATGCCGTGCGTTCGATCCGGTTCTTCCGCTTCAAGGAGCTGGAGTTTCAGGGTCGGGCCATGGTCGTCGCGCGTTCGGGCTACTCAAAGCAGGGTGGTTTCGAGATCTATGTCGAGGGCGGTGATCTGGGGATGCCGCTCTGGGACGCGCTGATGGAGGCGGGGCGCGGGATGGATGTCCGCGCCGGTTGCCCCAATCTCATCGAGCGGATCGAGGGCGGGCTGCTGTCCTACGGCAACGATATGACCGACGACAACACGCCCCATGAATGTGGCCTGGGCAAATTCTGCAACACCGAATCGGCCATTGGCTGCATAGGGCGCGACGCCCTCCTGCGGGTCGCCAAGGAAGGCCCGGTGAAACAGATTCGCCCAATCTCCATCGGTGGTGAGAAAGTGCCGCCGGTGGAGGAATTCTGGCCTTTGGTCGCCGGGGAGCGGATGGTGGGTCGGGTATCTTCGGCGGCGCGGTCGCCGGATTTCAACACGACTGTGGCCATCGGCATGGTCCGGATGACCCATTGGGACGCAGGCACCGAACTGACCGTGGTGACACCCGACGGTCCCCGCCCGGCCCGGGTCGAGGAACATTTCTGGATCTGAGGAGGAAACGGGATGCAGACGGTTTTCAGCTTTGCCACCGCGACAGAGATCCGCTTTGGCCGGGGTGTGGCGCGGGAGGCGGTCAGCGATCTGGCCGCGCTGCATCCGCGCGTGTTGCTGGTGACCGGCGGCACTCCCTCCCGCTCTGACTGGCTGCGGGAGGCGCTGATAGATGCGGGCGCCGAGGTCGCGCGCTTTGCCGTGCCGGGTGAACCGGATGTGTCCACGATCGAGGCTGGGGTGGCGACCGCACGCGACCACAGCGCAGGCGCCGTGATCGCGCTGGGCGGCGGCGCGGTGATCGACGCGGGCAAGGCCATCGCCGCCCTCGTTCCCGCTCCGCGCCCGATGCTGGACCATCTCGAAGTCGTGGGCCTCGGCCTGCCGCTGGAGGCCACCCCCCTGCCTTTCGCCGCCTTACCGACCACGTCAGGCACCGGCGCCGAAGTGACCCGCAACGCGGTGATCTCGGTCCCGGAGGCCCGTCGCAAGGTCAGCCTTCGTGACCGCACGATGCTGCCGCGCCTCGCCATCGTGGACCCGTCCCTGACCGATCATTGCCCTCGCGCCATCACTCTGGCATCCGGCCTTGACGCGGTGACGCAGGTGATCGAGCCCTACATATCCTCCCGCGCAAACCCGCTGACCGACGCGCTTTGCCGCGACGCGATCCCCAAGGGGCTCGCCGCGCTGATCCGGCTGATGGAGGGCGAAGACCCGGACGCGCGCGATGCGCTCGCATGGACCAGCCTGTGCGGCGGGCTGGCGCTGGCCAATGCAGGGCTGGGGGTCGTGCACGGGCTCGCCGGACCTCTGGGCGGCCTCTCAGGCGCGGCCCACGGAGCGATCTGCGGCACCCTTCTGCCTGCCGGTCTGATCACCAACGCGGCACGAACCGAAGGCGCTGCGGCGGCGAAAATCGGAGAGGTCCGTCAGATGATCGCAGGGGCTCTGTCGGTCCCGGACGACGATGCCTTCGACGCGCTCCGGGACTGGTCGCGGAACTCCGGTCTGCCGGGCCTCGACGGGCTCAGCATCACCGAGGCCAACCGAAACGAGGCCGCCGAAATGGCCGCGAGTTCGTCCTCGATGAAGGCCAACCCTGTTCCCCTCGATGCCGAAAGCCTGCGCGTGATGATGAATGCCGCGCGCTAGGGTCAGACAAACTGCTCGCGCAGCAGGCGTTCCTGCAGCCCATGCCCCGGATCGAACAGAATCGAATGGGTAATTTCGGGGGCGCTTTGAACCTCGACGGAGATCACATCGCGCACTGAAAACCCGTCCGCATCGGCCATGACCGGACGCTTGCTGGCCTCACGCACATCGAAACGGACGACTGCGGTGGTCGGCAGCAGCGCCCCGCGCCAGCGCCGGGGGCGGAAGGCAGCCATGGCCGTCAGCGCCAGCACATCAGAGCCGATGGGCAGGATCGGCCCGTGCGCCGAGTAGTTATAGGCCGTTGAGCCCGCAGGCGTGGCGACGAGCGCGCCGTCGCAGACGAGCTCCTCCATCCGCACGCGCCCGTCAATATGGATCTTCAGCTTCGCCGCTTGGGGCCCTTGTCGCAAAAGGGAGACCTCGTTGATCGCCAGGTGGGTCTCGCTGGAACCGTCGGCCCGACGGGCAACCATACGCAGGGGGTGGATTTCTTCGATCTCGGCCTCTTCCAGTCGCTCGACCAGCCCGGCCTCGGAATATTCGTTCATCAGGAATCCGATGGTGCCGCAATTCATCCCGTAGACTGGCGCAGGCAGGTGCTGGGTGCGGTGCAGCGTGTGCAACATGTGCCCGTCCCCCCCCAGCGCCACGATCACATCGGCCTCATCCACCGGGACCTGCCCGTATTTGGTGCTGAGCGCGGTCAGGGCTTCCTGAGCGATGTCACTCGAACTGGCCAAAAAGGCGATTTTTTCGCGCATGGGGGTCCTCCTGCGGCGGAGCGTCGCGCGTCAGGACGCGAATGGCAACCACCGTGTCGCTCTGTGCTCTTTCACCGGATGCAACCATGCGGTAACAGCGGTCAACCATTTCTGCTGCCGAAAGGACCAGAGCCCATGAATGCGCCCCATCGTGACAACGGCTTCTTCACCCGAAGCCTGGCCGACACCGATCCCGACCTGATGCAGGCCGTGACCTCCGAGCTGGGCCGTCAGCGCGACGAAATCGAGCTGATCGCGAGCGAGAACATCGTCTCCAAGGCGGTGATGGAGGCGCAGGGCTCGGTCCTGACCAACAAATATGCCGAAGGCTATCCGGGTCGCCGGTATTATGGCGGCTGCCAGTATGTGGACGTGGCCGAAAACCTCGCCATCGACAGGGCCAAGGAGCTCTTTGGCTGCGGTTTCGCGAATGTTCAGCCGAACTCCGGCTCTCAGGCCAATCAGGGCGTGTTCACCGCGCTGCTGCAACCCGGCGACACAATCCTTGGGATGAGCCTCGATGCGGGCGGCCACCTGACCCATGGCGCCCGTCCAAACCAGTCGGGCAAGTGGTTCAACGCCATTCAATACGGCGTCACCCGCGACACGCTGCTGCCCGATTACGACCAGATCGAAGCGCTGGCCAAAGAGCACCAGCCGAAGATGATCATCGCCGGCGGCTCCGCCATTCCGCGCATCCTCGACTTTGCCCGGATGCGTGAGATCGCCGATATGGTCGGCGCGTTTCTGCTGGTGGACATGGCCCATTTCGCCGGTCTCGTCGCCTCGGGCGACTACCCCTCGCCCTTCCCCCACGCCCATGTGGCGACCACGACGACGCATAAGACTCTGCGCGGCCCGCGCGGCGGCATGATCCTCACCGACGACGAAGCCATCGCGAAAAAGGTGAATTCCGCGATCTTCCCCGGCATTCAGGGCGGCCCGCTGATGCATGTGATCGCAGCCAAGGCCGTGGCGTTTGGCGAGGCGCTACAGCCCGGCTTTAAGGCCTATCAAAAGCAGGTCATCGCCAATGCGCAGGCGCTGGCCGATCAGCTGATGAAAGGCGGGCTGGACATCGTCACCGACGGCACCGACACGCACCTGATGCTCGTGGATCTCCGCCCCAAAGGCGTGAAGGGCAACGACACCGAGAAAGCCCTCGGTCGCGCTCACATCACCTGCAACAAGAACGGCATCCCGTTTGACGACGAAAAGCCGACCATCACCAGCGGCATTCGTCTGGGTTCGCCCGCCGGAACTACGCGGGGCTTCGGCGAGGACGAGTTCCGCCAGATCGCCGACTGGATCGTCGAGGTGGTGGACGGTCTCGCCGCTAACGGCCCCGACGGCAATGAAGCTGTCGAGACCAAGGTGCGCACCGAGGTCGAGGCCCTGTGCCAGCGCTTCCCGATCTACCCGGAGCTCTGAGTGTCTCAGCTCGCCTATGTGGATTACGAGAGCGGCGGTGACGCGCCGCCGCTTCTCATCGCGCATGGGCTGTTTGGCTCGGCGCGGAACTGGAACGTGATCGCCAAACGGCTCTCGGATCGCGGTCCGGTGCGGGTCGTGGATATGCGCAACCACGGTGACTCGCCCCATCTCGATAACCACGACTACCCTTCGATGGCCGACGATCTGGCGGCGGTGATGGATCCCGGCTGGGACGTGCTGGGCCATTCGATGGGCGGCAAAGCGGCAATGATGCTGGCCCTAGCCCAACCCGATCTGCCGCGCCGGATCATTGTCGCTGATATCGCGCCCGTCAGCTACAGCCACAGCCAGACCCACCTGATCGACGCCATGCGCCGCGTGGATCTCAGCCACGTGCGCAAGCGCCGCGATGCCGAGGCGCAACTGGCCGATCATGTGGACGATCCGTCGCTGCGCTCTTTTCTCCTCCAGAGCCTCGACCCCGAGAACCAGCGCTGGAAGCTGAACCTCGACGCGCTGGAGCGTCATCACGATCTGGTCATCGGCTGGCCCGAGGTCACCGGCCAATTCGAGCGCCCCGCCCTGTTCCTGACCGGCGGCGCCAGCGATTATGTGACCCGCGAGATGCGCCCCGCGATCCGCGCACATTTTGCCAAAGCACGCTTCACCAGCCTGCCTGATGCGGGTCACTGGCTGCATGCCGAAAAGCCCCGCGATTTCGAGGCCACCATGCGGGTGTTCCTCGACGCCTGATACTCTGAGGGAGTTTGATCCATGGCCCCGAAATTCGGCACATCCGGCCTCCGGGGCCTTGTCACCGAGCTGACAGAGCCGCTCGTCGCCGCGCATGTGCGCGCGTTTCTGACGGCCTGTGACACTGGCGGAGCGGTCTATATCGGCGGCGACCTGCGCCCCTCCACTGCCGCTCTGATGGAGACTGTGTCCAGGACGGTGACAGGGATGGGCGCCCGAGCTGTGCTCTGCGGGACGGTGCCCACTCCGGCGCTGGCGTTGGTTGCGCGCGAGGCAAAGGCGAGCGCGATCATGGTCACCGGCTCCCACATCCCCGCCGACCGCAACGGGCTGAAATTCTACTCCCGCGCTGGCGAGATCACCAAGGATGATGAAGCGGCCATCACCGCCGCGCTCGACACGGCCCCGGGTTCCGGAGGTGGTACGACGACGCGCGACACGCGCGTCGCCGCCCGCTACCGCGCCCGCTACGCCACAGCATTTGGTGAAGCGCTGAACGGCCAACGCATCGGTCTTTATGCCCATTCCGCCGTCGGGCGCGATCTGCTGGCGGAGATTCTGCTGGATGCAGGCGCCGAGGTGGTCGAACTGGGCCGGGCCGATCACTTCATCCCGATCGACACCGAGGCAATCTCTGGGGAGTTGCGGTGCCAGCTCCGGGATTGGGCCGCTGGGGGCCGATTCAATGCTATCGTTTCGACAGATGGCGACAGCGATCGCCCCCTGATAACCGACGTCGCAGGCACGGTCATTCCGGGCGACCTCCTGGGCCAGATCACGGCGGAACTGCTCGGCGCTCACAGCGTGGTCACGCCGATCTCGTCCAATCCCGGCGTGGCGCAAAAGGGCTTCGCCGAGCTTTTGCTGACCCGCATCGGCTCGCCCTTCGTCATCGCAGGGATGGAAACCGCTCAAGGTCCCGCGCTGGGTTACGAGGCAAATGGCGGCACCCTTCTGGGCTTCGACGCCCAAGGTCCGGCCGGTCCCCTGCCCGCATTGCCGACTCGCGACGCGGTGCTGCCAATCCTTGCCGTGCTCACCGCCTCCGAAGGCGATGTCGCCGCGCGCGTCCGCCGGGAACCGCCGGTCTTCACCGCCGCCGACCGGCTGACGGACATCGACCGGGAGGGTGCCGACCCACTCCTCAAACAGCTCGACCGTGACCCGACGCCACTGCTGGCACCGGGCGAAACAGTCGCCTCCTGCGACCACACCGACGGGCCACGCTGGACGCTTTCGGACGGCGCCGTGCTGCAACTGCGCCCCTCGGGCAACGCGCCGGAGCTGCGCATCTACACCGTCGCCGATACACCCGAAGCCGCTGCCGCGCTCCTCGACCGGACCCGCGCCCGAATGCAGGACCTCCTGACATGACCGAACTCCTCTTCGATGGCACCGACGCCACCGCGCGCCATTGGGAGCTGGTGTCGGATCGGGTCATGGGCGGGATCAGCAACGGACGGCTCAAGCTCGATACCATCGCCGGGCGAGCCGCTCTGCACCTGACCGGCACCGTATCACTGGAGAACGATGGCGGGTTTCTGCAAATGGCGCGCGATCTGCCCCCGGGTACCGGCTGGAACGGAATCGCCCTCACCGTACGTGGCACAGGCGAGTGCTATGACATCCGCCTGCGCACCCGCGATCTGAGCCGCCCGTGGCAGTCCTTTCGCACTGAGTTCACCGCGACCGACGACTGGCAGGAGCTGCGGATCGCCTTTGCCGATCTCACACCCCATCGGACCGATGTGGCCTTCCGCCCCGAAGCCCTGAGCCGGGTCGGGCTGGTGGGTGTCGGGCGGGCGTTCGAGGCTGATCTGGCACTGGCGGAGATGCGGTTCTACCGCTGAGGCGCTGTCATGCTCTGGAACAACTGCCGGAGCGGATCTGCCATGGGCCGGGGGCGATGGGTCTCGCGATCCACATTCACATGGACGAAGTGACCCTCGGCCGCCGCCAGATCCGCATCTCCGTCGAAAAGCGCAATCTCATATCGCACCGCCGACCGGCCCAGATGCCCAACTCTTAGCCCTGCCGTGATCACCGCGGGATGGCTGATCGGTGCGTGGTAGCGACACCCCGAATCGACCACGAGGAACACATCCGCGCCCGCATGGGGATCGAGCAATCCCGCCTCCAGCAGCAGCCCGTTCACCGCCGTGTCGAACATCTCGTAAAACACCACGTTGTTGATATGGCCGTAGATGTCATTGTCGTTCCAGCGCGTGCCAAGGGTTCGGAACACACGATAATCGGTGCGGATCCCCGGGGCGGGGCGGTCGGTCATTGGTCAAACACCTCGCTCAACTGCTCCTCCAGAAGTCCCAGCCGCGCCTCTGAGCGGGCGGCCAGCAAAACCCGGCTGGTATCTCCGACGCGCCACGGCACAGCACCCACCTGAGCGATAGCGCCCCCCGCCTCGGTCAGACAGAGCCGCCCGGCCAGATGATCCCACGGGTTCGAACTGTGGGTGACCATCCAATCCGCATGGCCGTCGATCATCAGCCGGTATTCATGGGCGGAGCATCGCAGGTTCTGGACCCGGCGATGGGTCAGGTAGAGAGGCAGGAGCCGCTCGCGGGCCGGCATCGTGAAAAGCCCCGTGGGCAGATAGCCGGTCTCCTCAGCCTCGGGTTTCTCCGGCGCGCTGCGCAAACGTCGGGGCGCGGCATCGGGGCGACAAGCCCAGGCTCCCTGCCCCGGTCGCGCCAACATCCAGTCGTCGAGCACAGGGTCATAGATCAGCCCAAACACCGTCTCGCCCCGCGCCACGACGGCCAGCATCACCGCAAACAGCGCCAACCCCCGGGCGAAGTTCCACGTCCCGTCCACCGGATCGACGATGACCGCCAGGTCGGCTTCATCGAGGCCATCCAACAAAGACGGGTCGGTGGAAATTGCCTCTTCGCCCAGAAACAGCGCTTCGGGCAGCAGCCGCGCGACCCTCTCGCCGAGGGCCTCCTCGGCAGCGCGGTCGGCGACAGTGACCAGATCGTCGGGTCCGGACTTTGTGTCGATCTCCTCCCCGGAGAGCCGCCGAAAGCGCGGCAGGATCTCGGCGCGGGCGACGTCCCGGACAGCCCCGACCAACGCTTCACTCAGAGTGTCATCAATCATAGGGGCCTCGGTCATAGGTTTCTCAATTCAGCGGCTGCACAGAGCGGGGAAAGACGATCTCAAATGATGTCCCGGCAGGACCGCTCTCAACCAGTTTCAGGGTTCCGCCATGGCCACGGACCAGTTCCTGGGCGATGGTCAGCCCCAGCCCGGTGCCTTTCTTCGAGGCCGATTGGAACGGCTGAAACAGCGTTTCCTGCATCCGCGCCGGAATACCCGGCCCGGTATCGGCCACCCGGATGCTCCAGCCCGCATCACTCTCGCTGGCGGACACGGTAATTGTCCCTTCGACGCGACGCGCCGTCATCGCCTGACGGGCGTTGCGCACAAGGTTATCAAGGGCGCGGTGGAGCTGCTCCCGATCAGCCCGGATCTCGATGTCGGGTCTCACCTGGCTGACCAACGTGACGCCACTGCCCTCAGCGGCCAGCGTCTCGGCCTCCAGCACATCCTCGACCAGCGCGGCAAGGGGGAAGCGTCTGAGCTGCGGGGGCGGCTCATCGGCCTTCCCGAAGGCCAAGGTCGCCTCACAAATCGATTCCGCCCGCCGGAGGGAGTTCAGGAGCTTCGGCGCCAGACGGGCGACTTGCGGGTCGCGTGACTCCTCCATCCGGTCGCCAAAGAGCTGCGCCGTCGTCAGGACGTTGCGCAGATCGTGGTTGATCTTGGCCACCGCGCCGCCCAAAAGCGCCAGCCGCTGCTTCTGCCGGAGCGCCTGACTGAGTTGGGTTTCCAGATCCCTGAGCGCATTCTCTGCATCCCGAAGCTCTCGAATCTGAGACGACGGGTCGATGATGTTGCGCGCATCCTCGGGGGCTTCGGCATAACTCTGCATGGCCGAAACCACCCGGCGGATGGGCCGCACCATGAGCCTGCGCACCGCAAGGAACAACAGGAGCGCGGTCAGGACCGAGATCACCGCCGACAGGATCAGGATGCGGACCCCGTAGTCGATCATCGCGGCGCGCAGCGGACCCGCGGCGATGGTGATCTCGATCTGCTCACCGCCCATGCGGACCGGCTGACCCACCACCCGGATCACACGGTCCTTCCCCTCCAGAAGCGTGACGATGGCATCGCCGATCAGGGCAAAGACCGACGGATCGCGCATGTCATAGGTCTGCCAGATGGGCGACGGGATCGGCGAGGACAGCACCAGCTGACGCAATTCATCGCGGCGTAGCACCACGTTGAAGACCTCAGCGTTCTCCAGCAGTTCCCGTTCGAGATCGGGGTCGAGCATGTCTTCGGCCAGAAGCGCCAGAGAGGCGATCTGCGCCCGCTCCAGCCGCGCATTCAGGTAGGTCTCCCGAAACCGCGCAATGGAGGGGACAAAGATCAGCACCTCCGCCAGCATGACGAAAATGATCGTCAGGACCAGAAAGCGACCTGATAGTGAATTCACAGCCGGCCCCTCACACGCCCCCACGCCTCACGGCAGGTATTTCTGCACCAGCCGCACGATCTTCTTAACCTTATCGCTTTCAAACAGCCGTGGCGAGAAGTAGGCGCCTGCGGCCCGCTTGTTGACTTCGGACAGGGTCGGATAAGGCAGCACCGTGTTGGAAATCGCCCGCATCTTCAGACCGTTGGCCAGCGCCATGGCCCACATAGAGATAAGCTCACCGGCCTGCGCACCGACGATGGTGGCGCCGACGGGTTTGCCCTTGACCACGGCAACCTTGACAAAGCCTTTCGTCTCGCCACTGGCAATCGCGCGGTCATTCTCGTGGTAGTCAAACCGGACCACCTCGACCTTGTCCCGGCCGTGCTCCCGGATCGCCTCATCGGCGGTCAGCCCCACCTGCGCCAGTTCCGGCGAGGTATAGGTGCACCAGGGGATATGTGCGGTCTTGGCCTTCGACGGCAGGCTCAGCAGGATCTGCGGGATCAGAACGCCCGCATGATAACCCGCCAGATGGGTGAACTGCATGCCCCCCGCAGCATCGCCCGCCGCATAGACTTTGCGGTTGGTGGTCGAGCGCAAGCGGCCGTCCACCTTGACCGCGCGGTCATGGGCCACATTGCCCGCGTCGAGATCGAGCCGGTCGATATTCACCTTGCGCCCGACGGCGACTAGCAGATGCGAGCCGGTATGACTGCCCTCGGGTGTCTCCACGGTAATCCCGTCCGGACCCTCGCTGATCGCGGTGGCCTGTGCCCCCTCGACAATGGTCACCCCCTCGTCCCGCAGGCTCTGCACCACGATGGCTGCGGCCTCGGGGTCGTCCTTGGCCATGGCGCGGGCGCCCTCGATCACCGTCACCTCGCAGCCAAGCCGCCGGTGGGCCTGTGCCATCTCCAGCCCGATTGGGCCTCCGCCGATGATCATGAGATGCGAGGGCTTTTCCCGCAGTTCAAAGATCGTTTCATTGGTGTGATAGCTCACCCCGTCCAGCCCGGGAATCGGCGGCACGAAAGGGGACGACCCGGTGGCGATGACAAAGCGCCGGGCCTTGATCCTGTAGTCTCCCGCAACGACCGTGTCGGGATCGGAAAACCTGCCCCATTCGCGGATGACGCGGACGCCAAAGCCTTCGAATCGCTCCTGACTGTCCACCGGCGCGATGGTGTCGATGACGCGAGCCACGTGATCTTTGGCCTCCGCATAATCCACCTCCGGCGCCGCAGGAGCCACGCCGAGACGACCCGGATGGGCGACCCGATGCGCTTGCCGACCGGCGGCCAGCAGTGCCTTTGACGGGACGCATCCATAATTGAGGCAATCGCCGCCCATCTTATGCCCTTCGATGAGGATCACATCCGCCCCCATCTGGGACGCTCCGGCGGCCATGGAGAGCCCCCCGGAGCCAGCGCCGATGATGCAGAGGTCACAGGTCAGATCTTGCATGGGTCAGACGTCCTTTTTGCCACGGAGGGCTTTCAACACGAGGGGAAGTGCGGCCAGCGCACAGAGCCCGAGGATCGGCAGCAGGATATGCGGCTCGAAGATGATCGACAGATTCGGCGTCTCGCCCCGGGCAAAGACCTCGCCCAGACCGGCGCCGACGGATGTGTAGACCAGCGCACCGGGGATGATCCCCACGAACGTCGTCACGGCGAAGATCCAGAGCGGCACGCCCACGAAAGCGGGCACGAGGTTTGCGACGAAGAACGGCACTGCGGGCACAAGCCGGATCAGGAACAGCATAGACCAGCGATTCTCGTCGATGCCTTCCTTGATCTTGCGAATCTTACCGTCGGAACTGTCCATTTTAGCCGAGAGCTGAGCGCCGAAGCCCCATTTGGCCGCGAGAAAGATCGCGATAGCCCCGAGGGTCGCACCCGTCATGTTGAATATCACGCCGGGAAAGGTCGAAAACAGGAACCCGCCGGTGAGTGTGGCGATGGTCGCGCCGGGCAATGAGAACGCGACGATCAGCGCGTAGATGGCAATAAAGCCCAGAGCGGCCACCAGATAGTTGGCATCCCGAAAGGCCAGGAGCTTTTCCCGATTCTCGGCGAGCGCCTCAAAAGACAGGAGATCCCCGAGGGTAAAGGCCCCGATGACGGCGACGGCGGCGATAGCGATGAGCGGCAGGCGGCGAATCCAGGGGGATGCGGTCTGTGCTGGCGCGGCGGACATGGGCTGTGCTCCTCGTGTTGCGTTGAGGCCTAACATGGAGACATTGAGGAGACAGGGAAATCCGCCTCACGGCTGATTGATGGAGAGCGCCTGAAACCGGGGCAAACTGTAACATTCGGGCTTTCGGCTGAAATACAGACGCAAAGCAGCGCCTATTCCGGGGCGGGCTGTTGACAGGCGCGCTCCCGCTGCCTAAACGCGCCACCTGACATCCGTTTTAATCCGGCCTGTGGGACATCGGTCCCCGCCGCCCGTCCGGGAGACTAGACATGAAGCGCACCTTCCAGCCCTCGAACCTCGTTCGCAAGCGTCGCCACGGGTTCCGCGCCCGCATGGCCACCAAAGCCGGCCGCAAGATCCTGAACGCCCGCCGCGCCCGCGGTCGGAAGTCGCTCAGCGCCTGAGGCCCAGCCCATGGCAACGGATCGGCCCGCAGCGGACCCCGCTGGCGGGCCCGTTTCGTTTGAGGTCCTCACCAAGCGCGCCGACTTTCTGCGCGCCGCCCGTGCCCGTTATGTCCGGCGCCCCGGCCTCATCCTTCAAGCGCGTGAGCGCGGCGAAGGTGATGGAGTGCGCGTAGGCTATACCTGCTCGAAAAAGGTCGGCAACGCGGTTGCCCGAAACCGGGCCAAGCGTCGCCTGCGCGAAGTGGTCCGGCTGGAGCTGCCGGATCTCGGGCGCCCCGGTTGGGACTACGTGCTGATCGGCAAGCGCGAGATCACCGCAGATCGTGACTTTGTGAAGCTACGCCGCGATCTTGCCAGTGCGCTCATGGAGATCCACGGATGACCATTGCTGCCCGGATCCTCGCCCTGCCCGTGCGCGGTTACCGTCTGATCTTCTCCCCTTGGGTTGGGTTCAACTGCCGCTATCACCCCACCTGCTCCGCCTACGCACTCGAAGCAATCGACACACATGGGGCGCTCAAAGGCGGCTGGTTGACCTTGCGCCGAATCGGTCGCTGCCACCCCTGGGGCGGATCCGGCATCGACAACGTCCCCCCCAAGGACTGACCCCTGCGGCGATTCGGTCACAGGAATGAAAATTACCATCATTCCCGCAAAAGTTGCTGACAGGCCGCACGAATCGTGTCATTTGACATTCTGTCGCATCGTTTGAACGCAGGGAGGGCGCACATGACTATGTCTTATCGCATCGTACGCCTTTGCTTCGCCAAATGGACCGGCACCGCCCAGCGATCCCATCGCTGATCGGCTCCCCCGCGACACACCCGTAAAATCAGAGCTCTGACACAGCGCCCCGGCGCGTGAGCCGCTGTTTTTACACCCCTTCCACATCGACACGTCACAACACGAGGAGGACCCTTCGCGGTCGGATTCCCATGATCAAAGCTTTGCGCAATACCCCTGACCTGATCGACGAGATCATCGCCACCCATGGCACCTGGCACGTCCTGAAGCGGGTCATCGCCAGCGCCCTGAACCTGCGGCGTCTGCCGCCTGAGCCGGATTGCGAGCATCTGCGGCGGGATGTGGGGCTGCCGCCCCGTGCCGACGCCCCTCCTGATCCGTGGAGATACATGCGGTAGCCGAACGCTCCGGTCCGTCACGCGGGCCGGAGCATCTTTGCGTGACCGCAAAATTGGCGTAAGCGGGCGGTCATGCTGGACAAGACAAACTCAGACGAGATTCACCCGCTGTTCCACGGCGCTCCGAAAACCACCGAGTTTCGGAAGCTGCGCAAGCGGATTGTGCGCGCCACCCGCGAGGCGGTGGAGCAGTATGGCATGGTGCGTGAAGGCGACCGCTGGCTGGTTTGCCTGTCCGGCGGCAAGGATAGTTACACGCTGCTGGCCGCTCTCACCGAATTGCAATGGCGCGGCCTCCTGCCGGTGGATATCCTTGCCTGCAATCTCGATCAGGGACAGCCGGGCTTTCCGGCGACGGTGCTGCCGGAGTTCCTTGAGAAAATGGGCGTTCCCCACCGGATCGAGTATCAGGACACCTATTCCATCGTGATGGACAAGGTCCCTCAGGGCCGCACCTATTGCGCGCTTTGCTCACGGCTCCGACGCGGCAATCTCTACCGCATCGCACGCGAGGAAGGCTGTTCCGCTGTGGTGCTGGGCCATCACCGCGACGACATCCTCGAGACGTTCTTTATGAACCTGTTCCATGGCGGACGGCTGGCGACCATGCCTCCGAAGCTGGTGAACGAAGAAGGCGACCTCTTTGTCATGCGCCCCCTCGCCCATGTGGCGGAGGACGATTGCGACAAGTTCGCCCGCGCGATGAACTACCCGATTATCCCCTGCGACCTCTGCGGCTCGCAGGACGGGCTGCAACGTCAGCAGGTAAAACAGATCCTCGACGGTTGGGAGAAGAACGCGCCGGGGCGGCGGCAGGTGATGTTCCGGGCACTGATGAACACCCGACCCTCCCACCTGCTCGACCCCGGACTGTTCGATTTCGCCGGTCTGACCCTGCCCGCAGAGGCCAAGAAGACCCCTTCATGACGGGATTTGCCTTGACCTTCGGGGGGCACGGCTGTTGAACACCGGCTGAATTGAGCGGACAGGTCAGGATCTCGGCGATGGACGAGCAGAACAGAAACCTCATCTTGGCGACGGTGCTGTCGTTTCTGGTGATCATCGGCTGGATGGTGCTTTTCCCGCCCGAAGAGCCGGTCGCCCCGGAGACACCCGTGGCCGAAGTCACTGGCCCCGCTGCGGTTCCCGCGGCGACGGCAACCGGCACTGGCACCGCCGCCGCTCCGGCCGAAGTGACTGCCGAGGCGGCGCGGATCAGCATCGACACCGAGTCGGTGTCGGGCTCGATCTCCACCATCGGTGGCCGCATCGATGAGTTGTTCCTGAAGAAATACAACGTCACCCTCGATCCCGCGTCGGGCAAGGTGGAACTCCTGCACCCGGTGGGCGATGCCAACTCCTATTACGCCCTGTTCGGCTGGGCACCGGGCGGATCGCTCAGCTACGAGGACGTGCCGGGCGCCGAGACGCCATGGTCCATCGAGGGCAACGACACCCTGACCGAGACCCAGCCGGTGACGCTGGTCTGGCAGAACGGCAAGGGCCTGACCTTCCGCCGCACAATCTCGATCGATGACAGATACATGTTCAACGTCGAGCAGAGTGTCGAGAATGGCACGGGTGAGGCTGTGCGGCTCGCCCCTTATGGCACCGTCGCCCGTCACGGCCTGCCCGAAGGCCGTTCGTTCTTTATCCTGCACGAGGGCGTGGTCCGCATGTCGGATGGCGAGTTGCAGGAGATCGAATACAAGGACATGGAAGATCTCGACCAGATCGCCCGTGAGGGTGGTCCGGCGGATGTGATCGATGTGGCCGAAGGCGGCTGGATCGGCTTTACTGACAAGTACTGGATGACGACGCTGATCCCCAATGCGGGCAAGTCGTTCACCAGCGTCGCCAAATACGTCCCCGGCGCGGGCATCTTCCAGACAGAAGCCCGCCAGCCGACGCTCGACGTTGCGCCCGGTGCCACCGCAACAGCCACCACGCAGCTCTTTGCAGGTGCCAAGGATTGGGAAGCGATCAAGGGCTATCAAGCCGCCGGTGTTGACCGGTTTGTCGATTCTATCGACTGGGGCTGGTTCTTCTTCTTCACCAAACCGATCTTCATGCTGCTGCACTGGCTGAATGGCCTGATTGGCAACATGGGCTGGTCTATCATCGCCCTGACCCTGATCATCAAGGCTCTGGTGCTGCCACTGGCCTATAAATCCTACGTCTCCATGGCGCGGATGAAGGAACTTCAGCCCGAGATGGAGAAACTGAAGGAAAAAGCCGGGGAGGACCGCCAGAAGCTCCAGCAGGGTATGATGGAGCTCTACAAGACCAACAAGGTCAACCCGGCGGCGGGCTGTCTTCCGATCCTGATCCAGATCCCGATCTTTTTCTCGCTGTATAAAGTGATCTTCGTAACGCTTGAGTTGCGCCATGCGCCGTGGATCGCGTGGATCAAGGACCTCTCGGCCCCCGATCCGACCTCGATCCTGAACCTCTTCGGCCTGCTGCCCTGGGGTGTGCCCGAGGCCGACTCGATCTTCGCCATCCTGTCGCTGGGCGTTCTACCGATCCTGCTCGGAATCTCCATGTGGCTGCAGCAGAAGCTGAACCCGGCGCCCGCTGACCCAACGCAGGCCGCGATCTTTGCGTGGATGCCGTGGGTCTTTATGTTCATGCTCGGCAATTTTGCCAGCGGGCTGGTGCTGTACTGGATCGCCAACAACACGATCACCTTCACCCAGCAGTACTTCATCATGCGCTCGCAGGGCTACAAGCCCGACATCTGGGGCAACATCCGCAAGACCTCAGATGCCAAGCCCAAAGCGGCCAATGACGCCAAGCCACCGAAGGGCAAGGCCAAGAGCAAGTGAAGGTCACCGATCTCTGGCGCTATCCGCTGAAGGGTCTGGGACGCGAACGTCTGGAGCAGGTTTACCTGACCACCGACAGCGCCCTGCCCGGAGATCGGGCCTGGGCCGTTCGCCACGCAAACGGCGTCGAGGCCGAGGGGTGGCGCCCCTGCAACGAGTTCCTGCGCACCGCCTCTGGCCCTCTGCTGGCGGCGGTCGAACTCAGCTCCAACGGCGACACCCTCACCCTGATCCATCCGGAGCGGCCTGCGGGCCGCTTCGCGCTGCCTGAAGACGGTGCCCAGCTGATCGACTGGGTTCGCCCCCTCTGGCCCGAGAGCCGCCCGGCCCCTGTCGCCGTGGTCCCCGGTCCAGCCAGCACCGGCATGTCGGATAACGGGCAGGCTACCCTGTCGATCCTGAACCAATCCTCCCTCAACGCGCTCTCGGCCTGTGCCGGCGTCCCGGTGGATCAACGCCGCTTTCGGGGCAATATCGTGATTGACGGAGCCGAGCCCTGGGCCGAGTTCAACTGGATCGGCAAACGCCTGACGCTCGGCTCAATCACCGTCGAGGTCACTGAAGTGATCACCCGCTGCCGCGCCACCGAAGCCAGCCCCGAGACCGGTACCCGCGATGTGAACACGCTCGCCATCCTGCGCGACCAGTTCGGCCATCAAGATTTCGGCGTGTACGCCCGTGTCGTCTCCGGAGGCAGCCTCGCCGTGGGCGACGCAGTCGCGCTCGCCTGATCGTACTGGCATCCCGGCGCCATCGCCGCTATCCGGGGGCGGCCCTTGCGAGAGACATCTGCCATGACTGCCCTGCCCTTCCCCGAAGCATCCCCCAGCGAGGCCGAGCTGGCCACCGGTCAGGCGCTGTTCCGCAAACCCGCGGAGTTTCTAAAGGGCGTCGTCGCCATGTCCGGCCTGCCCGATCCGGACCGCGTCGAGTTCTGCTTTGCCGGACGGTCCAACGTCGGCAAGTCAAGCCTGATCAATGCGCTCACCGGTCGCAAAGGCCTCGCCCGCGCCTCCAACACCCCCGGCCGGACGCAAGAGGTGAATTATTTCACGCTGGAGGACCGCTATCTGGTGGACCTGCCCGGCTACGGTTTCGCCAACGCGCCCGTCGCGGTTGTGGCAGAGTGGCAACGGCTCATGCGCGCCTATCTCTCAGGCCGCGCCAACCTGCGCCGCGCCTTCTTGCTGATCGACCACCGCCACGGTCCCAAAGCTGTGGACGAGGAAATCATGGGGCTCCTCGACACCTCAGCCGTGCCGTTCCAAACCGTGCTGACCAAGGCTGACAAGGTCAAAGCCTCCGACCGCGCCAAAGTTCTGGAAAAGACCCGTGCAACACTGGCCAAACACCCCGCCGCTTTCCCCGAGATCGTCGTGACCTCGTCGGAAAAAGGTCATGGGCTGGAGGATCTGCGCGCGGTAATCGCGGCGATCACCTGACGGTGCAACGGCGCCGATTTTTCACAGAAAAATCGCTCCCCGCATCATCCCCGCGGTTAATCGCGACGACGCACCTGCAACTGGTTCCCCACCCGGCGGGTCTCGAATCGCTTCAACTCCTGCACCAGATCACTGAGCTTGCGCTTCCCGTAGGTGCGGGTGTCGAAATCGGGATGCTCCGCCGTGATGAACTGGCCGAGCTGGCCTAGTGCATACCACTCGTCATCCTGCTCGATCCGGTCCATGGCCTGAATAAACAGCGGCACCGCCTCGATCGGCGCGCGCTTGCCACTCTGTGCCGCCGGGCCATCCGGCGCTTTCACTTCGGGCGGCTCATCGACAATATTCTCGATCAGGATGAAGCGGTTGCAGACCGTGCGCAGGGACACCGGCGCCTTGGCTTCGCCAATACCAATTACATCAAGCCCGTTCTCCCGGATCCGGTTCGCTAACGCAGTGAAATCCGAATCCGACGACACCAGAACGAACCCGTCGAATCGGCCCGTATGCAGGATATCCATCGCGTCGATCACCAGCCCGATATCGGAGGCGTTCTTGCCCACGGTGTTCGCGGTTTCCTGATGCGCTACGAGGCCAAGATCCCTTACGACCTTCGACCAGTTCGACAAGCGCCCCGAAGACCAGTCGCCATATACCCGGCGCAAGGCAGGTTCACCAATGCCGGAGATTTCCTTGAGGATCGCACCGGCATATTTTGCCGGGATGTTGTCCGCGTCAATCAGCACGGCATAGAGCGGGCGGCGTCGGTCAGGCATGGGATTCCTCACAGCTTTCGATACAGAATCAGGGCGTCGACGAGCCCCTCGGCAGGGTGACGGAAAGCTTGGGGCACCCGGCCAATGACGTCAAACTGATGGCTCTGCCAGATCGCCAGCGCGCGGGTATTTGTTGCCAGCACAAAGTTGAACTGCATCGCGTGGTAGCCTGCCTCCTTCGCCCGCACGAGTGCGTGAGCCAGCATCATCCGCGCCACACCTCGTCCCCTTGCCGTAGCAGCGGTTACGAACCCCGCATTGCACACGTGATCCCCCGGCCCTGGCTGATTGGGACGCAGATAATAGGTGCCAAGCCCCTCACCCGCCAGCCAGACTTCGTTGCCCTCCCGGAACCAGTAGTCCAGCGCCGCATGGCGCGAGATCTCCGGGTCCACCGCATAGCTGTCGCCCGCCCGAAAGGCTGGCTCGAGCATCGCCCAGATGGCAGGGGCATCATCGCGGCTCGCACGCGTTATCGACAAATCAGCCGCAGCTTGAATCTCGTGCATTCTCTTGTATGTCCTCGCTGGCGCCTTTCGGGGCCGATGTAACATCAATCGCGGAGTCCCGTCGATGAAATCCCTGATCCTCGCCGCAGGCCTCGCCACCTCAGCTATGCCGGCGGTGGCCGAGACCTACGATATCCGTCTGGCCGGGAGCACGGTCGGTTCGCTGACGGCAACCCCCACTGCGCTGACGAGCCAGCTGAACAACACCCCCATGGGCGCCGCAGATGGATGGTTCAAGGCGACCAGCGACGGCACTACCTATGCCGCCGAAAACAGCGGCGGTCGCAAGATCCGAACCGTGATCGAAGGCGGCCGGGTCACCTCAACCACCGTGACGCCCAACAGCGAAGCGACCGACCTGTCAGAACCCTCCGCCGTGCCCGCAGGTGTCCTCGACCCGGTTCGGGGATTTGCGCAGGTGATGCGCGCAGGAGACTGCCCCGACGCGTTCCGGATGTATGACGGCCGCCGCGCCATTGAGGTGACCCCGAAATCCCGTAGTCGCGAGGGCAACCTTCTGATCTGCCAAATGGATTACCGCGTGATCGCAGGTCCAGGTCACGTATCGCCATTCAGGCTGAAGAACCTCACCATGGAAACCCGCTACACGATCGACGGGGACCGCGTCACCGGAATGGCGCTGATGCGCCTGAAGGCGGGACCATTTACCGTGACCTTGGCGGCGCGCTGAACGCTTGCCAAGCCCGACGCATCCGGTCACGCTGCTGCCATGACCCAGCCTCCCAGCATCCCCTTTCCAGGCCCGGGAAAACCCGAGGACAAGGTTGCCTTTGATCGGGCTGAGCTGGGTGTGATCCTTGGCCTCTACGGTCGCGCCGTCGCCGCGGGTGAATGGCGCGATTACGGGATGTCGTTCCTGCGCGACGTGGCGATCTTTTCGATCTTTCGCCGCAGCGCCGAGCATCCGCTGTATCGTATTGAAAAGCGCCCCCGCCTGCGTCTTCGGCAAGGACAATACGCAGTAATCGGGATGGATGGACAGGTTCTGAAACGGGGCCACGACCTGAAAACCGTGCTCGCCGTGCTGGACCGCAAGCTGATCCGCGCCGTTGACTGACTGCTAAAGACTGAACAGCCGTTTATGCGACGTAAACGGCCCATCGCCCTGATCCGCAATGCGGGCAATGGCGTCGTCGATCCGTTCATACTGGACGGCCATATGATGGGCGTTGGCGTGTATCAGCACCTCGCCGTCCACGGCGATGGCCACATGACCCTTCCAGAAAAACAGATCCCCGCGCCGGGCAGGCCCCTCAGCTGGCACGCCGAGGGTTTGTTCCTGCATGTCGCTATCGCCGGGGCAGGGAATATGGGCGGCGAGGCAGGCCGCCTGCACCAGCCCCGAACAGTCGATTCCGTTTGATGAATTGCCCCCCCAGAGATAGGGCACCCCGAAAAAGAGTTGTGCCACGGACACCGGGTCTTCCACGGGCCGGATCGCTGCGCGCAGATGCGGGCGAGGCACGTGCAGTCCCTCCTCCGTCTCGTAGAATTTCTCGCTCACCGCGACGATCTTCAGCCGCGCCCCAAAGGACAGACGGTGCATCGCCAGGCTCTTCATGTTGGGTTCAGGATAGAGATGGGTCGCAGGGACGCCGACAATGTGCGTCGCCTCTTGCGGCGGGCCCAAGCAGGTCTCGGACACATACCCCACATATCCGTCGCGTGCCGCCCGGACGAAGGCCATCCCGTCCCGCCGCTCATAGACCTCGACCGTCTCGCCCCAGAGCAACTGCCGGTCCCGCGCCGTCGCCTCGGGCGAGGACCATAGATCAGCCACCGGGACCGCGACGCGGGCCGGTTCAGGCGTGACGAATCTCTCCGCGTCCACCTGCCCCTCTAGCGACAGGTCCGCGACGCGCCCATTGGCCGGGGTCAGGCGGCGGTCGGCCATGTCAGAGACCCTCAGACAAAAGGTCGAACAGCGCCCGGGCGCCCTGACCCGCCCCGCCCTTGGGGCGGCCCGGCTTGGGCGATGGTGTCCAGCCATACATATCGAAATGCAGGTAGCGCCGCGCGTCAGCGGCGAAGCGGCGCAGGAACAGCGCGGCCGTGATCGAGCCCGCGAATCCGCCCGAAGGCGCATTGTCGAGATCCGCAATTCCCGGCTCGATCATCTCTTCATAAGGTGCCCAAAACGGCATCCGCCACAGCGGATCAGCCACCCGTCGCGAGGCCTCCCCCAGCCGGTCGGCCAGCCTGTCGTCGTCGGTGTAGAACGGCACGACATCAGGACCCAGTGCTACCCGCGCAGCCCCGGTAAGGGTCGCCATGCTGACCAGCAGGTCCGTGGGCTCCTCCGTCGCCAGCGCCAGCGCGTCGGCAAGCACCAAACGCCCCTCCGCGTCGGTATTGTTCACTTCAACCGTCAGGCCCTTGCGCGAGGGCAGAATGTCGCCGGGCCGGAACGCGTCCCCGGCTACCGCATTTTCGACCGCCGGGATCAGCACCCGCAGACGCAGATCGAGGCCGGTGGCCATGATCATCCGCGCCAGCCCAAGCACAGTCGCCGCGCCCCCCATATCCTTTTTCATCAAGCCCATGGAGCCTCCGGGCTTGAGGTTCAGCCCGCCCGTGTCAAAGCACACGCCCTTGCCCACAAGGGTCACGGCAGGTCCCGCCTCACCCCAGCGCAGGTCGATCAACCGCGGCGCACGCGTCTCCCCCGCCGCCTGCCCGACGGTGTGGATGAGCGGGTAGCCCTCCGCCAGATCCGCTCCGGTGGTCACGGCGCAACTGGCGCCGAACTCTTCCGCGAGGTCCCGCGCTGTCGCCTCCAGGGCTGCCGGACCCATGTCGCGAGCGGGAGTGTTGATCAGATCGCGGGTCAGGGCTTCGCCAGCCGCAATCGCTTCCAGTCGGGCCGCATTGACCTCCTCGGGCGCAATCAGCATGGCCGCAGGCGCCGGCGCGGCCGCGTAGCGCTCGAAGCTGTAACCCGCCAGAAGCCACCCCAGCGCCATCTCTTCCCGAGCCTCTCCGGCCAGCGCAGTCTCCAAACGCCAGGTCCCGCCCTTCAATGCGGCGCGCGCAGACGCGAGTTGAAACCGACCCCGTGCTCGATCCTCATCCGACCCAAGACCGACCAGCCCCGCCGCTGGCTGCCCGTCAGGGCCGGGCAGGAGCACCACTTGCCCGGACGCTCCTGAAAATCCCATCGCGCTGGCCCAGGCCCGGAACATCTCCGTCGCGTCCTCTTGCCAAGCGGCATATTCATCGGGGCTGAGTGCGTAGAGTGGGCGCGCCGCGCTATCCGGTGCGGCAAAGGTCATCTGATCTCGGGACATGGCTTGGCCTCTGGCTGACATTTGGGTCGAGCCTACAAGTCCCAGCAGCAGCCGCAACGGCAGAAAGCCGCCCACCCCCCTCAGCAGCCGGTTGCCACTTCCACCTCATGGTCGTCCTCAGCCTCCTCCATTTCCACCAATCCCAGCGAGCCGAACCATGCAAGACGCGCAACATTGGCGGCAAGAGCGGCGGTGTCGTCCCCGCGCGCCATCCCACTGACCGTGCGAGCGATTGTTGCAACAGCGGGCAAACCGGCCTGATCTGCGACTTTGGCCAGATGTTGCGCGGCCTGCGGCAATTGCGCCCGGTCGCGCGACCAGGACCATCCGATCCGCGCCAGTGCATCTGCCAGCGGATCCACCAGACATTCGGCTGGAGACGATGCGCATCGGTCAACGCCGTGATGAATGTCTCTTTTCGCACGCGGCGTCTCTGTAGATGTATGATCCATATGAATATCCCGGTTACGAAGTTCCGTGCCTGACCAACCCCGCCTCAGCCTGTTGCAAGGATAATGAACAGGGAGTTGAGCGAAGCCTCGAATTTCGAGACAAAGCGAGTTAAACCGTTAGGGAAATGTTCATAATGGAGACCCCGATGGGCATCGCAAAGCCGCTCCCCAGTTACCTCTCACAGCGTTACCACGGCTGGCACGCCACAACGTATTCGGAGAATCAGGCCTGGTATCGCCGTCTCGCGGACGAGGGCCAACGCCCCCGGGCGATGGTCATTTCCTGCTGTGACAGCCGCGTGCATGTGACCGCGATTTTTGGCGCCGAGCAGGGAGAGTTCTTTATCCATCGCAACATCGCCAACCTCGTCCCCCCCTACGAGCCGGATGGCAATCAGCACGGCACCTCGGCTGCGGTGGAATACGCGGTCACGGCGCTGAAAGTGTCGAACATCATCGTCATGGGCCATTCGCTCTGCGGCGGGGTGAAGGGCTGCTACGATATGTGCTCAGGCCACGCCCCAGAGCTGGAGGAAACCTCCAGCTTTGTCGGGCGCTGGATGGATCTACTGCGACCGGGCTATGAAAAGCTGCCAGAGGGCGACGAGGCCGCTCGCGTCGCAGAGCTGGAGCTTGAAGCGGTGCGGACGTCGATCAACAACCTGATGACCTTCCCCTATGTGGCGGAAGCGGTGGAGAATAACAGCCTGTCGCTCCACGGCGTGCATCACGATATCAAGGAAGGAGTCCTGACCGTCCTTGACGGCGAGTCAGGAAGGTTCTTTCCGGTGTGAGCCACCCCCCCACCCGAGTACACGCGTATAAAAACAAAGAGCGCCCAAAGGCGCTCTTTTCATTTTAACAAGATGCAGGTCCGGCTGTCGCGCAGACCATAGATCGGGGCTCACCCCTTTTTCAGCACCTCACGGCCGAGCAGCTCAGCGATCTGCACCGCGTTCAGAGCGGCGCCTTTCCGAAGGTTGTCACTGACGCACCAGAAGGACAGGCCATTGTCGATGGTCGGGTCCTGGCGGATCCGACTGATGAAGGTCGCGAAATCGCCCACGCATTCGACTGGCGTCACATAGCCGCCATCTTCGCGCTTATCGACGACCATGATGCCCGGAGCTTCGCGCAGGATGTCACGGGCCTCGTCTTCGTCGAGGAAATCCTCGGTCTCGATATTCACCGCCTCGGAATGCCCAACAAACACCGGCACGCGGACGCAGGTCGCATGAACCTTGATCGACGGATCGACGATCTTCTTGGTCTCGGCAACCATCTTCCATTCTTCCTTGGTCGAGCCGTCTTCCATGAAGACGTCGATATGAGGAATGACGTTGAAGGCGATCTGCTTGGTGTAGACCTTCGGCGGCACGTCGGCGGTGGGGTTGTAGACGGCTTTGGTCTGGTCCCACAGCTCGTCGATGGCCTCTTTGCCCGAGCCCGACACGGATTGGTAGGTCGAGACCACCACGCGCTTGATCTTTGCCCGGTCATGAAGCGGCTTCAGCGCCACCACCATCTGCGCGGTCGAGCAGTTGGGGTTGGCGATGATGTTTTTCTTCGAATAGCCGTGCACATCCTGAGGGTTCACCTCGGGCACGATCAGCGGCACCTCGGGATCATAACGGTAAAGCGACGAGTTATCGATCACCACGCAGCCGGCCTTGGCGGCCTTGGGCGCATAGGTCTTCGTCGCGTCCGAGCCGATGGCAAACAGCGCCATGTCCCAGCCAGTGAAATCAAACGTGTCGAGATCTTTGGTGATCAGGGTCTTGTCGCCATAGCCGACTTCCGTTCCCAGCGACTTCCGCGAGGCCAGCGCCACAACCTCATCAGCGGGGAATTCCCGCTCGGCGAGGATGTTCAGCATCTCGCGGCCCACATTGCCCGTGGCACCCACAACGGCAATTTTGTAGCCCATCTCGATCCCTTTCATTGAAGACGCGGTCCCTTACTCTATTCTAAGGTAGCGTGAAAGGGGTTCAGGCTGTGCCGGACCGGAAAACTGGAAATCGGGAGACAGAAATGCTGTATTTTATCGTTCTTATCATCCTCGTGGCGCTGCTGGGCCTGTCGGTCTTCAACTACATGCAGTCTAAGTAAGCCGCTCCGGGTTCAGCCGGCCGATATCAACGGTTGGCGACCAGCTTCGTCGAGGGTCCAGACACGGCCCTCGTCGAACACCGCCGGAACAAGGGGCCGGCCATAGGCTGCCCCCCCATCGAGATTGACGCGATTGCCGTGGTGCACCGGCGCCTCCATCGCCGTATGTCCGTGGACAACGAGCCACGGCAGCGTCCCGGTGTAGTCCAGCCAGCCATCGCGGATCCAAATCAGATCCTCTTCGTTCTGCTCAGACAGCGCCACACCGGGTCGAATGCCCGCATGAACGAACAAGAACGCACCCAGCTCAACAAACAGCTCACTCTGAGCGATAAATGCCCGGTGTTCCTGCGGCACGACCTCGCCCGCGTGCTCGACTAACTCGTGCAATCCCAGCCGTGACGAACCTTTCAGGTGATAGGACACCAACGTTTCCCGACCACCCGTGCCGGGGCTGAGAAACTGGGCTGCCCCGGACAGCCCATATGAGGCGATCGTGCCGTCGCCACCCAAACGCGGATTGAGCCAGCTTATCCCCGACTTGATCTGGGGATCGTGGATCTCGGCTACATTGAGGAAGTTCAGGAACATCCGGTCATGGTTGCCCCGGACAAAGCGCCAGGGTTTGCCCCCATCCCGCCCGTCAATGAGGCGCTGCAACACCCCCCGGCTGTCCGGGCCGCGGTCTACGTAGTCGCCGAGAAACACAATCTGCGCCTCCGGCCCGCCATCCGCTTCGATCAGCGCCAGCGCCCGGTCGAGCTTGTCGAGATGGCCATGAATATCGCCAACGGCATAGATCGCCATGGGAGGTCAGCCCTTGATCTCATCGAGAATGGCCCGCGCCGCCTGGACGGGGTTCTGCGCCTGCCAGACGGGGCGCCCCACCACGATGTGATCCGCCCCGGCGTCAAGCGCAGCGCGCGGCGTGGCGATCCGCTTCTGGTCGCCTGTGGCCGCTCCCCTCGGTCGCACTCCCGGCGTGACGATCAGACGGCCTTCGGCCTCGGATAGCGCGCGAATGCCGGCGGCCTCGTGGGGCGAGGCGATCACCCCGTCCGCGCCCGCCTCAAAGGCCCGCGCCGCGCGCTCCAGCACCAGATCGGCCACATCGCCCTCGCGGATCAGGCAGGCATCCAGATCGCCCCGGTCCAGCGAGGTCAGCACCGTGACAGCGAGGATCTTTGTGTTGCTGCCCGCAGCCCCCTCCATCGCCGCACGCACCACATGAGGATCACCGTGGACGGTCAGGAAATCTAGGTCGAACCGCGCCAGCCCGCGCACCGCCGCCTCGACCGTCGCACCGATGTCAAAGAGTTTCATGTCGAGGAAAATGCGCTTGCCGCGCTCGTCTTTCAGCTCCTGCGCGGCGGCGAGCCCCCCGCCGGTCAGCATCCCCAAACCGATTTTGTAGAACCCCACATGCTCGCCGAGCATATCGGCCAGAGCGAGCGCCGAAAGCGCGTCAGGGACATCCAGAGCCACAATCAGGCGATCATCGGACATTGTCGTTCCTCCTTGAAATCGGCGCGCGCTGGCGACATCTTCGGGAGAGGCACCGCTCGCTGTCTGCGTCAGGTCAGTGGGCCAAGGATGGGCGGAGCGCAAGGGGCTGACATGAGCATTGAACGAGGAAACAAACGCGGCAAATGGCTCGCTTTCGCGGTCCTCGCGACCGCAGCGGCGGCGATCCTTGCGGGGACTCTGGTCGTACAGTCCCCCCGTGGCGAGGTGACCATAGAGGCGGACACCGCAGAGGGCGCCGGCGACTGAGGCGGACGAGCCGGCAAGAGGGACCAAATCGGCGGTGCAATTTTGCAACATTGCACCCTTGATCCCGCGCAAATCATCTCCACATTTTAAGCGAGGCCCCGGGGGACGGCGCTGCCAGAGCAGGCCGCCAAACAGGGGTGCTTGATAGAGGAGAGAGACATGAACTTTGAAAAGTTCACCGAGCGGTCGCGCGGCTTCATTCAGGCGGCACAGACCATCGCCACCCGCGAAAACCACCAGCAACTTACGCCGGAGCACTTGCTGAAGGCGCTGCTCGATGACGAGCAGGGGCTGGCGGCCAACCTGATCGCCCGCTCTGGCGGCGCGCCGGAACGTGTTGTGCAGGCCATCGAGATGGCGATGGCAAAACTGCCGCAGGTTTCCGGCGATGCCGGACAGGTCTATCTGGACAAGGCCACGGTCAAGGTCCTGAGCGAGGCGGAAAAGCTGGCCCAGAAGGCGGGTGACAGCTTTGTGCCGGTCGAGCGGATCCTCACCGCGCTGGCCATGGTGAAATCGAAGGCCAAGGAGGCGCTGGATGCGGGCGCGGTAAACGCTCAGGCCCTAAACAGCGCGATCAACGATCTGCGCAAAGGCCGGACCGCCGATAGTGCCTCCGCCGAGGATGGCTACGAGTCGCTGAAGAAATTCTCCATCGACCTCACCGATCGCGCCCGCGAAGGCAAGATCGACCCGATCATCGGTCGGGACGATGAGATCCGCCGCACAATGCAGGTTCTCAGCCGCCGTACGAAGAACAACCCGGTTCTGATTGGTGAACCCGGCGTGGGAAAAACCGCGATTGCCGAGGGCCTCGCCCTGCGTATCGTCGATGGCGATGTGCCGGAGTCGCTGCGCAACAAGCGCCTGCTGGCCCTCGACATGGGCGCGCTGATCGCCGGTGCCAAATATCGCGGCGAGTTTGAAGAACGGCTAAAGTCGATCCTCAAGGAGGTCGAAGCCGCCGCTGGCGAAATCGTCCTGTTCATCGACGAGATGCACACCTTGGTGGGCGCGGGCAAAGCCGATGGCGCCATGGACGCCTCAAACCTGTTGAAGCCCGCTCTGGCGCGCGGCGAGCTGCACTGCGTCGGTGCCACCACGCTCGACGAATATCGCAAGCACGTGGAGAAAGACGCGGCGCTGGCCCGTCGCTTCCAGCCTGTCGTGGTTGAAGAGCCCACGGTGCCAGACACGATCTCCATACTGCGCGGCATCAAGGAGAAGTACGAGCTGCATCACGGGGTCCGCATCTCCGACTCGGCGCTGGTGACGGCGGCGACGCTCTCGCATCGCTACATCACCGACCGCTTCCTGCCGGATAAGGCCATCGACCTCATGGACGAGGCCGCCAGCCGTCTGCGCATGGAGGTGGACAGCAAGCCCGAGGAACTCGATGCGCTCGACCGCGACATCCTGCAAAAGCAGATCGAGGCCGAGGCCCTGCGCAAAGAGGACGACCGCGCGTCGAAGGACCGGCTTGAGGCATTGGAGAAAGAGCTGGCCGAGTTGCAGGACCGGGCCGCCGCGATGACCGCGAACTGGCAGGCCGAGCGCGATAAGCTCGATCGGGGCCGCGAAGTGCAGGAGCAGCTTGATCGCGCCCGCGCCGAGCTGGAGATAGCCAAGCGCAACGGGGACCTCGCGCGTGCAGGGGAACTCTCCTACGGCATCATCCCCGAGTTGGAGCGGAAACTCGGTGAGGCGGAGACGCAGGATGAGGAGCTGATGGTTGAAGAGACCGTCCGCCCGGAGCAGATCGCACAGGTGGTCGAGCGCTGGACCGGCATCCCGACCTCGAAAATGCTTGAGGGCGAGCGGGAGAAACTCCTGCGCATGGAGGACGAGCTGCGCAAGCGCGTCATCGGTCAGGACGACGCCGTCCGCGCCGTGGCCAACGCCGTGCGCCGTGCGCGGGCCGGTCTCAATGACGAGAACCGTCCGCTGGGCTCCTTCCTGTTCCTCGGCCCGACCGGCGTGGGCAAAACCGAGCTGACCAAGGCCGTCGCGAATTACCTTTTCGACGACGATCAGGCCATGGTGCGCGTCGACATGTCCGAGTTCATGGAGAAACACGCCGTCGCCCGCCTGATCGGCGCCCCCCCCGGCTATGTGGGCTATGACGAGGGCGGGGTCCTGACCGAAGCCGTCCGTCGCCGCCCGTATCAGGTGGTCCTGTTTGACGAGGTTGAAAAGGCGCATCCGGACGTGTTCAACGTGCTGTTGCAGGTGCTCGATGACGGCGTGCTGACCGATGGTCAGGGCCGCAAAGTGGACTTCAAGCAGACGCTGATCATCCTGACGTCCAACCTCGGATCGCAGGCGCTGAGCCAGATCCCCGAGGGCGGCGACAGCGCGCAGGCGCGACGCGATGTGATGGATGCGGTCCGGGCTCACTTCCGGCCCGAGTTCCTGAACCGGCTCGATGAGACGGTGATCTTCGACCGCCTCAGCCGCGCCGATATGGACGGGATCGTGACCATCCAGCTCGGACGTCTGGAAAGACGTCTGGCGGGCCGCAAGATCCATCTGGAGCTCACCGATGCCGCGCGCACCTGGCTGGCCGATGAGGGCTATGATCCGGTCTTTGGCGCCCGTCCGCTCAAGCGCGTTATCCAGCGCGCTTTGCAGGATCAACTCGCCGAGATGATCCTCGCCGGGGATGTGGCCGACGGTGACACCGTGCCGGTGGATGCGGGAACAGACGGTCTTATCGTCGGCGACCGGGTCTCCCGCTCCAACCGTCAACCGCCGCAGGACGCGGTGGTCCACTGAACACTGATTGGCCCCGTCCAAGTGGCGGGGCCATCGCGTTTCCCGGTATCAAGCCTGCGCCCGTATGGCTCACGCAGGCAGTGCCGCCTCAACAGGCCGCGCCTCTATCACCACGAAGGCCTGTGCCCAGGGGTGGTCGTCGGTCAGCGTGACGTGGATGATGGACTCATGTCCCGGCGGGGTCATGGAGGCCAGACGCTCAGCCGCCCAGCCGGTGACGTGCATCACGGGCTGGCCCGTGGGCAGGTTGGTCACCGCCATATCCTTCCACGCGATGCCCATCCTGAGGCCAGTGCCCAGCGCCTTGGAGCACGCTTCCTTGGCCGCCCAGCGTTTGGCGTAGGTACCGACCGAATCGGCCCGCGCTTCGGCCTTGCGCTGCTCGGCCTCGGTAAAGACCCGATTGCGGAAGCGGTCGCCAAAGCGGTCCAGCACTCCCGCAATGCGGTCGATATTGGCAAGGTCGGTTCCAATCCCGAGGATCATCGCGGAGTCCCGAACCGATCAGGGCTGTTCGTCTTCGTCCTCATCCCCTTCACCATGGGGCAGGTTGAAGAAGCTGTCGGCGTCGCTCACATCGCGGCTGTCGGATCCCCCAAACGGATCGTTCTCAGTCTCGTCAGAATCGTTGCCGGTCAGAGTAAATGTCTCCAGACCCGAAATTGATGACGGCATTTTCGGCTCGGGATCGGCAGCAAGGCTCTGCTCGGTGGACACCAGCTTGCGACGCTCCTCGTCGCTCATCACCGTGCCTTCCTTGGCCTTCTTAGCGGCGGCTTTCTGCACTTCGCGGTCGAGCTCGGACTGCTTACACAGGCCCAGCGCCACCGGATCCACCGGCTGAAGGTTCTGGATATTCCAGTGGGTGCGCTCGCGGATCGCCTGAATGGTCGGCTTCGTGGTGCCTACGAGTTTCGCAATCTGGCTGTCGGCCAGTTCGGGGTGGAATTTTACCATCCACAGGATCGAGGCGGGGCGGTCCTGACGCTTGGACAGGGGCGTGTACCGGGGGCCACGACGCTTTTCCTCGCCCACGGCGGCAGGGTTGAACTTCAACTTCAGCTTGTGGAGCGGGTCCTTTTCGGCGACCTCGATTTCCTCGGCGGTGAGCTGGTTATTGGTGATCGGATCAAAGCCCTTCACACCGGCGGCCACATCGCCATCGGCAATGCCCTGCACCTCCAGCTCATGCAGCCCACAGAAATCGGCGACCTGCTTAAAGGTCAGCGTCGTGTTGTCCACCAGCCAGACGGCGGTGGCTTTTGCCATGATCGGTTTGTCAGCCATGGAATGTCTCCTTAACCTCTGGACATGATGCGACATGCCCCGTGAGGGGCGGCCCGCGTTCTGGACCAAGTTCGCATTGTCGGGGAACTCGCGAACGATATAAAGATCCCAAGTGCCAAAGGGAAGAAGCAAATGCGTCACATTCTGAGCACCCTTATCGCGGTCCTTGTCTGGGCGGGCGGCGCTCTGGCCGAGGACAAAGCCGGCGAGTTCGACTACTACGTCATGGCGTTGTCATGGTCCCCGAACTGGTGCGCCCTCGAAGGGGATGGCCGCGACAGCCCTCAATGCGATAAGCCGCTGGGTTGGGTGCTGCACGGGCTCTGGCCCCAGTATGAGCGCGGCTACCCGGAATATTGCCGCACCAGCGCCCGCGATCCATCGAAACGCCAAACCGCTGCCATGGTCGATATTATGGGCAGCTCCGGCTCCGCGTGGTATCAGTGGAAGAAACATGGGCGCTGCTCTGGCCTCTCGCCCGAAGCCTATTTCGAGCAGGCGCGCGAAGCCTATGACGGCGTAACGCGCCCGGCCACCCTGCGCAAACTCACGGCGCCCGTGACCTTGCCCGCCCGCCTGATCGAAGAGGCTTTCCTCAACGAAAACCCCGGCCTCTTTCCGGATGCCCTGACCGTGACCTGCCGCGACAACCGTATTCAGGAGGTGCGGATCTGCCTCGACCGCGACGATCTCACGCCCCGGCGCTGCGGCGCCGATGTAATCAGGGATTGCCAGGCGAAATCTGCGATCTTCGACCCGATCCGCTAAGGGGGACGGGTCAGCCGCCCGCCACCTCCAGCACGATCTTGCCGATGTGCCCGGAGCTCTCCATTCGGGCATGAGCCGCCGCGGCCTCTTCCAGCGGAAACAACTGATCCATTACCGGCCCGATCCGGCCATCAGCGATCAGCGGCCAGACCTCCGCCTTCAGTTCCCGTGCGATCTGCGCCTTGGCCTCGTCGCTCTGGGGACGGAGGGTAGACCCGGTGAGCGTCAGCCGCTTCGTCATCACCTGCGCAAAGTTCAGCTCGGCTTTCGGACCACCCAGGAAGGCGATCATCACCAGCCGCCCGTCAGGCTTCAGCGCCCGGACGTTGCGCGGGATATAGTCGCCGCCCACCATGTCGAGGATCACGTCCGCGCCGCCCATGTCCTTAAGCACGCTGACGAAATCCTCCTCACGATAGTTGATCGCTCGCTCCGCCCCAAGCCGCTCGCAGGCCGCGCATTTTTCCGCAGAGCCCGCGGTGGTTACAACCCGCGCGCCGCGTGCATGGGCCAGCTGGATCGCCGTCGTTCCAATTCCCGAAGACCCTCCGTGGATCAGCAGCGTCTCGCCCCCTCGCAAAGATCCCCGACGGAACACATTCGTCCAGACGGTAAAACAGGTTTCGGGCAGAGCCGCCGCTTCTCGCAGGGACAAGCCCTCCGGAACCGGCAGGCAATGGGCGGCGGGGCAACGGACGTATTCAGCATAGCCCCCTCCAGGCAAAAGTGCGCAGACCTGTTGTCCGACGAGAGCCTCTGCCCCCGCGCCCGCCGCGACGACCTCGCCCGAGCATTCGAGTCCCGGCAAATCCGATGCTCCCGGTGGCGGATCATACGCCCCCGCCCGCTGCAACGCGTCGGGCCGGTTCACCCCGGCATAAGCCACCCGAATCACAACCTCGCCCGCTCCGGGCTCAGGCCTTGCACGGGTGGCGGGCACGAGCACCTCTGGCCCGCCCGGCCCTGAGATCTCGATCACACGCATCTGATCAGCCATTTTCGCCCTCGCCAAAGATCGCCCCGGGGAACCCCTGCGGTGGTCGCACCGGCGCCTGGACCCGCGACATGAGAAAATTGGGCCCCGACATCATCAACCGCCCCAGCGGATTTCCATTCACCGCCGATTTCACCTTCTGGAACCGCATCACATCACCGATTCGTCGGTCGATAAAATCCCGCGTTGCTGAATATCCCGGCGAACTGTCCCCAAGCCAATAGAGCACCACCGAACTGTAAACTCCCGACAGCGTCATGCGCTTCGTGTACCAATTGCCGTCAGTGGAACTGTCGCCCAGCGCATTCCAGATGGCATCCGCCGTACTCCAGACTAGCTTCGCGCCTTCACCCGCGTAGAACGGCAGAGAAAACACAGCCATGCCCCGTCGCACGGCCTCGCGATCGAGGCCGTCAAGCCGCAGCCAGATCACCTCGGCCACCTTCTCGCTGTAGCGCAGATCCGCCAGATCCGCTGCTTTCACCTTCGTACTGAGTTCACGGTCACAGCGCAGATGATAGGCCTTGGCCATGTCGACGCCGCCGCGCGGGAACAGAGCCTTCGCCTCCGGCATGCTTATCCCCACATCCCGGGCCGCTTGTCCCAGAGTTGCGTCGCTCCAGCCGTCGAACGCCACATGCATCAGCGCCGCATCCAGTAGCTTGTCCCTCGGATCCTGCATGGTCTCTCCTTTCGCAACGACCTTCATGTAACCCGTTTCAGCGGCATTGGCAGCACCATCTGGACAAATCATCGCAGACCGACTAGGTGAGCCACTCCTGCAAATGACCGAAACTCCAGATTAGAAAGGTGGTGAAAACCACATGCAGGTCAGCGTTCGCGACAACAATGTCGATCAGGCGCTTCGCGCGCTCAAGAAAAAGCTCCAGCGTGAGGGCGTTTTTCGTGAGATGAAGCTCAAGCAGCATTTCGAGAAGCCGTCTGAGAAGAAAGCTCGCGAGAAGGCCGAGGCGATCCGTCGCCAGCGGAAACTCGCTCGCAAGAAGGCCCAGCGCGAAGGTCTTCTCTGAGACCCAAAGGCTGAAGCCAGATCTTTCGCCCCCCGTGCCACCCGGTCCGGGGGGCTTTTCGTTTGCCGTACCCTTGTTTTTCTTCGTGTCACAAAATACCCCCGCCGGAGGCACCCCCGCCGTCAGGCGGGCGTTAATCATATGCGGCGCAGCCGCCCCGCTGGACAGGTCGGACCATGGATCACTTTCTCTATCGCGACGGACGGCTGATGGCCGAGGATGTGGACCTCGCGGCGATCGCCTCCGAGATCGGCACCCCTTTCTACTGCTATTCCGCCGCCACGCTTGTCCGCCATTATCAACTCTTCGACGAAGCGCTCTCCGGGCTCGATCATCTGGTCTGCTTCGCCATGAAATCCTTGTCGAATCTCGCCGTGCTCAAGCTTTTGGGCGATCTCGGTGCCGGCATGGATGTGGTCTCGGGCGGCGAATATGCCCGTGCGAAGGCAGCGGGAGTGACGGGCGACCGCATCGTGTTCTCCGGCGTCGGGAAAACACGTGAAGAGATGGCCCTCGCTTTGACCGGCGGCATCCGCCAGTTCAATGTGGAGAGCGAGCCGGAGCTGCGCGCGCTCTCCGAGGTCGCCAGCGGTCTGGGCAAGACGGCGCCTATCACGCTCCGGGTCAATCCCGACGTGGATGCCAAGACCCACGAGAAGATCGCCACCGGCCGCAAGCAGGACAAATTCGGCGTCCCCATCGACCGCGCCCGCGACATTTACGCGCTGGCTGCTTCCCTGCCCGGGATCGAGGTGGTGGGTGTGGACGTCCATATCGGCTCTCAGCTCACTTCGCTCGACCCTTTCGAGCAGGCCTATCTGAAGATCGCCGAACTGACCCGCCAGCTCCGCGCCGATGGTCACGACATTCGCCGTCTGGACCTGGGCGGTGGCCTCGGCATCCCCTATGCCCGCAGCAACGAAGCGCCCCCCCTGCCTTCGGACTACGGCGCGCTGATCAAGCGCACCGTCGGCGATCTTGGCTGCGAAATCGAGATCGAACCCGGCCGCCTGATCTCCGGCAATGCGGGTGTCCTTGTGGCTAAGGTTATCTACGTCAAGGAAGAATCCGACCGCCGCTGGATCATCGTTGACGCTGCGATGAACGACATGATCCGCCCGGCCATGTATGGCGCCCATCACGATGTGGTCACGCTGATCGAACCCGAGGCCGGCGTCGCCCTCGAAGAAGCCGACATCGTCGGACCGGTCTGCGAGAGCGGCGACACCTTTGCCCGTTCCCGTCCCCTGCCGCCGCTCAAAGAGGGCGATCTGATCGCGTTTCGCTCTGCCGGAGCCTATGGTGCGGTAATGTCGAGCGAGTATAATTCGCGCCCTCTCGTGCCCGAAGTGCTCGTGAAAGGCGATCACAGCGCCGTCATCCGCCCGCGCCCAACGATTGACGAGATGCTGGGACGCGATACGCTACCGGAGTGGCTCTGACGCATTCCGCGCCTTTGGGCCCCGCCGGAAAGGAGCCCCATGCGGCGTGACACGGATCTGCCTCAGGAAGTCGCAACCCGGCTGAAACGCCCGCTGGCGTTGACGCGCGCCGGCCTTCTGGCAGAACAGGTCATGCGCGCTTTCTGGCCGCTCTGGACACTAAGTCTCGCGGCCCTTGCTGCGCTGATGTTGGGCCTTCAGGACCATCTGTCGCACCGGATAGTTCTCACGCTCGGGGCGATTCTTCTGGTTGGCCAGATTTTGTTGCTGATCCGGGGATTGCAGCGGCTCCGCTGGCCCTCCCGGGCTGATGCCGAAGCCCGGCTCGACCAGACTCTGCCCGGTCGCCCAATTGCCGCGATCTCGGACCGACAGGCCATCGGCACCGGAGACCCGGCCTCGGAGCGGCTCTGGCACGCCCATCAGGCGCGGATGACCGACCGCCTGCGGGGCGCTCGCGCGCCGTCTCCTGACCTGCGGCTCTCCCATCGCGACCCCTACGCGCTGCGCTATGCCGCGCTTCTGGCCTTCGCCGTGGCGCTCCTCTTCGGGTCGATCTGGCGCGTGGGCTCGGTCACTGAAACACTGGCTGGCGGCGGCAGAGCCGAAGCAGGTGGCCCCCTCTGGGAAGGCTGGATCGAGCCCCCCGCCTACACGGGACGCCCGTCGCTTTATCTCGCAGATCTGCCGAACTCCGGCATCGAGGCCCCGGAGGGCAGCCGCATCACCCTGCGCCTCTATGGCGAGCCGGGTGCGCTGTCGGTGACCGAGACCATCTCCGGTGCGAACGCCTCGCCCGAGGCCGCGCCCGTCTACGATCTGACACTGTCACAGGACGGGACTCTCGGAATTGAGGGACCCGGCGGCCGGGAGTGGGACATTGCCGTGATACCCGATGCGGCGCCGGTGGTCGCCACCGTGGCCCCGCCAGAGCGCGGAAGGGACGGAACCTTTCAGCAAGGCTTTGTCGCAACCGATGATTACGGCATCGAGGGGGGGCAGCTACGCATCACCCTCGATCTGCCGCGCATCGACCGCCGCCACGGTCTGACCGCCGACCCCGAGCCCCGAGAGCCCCTGGCGGTCGATCTGCCGCTGCCCGCGACCGGCGACCGCGCGGATATTGAGGCCACGGTCATCGAGAGTTTTTCCGAGCATCCCTGGGCAAACCTGCCCGTCCGGCTCAGCTATCAGGTGACAGACGGCGCGGGTCAGACGGCAAGTTCTGCCCCCGAAGAGGCCGTTCTCGCCGGGCAACGGTTCTTTGACCCGCTGGCTCAGGCGATCATCGAGCAGCGTCGTGATCTGCTCTGGACCCGCTCCAACGCGCCGCGCGTGGCGCAGATCCTGCGCGCGGTTTCGTGGCAGCCCGACGGTATCTTCGACAGCGCGACAGTCTATCTGCGCCTGCGCATGGCGATCCGGCGGCTCGAAGCTTTTACCCGAGCGGGCGGCCTGAGCACCGAGCAGCAGGACGAGATCGCGGCGGCTCTCTGGGACATCGCCACGGAGATCGAGTTCGGCGATCTCGACGACGCGCTGGACCGGTTGCGCCGGGCGCAGGAACGACTGGCCGAGGCGATGGAGAACGGTGCGGATCCGTCCGAGATCGCGGAGCTGATGCAGGAGTTGCGCGAAGCGACGAATGACTACATCCGCCAGCTTGCCGAGAACGCGGAGCCGGACGACGAGCAGCAGGCGCAGGGCGAGCGGCAGGAGATCAGCGGCGACCAGATTCAGGAGATGATGGACGAGATCCAGCGTTTGATGGAAGAAGGTCGCATGGCCGAAGCCCAGCGCCTCATGGAACAGCTGAACCGGATGCTGGAGAACCTGCAAGTGACCCAGGGCCAGCAGGGCGAAGGTCAGGGGAATCAGGCCATGGAGGGTCTGCAGGACACGTTACGAGATCAGCAGGGACTGGCCGATGAGACGTTCGAGGAGGGCCAGCGGCAGCCCGGGCAACAGGGCCAAGAAGGCCAAGAGGGTCAGGACGGTGACGACCAGAGCCTCGCAGACCGGCAGGGAGACCTTCGCAATGAGCTGAACCGCCAGCGTGGCAATCTGCCCGGGGCGGGCACCGAAGAGGGCGAGGCCGCGCGCCGCGCGCTGGACGAGGCCGAACAGGCCATGCGCGACGCCGAGGGCGCTCTGGAACAGGGCGACACATCGGGCGCGCTGGACCGGCAAGCCGACGCAATGGAGGCCCTGCGCGACGGGCTGCGCAATCTCGGAGAAGCACTTGCGCAGGAGCAGCAGGGCGGTCAGGGCCAGTCACAGGCGCAGGGCGAGAACGCTGGCGAAGGACGCGATCCGCTGGGCCGGGAATCGGGGCAGAACGGTCAGTTCGGCTCGGATCAGAACATGATGGGCGACGAGGCTGTGCGCCGTCGCGCCGAAGAGCTGCTTGATGAGATCCGCCGCCGGACCGGAGAGCAGGACCGTCCCGAAGACGAGCGCGATTACCTGCGCAGATTGCTGGACCGGTTCTGATTACCCAAATCTCTTGGCCCCAAACCGGTGGAACCGGTACCCATCCGAACTTTGCCGCCAGCCGGGCCACCTCGCTCGACTCACATTGGCTACGCTTAAAAAAGAAAAGGCCGCCCGAAGGCGGCCATTTTCGCAGGTCTGAAGCAAATCAGCCCTGACGAGCCTTGAACCGGCGCTGCGTCTTGTTAATGACGTAGACGCGGCCCTTGCGGCGCACCACGCGGCAGTCCCGGTGGCGGGTCTTCAGCGAACGAAGCGAATTACGAACCTTCATCGCATGTCTCCCATCTGTCGCGGCGCGGGGCCCGCGCCAGTTGCTGTTTGCCCCGATTACGCGAGGCGGCGAATTCCGTGGCGGTGGTGGGCGATACTGGGATCGAACCAGTGACCCCTTCGATGTCAACGAAGTGCTCTACCGCTGAGCTAATCGCCCGTCCACCACTGCCCGACCCCGTTTGGCGTCGGTGGGCGGTCTATAGAAGGATGAGAAAACCTGTTCAAGAGCTTTCCTCATGCAAAATCGCACTCTACATAAGAGAAATGTTGCGTAACGAGAATGAGCCCACGAAAGCCTATGATCTGCATCTGCCTGAGGTGCAGACCTCGTCCGTTGTTTTCGCCTCGCCGCATTCCGGTCGCGGGTATTGTGCCGAGTTCATCGCCGAATCGATCCTGACACCTGCTGAGCTGCGGTCTTCCGAGGATGCGCATGTGGATCGGCTTTTCGAAGCGGCCCCATCTTGCGGGGCGCCGCTTCTTGCCGCGCACTGGCCGCGCGCCTGGGTGGATGTCAACCGCGCCGAAGACGAAATTGACCCCGCGATGGTCTTGGGGGTCCGTCGTCAGGCACATAATCCGCGCGTGGCGTCGGGACTTGGGGTGATCCCCCGGGTCGTCGCGGGCGGCAAACCAATCCGGTCAGGCAAGCTCACCCGGGACGAGGCCGAGCGACGTCTGCAACTGGGTTGGCGTCCCTACCACGCGCGACTCGACGCTCTGCTGCGCGAAACACAGAGCCGGTTTGGCCGCGCCACGCTCATTGACTGCCATTCCATGCCGCACGAAGCTCTCGACCATGTACGCCGCAAGGGACGGCGTCCCGACGTGGTTTTGGGCAACCGGTTCGGGGCGTCGGCCTCCCTGCCCCTGATGGACCTTCTGGACCAGCTGTTCACAGAACAGGGATTCACTGTGTCGCGCAACGTGCCCTTTGCGGGTGCCTACATCGCGCAACAATATGGGAAACCCGCTTTGGGGCGCCATGTGGTGCAGGTCGAGATCGACCGGTCACTTTATATGGACGAGGCAACCTTGCAACCTCATCGGGGGTTTGATGAGGTCAAAGAGCGCCTGGACCGGATCATCGGGCAGATCTGCGACAGCGAGCGTGGTGCCGTGCTGGCCGCCGAGTAGCGCCTAGCCGCGCCAGTCGCGCACAAGGGCCTGAAAATGGGGAATGCCGTCAGGATGACTGACGAAGGCGCCCAGCGGCATCAGTCGCAGCGCCTGTCCCTCGCTGCCTTTGCGTAACATCGGCGGAGCGTACAGATCTGCGCCGAAAAACACCGCCGGGCCGCTGGCGGACCGGTACTCCCGACGATAGCGGACGAGATTAGGCGAAACGCGCAGACCGGTTTCCTCCCGCGTTTCCCGCAGTGCCGTCTCCAGCGGGGTCTCATTCCCTTCGCGCCCGCCGCCGGGCAGATCCCAAAGACCCGGGAACGGGATATCCGCACGGTCATCGCGCAGGAGCGTCACGATCTGCCCAGCCCAGAGCAGAGCGACCTTCGCACCGATAAAGCTCTCTGTCCCCATCGCCCAGCGCTCCCTATATCTACCCTATGCCCGCGCTCTGCCGAGATTGCCTAACCCGATTCGACCATGGCGGCCGTTGTCCGGCCTGCCGATCGCCTCGTGTCATCGCCCATCCAGAACTCGACACACTCTCCATTGCCCATATGGATTGCGACGCCTTCTACGCCAGCGTAGAAAAGCGTGACGCGCCCGAATTGCGCGACCAGCCAGTGATCGTGGGTGGCGGTACGCGGGGCGTGGTGACCACAGCCTGTTATCTCGCGCGAATCAAGGGCGTCCGCTCGGCGATGCCCATGTTCGAGGCGCGCCGCCTCTGCCCCGAAGCCGTCGTGGTGCCTCCCCGGTTTGAGGTCTATACGGAGGTCTCGCGCCAGATCCGCGAGATGATGCGCGACCTGACCCCCGCCATCGAGCCTTTGTCACTGGACGAAGCCTTTCTCGACCTCACGGGCACCGCCCGGCTCCACGGCGCGCGCCCTGCGGTAATGCTCGCCCGACTGGTGGCCCGGATGCGGGACGAGCTGGGGATCACCGGCTCCATCGGGCTGAGCCACAACAAGTTTCTGGCAAAGATCGCCTCGGATCTGGAGAAGCCACACGGGTTTTCGGTGATCGGCAAGGCCGAGACACTGGACTTCCTCGGCCCTCGCCCGGTGAAACTCATCTGGGGCATCGGCTCGGTCTCCGGCGCGGCGCTGGAGCGCGCGGGGATCCGCACCTTCAACGACCTGCGACGTTGGGAACAAAAGGATCTGGTCGAGCGCTTCGGCGGCATGGGCCTGCGGCTCTGGCATCTGGCGCGCGGCGAGGATCACCGCCGCGTCACCGCCCACGCCCCGGTTAAAGGAGTCTCGAACGAAACGACTTTTCGCGAGGATACCGGAGCGGCGGAGGTGCTCGACGGTTATCTCTGGCGCATGTCGGAGAAGGTCTCGGCGCGGCTGAAGGCCAAGGAAATCGCCGGGCGTATCGTCACCCTGAAGCTGAAGCGCGCCAACCATTCCGGCCTTACACGCCGCATGACCCTCGACGCGCCGACGCAGATGGCGGACCGCATCTACCGTACGGCACGGGGGTTGCTGGACGGGGCGCTGGATCAGGGGCCGTTCCGGCTGCTGGGCGTCGGTGTGAGCGAACTGTGCCCGGCAACCGAGGCCCGCGAAGACGGCGATTTGCTCGACCCTGACGCCCCCCGCCGGGCTGAGGCTGAGCGGGCTGCGGATGCGATCCGCGACCGCTGGGGCAAGGATGCGATCATCAAGGGCCGGTCGCTGCGCTAAAGCCCCAGACGCAGCGGGTCCGGCACCCGGTCCCGCCCCTCCAGCACCAGATCGGCGGTCAGCTCAGCAACCGTGATGTGGACGCCAAAGCCGATCTTGAACCCGCCATTGGCGACCCAATGCCCCGGACGGTCGGGCCACGGGCCGATGATCGGCGCGCGGCTGCGGGTACGCGGGCGCAGACCCGCCCAACGGCACAGCACCCGCGCCTCCTGGAGCTGCGGCATCATCGCCCGCGCCCGTTCGATCACATCGTCAAGCTGGGCATCCGTCTCCGTCGGGCTGTCGAAATCGCGCTCGGTGGTCGATCCCACGGCAACGGTGCCATTCGCGTGCGGCACGATATGGAGGCTCTCCCCGTAGATCTGGGGCCGATTGCGAGCATCGCAATCGAGCACCGCGGCCTGCCCCTTGATCCCGCGCCCGACCTCGCGCCCGACCCAGCCGGACAAGGCCTCCAGCCCCGCCGCGCCGTTGCACCAGACCTGCGGCCCCTCCTCCGGCCCATCGGTCACGATCCGCCCGCCCCGCGCCGTGACGGCGCGAGCCAGCGCATCGATCGCTCCGGCCGGGGAGAGCCGCGCGGTCAGAGTGTCGTGGACCACGAGTCCCGTTGGGCTGGCGGGAGACCAATCCTCGGGCGCCGGGACGACCTGCCAGAACACGCTGTCGCCCCAGAACCGCACCGCCTCAGCCTCCCGCGTGCGGGCGCGCTCAACTGCGGCATCAACGGCCAGCGGCTGCAAGCGCCCGGTGCGCCCATAGCCGGGATCGCCCCCGCCGACCGAGGCGACCTCGGCCCAATAGTCCGACGCCGCAAGGAGGGTGTCGAGTTGCACCTGCTTCACGTCAGTCCACGCCCCCGGCACATGGGGCGCCAAAGCCCCCACAACACCGCCCGAGGCCCCCGCGCCGGGACCGTTCGGATCGACTATTGTCACCCGCGCGCCCCGGCGCAGTATTTCCCAAGCCACCGACAGGCCAAAAATCCCCGCCCCGCGAATCGTAACATCACTTGCCAAGGTCAGGCCCCCGTGCTTACCGGACTCCACGACAGGGATAGGCGCGATGCAGAACGACGACCATAGGGCAGATCTGGATTGGCGCGGAAACGTCCCGGTATCGCGCAGGTTCGACGACCCGTATTTCTCGCTCGAAGACGGTCCCGCTGAGACGGAGCACACCTTTCTCGCGGGAAACGACCTGCCCGCCCGTTTCCGGGACGGGTTTCACATCGCGGAGCTTGGCTTTGGCACGGGGCTGAATGCGCTCTGCGCGTGGGCAAGCTTTCGGACACATGCGACAGGCACCCTGCGGTTCACCACTTTTGAGGCCTATCCGATGTCAAAGGACGAACGCGCCAGCGCGCTCGACGCCTTTCCTGCGCTCGCAGAGCTCGCGGAACCGTTCCTCGCCGCCTTCGACGGGGTAAACGCCGATCTGCCCAGCTTGAAGCTGCGGGTGATCCATGGCGACGCGCGTGAGACCCTGCCACGCTGGGACGGGCACGCCGATGCCTGGTTCCTCGACGGCTTCGCACCTGCAAAGAATCCGGAACTCTGGGCGCCGGACCTGATGGCCGAGGTCGCGCGACATACGGTCCCGGGCGGGAGCTTTGCGACCTATACCGCGGCGGGCGCCGTGCGGCGGGCGCTGGCTGATGCGGGGTTCACCGTGACACGCAGCCCGGGATACGGGCGAAAACGTCACATGAGCTGTGGCGTCCTTTCATGAGAGAGCAAAACCTCCGCGCGGGCATCCTGTTAATGATCGCGGTGAGCTTTATCTTTGCGGTGCAGGACGCACTTTCGCGGCATTTGGCCAGCGAATACAACACGATCATGGTCGTGATGATCCGCTACTGGTTCTTCGCCGCCTTCGTCACAGCGATTGCCGCGCGGGCCGGGGGCGGGCTTCGCAGCGTCGTCCGGACGGCCCGGCCCGGATTGCAGATCCTCCGGGCCGTTTTGCTGGTCTCCGAAGTCTGCGTCATGGTGCTGGCCTTCGTTCTGCTGGGGCTGGTTCAGGCGCACGCGGTCTTTGCTGCGTTTCCCCTGATCGTCACGGTGCTGTCTGGTCCGATCCTCGGCGAGAAAGCGGGCTGGCGGCGCTGGGCGGCTGTCATGGTCGGATTCGCAGGCATTCTCGTGATCCTGCGTCCGGGAACCGGGGTATTCACCCCCGCCGCGCTGATCCCACTCCTGTCGGCAACGCTCTTTGCGCTGTACTCGCTGCTGACCCGATACGCGGCACGATACGACCCGCCAGAGACGTCGTTCTTCTGGACCGGGGTCGTGGGCGCGGTGCTGCTGACCCCGGCGGGTCTCTTCTTGTGGCAACCGATGGCGCGCGAGGATTGGGGCTGGATGCTCGGCCTCTGCGTCGCCTCAAGCCTGTCCCATTACCTGCTGATACGCGCCTATGACGTGGCCGAGGCCAGCGCGATCCAACCATTCGCCTATTTCCAGCTCGTGTTCAGCGTGGCCATCGGGGTGCTCTTGCTGGGCGAGCCGTTGCACCCGCTGACAGCGCTGGGCACGGCAATAGTCGTCTCAGCGGGGCTGTTCACCTTCCTGCGGGCGCGGCAGAAGGCAGTGGCTCTTGAAGGGTCGGACGACACGGGCTAGGCCCGCGCCATGCCCAGATACGCGCTCAGAGTGGAATATGACGGCCAGCCTTTTTCCGGCTGGCAGAGGCAGGCCGATCACCCGTCGGTGCAGGGCGCGATTGAGGCGGCTTTGGCGCGGCTGGAACCCGATGTGCCGTCCATTGCAGCCGCCGGTCGGACGGATGCGGGCGTCCATGCGACGGGTCAGGTGGCACAGTGCGACATGGCGCGGGACTGGGATCCGTTCCGTCTGTCGGAGGCTCTGAACTACCATCTGAAGCCCGCGCCCGTCGCCATAACCGCCTGTGCCCCCGTCCCCGAAGACTGGCACGCCCGGTTTTCGGCTACGGGGCGGCAGTACCTGTTCCGTATCATCACCCGCCGCGCGCCGCTGGTCCATGAGGCAGGCAAGGTCTGGCAGGTGAAGCAACCCCTCGACGCTGCGGCGATGCAGGAGGCCGCGCGGCACCTGATTGGGCGGCATGACTTCACCTCCTTTCGCGCGACCCAATGTCAGGCGGCGTCGCCGGTGAAGACGCTGGACCGGCTCGATGTCGAAGCCCTGCCCCGCGAGGATGGCGGACAGGAGATCCGGCTGCACGTGGCCGCACGGTCATTCCTGCACAATCAGGTGCGCAGCTTTGCGGGCACGCTCGAGCGGGTGGGTGCGGGCGCATGGCAGCCGGAGCGCGTGGCCGAGGCGTTAGCGGCGCGGGACCGGGCGGCCTGTGGCCCGGTTGCGCCGCCGGAAGGGCTCTACCTGACGAGGGTCACTTACCCCGAGGATCCGTTTGCGACCCAGCCGGGACCGTGACGCCAGAACCGCGTTTGTAGAAGCACCGCCGCCAACGCCAACCCCAAGGCCATACCGAGCCAGATCCCGACGCCCTCCATGCCGAGGCCGAAGCCAAGGACCAGCGCCATCGGCGCGCCCACAACCCAGTAGCTGATCGCCGCGTAGATCATCGGGACGCGGGTGTCCTGCAACCCCCGCAAGAGCCCCATGGCCATGACCTGCGCTGCGTCCACAGTCTGGAACAGAGCCGCCGCTGCGAGCAGTGAGACGCCAATGGCCACCACCTCGCCCCGCGCCGGATCGCCGTCCCGTAGGAACAGATCGATCAGCGGAACCGGGATCAGCAGGAAGGCCGCCGCCGCGATGAGGGACAGGGCGCCTGACAGGCTCATGACCGCAAGGCCGCCGCGGATCAGGCCAGGCGCATCATCGCGACCCTTGGCATTACCCGCGCGGATGGTGGCGGCCTGGCTGAGACCAAGATGGCCCATGAAAATCAACGTGATGATCTGCATGGCGATGCCATGGGCGGCAAGCGCATTGGTCCCGAGCCATCCCATAAAAACGGAGGCGATGGAGAACAGGCCTGCCTCGGCCAGCATGGCGAGGCCAATGGGCAGGCCCAGACGGAAGACATGGGCCAGCGCTTCGGGATCGGCGCGCCAGAGGTGCTGAAAGATCCGGTGATCGCGGGTGGCCAGCGCGGCGTAAAGCGCCACCGCTGCGCAGGCAACCAACGTCGAGATCACTGACGCGATCGCCGCCCCGCGAATCCCCATCTCCGGCGCGCCCCAGTTGCCAAATATCAGTGCGTAATTGGTCAGCGCATTCACCACCACTGCACCGACCATGGCCCAGAACTGGATGCGCGTATGCCCGAGACCCGAAAGATAGGACCTCAGCGCCATCAACCCCAGCGCCGGAAAAATCGCCAACCCCGCGATCCGCAGATACTGCCCGGCGAGCGCCGCGATTTCCGGGGCTTGCCCGGCAACGAGGAACAGGGTCTCGGAACCCAGAAACACCGGCAATGCCAGCGCTCCAAAGCCCGTGGAGAGCCAGAGCGACATACGGATCGACCGGCGGATCTCGGCGAATTGTCCCCGCGCTTCTGCTTCGGCAACAATGGGCGTGACGGCGAAGCCGAACCCGGCACCAAAGAGCAAAAGCACAGTGAACAAAGCGCCGCCGAGCACCTGCCCGGCAAGCGCTTCGAGATCGTAGCGCCCGAGCATGATACTATCCGTGAACTGGATCGCGATCTGAGCCATCAGCGAGCCGATCAGGGGCACCCCCAACGCGAGGATCCGTTGATAATGTTGCAGCCAGGACATCAGCTCGCTCTACGCGGAGACCCGCCACCCGGCAAGAGTCCCGTCAGGTGAGCCCCAGCTCATCGCGCCACGCATATTTGGGAGAGAACCCGATCATCTTCTGTGCCTTCGCAATCGAGTAAAACGTCTCGCGACCGTCCAGCCCGCTGCGCCGCTCCACGCCATCGTAAAAACGGTCGGCAATCTCGGTGCTGGGCGGGGCAACAGAGGTATCGCGGTTAGCCACGTTGAATACTTCGTAGCCGAGCCCGTCGGTCTGCAGGCAGCACTCCACCATGTGTCCCAGATCGCGCGCATCGATATAGCCAAAGATATTGCGCCGCCGCAGCGCCGGATCCTCGGCAAAGGCGCGAAACAGCTCCGCGTATTCGTGCGGCTCGATCACGTTGTTGATCCGGAGCCCGTAGACATCCGCCCCGGTTCGTGCCTGAAAGCTCTTTGCCGTTGCCTCGTTCACCACCTTGGACATTGCGTAGCTGTCATGGGGGACGGTCGGGTGGTCTTCGTCCACCGGAACATAAAGCGGCTTCACCTCGCCATCGGCGAAACAGATGCCATAGGTCGTCTCGGAGGAGGCAAAGATCACCTTGCGGATGCCCAGCCGCAGCGCCGCCTCCAGCACATTATAGGTACTCAGCACGTTCACCCTGTAGGTCTCGGCATCGGTGCGGATCATCACCCGGGGTACGGCGGCGAAATGCACGACCGCGTCATAGGGTTTTACGCCCTTGCCATCCTCCAGCTCATCGAAATCCGCGTGCTGGCTCATGGCACCCCAGACCTGCCCCGCATCGGTCAGATCGCCAGTAAGATTGTGCACATCGGGCGCGTCGAGGGGCACAAGGTCGAAATTCGTCACCCGGTGGCCTTGTTCAATCAGCCACGGCACCACGTGCCGCCCGGCCTTGCCACTGCCACCCGTAAAGAAAATCCGCATGTCGCCCTCCCTCTGATCTCTCCGGGATAGCGTGGCCCAACAAAGCGGTCCAGCAACAGATGACGTGGCGGAACTTCGCAAAACTCCAAACGCTCAGGAACCTTTTCACCCCCTGTGGGTTCTCGCCACAACACAGACACACAGCAGATCGACGGAACACAAGATATGACCACCTTCTTCAAAGCCGCCATCGTCGCAGCCGCCACCGCCCTCCTGTCCACCGCCGCTGTCGCCGGCAATGGGAACGGCAAAGGCCACGGGAATGGTAACAATCACGGTAACGATGTTGCCGCCGAAGCTCGCGATCACGGGCAGGACAAATGCCGTGGCATTGGCAATGGCGCCGATTGCGACCGCGATGACGTCGACCTGGACGTTGACGGTGGCGATGTGGATGTCAGCATCGACGGCAACGGCGTCAACATCGACGCGAAAATCGACTGACAGACTTTCCTGTAACCAGTTTCCCTCCCTGAACTCGAAGGCCCGTCGCTCGTCCGAGCGCGGGCCTTTTCTTTGTCTGGGGGACGGTGCAAGTTCGCTGCGATTCGGCATGTTTTCAGCGAGATCCCTATGAGCCAAACACGCGACGCCCGCATCGCAATTGTCGCGGCCTTTGCCCTGAACGGGGGGATGCTGGGTCTTTGGGCTTCGCGCATTCCGGCCTTTGTCGAGCGGTTCTCGCTCGGGGCTGATACGCTTGGCCTCTTGCTGCTGTGCGTGGCCGCCGGGGCGTTTCTGGCCTTCCCGGTGGCAGGACGGATGACAGACCAGCGCGGCGCGGCCACGGTGACGCGCATTCTGAGCATTGCCCTGCCCCTCTGCGCCATCGCGCTGGCACTTGCGCCGTCCGTTTTGGTGCTGGGAATTGTGCTGGCGCTCTTCGGCGCCTGTTTCGGAGGCATGGATGTGGCGATGAACGGCTGGGGCACCGAAGTCGAGCGCGCCATGGACAGGCCCATCATGTCGTCCTTCCACGCAGCCTTTTCTCTGGGCACGGCGATCAGTGCGGCGACAGCACCTGTCGCGATCGCACTGGAACTACCGGTCTGGGCGCATTTCGCCGCCGTAGCGCTGCCAGCCACCGCCCTGACCCTCTGGCTGGAACGCGTCCCGTGGCAGTCGCAAATTGTCGAGGATGGCCCGGCTTTTGCCCTGCCGCGCGGGCCGCTGATCGCCGCCGGTCTCATCGCCATGGCGTCGGCGGTGGGCGAAGGCTCGATGATCGACTGGAGCGCGCTCTATCTGATCGAGGAGACAGGCACGACAGAAGCCCGGTCCGGCATCGGGCTCGCCGTGTTTTCGGCCTTCATGGTCGGCACCCGACTGACCGCGGACCGGATCGTCGCCCGTATCGGCCCGATTCAGGCGGCGCGGATCAGCGGGATCATCGCTGTCGCAGGCGCGGGCCTGCTGGCGCTCTCGCCGGGATTCGCAGTCGCTCTCATCGCCATGGCGCTGATGGGGATCGGTTGCGCGGCACTGTTCCCGCTGGCCTTTTCCCGCGCCGCTGCCGATCCTCACATTCCCCCCGGAACCGGCATCGCCAGTGTCGCGACACTCGGATACGGCGCGATCCTGCTCGGACCACCGGTGATTGGCTGGATCGCCGCCGCCACTTCCCTTGCCACGGCGATGATCTACGTCGCGGTGCTGTCGCTTCTGATTGTCCTCCTCGCCCCCAGCCTCGCGCGCCCCTGAGCTGTCGCTTGCCCCGGACCCGGCACGTCGTCATAATGCGCGGCAACAAGGGCAGGGCAGAACTCCATGGCAGACGACCTGATGCGCGGTACTGAAGCGCAAACCTACGACGCATCCTCCATCGAGGTTCTCGAAGGGCTGGAGCCCGTTCGCAAACGCCCCGGCATGTATATCGGCGGAACAGATGAGCGCGCACTGCATCATCTGGTCGCCGAGGTACTTGACAATTCCATGGACGAGGCCGTGGCCGGTCACGCCAATCGGATCGAAGTCGAGATGCACGAGGACCGTTCGGTCACGGTCCGCGACAACGGGCGCGGCATCCCCACCGATCCACACCCGAAATTCCCCGACAAAAGCGCGCTGGAGGTGATTCTTTGCACCCTCCACGCGGGCGGAAAGTTCTCGGGGAAGGCCTACCAGACGTCGGGCGGTCTGCACGGGGTTGGCATTTCGGTGGTCAATGCGCTTTCCGATCATGTCCGGGTCGAGGTCGCCCGGGACCGCAAACTCGTAGCGCAGGAATTCTCCCGCGGCGTGCCGCAAGGTGGCCTGATCGACGTGGGCGCAGCGCCGAACCGGCGCGGCACCGCCGTAACCTTTCATCCTGACGCCGAGATCTTTGGCAAACTCCAGCTCAAACCCGCCCGCCTGCTCAAGATGGTGCGATCGAAGGCCTATCTGTTCTCCGGCGTCGAGATCCGCTGGAAGTCGGCCATTGATGACGGTGAAACCCCGCAGGAAGCCACGTTCCACTTCCCCGGCGGGCTGTCCGACTACCTCAAGGAAACGCTGAACGGCGCCTCCACCTATTCCGAGACCCCCTTTGCCGGGACAGTCGATTTCCGCGATGCGCCGGGCAAGGTCGAATGGGCGATCAACTGGACGCCCTCTCGCGACGGCTTCATCCAGTCCTACTGTAACACCGTGCCCACGCCCGAGGGCGGCACCCACGAAGCCGGGTTCTGGACCGCCATCCTCAAGGGTATCCGCGACTACGGCGACCGGATTGGCAACCGCAAAGCTGGTAACATCACTCGCGACGACCTGATCACCGGCGGCTGCGCGCTGGTCTCGTGCTTTATCGCCGACCCCGAATTCGTCGGCCAGACCAAGGACCGCCTCGCGACCAATGCGGCTCAAAAGCTGGTTGAAACCGCGATCCGCGACCGATTCGACTCGTGGCTGGCCGCGGACACCAAAGCTGCCGGGGCGATCCTTGATTTCCTCGTTCTGCGCTCGGAAGAGCGCCTGCGCCGCCGTCAGGAAAAGGAAACCGCGCGGAAATCCGCAACGAAGAAGCTGCGTTTGCCCGGAAAGCTGGTCGATTGCTCGAAAAAGCAGCGCGACGGCACTGAACTCTTCATCGTCGAGGGTGATTCGGCGGGTGGATCGGCAAAAATGGCCCGGAAACGCGAGACCCAAGCCCTCCTGCCCCTGCGCGGGAAAATCCTGAACGTGCTTGGCGCGGCCTCGTCGAAGCTCGGTCAGAATCAGGAAATCAACGATCTGTGTCAGGCGCTCGGCGTCGGTATGGGGACAAAATTCAACCTGGATGATCTCCGCTATGACAAGGTCATCATCATGACTGACGCTGATGTGGACGGCGCCCACATCGCCTCTTTGCTGATGACATTCTTCTTTACTCAGATGCGGCCGATGATCGACGCAGGCCACCTCTATCTCGCTTGTCCGCCCCTGTTCCGTTTGTCTCAGGGCCCGCGTCGGGTCTATGCGCTGGATGAGGAGGAGAAGAACGCCCTCATGGCCAAAGGACTAGGCGGAAAGGGAAAAATCGACGTCAGCCGGTTCAAGGGTCTCGGCGAGATGGACGCCAAGGATCTAAAAGAAACCACCATGGACCCCGCCACGCGCAAACTGATCCGGGTCAGAATTGATGACGAAGTCGGTGGAGAGACAGCGGATCTCGTGGAGCGGCTGATGGGGAAAAAGCCCGAAATGCGGTTCGAATTTATCTCAACCAACGCCAAGTTTGTCGAAGAGCTGGACATCTGACAAGATTCGAGGCCCATCACGGTAATGTAAAGCCCGTTTGAGACGGCGCATCGCTGGCAAAATTTTGCCGACATTGCCTTCAAACAACACTTTACCGCGATCTAAAATGCGAAAGCCCGACCATCCGTTTGAACTATTGCATTTCACAAGATTGAACGTTGTTATACAGGCATCCAGCGTAAGCTGTTTACAAATTTTGGAGTGTTCGAAATGAAAGTGTTCGCTGTTCTTGTTCTTGCTGTAGCGGCTGCGGGTTGTACTCAGGCTCAGTACGAGTCGGAGCCGGTCGCGGTTCAGACCGCCAAGGGTCCTGTGACATGCCAGCTCTATGGCCACAATCAGGTCGTCTGGGACGAAGCGATCCTGCGCCCCGACAGCATGACTGATGACGAGGCCAACCAAGTCTGCGTGCAAGAAGGTCAACGGCGGCTCGCTGCTTACTGATCCCGCTCCAACGCAAAGCGTTCTTTCGGCCCGCATCAATGGTGCGGGCCGAATTGTTTCTTGGATATCGTAACTGTGGCGGGATATCGGTTGTGAGAAACATTCGCTGGACATCGCTTTATGACGACCCGCTTTTCAGATTCGCATCCCCGCCTCTTTTCCATCCGCGCTATCGGCAGCTTTCGAAGCGTTGTCGTCCTCCTGCTGATGTTTGCAACAAGCAGCTGCGGGCGCACTCTGACGACGGCAGAAATTCAGTACGCAAATACCCTCTACGCCTCACAGATGGACGTCGACCGGATTACGATACACAGCCGCAATCCGCTCTATGCCTTCAGGAGCACCCGCGATCCCCGCCCCGCCAAAACCTGCCGTGAACGGATCCATCCGCCCGAGACCGCAGCAGTGGAAACCCGCGTCGCCGCGACGACGATCGGTAACAGAATATTCTTCGCACGCCGCTTCTATCTCGACGAATTTCTCGGGCAGTATCCGAAAGTTCTGCCGTTGGCCGACGCTATGTTACTGGCCCATGAACTGACCCATGTCTGGCAATGGCAGAACCGGGCGCGGACGGGATATGCACCTTGGAAGGCGTCCGGCGAACATGCGCAGACGGACGACCCATATCTCTTCGCTCTGCACTCATCAGCACGTTTTTCCGATTTCGGTTACGAACAGCAGGCTGCGCTGGTCGAAGAATTTGTTTGCTGTCGGGCACTCGCCCCCGACGCTCCGCGCACAGCCCGCCTCTATGCACTGCTTCGGCCTGAGTTTGCCGGTCTTGCCCGGCGTTCACTGGTGCCGAATAGCAACATTGTCAGACCAAACCCCAATTTCCCGGAAGGTCCTCCCTGTAATTAAGATGACAAAAGACGCGCTTCCCCCTAGAGTTGAGTTAACGGTCACATTCGATGTGAAGTGTCCGTTTTCTCCCTGATGGACTGGCCGCCCCCTGAAAAGGGAGCGGCTTTTTTTAATCTCTTTTCTGTCAAACTAGCAACTGTGTTCATTCGCCTGGCTGAAGCTGCCAATCTGATCTGGTTTTGATGATCGTGTTTGCGATTTTGACCAGCCTTCGTGCGGTAGCGATAATGACGAGTTTGTGTGGCTTGCCGCGCTTCTTGAGACGCCTGGCGAGTGGTTTGAGAACTGGGTTGTGGCAGGTGGCAACGGGTGATGCCTGGAACAGAACATGCCGAAGAGACCGTCGCCCACCCGCAATCGATCTCCTGCCTCGCATCGCTCCAATGTCATGGGGGACCGTTGCGAGGCTGGTCATAGCGGCGGCCTCGCCTGACGTCATCCGGCCCAATTCGGGCAATTCGGCAATCAGCATCGCGGCCGAGATCGGGCCAATGCCTGGGATTGATCGCAGTAGCTCCGCCTTGTCGGCAAGAGTTTCTACTTGTGCGATGACGTCTTCAATGCGCCGTTCGATGTCATCGATCTGAGCATCGAGGACCGCTTGGAGTTCATTGTTCAGGATCTCAAAGTCGGCAGAAACACCCTGCTTGCTGCGCACGCTGATCTGAGCTTTGAGCCGCTTGCGCATATCGACAAGCTGCCCTCTGCGCGTTGTCAAAGTTCGGAGAATGCGTAGATTCTCATCTGGTAATTCTCGCCCGGCCTCCGGTCTGAATGCCATGAACCGCGCGATGAGTTCGGCATCGATCCGGTCAGTCTTTGCCAGCGTGCCCCGGGAAAGCGCGAACGCCTTGATGTGTGCGGGAGGCAGCTGGACCGCGTTAATCCCTCCATCGGTAAGTTCCGTCCAGAGCAGCCATTCATGGCCACCCGTAGCCTCAAATCCCACTTTCACGGGGCCAGGTAGCTGCCGGATCATCGCGACCAGCGCATTGTGGGCGTCCGCCGTGTTAAGGTGCCGGAACCGCCTTTTTCAGCCGGGAAGACAGAACCCGTCCAGCCAGTCGCGCGATACATCTATCCCAGAGATGGTGATCTCAGATATCATGTCACTCTCTCTTCCTTATGCTTCGCGGTCCCGCAAAACGGGCAGCCGTCAACTGTTCGAGGCGGTGAAGAGAGGCAGGATCAGCCTGCTGGATGACGTGGTCATGCCACAAGGTGCTTAGCGCTGTATCAACCCCGTCGCCGGTCCTGGCCGGGAGCGGCGACGGGGCAACTATGTCAGGAACGAGACACATAAGGTGTTCGGTCCCACGGTTTGAAGGTGCGATTCTTAAGTTGGGTTGGAAGAAGGCGATCTTCGTCTCTGTCTCCGGGCTGCGGTGTACTTCATCCCTGCCCAGAGATGGGAGCAAGAGATGGGACGGCATCGACGGGAATATGCGGACGAATTCAAGGGTGAGATGCAAGGTGCGCCATTGGTTGAGGCACCGCATCGAACGGGATCCACGCGGCTTTACGAACCGGGGGCGACGCAGGGCAGCGTTGCGAAAGAGCTGGGGGTCATCAGCACTCAGCTGAACACCTGGCGGCCAGAGATCGAGGTGTTCGGCTGGTCGGAAGCGAAACGCCGGCTGAAAGCCGATGCCGCTGAGCTGGAACGCTTGCGCCAGAAGAA